>NZ_JABANZ010000011.1:0-143299 GCF_013074405.1 Erwinia sp. JH02
TCTGAATTTTCCATCTTCAATACCGGTTAGAAATTTTATGGTGTATGTTGACATCATATAAGATATGACGAGCGAAATGAGCATAACGTATTGCCCCTCTAAAAGACAACTACTCTCAATACGCTCCTATAACCACTACCAGAGCAGAGAGAAGCCTAACGTCATTTAAAGCAGCATATTGTCAGCTTCCAGATTAACAGGTACGTTCTAATGTCTGCTCCTCGCTCGGAGCGGACCTTCAGCGCCACGTGTTTGTCTGCTGTGTGCCAGAAGCGGACATTAGAAAGATTGAAAGGGATTTGACCAATATATCAGCTCATAATGCAACAACCTTTATTTAAAAAAGACTGTTACTTTAAATAATTAATTAGCTCTTCTTTTCTTATTGAATGAGAGCCTCGGCGGCACCGCCGAGTAAAGAGAGCACAAACTTTCTGGCATCGGAATTATTTTTTACAACCCTAATAACATTCAGTTCATATCTTTTTTTATCTATAAAACCACATTGTTTGGCAACAGGAGTCAGAAAGTTCGTTTCTCTGATTGGATAACGACCAACGAGCGAGTCAAAATCGGATGAATTCATTAAGTTATCAAAAAAAATAATCTCATCATTTAAAAATGAAGAAAAATTAATTTCTTTATTATAGATCCCACCTACACGAATGTCTCTTTGCGTTGGAATTGAAGATATTACTTCTGCTCGGATTTTTTTCTCTATTGCTCGGCAACACAAACTTTCTTTTTTATCTTCAAGAGCAGAACGTATAATTTCACAAACCTCACCAAAACATTCATCAACAGTAGAAGTCAAATTAGTATCCTTAACAGAATTCAACACCCACTTTATCATTTTAGGATGATAGTAAATTGATTCAATTGAATGTACTGAAAGACTGAAAACAAAGTTTGAGTTTAAGTTTTCTATTTGTGATGGAAGCTTATTGTCATTATCTATTATTCCAATAGCATTAACCCAATGCGCAGCAGCATTGTTTCTCAAACCTTTAACTGCCTGTTCAACAAGATCACATTTTTCTTTTGATATTACTGATACATTATCAAATAAAGCACCGTACAACTCAGCATCCAGGCTTGACTGTGTACCTTCCACAAACAACATATTATTTCTTGCACCGAGAATGTCAGCTTTTATTTGTTCCGCTAAACCATTCAATGTCTCATCATATCTGTTTATAACAGTTGCACTCCATTGAGTAGGCATGTCATTTTCATAGATGCAGCTATTAACACTTACAACTGTAGAATCTCTGAAAAAAGAAGGTAATGTCAATTCATGTGTTGATATGACAAAAGCACAATCTCTGCGAGTCTCGATAAGATTTGATAAGAGAAGAGATACTATTCGTTTATGTAAGTGGCGTTCAGGCTCATCAAGAACAATAAGTGCGCCACCATTAGCACATAAAATTTCACAACAGATAATTAATGCACTTTTTTCCCCATCAGACATTCGGGATAGTGAATATTTTTTTGCTGGCTCATAGCTAAAATTATTTACCATTAATTTTGACTCTTCATCGATGATAAATTCAAGATTAAACCCACTATTTTTAAAGATATTATTAACTATATCAATTTCGTTGTGAAGAACAAGTTCTTCTAATTTACCGCCAGCTTTTAAATATTGCATACTTTTGACAGCGTGGGATGTTGATTTATTTTTTAATCTTACTATTGGCAACGTAGTCCTTTCATCCTCCCAATATGTCCGATATCTACTTTCTTCAGATTTAGAGTCACCTAACACTCTCATGATTGCATTTTCATAATCTGCGTGACTAAAATCAACCACATCCGTATTGAATGTATTTTTTCTATGTGCAACGACGTATACGGAATTATCATCTGAGAATTCTCGATATAATTTATTAACGAGGGATGATTTCCCTGTTCCATTTCCACCGACAAAAAAATTAACCTCTCCACAACGAACACTGATCGTTTCATTAGAAAGATCATTTTTAATAAATGAAAAATCAAACATTATGCAATCCTTTTACAATGGGTTATCTCTTTTATTATTTTAAAGAGAAAAATGTATGCCTGCCTAAATTTTAGCTTGAGCCCTTAACCCAATCTAGTCTTTTTCTTCATTATTATTTATCTTGTCAGGAACACGTACGCTTGTCGCTCAAAGCAGGCCTTTCTCAGTCTTAACTGGTAACTCTTCATCAGTCCATTCACTTTCACTTTTTTCGCCCTCATTTGAGGCAGCAGGGCTGACGACCCGGCAGCGCCGGGGAACCAGAGGGTGCCATCAGGGTATTAATGTGAATGACCGCTATGTGCTGTGAGTTCAACGTGTCGATGCAACGCTATCCTTAAAGAAGGGGGATGTTGCCATGAAACGAAGAACTCGCATTCACTATACGCCAGAACAAAAGGCGATTATCTGGGACAGATATAAGCAAGGGGATTCCCTGCATGATATCGCCAGAATGTTCGACAGATTTCATTCTTCTATTATGCCGACTATCCACCAGACTGGTGGGTATCGTCCTCCTGTTCGAAAGCGGCACCGACTGGCTCTTTCACTTAATGAAAGAGAGGAGATATCCAGAGGATTGGTAGCAAGACGTAGCATCAGGGATATCGCTGACAAATTATCAAGAGCCCCCTCAACGATTAGCCGCGAGATCAAGAGGCATGGAGGTGCAAAACAATACCGTGCAGCAAAAGCAGATACAGCTGCGTGGGAAAGTGCTCTGAGACCAAAACCTTGCAAGCTAATTGAAAGCCCCACATTGTGTAAACTCATTGCAGAAAAGATGCATCAGGACTGGTCGCCGGAACAAATCGCCGGTTGGCTGAAACGCTGTTATCCGGATAATCAGGAAATGCATGTGTCACACGAAACGATTTATAAAACGCTTTTTATACAAACCTAGGGAGCATTAAAAAAAGAACTACAGCAATGCCTCAGAAGCGGAAGAGTTGTGCGTAGATCCAGAACGTCATCGCTTAAAGGGAAAGGATTAGGGTCAATCCCGGATGCGATACCTATCAGAGAAAGGCCACCTGAAGCCGCAGACAGAGCCATACCAGGTCACTGGGAAGGCGATCTGATCCAGGGCTCGAAAAACTCCTATATTGTCACTCTCGTAGAACGCCATTCCCGCTTTGTTATGTTGGCCAAAATCAGGGACAACAAGACCATAACCGTTATATCTGCACTCATCAGGCAAGCCAGGGAATTACCTGTTGAGCTTTATAAAACATTAACCTGGGATCGGGGGGCTGAAATGACCAGCCACACCCGGTTTACTGTAGCAACAGACATCCAGATTTACTTCTGTGATCCTCAATATCCCTGGCAACGTGGCTCAAATGAAAATACGAACAGGTTGCTCAGACAATATTTTCCAAAGGGAACTGACTTATCGGTTCACAGCCAGCAAAGACTAAACAGCGTTGCCAGACAGCTCAACGAAAGACCGAGAAAAACGCTAGACTATGAATCACCCGCAGAGCGTTTTAACCAATGTGTTGCATCCATCAGTTGAACTCACAGCCAGGATCAGACATTGCCAACCCCAAAGGGTATTAATCAATGGGGGCAGGTCAGCTTTACAAACCAAGAATCTGGAATAGCGCTGTTGCAGCCGCAGACAATGCCGCAAATGAATTGTACTTAGATTGAAGCCGCGCGGTGGCGAAGAAATCATGGAGATTTACATTAAGTTCGGGATCTTCATATGTGACCATGACAATTTTTTTGCCTAGTTCAACTTTTGCTGTGGCAGATTTAATCCATAAAATTGCGGATAAGATTCCAAAAGTTAATGACACCACATGATGATCTTTAATCCAGCTCATCACAAACAGTATATCTTCCACTCATCACCTTCCTGATAAAGAACAATGGCATCACTGACAAACAAGAAATCTCCTGTCGTGAGCACCTCGTCGATTTAAACCCTACACAAGTGACTGGCTATTCGAGCGGGATACAGCGGCAAGACTGCTAACTGTACCGTACCCGTAAACCGGTCATCCCAAAAAGAATCATCGAACTCAAAACGAAGCGCAATGAAGATGTGGGTATCGTTGCTAATTATGTGCTCCACGTTTGGTTGAGATCGACCAGATGGACTTTCTGAACATTCTTAACGACGACGTTAGCCTGAAAGCTATCAGCAGTGTCCGAAAGCTTGGCGAACTTCATCAACCAGTCTGGACATCAGCACCTCGATTCAGAACTTTGCTGATGAGGCAGTGGAAGCCACTCTCAAAAAAGTGAAATGGCCGGATAAAGTGAAGAACCTTTGGCATGTTCCGCGTTTATTAAGACACAAAAATGTAAGTAATGTCTTTATCAGTTATGAGAACAACTGCGAATTTCCGCTCCTCGCTCTCAGCGGACCCTCAGCGTCACGTGTTTGTCTGCTGTGTGCCATGAGTGGAGATTACCTAACACATTAATAACCTTCACAGGTTTACGCGTTCTACGCAGTAAGCGTCGTAGTTGATGAGTTATCATGTTTTAAAATACCCAACTGATAAATCCACCCGAATACTTTTCACTAATTTTTATTGCATAAAGATCATGAAGACTTAGAAAGAAATCATTATCTTCCTTGAATATTAACTCCTCATGCTCTGCCATTATTAAACTATGCTGTGTTGTTATTTTAGATATTCTCTCCATTTCACATGCAAGCATGGATTTATTTTCACTGGTGGATAGATCCATAGCAATAAATTTCCGCATTAATGGCATTAGCTGATTAGGGTCTGTATTTTTTGTATTTTCCTTAGCTTTTTTTTGTCTTTCTGAATAGATGGTGTTAATCGCATTTGTATATTTTTTTGCTAAATTCCTAAACTCTGGGTATGAACCAGTAACTAATGCAAGTTCTTCATATTTGAGGAATAAATTGGACTTGCATTTTTTAACCGTTATTTCAAGATCTTTAACTACTTTTTTTAACTCTGTATTTTCTTTAATAATAGACATTGGAATAGCTTCATAATATTGGCCTAATTTTGAATCAGGGGTCAATGTCATATGTACTATTTCATTAGACATGAGTTGATAAGAACCAGATAACTCCCCATACTTTAGAAATAGTTCATTGTGTGAAGATGAACAAGAGCTTTGTAATTCCATCATTGGCCTGAAGTAATCCTTTATAAACTCCTCTTGAAGTCCTTGGTCTTTTTTGTAGCTCTCTAGAACTCCAGCAAAAAGAAATGACCCTAACAATATAGAAATTATGGAAATTAGCAATTGACTAAAAAATGATTGTGCTCCATTACTCATGAATTATCCTTAAAACATAACAAAGAAATAAGTGGCCTCTGACAGGGCGAAATCGAAAGATCGGAAACAAACTTAACTGATGGGTTAGCCATAGTACAGAACCTTGTTTAAACACTTAGTGTGACTGTATGCATCCCAGAAAGTTGTGCCAGTAACATTTGAATCCCTTATAATTCATATAACTCGAAGTCAGTTACTCACTCAATGCTGCCTGTCAACGTGGTCAAGTTCCCCTATCATCGCTCATATGTACAAAAAATCACCTTAATGTACATTACTTTTCTTTATCCAAATTGACCCCTTCAAAGACGTCATTGAAATGAAGTTTTAAAACCAGCAATAAAGCGTGATCTCGCCAGTTATCTGACCGGAGAATTTGCCATGATCTTATGTCAGGTATGCAGGACGGGGTATTTTTATAATCCGGGCACAAGTCGTGCTTAACCGGTGATCAGAAGATGTGACCTTAACCTTACATACTCGCCGTTGATTCACAGGGAATGCTGTTACCAATTTCCACTCCTCGCTCTTCGCAGACCTTCGAAGCGGGTGTCTGGCCGGTTAGAGCCACGAGCGGATATTTCTGTATTGAAAAGGAAATTGCTAAACTGTATTTTTTTACTTTAAAAAACAGACAAGAAATTGATCCTCACTTTTCCATTTATTTCAATTAATCCACTAACACAGAGTTAAGTGATCTGAATAGCTCTCTCATCTTTATAACGTTTTCTTCATCATAGGAATAGATATCATCACTAAAAGGAGGCAATTGATAATGAGTGAAAACCAAATATTTTTTTCCCCTAATCTCCATGAAGCTGACCTTGTGACTTGTTCCTAAAGGTCTGAATGCTGTGGCAGTGGTGACAGGATCACTGAGTTCGATTATCTGATTAGGAGAGGGTTTCCAGTCGACAAACCTTTGAAAAACATTATCCCATTGGATGAGTGTTTTTTTTACCATATAGGCATGATCAATGTATAACTCACCAGTATCTTGCACTAGCTCAGCAAATTTCTTTGAGCCCGGAATGTATAAAACAGGCTGGCTGCCATCACTATTTCTGTATTTTTTGGTTAAATCTTTATTAAGTGGCGTTTGCGTCAGATCCGTTTTGTACCAATCTCCATTCTCAATAATGGTACATCCATTCAAAAGCAAAGATAATAAAATAGTACAAACAATATTTACAGCTGATTTTTTCATTTTTTTCTCGCGAAGTAAAAATTTCTCATTCAGTGTTTTTTGAAATGGTAATAAGGTTATTGCCAGCATCGGTTATTTTTATGCTAAAAATCAATCATTTCTTGTTTTTTCGGCGAATTTCAATCATTCGGATATACATCTCCCGGAGATCCTTATCCTGTTTAATGTTCATTTCTTTTGGTAATGCTGTACGTTCACGATTCCATTGATTAACGATACCATCACACGCCTTATAAGCGCCATTAACAATATTCTCAACAGGAATGGTGGTGTTGATATAGGGAATAGCATGCTTGTTCAAACATAACGTGATGGGTGGGCCATAGTCGTCATCTTCGGCATAGAGAGGAAGAGAAAAAAGTATTGCAAATGCTATTAAAAATCTCATTGTTGTGCCTCCATGCTATATCGATGTTATCAGAATAAGTCCTTTTGTATTGCTATCGGCTTTTTACGATAAAACTTTAGCTAATTAAAAATTTATTGTACTGATGTTCCTGGAGTTCATATATTACCTTCCAGAAATAGTTACCCTATTTCACTATCAGGTTGTGAAATCTACAGCATCAAAAAAATGCCATCCCAAACGGGACAGCATTCCAAAATCATCCATACCGCTCTGACCTCAAAGGCATAAGCGGTTTTGTTTCCCTACATACTCAACTCACCTGAACGGCGGCTCATTAAACGTCCGTAGCTTACGTGAATGCAGGCGGTCGCCCTCGGCGCGCAGCAGGTCGATGGCGCGAATGCCTATCTGCAAATGCTCGGAAATGGCGCCTTCATAGAAACGGTTTGCCTGGCCCGGCAGCTTAATTTCGCCGTGCAGCGGTTTATCGGAAACGCACAGCAGGGTGCCGTAAGGCACGCGGAAGCGGTAACCCTGGGCGGCGATGGTGGCGCTTTCCATATCGACGGCAACGGCGCGGCTGAGGTTGAAACGCAGAGCGGAAGCCGAATAACGCAGCTCCCAGTTGCGGTCGTCGGTGGTCACCACGGTGCCGGTACGCAGGCGTTCTTTCACCGCTTCACCTGGCATCCCGCTCACCAGCTTGGTGGCGTCATACAGCGCGCGCTGCACTTCGGCAATGCTCGGGATGGGGATATCCGGCGGCAGCACGGCATCCAGCACATGGTCGTCACGCAGATAGGCGTGCGCCAGCACGTAGTCGCCAATGGTCTGGCTCTCGCGCAGTCCGCCGCAGTGGCCGATCATCAGCCAGGCATGAGGGCGCAGCACGGCGAGATGGTCACAGATGGTTTTAGCATTCGACGGGCCCACACCAATGTTCACCAGCGTGATGCCCTGGCCGTCTTTGCCAATCAGGTGCCAGGCGGGCATCTGGTGTTTTTTCCAGGCGAGGTCAGACACCGTCTGTTCCGGGTGCGGCGTATCATGCGTGATGGTGGTGCCGCCCGCGCAGGAGAGCGCCAGATACGGAGACGTCGGGTCGGCAATCTGTTCGCAGGCCCACAGCACAAACTCATCGACATAACGCGTGTAGTTGGTGAACAGCACGTAGGGCTGGAAATCTTCTACCGGCGTGCCGGTGTAGTGGCGCAGGCGTGCCAGCGAGAAGTCGGTGCGCAGGGCATCGAAGTGCGACAGCGGGAAAGTTTCACCCGGCGGTAGCAGTCCGTCGGCATTTTCATCGCCAATCTGCGACAGCTCGGTGGTCGGGAAATGCTGGGCGATCCCGGCGCTCATGCTGCGATCCAGCGCCAGGCCGGAACCGTCAATCACATACGGGAAGGGGATCTCCTGCTGCGATGGCAGCACGTCAATCTGCACCTGATACTCCTGGGTCAGGAGCGTGAGCTGATCGCTGAGGTAGTGGCGCAGCAGGGCCGGGCGGGTAATGGTGGTGCTGTAGCTGCCTGCGCGGGTGAAGCGACCAAAGGCGCGGGTCAGGCGCTGGGAGGGGGCCACGCCGTCCCAGGTGACGCGCAGCTGCGGATAAACAAACAGGCCAGCTGCGCGCTGTGTGGCATCAGGCAGGCTGCCGTCAGCGATGAACGCCGTGATGGCGTCGCGCAGGGCATCAACTGCCGCGTTGTAATGGTTTTCGAGGCTGTCGAGCGCTTCGGTGACGGTCAGGGATCGCGCTACGGGATAAGTCATGGTCTCTCCTTGCATCGTTTAATTTATACCCGTCATACTTCAAGCTGCCTCTTTGTTGGCGACGTTCACTCACCCGAATCACTTACCTGTGTAAGCTCATCGGGATTCGCTCTCTTGCCGCCTCAACGCACCTCGAATTATTCAGGGTATGTTAGCTGCTGGCACCGGGTTCCAGGCTGAATCTCACCTGTTCTTCCTGCGGCTGCGGGGCATTGTCCAGCATCGCCATCAGCTGCTGGCCCACCTGCTGGCCCAGCTTTTCGTAATTCAGTCGCATTGAGGTCAGCGCCGGAAAGGTGTGATCGCAGTTAGCCGAGCCATCAAGGCAGGCCACCGCCATATCATAGGGTACCTTCAACAGTCGCCGCTGACACTCAGACAGTACACCAAAAGCAATCTCTTCATGGCTACAGATAATCGCATCCAGATCCGGCTGATTTTGCAGTAGCTGCCCCAGCGCATAGCGGCCAAATTCCAGGCTTGGCGCATCCGGCACGGTGATCATCAGGTCCGCATTCTGATAGTGCATCAGCATCGCTTTATGCCAGCCGTTCAGCTGCTGTTTGTGCAGGCGGTTATCCGTGTGCGCGCCAATAAAACCGATGCGGCGATAGCCTTTATCCAGCAGATGCGCCGTCAGGCGTTCGGCCGCATCGTTGATGGCGATATCGAGGGTGATATCGGCAGAAAAACGCTCCGCACCGCAGACGTTAACCGTCACCAGTTCAGCGGATTCAATCAGGTCGCAGGTCTTTTTGGAGAGCTGCGCCCCGAACAGTACCAGGGCGGAAGGGCGGTTTTGCAGCAGTTTTTCTACCAGCGGCGTTTCACCGTACTGATGATATTCATGGCAGGCCATGATCAGCTGGAAAGGTTGTTTACTCAGGGTTTGTTGCAGTGCCTGAACAAAGCGGGTGCTGGCACGATCGTGCTGAAAGGGGTAGAGCACGGCCACGGTATGCAACTGGGACGAGGCGAGCGTGCTGGCGGCCTGATTGGGCACGTAGCCGAGGGTCGCGACCGCCTGTTGGATTTTGATGAGCGAGGCTTCAGAGACCTGGCTCGGATCGCGCAGCGCGCGCGATACCGTCATCGGGCCGATACCGGCATGGCGGGCGACATCCTGCAAGGTGACGCGGTCGCTGCGCCCGGCTGCCAGTTCGCTGGCTTCCGGGTTGGCCTGATAGCCCAGTGCGCGGGCGGCCTGTTCTACTTTGTTACGAACACTGTCTGACACCAGCTCCGGTGTGCGCATCACGCGCGACACGGTCATGGCCCCGACGCCGACATAATCGGCGACATCCTGCAGCGTCACCCGACCGCTACTGCGACGCTTGCGCATCCTGGTTCTCCTTCTTTACTGGTTCCGGCAGGGCCGGGCGAGGCGTGCCTCGCCCCTACAAAAATCTATGTGATGGTGAGGCGTATCTCGCCCCCACGAAATTAGCGTAGGGGTCAGGCATGCCTGACCCATTATCAACGCGCATGTGATGGTGAGGCGTGCCTCGCCCCCACGAAATTAGCGTAGGGGTCAGGTACGCCTGACCCATTATCAACGCGCATGTGATGGTGAGGTGTACCTCGCCCCCACGAAATTAGCGTAGGGGTCAGGCATGCCTGACCCATTCTCACCGTCAGTGTGCCGTTGCCGACGTCTGGCAACAAATTATTCTCCGGCTGATGATAAGCC
Organism: Erwinia sp. JH02; assembly: GCF_013074405.1. Taxonomy (NCBI): domain Bacteria; kingdom Pseudomonadati; phylum Pseudomonadota; class Gammaproteobacteria; order Enterobacterales; family Erwiniaceae; genus Erwinia; species Erwinia sp. JH02. The sequence goes on from NZ_JABANZ010000011.1 coordinate 10,307, forward strand.
GATCACAATTAATGATAGTTATAACAGTTAGCGTTATCTTTTTAGATGTTCGTCACATTAATCAGATGAGTCTCACACTACTCTGCTCGGGCGATTAAGAGAGAGGTGACACACATGCTTAAAGAATTACTGACAGCCGACGTTGTTCAGATTATCCCTGCCTGCACTGACTGGCGTGAGGCTGTCTCACTTTCCTGCCAGCCGCTGCGCGATAATGGCACCATTGAAGCCCGTTATGTCGAGGCTATCTACCGCTCACACGAGGCGATTGGTCCATATTACGTGGTTGGCCCCGGTATCGCTATGCCTCATGCACGTCCTGAAGACGGCGCAAACAAAATGGGCGTCAGCCTGACGGTGGTCCGCGAGGGTGTAAACTTCGATTCAGAAGGAAATGACCCGGTGCATCTGCTGATTGTGCTGGCGGCGACGGACAGTAACAGCCATATCGGCATTATTACCGCGCTCGCCCACTTGTTTGATACCCCGGAAGATACGGCATCGCTGATTGCAGCGACCGAGGTTGAACAGATTTTATCCATTATTTCACGCTATTAATTCTCCAGAGGAAAAAAAATGAAAATCACCGTGGTATGTGGCAACGGTCTTGGTACCAGCCTGATGATGGAAATGAGCATTAAAACAATCGTTAAAGATCTGGGCGTGAATGCGGAAGTCGACCATGTTGACCTCGGTTCAGCCAAAGGCACCGCCAGCGATATCTTCGTCGGCACCTCCGATATTGCCGAGCAGCTGGTGGCTCAGCAGGTGGGCGGTAAGATTGTCTCCCTGAAAAACATGGTAGACAAAGTGGCGATGAAAGAGCGCATTTCTGCGGCTCTGACTGAACTCGGCGCGTTATAAGGGAGCCAAAAATGGAATTTTTCCGTTTTTTAATGAGTGATGTGTTGTCCGAGCCGTCCATTCTGGTGGGGCTGATTGCATTGATCGGTCTGGTTGCACAGAAAAAACCGGCCACAGAAGTGATTAAAGGCACAGTGAAAACCGTGATGGGCTTCCTGATCCTCGGTGCCGGTGCCGGGCTGATTGTCTCTTCACTGGGCGACTTTGCCGCGATCTTCCATCATGCCTTCGGTATTCCGGGCGTGGTGCCAAACAACGAAGCGATTGTTGCCGTAGCGCAGAAGAGCTTCGGTACTGAAATGGCGATGATTATGTTCTTCGCGATGGTGATCAATATTGCGATTGCCCGTTTCACGCCGTGGAAATACATCTTCCTGACGGGTCACCATACGCTGTTTATGTCGATGATGGTGGCGGTGATCCTCGCTACCGCAGGCATGAAAGGCGCGAGCCTGATCGCGGTCGGTTCGCTGGTGGTTGGCGTGTCGATGGTGTTCTTCCCGGCGATTGTCCACCCGTATATGAAGAAGGTGACGGGTTCAGACGATGTGGCATTTGGTCACTTCTCGGCGATTTCTCAGTTACTGTCTGCCTGGATCGGCAGCAAGTTCGGTAACAAAGAGAAATCCACCGAAGATATGGAAGTGCCGAAAAGCCTGCTGTTCCTGCGTGATACGCCGGTAGCGATTGCCTTTACCATGTTCTTCATCTTTATCTTCACCTGTCTGGTGGCGGGGCCGTCAACGGTGAAAGAGATGAACGCAGGTGGCAAAAACTGGTTTATGTTCTCGCTGATGCAGTCCATTACCTTTGCCGCCGGGGTTTACATCGTGCTGCAGGGTGTGCGCATGGTGATTGCGGAAATCGTTCCGGCGTTTAAAGGCATCTCCGACAAGCTGGTGCCGAACGCGAAACCGGCCCTCGACTGCCCGGTGGTGTTCCCGTATGCGCCTAATGCGGTGCTGGTCGGCTTCCTCAGCAGCTTTGTTGCCGGGGTGCTGGGTATGTTCCTGCTGTACGCGCTGAATATGACGGTGATTATTCCGGGCGTGGTGCCGCACTTCTTCGTCGGTGCTGCCGCCGGGGTGTTCGGTAATGCCACCGGTGGGCGCCGTGGTGCCATCCTGGGTGCTTTCACCAACGGCCTGCTGATTACCTTTATTCCGGTATTCCTGCTGCCGGTCCTGGGCAGCATCGGTCTGGCGAACACCACCTTCAGTGATTCTGACTTCGGTGCTGTCGGCATCCTGTTAGGCCTGATTGTGCGTTAACGTTCTTAGTCCGAAAGCAGGGGCTGGCGGGATTCTCGTCGGCCCTTGTTTATTTTTAGCGTTGCCCGCGTATCCCCCGCAATCTTCCATGACGCGCATCAAGTTCATTATCCTCCCCCGATATTAGAATTATCTCAGTCTACATTCCGTGAATAACAGGGATTGCGTCAGGGATGACTTTTTATTTACCGGGAACATCACCGTGAGTCAGCATAATGAACCTGAAGCAACTCTACTATTTTAAACGTCTGGCGGAGAAAGAACATTATACTGCCGCCGCCAGTAGTCTGTTTATTACCCAGCCTTCGCTCAGTCATGCCATTTCTGAACTGGAAAAAGAGCTGGGTGTGATGTTATTTGCCAAACAGGGGAGAAATATTCGCATTACCGAAGAGGGCACGCTGTTTCTGCCCTATGTGGAAAAGGCGATTGCCGAGCTGGAGAATGGCCGTGCGGCACTGCAAAGATTAAACGGCAGCCAGCGGGAAACTGTCAACCTCGCGTATATCTACACCATGGGGGAACGGGTGGTACCGCAGCTGATCGAGCGCTTCAGCCAGCAGCCGGAGCAACCCCCGGCGGACTTCTGCTTCTTTCAGGGCACCACCCGCGCTATCGTGCAGGAGCTGAAGGCCGATAAGTTCGACCTGGCGATCTGCTCCCATCTTCCCCATGAAAGTGAGATTCAGTTCACCCCGATTATCAGCCAGGAGCTGGTGCTGGTGACCTCGCGTCATCATCCGCTGGCGCAGCGCGAGGCAATGACGATTGATTTACATGAAGCGATGGCGTGGCCGTTTGTGTTCTTTTCTGAAAAAAGCGGATTAAGGCCATTTATTGACAGGATATTTAGCCAGAAGAATCTGACACCTAAAATTGCCTGCTACGTTGAGGAAGATACGGCGATGGTGGGATTAGTCAGTATTAATTACGGCATTGCGATTATGCCGCGTATTACCACGCTGGATTATTCCGATGTGAAGGTGATGAGTATTACCGATCCTGGCGAAACACGTTATATCTATCTGGCTACCCGCAAAGATCGCCAGTTATCCCCGGTCGCCAATGCGTTTAAAGCGTTTATTATTCAGCACAGTCAGTCTGAGCTGAATCTGAAATAAACCACCGACATAATAAAGCGGGTAAACCTGATGCCGCAGGTTTACCCGTAAGGCATTAATGACTCAGTACGTAAAGCATCTCACGCAGCGGCTGCACGGCGATCTGTCCCGGCGCTGAGGCCTGGCGTGCGGCACCAAAGGTCATCGCCGAACCAAACACTTCCCCGGCCAGGCGGCTGATCGCTCCGGTTTTGCCCATCGACATGGTAATCAGCGGGCAGGTTGCGTACTCCTCTTTCATGGTGAGGGTGGCATCCAGCAGCACCAGCACATCGTGCGCAGTTTGCGGCATCACGGCGATTTTTGGCAGGTCCGCGCCCAGCGTCTGCATCCGGCACAGGCGGGCGATGATTTCCGTCTTGGTCGGCGTTTTATGGAAATCATGATTGCTCATAATCACCTTCACCCCGGCATCATGCGCCTGGTCGATCAGTGCCCGGATGCGCGCCTCATCGTTAAATAACTCGACGTCAATCAGGTCAACCAGCCCGCTGCGGACAATCACGCTGTTGAGAGTGAAATAGGCGTCATCGCTCATTTCATGTTCGCCACCTTCTTTTTTACTGCGGAAGGTAAACAGCAGCGGCACCTGCGGCAAAATGGCGCGGATCTGTTGCAGGGCCGCTTTGACGGCGTCCAGGTTATCCACGGCTTCATAGTGGTCAACGCGCCACTCAATCACATCTGCCTGCACGTCCGCCAGCTGACGGGCATCTTCACTGATGGCGGCCAGCGTGCGGCCGACCAGCGGGACGCAGATCAGCGGTTTGCCTGCGCCAAAGGTAATATTTTTTACGTTCACAATAGCGGTCATGATGTTCTCATCTCTGATAGCAGGCATTACGCCTGCACACGATTAACCTGCAATGATGCGCTGCGCGCAGCCAGCTGGCGATAGCCAATAAACAGGGCGAGGGCAAAACCTGCCGCCGCAATCCCGACGTCAAACCACATAATACTGGCGATGCTGGTTTGCGACAGCTTCGCGGTGATCAGCGGAATGGTGAAGGTCGCCAGGCTGCCAGCGCTGTAGAAAATGCCGGTGGCTTTGCCTTTGGCGTGCGGGAAACTCATCGCCATAATGGTCAGGCCCAGCTGCATCACGCCACCCGCCGCCGAGAAGCCAATCACAAATGCGAAGCCCATTACCACCGCAGGCGTGGGATGCAGGCAAACGCCCAGCAGCGCAACCAGCGAGATAAAGGTGTAGAGCATCAGCAGATTCACCGAGCTGACGGCTTTTTTCACCAGGGCAGCAGTGACAAAGACGCAGCTCAGGGAACCGACGGTATAGATACTCAGCAGCTTGATCGCCGAGGCGTAGGGCATTCCCGCCACAAACTGACCGTACTGCGCCAGCCACTGGCTCACCAGGTAGAACGTTGCCATCGAGATATAGCCATACAGGGTAAAACAGGCGATATCCAGCAGGTTGCTTTTGCTCTGCGGCTGGGACGGCGTGGCTTGCGCGCTGACGGTGCTGGCCGGTTTCGCCTGCGCCCGGTGATCCGGGAACGGACGTTTCAGCAGGTAGATCGCATTCGCCAGCATAATGGCGGCGGCAATCACAAACGACCAGCCAAACCACAGGTCAGCCATGATCACGGCACTGATAATAAACGGCAGCAGGAACTGGCCGCCGGAAACAAAGGCTTTAATCAGGATATTGGCGGTGCTGGCTGAGTTCGGGAACGACTCCATCAGGGCCGGATAGGTGCCGGAATCGAGGAAGCTGTTCGCCATACCGGCCAGGAAGCCAAAGGCAAAGGCGGTGGTAATACTGTGCGAGCTGAGAATGCCGAAGAAGAAGCCGAGGTAGCAGAGCATACCGAGATAAATAAAGGGTTTGCGCCCGAACTTATCAGATAGCATGCCGGAGACAAACAGCACCACCAGACGACCAAATCCCAGCGACGAAATAACCACGGAAACCCCGGCGGCGTTGGTCTGCCACTGTTGCTCCAGGTGGGACATATTGAGGGTCATTAATAAAACCCCCATGCCATGCACCAGATAATTCAGGTACAGCCCGGCGGCGGTTGGAATGTAGGTATTTTTCATAGATGCCTTCACTCAAAACAGGATGTTTTTGATGTAGTCGACCGGCATTTCTTTCCCTGTCCAGATCTCGAAGGCAGCCGCCCCTTGCCACAGCATCATGCCTAAGCCATTGACTGTGCGGCAACCTTTTTTCCCGGCAATTTCCAGTAAACGCGTCTGCTGCGGTTTGTACACCACGTCAGAGACGATCAGGTCAGGGCGCAGGAAGCTCTCATCCGGCAGCAGGGTAACGCCTTCGAACGGTTTCATGCCGATGCCGGTGGCATTGGTGAACATCAGGCTGTCATCCATTTCATCGCGCAGTTTTTGCGTGTCGGCAATATCGTACAGATTCACCACGCAGTTGGTGTTGTCCTGGATTTTACGCAGCGTGGCCTGCGCGTTGTCCCAGAAGGCATCGCGCTGATTGAAGATAGAGATTTCGCGCACGCCGTCCAGCGCGGCCTGCACGCAGATCGCCGTGGCGGCACCGCCTGCTCCGCACAGCGTCATTTTCTCGCCGATGATATTGATGTTCTCTTCTTTCAGCGCCCGCATATAACCGGTGCCGTCGGTGATATGCCCGGTGAGCACGCCGTTGTCATTGACCACGGTATTCACCGCGCCCACCAGTTTTGAGGCGGGAGAGAGGTGATCAAGATGCTGGCACACGGTGGTTTTATTCGGCATCGAGACGTTAAAGCCGCGCAGGTTCAGTGCCCGGAAACCGGCGATCACGTCTTTCAGCTCTTTGTTGCCGACATCGAACGCCAGATAAACATAATCCAGCCCCAGATGGGCAAACGCTTCGTTATGCATGGTCGGAGAGAGACTGTGACGGATGGGTGTGGCGATCAGTCCAATCAGTTCGGTGTGACCAGTGATACGTTCTGCCATGATGCTATCCTCATAATGTTAAAAAATTCATTACCGCCGGGCGCAGGGGAGTGCTCACCGCATCACGCCAGGCAGCCCATATCTTCCAGTGTGGTAAGCACGTCGTGCCCTTCGCGGATGCCGTCAATGATGCGGCGCGCCATCACGCTGTCGCCGATGTTCATCAGCCGCACCTGTTCGCTGGTTGCCCACTGTTGCAGGGCATCCAGCCCTTGCTGGTTAGCGCGCATGCCAAGGCAGACAAAGCCGTAGTCGAACGGCAGGTCGTGCAGGGCATCGTCTTTTTTCACGCTGAAGCGATCGCCATGCACCGCCATCAACTGGGTCTGCATCCACAGCGCCACCTGGTGCTCGTCGAGCATCGCGAGCATGCTGCTTTTGGTGATCAGATCGAGGTCGCGGCCCGGTGCATCCAGCATCTCGACCAGGCTGACCTGCGCGCCGCGTTTGGCGAAATATTCACTGACGTCCAGCCCGACCGCGCCGCCGCCGACCACCACCACGCGCTTGCCTGCGGTGTCGGTAAAGTTGTCGATGCCGGAGAGCAGGCCGGTGATGGAGAACACCGGGCTGCCGGGACGGTCAATAAAGTCCATCAGGCCGTTAATCGGCGGCAGCAGTGGGGTGGATCCGGTGGCATTCACCACCAGGTCTGGCTGGAGTGCGGCGATATCCGCCACGCCAGCACGTTTTCCGGTGATGACTTCAAGGTTGCTGAGGGCGCGCAGGCGGCGTTCCATAAACTGCGGGAATCCGGCAATGCGCCGTTTTTCCGGCAGGCGGGCAATATCACGTGCCAGGCCGCCCAGCTGTGGCTGCGCTTCCAGCAGCCAGGTCTGGCAGCCCACTTCGGCCGCGGTGCAGGCGGCTTCCATCCCGGCGGTGCCGCCGCCAATCACCACCACCTTGAGCGGACGGGTGATCTGGCGTTGCTGATACGCATCGCCGTGCAAGATGTCGGGATTGATGGAACAACGGATGGGGCGAGAGCGGGCAATGCGATGGTCGGCGCAGCCAATATTGCAGGAGATGCAGTGACGTATCAGATGCTCCTGGCCGCTCTGCACTTTGTTCACCCACGCCGGTTCAGCGATCAGCCCGCGACCGATAGCCAGCAGGTCGGCATCGCCGCTGGCAAGGATGTCTTCGGCAATGGCAGGGTTACGGATGTTTCCGGCGATCACCGTCGGTTTGCCGAAGCGTTGGCGCACATCGCGTGACAGATAGCGCTTCCAGCCGTCGGGCAGGTCCATCTGGTCAATCTGGAATTGCAGGGTATCGTTCAGTGCCGCGGAGACGTTGAGCATATCGACGTTCTGCTGGCAGTGTTCCAGCAGTGCCAGCATCTCTTCCGGGTGATTACCGCCCTCAACGAAGTCATCCATGCTGAAGCGCAGGCTGATGGGAAAACGTGGGCCGACTTGCTCACGCACTTTATCCACCACCAGGCGCACGATGCGCGCCCGGTTCTCGACAGAACCGCCAAACTCATCGTCACGCTGGTTGTAGATCGGCGACAGGAACTGGCACAGCAGGTAGGAGTGCCCGGCGTGGATCTCCACGCAGTCGAAGCCTGCCTGACGGGCGCGCCGGGCAGCATCGCCAAACTTCTCCACCACCTGATAGATTTCTTCCACGCTCAGGGAACGCGGAATATTGCCGTTTTTCTTTGACGGCTGGGTGGAAGACGAGACGGGTTGCTGCTGATTCAGGCGGGCGGCATAAGCCGATGCCCCGGCATGGTTGAGCTGAACGGAGACACAGGCGCCGTGCTGATGCAGGCGTTCGGTCAGACGGAACAGGCCGGGAATATACTGGTCGTTATCAATACGCAGCTGGGTGGTGCCGTTAGTGGCAAAGGGAAAATCGATGCAGACATTTTCAATGGTGATCAGCGCGGTGCCGCCTTTTGCTCTCAGCGCATAATAATCCAGCTGCTGTTCACTGACTTCTCCATTTAACCCGGCGAAATTGGTTCCCATTGGCGGCATAATAATGCGATTTTTTAAACGCATGCCGTTAATGGTAATTGGGGTGAAGAGATGGCGATAACCATTCATAATATCGGCTCCGTTGCGACTCTTGCCAGATAAATAAATCCGGCGTGCGGTGAATATCAATAATAATTCTGTTGTTATTAATACTACGGAGCAGTGATAAGGCTGAATAATTCTTTTTTTTGTGTAATCAATAGAGGTTTTCTATGGGATTAACAAAGTGATCTATAGAAACTCAAGATAATTAACATTTGTAACCGGGGTAAAACCCCGGAATGGAATAAAAGAGAGAGAAAGGTAATCAATTGCGAAGAAGGTGTTGCGGATGATGTTAAATATTCTGTGTTGTGCCGGGCGATGGAACCGGGATGGCATCCACGATTCTGTGTGCTGCGTCACGTTACTGTTAGCAGAGGCGCTCCAGCCCGAGCGAATAAAGCTCTGCGGCGACGGACTGATAGGTTTTCCATGCCAGCCGATCGCCTCCAGGGCAGGCGCGTTGGAACTCATCGAAGTCAGAGAAATACTTCATGGTGTTATTACCAATGCGTGAGTTGATTTTATCAATAATGGCATTCATATGATGTTGTCGTTGCAGTAATAACGCATCAAAATGATGAGTTATTGCCTCGCTGACGGGTTCCGTTCCTGATTCTTTTCGTTGCCATGCGGCAACGTCATTATCGTTGGCAATATAATTGGCGGCTTCTTCAAGGCTGAGAAAGAAAATGTGGCGTAATGCCTGAAGTTCTAAATGGTTCATGAGGGGGTGTCCAATGTTAATTTCCCTCACTCTAGCATTAAATATTCAGGGCGCGGATGGCACCAAATGATCTGCGTCATAAACGCGCTAAATAATAACGCCGTCCACCAGTTGTATAATGCGGTCTGCCCGCTGAATGGTACTCGGTCGGTGAGCAATTAACAGCACGGTTCGCTGCTGGCGTATCGCATCCAGCGCCTGATGAAACGCGCGTTCGTTTTCGCTATCCAGGCTGGCAGAGGCTTCATCGAGGATCAGAATCGGTGCTGTTGTCAGTAGTGCGCGGGCAATGGCAATACGCTGGCGCTGGCCGCCGGAGAGACGATCAGCGCCTGAGCAGGAGGTGGCATAACCATCGGGCAGAGCGCAGATAAAATCATGCGCCTGAGCCAGGCGGGCGGCCTGTTCTACCTGCTGCTGCGAGGCTTCCGGCTGGCCAAGGCGAATATTGTCAGCAATCGAGGTGGCAAAAAGATCGATGTCCTGAGGCACCCAACTTATTAACGGGTGCAAACGGGCGAGCGGCAGGGTACGGATATCGCTGCCGCCAATGGTGATCGTCCCTTCCGTGGCCTCGTGCAATCTCAGCAACAACTGGCTGAGGGTGCTTTTGCCCGCACCGGAACGCCCCACCAGCGCCACCATTTCGCCCCGCTTGAGATGAAAATCCACCTGGTGCAGCAGCGGCGGACGGCCAGGATACGCGAAACTGACGGCAGAAAACATCACATCGGCGTTGTCGGGCAGGGCAGCCGTTCCTTGATCTTTCACGCGGCTGTCCTGGTTGGCGAGGGTGAGAATGCGTCCGGCCCCGGCATGCAGTTCGCCCAATTCACTGGCTGTATGGGTGACCTCCGCGATTGGCAGCAGCGCCCCGATGCTGAGTACCGCCACCAGCGGTAGCCACTGCGGCATAAGGGCGCCCGCCAGCAGCAGGTGCAGGGTACACAGCAGCATGGCGAGCAGGGCGCTGGCACTCAGCAGATCGATGGTGGCCTGTTCCAGCCCGCTGCGGGCCGCGTAGCGTTGCTGCGCCAGGCTGAGCTGCCGGGTTCGCTGCAGCAGACGCAGCACAAAGATCTGCGTCTGACCGAACAGCGCCAGCTCACGCAACCCGTGGATAAATTCCAGCGTTGCGGCGTTAAGCTGCCCAAGCTGCCCGGTGACCGCTTTCCCCTGCCGCGCTGCATGGCGCGCCAGCCACGCGGGCACGCTGGCGACCAGCAGCAGGAAGGGCAGCATCACCAGCATCAGCAGAGGATCGAGCAGATACAGCAGCGCCAGCGCCGCCAGCGGCACAATAAACGCCGCGATGTAATCGGCCAGGGTATGAGCATAGAAACGTTCCATCCGTTCGGCATCGGCGGTGGCAACGGATGCCAGTTCCCCCAGACGCTGGCCGGATGCGGTTAACGGGGCTGCGCGTTCCAGTCCGTCAAAGATGGCCATCTGCAATTTCTCTATCAGCATAAACGCCAGATCGTGTGAGGCCCAGCCCTGCCACCAGCGTGCCCCAGCGGTAAACAGCACCAGCAGGGCCATCCCGGCACATCCGGTTATCAGGGTGTCAGCGTCAGGGGCCACGATGGCCTGCCCGACAATCACAGCACCCAATGCCAGACTTGCCAGCGTGCCACCCTGTGCCAGCACGCCCGCTACCACCGCCAGTAATACCCGATGGCGCTGGCCTTTCATCAGCCGGATTAATCCCAGAATTCCGTTGTGGCGTTTGTTCATGTTTGCTCCTCCTGTGCGGCGAGTAACTGCGCATAACGTCCGTTGGCGGCGACCAGTTGTGTATGGGTGCCCTGTTCTGCCAGCCGTCCGTTATCGAACACCAGAATACGATCAGCATGACGGATACTCTCCAGCCGGTGAGCGATGGCAATCACCGTGCGCCCGGAGAGCTGCGCCAGGGCATCACGCAGCGCACGCTCGCTGGCGGCATCCACACTGGCGGTAGCTTCATCCAGAATCAGGATCGGGGCATCTTTCAGCAATGCGCGGGCAATCGCCAGCCGCTGGCGCTGACCGCCGGAAAGCTGTGCGCCGCGTTCGCCAACCGGTGTGTCATAACCGGCAGGGAGCTGCTGGATAAAATCGGCAATCTGCGCCTGCTGTGCTGCCTGGTGCAGTGCTTCGTCGCTGGCATCGAGCCTGGCGATGCGCAGGTTGTCGGCGATTGAGCCATGAAACAGAAACACATCCTGCGAGACGACGCTGATCATCTCACGCAGCGTTGCCAGTGGGAGTTCGGTGATATCCGTGCCGCCGAGGAAGATCGTGCCGTGGTCAGGATCAAAGCAGCGCATCAGCAGCGTGGCGAGCGTAGACTTCCCTGCACCGGACGGGCCAACCAGCGCTATAAACTGCCTTTCAGGGATCTGCAATGACACGTCAGACAGGGCCTGGCGGCTATCCGGGTAGCGGAAACTGATGCGGTCGATATGCAGATCAAAATGCAGCGGACGCGGGCAGGGATTGGCGGGTTCCGCCACCGGAGCCGTCAGTGTCAGCAGGGCGTCGACGGGAGCACGCGCACCGCTGGCGGCCCAGGCGCTGTAAAAGGCATTTTCCAGCTGTGCTAAGGGACGAAAGGCTTCCCGGGCAATAAACAGCGTCAACAGCAGGGTAAACGGCGTCAGCTGATGTTCTGCCACGCGCCAGGCATTCATCATCAGTACCAGTGCAATACCGCTCAGGGTGATCATGCGTGTCAGTCCACTGCGGATTAAGGTCACCCGCAGCGTGGTCATGGAAGCCTGGCGCAGTGCCGCCGCACGATTGGCCAGCCGGGCACGCCAGCGTGGAGATGCGCCAAACACTTTCAGTGTCACCAGCCCCTGTAAGGCATCAAGCAGTTCGGCGGCGAAGTCCCCCATGGCACTGAAGACGCTGCTAGCTTTGGGCATCTGCCAGCGCATCCACAGCCAGTCGCACAGCGGACAGGCGATGACAAACAGCATCAGCAGCAGCGCGGTTGGTCCGTCAACCCACGCCATGACGGCCAGTACCAGGCCACAGGCGAGGGGCGCCGTCAGTACCGCAGGCAGATAGCGACTGTAATAACCTTCCAGCGCATCCACTCCGGCAATCACAGTATTCTGTAGTGCGGCAGCGGGGTGGAGCAGACTGAGGCCAGGACCAAAGCGCACCAACTGGTCGAGCAGACGCTGACGCAATACGGTTTTGCTGATGCGGGCAATACGTAGGGCGGTGATCTCCGTCAGCCACAACAGCAGCGCACGCAGCACCACAACGGCAACCAGCCACCACAACGCGGTGATGACGGGCGCGCCGTACTCTGCCTGCATCAGCAAGGTGAGCACCTGCGCCACCAGCAGCGCCTGCCCCAGATAGCTGGCCTGCGTGAGAATGCCGATCGCGACGTTCTGCGCGATAGGTACCGCGACCGGGATCTTCATGATTACTCCTGTGGGTTCAGGGTGGTCCAGAATGTGCCCCGCAGCGGGAAGGCGAGGAAGCGCTGGTTCAGCTCCTCCAGCGTTTTGGCCGGGTCAATATCGTTAAACGCCTGCGGATGCAGCATTTTTGCCATCTCTTCCACACCGATAAAGAACAGCGGGTTATCGAAGAAGAACAGCCAGATACCGCCCACTTGCTGATGGCGGATCGCTGGCAGGCTGGCAAGAGCCGGGTGGCTGACAATCTCCCGCAGTGAACGGGCGCTCTCAGTGGGGGCGACAGAAGGGCCGATGTTCAGCCCGCGACGACTGACGGTGGAGCCGCCGCCCGCCAGATAGAAGTCCGGTTTCTTCGCCAGCACATATTCCAGGTTGAGTTTGCCAATGCCATTCGGCAGCGTTGCCGCGCCCAAATTGTCGCCCCCGGCAACGGCGATAAAGTCACTCATATTGCCTTTACCGGAGGTAAAGCAGCAGTCGTCACCGCCGGGATTCAGATGAAAGAACACCTGCGGGCGCCGGGGTTGCTGCGCCACACGTTTTGCCACTTCATTCATATGCTGCTGATAGAACGCCACAAAGGCTTCCGCTTCTTTCTCGTGCCCCAGCAGCTTGCCCAGCATGAGCATACTGGGAACGGTTTTTACCAGCGGATGGCGGAAGAAATCGACGAACACATAAGGGATATGCGCAGCATCCAGCTTGTTGAGGCCCTCCGGGATGGCGCCGTACAGCGTGAACACCACCAGGTCCGGTCTGGCGGCAATCGCGGCTTCCATTGAGAACGTGCCGGTATTGAGATCCCCAATCTCTTTAATGCTCGCTGCCTGCGGGAAACGCTGTTTCAGCGCCTCGAAGGTCGAAGGGGAGTAGCGTTGCAGGTCAGTTCCCCAGGCCACAACGTTTGCCAGCGGATCTTTTTCCAGCAGTGCCAGCGTCATGATATGGCGGCTTTCCGCCAGCACGATACGTTTTGCCGGGGCAGGCAGGGTGACCGTGCGGTTCAGCATATCGGTGACCGTCACGGCGGCCTGTACCTGGGCACTTATCAGTAATGCAGTGAACAGCAGGGCGTTAAGCGCACTGCGGACAGGTTTCCCTGCCCGGAGTATTGTCATCATCGGTTTTTTCCTTACCAGCGATAGCTGAGCGTAGCGAGCACGGAGCGGTCGTAGCCCTGGTTACATGAGGTGGTGGAGCAGGTGGTGTAATAGTTTTTGTTCAACAGGTTGTTGACGTTGACCGCCACGCGGGCGCCTTTCAGTGACGAGTTCACCTGGCCCAAATCGTAATGCACCGCCGCATCGAACACGGTGTAGTCAGGTACGCGGATAGTGTTGTTGGTGTCAGCCCAGGTTTTGCCGACGTAGCGAACACCCGCGCCCAGCCCCAGACTGGCCAGTGGCCCCTGTTGCTGGGTGTAATCGCCCCAGACGGACGCCATCTGTTCCGGCATTCCCACCGGGGTTTTCCCTTCGGCGCCTGCGGTGTTGCTTTTGGTGGTGGTGAGATCGTTCCAGGTGTAACTGGCCGTCAGCTTAAACGAGGGCGTCAGGGTGGCGGCGGCAGAGGCTTCAATCCCTTTTGAGGTGATCTGTCCGGTCTGGACGGTGTTCAGCGGCTGATTGGGATCGGTCGTGGAGACATTGTTTTGCTCTAAATCGAACCAGGCGAGCGTGAACAGTCCGTCGAAGCTCTCCGGCTGATACTTCAGCCCGGTTTCAATTTGCTTGCCGGTGGTCGGCTTGTAGCTTTCGCCGTAAAAATTGGTGCCCAGCACCGGGGCGAACGAGGTGGTGTAACTGACGTACGGAGCCAGCCCGGAATCGGTCAGCCAGGTTAATCCGGCTCGCCAGGTGAAGTGATGATCGTTCTGGCTGGTATCGGTATTGCTCAGACGGTTGCTGGTCTGCACGGATGCCCAGTCTTCCCGCGCGGAGAGGTCCAGCAGCAGGCTCTCTGCCAGTGCCAGCGTATTACTGAGATACACCCCGGTTTCGTCGGCGCTCTGCCAGGTGGAGGCAAATGGCGTAGTGGCAGCGAAACGCCCGCCGTACACCGGATTATAGATATCCACCGACGGCGCACTGCCGTAGTTGAGGTAGTAATCTTCGCCCGTATGGCGATATGACACGCCGAGAACGCTGGTACCTTTCACCGGGCCAGCATTCCAGTCGGCCTTGAGATTATTATCGGTGGCGATAATCGCTCCCTTGATGCCGAACTCATAGGCCCGGCGGTTAAGGGTACGCAAATCGGCTGCCAGCCCCATGCCGGAGTAGGTCTGTGTCAGCAGTTCCGTGCGGGTGTAGCGCGCCGTTGAGTGCAACGAGAGATTGTCATTCAGGCGGTGATCCAGATCGTAACCCAGATTAAGCTGGGTCATATGGTTATCGAGATTACTGCCGTCGAGATACTGGTTGCGCGGAATTTTGCCATTCGGGTTGCTGAGCAGCGTACCCTGCAACGGCGTGTAGCTGCGCGGTGGGCCAAACGTATCGCGGCTGAAGGAGGTTAGCAGGGTTAGCGCGGTATCAGTGTTGGGTTTCCACGTCATGGACGGGGCGAGATACAGCGTATCGTCTTTCACATTCTCGAACGGCGTGTTGCTGTCGCGGGCAACGCCTACGACACGATACAACACGCTGTTATCGTCATTCACCGGGCCACCAACGTCAAACTGGCCCTGAGTGCGGCCATGGCTGCCGAACTGAATGCCCACTTCATGCAGCGGCTGCTCTGTCGGGCGTTTACTGATGGCATTGACCACGCCGCCCGGCGATCCGCTGCCGTAGAGGAACCCGGCCGGGCCGCGCAGCACATCGATACTCTGCATGCCGTATGGCTGGTAACGGACATAGGACTGAGCCGTAGTGGATCGCAGCCCGTCCAGCAGGGCGCCATTCAGCGTAGCGTCAAAGCCGCGAATGCTGAAGTAGTCGAAACGCGTATTGATCGCGGCCGTCGACGTAAACACCCCAGGCGTATAGCGCAGCGCTTCGGTGGTGGTCTGCACATTACGGTCGGTCAGTTCATCGCGGCCAATCACGCTCAGAGATTGCGGCGTTGCCAGTACCGGCGTCCGGGTTTTACTTCCGGTGGTGCTCTGTTTCGCCACATAACCTGCATTTTGTTCAGGGTCCACATCGGCGGTGACCGTCAGGGTTTTTTCTTCGTCATCTGCACGCTGTGCGAAGCTCGGAAAAGCGGCAGGAAGCAGAGCCAGACTGATGCAGGCGGCGATCATCGTCACCTTGTTTTTTTCAGGGTTTAACACCGTTTTCTCCGGGAAAAATAAGAAGTGATTCAACGCTGACTATTCTCGCTACGCACGGCGTTTCAGCAATCGCAGAGACTTTCGCTGGCGCGACTCTTTCTTTCGTTTTTTCACCATCAAAGAAGGAAACGAAAAATAAGACACGGATTTCATCGTTGCTGGACAGCAGAGGAGCTGCACTGGTATTGTGAGAATGATAATCGATTGCGTTTAAATACCTTCTTCCACTGTGGTGAACTGACAGGCAGAGATATGAAACCAGCCAGCGCGACCCTTTCTCCTCATCTGAATCTCCAGCCTGTGAATGATGTTGTTTTTGACGGCAGCATTGCGTTAAGCAGCGGATCGCTTAATCCCCGCGTGGCAACATGGGAGACGGAACGCTTGCAACAGGGACTGAAGCTGATTGTGGTCGACGGCGGTGAACTGCTGTGCCGGATGCCACAGGCGGCTGAGCGTCGTATCGTCGGCCCCTGCGTTTGTGCTGTGTGGAATCAGGGGGAGAGTGAGTCGATGCAGCGTTTCGAAGCGGGGCGCAGGATGGACTACAGCACCATTACATTGTCTCCGGCGACGCTGGCCAGCCGCATCGGTGGCGATGTGCATGAGCAGCTCCAGCAGACGTTTCAACTGGAAAAATTCAACGGCCCGCGCCTGCTGGTGATGGAAGCCTCGGCGCCGATTCAGGCGTTACGTGCGCAGGTAGCCAGCTGCCCGATGACAGGAATTGCCCGGGCGCTCTATTTGTCCGGTAAAGCGCTGGAGATTGTGGCGCATGCACTGGAGGGATTCAGCCAGCGCCCGGCGCGCAGCGAAGCCGGGCAGTTGCGCCTGTCAACGGCAGACATTGAACGCCTGCACCAGGCAAAAGATCTGCTGGCGGACCGCTTGTTACAGCCGCCTTCTCTGGCCGAACTGGCGCTGAGCGTCGGGATTAATACCCGTAAACTCACCGTCGGTTTCCGCCGCCTGTTCGGGGAAAGTGTGTTTGAGTATCTGCAAAATCTGCGCCTGCAAACAGCATGGCAGATGCTGACCGAAGGGGAGATGAGCGTGTCGACCACCGCTTATCGCGTGGGTTACACACCTGCCCATTTTTCGGTCGCTTTCCGTAAGAAGTTTGGTGTGTCGCCGAAGTCGCTGCGCGGTGCCTGAACCCACACTGATGCCTCTTAGCTGAATTTCACCCAACCACATTCGTTTTTCTTAGTGGCGTAAAAACCTCAGCCCTTTATTTTTTAAGCCTCTGACCTGGCTGAAATAAGGGACTTCAAGTGACCACTCAACACCGCAGACGACTGAAAACACTGGTAGGCGCGAGCAGCGTGATATACGCCGCCAACGACACCGACCGCGCTTTTGGCATTCAGCGCGCCGTCGCACTGGCGCAAACCGCTGAACGTGAAAAAATCACCGGGTTGTTTACCGCCGATCTGCTCCAGAGCGATCCCGTCGGGCTGGCCGGGATCACCGGCAGTCAGGACCCGATTGTCACGCTGGCGGCGTTAAGCCAGGTGACCCGCCAGATAGGCTTGATTGCCACCGTCACCACCACCTTCCAGCATCCTTACAATCTGGCGCGTCTGATCGGCACGCTCGACCATATCAGCGCCGGGCGCGCGGGCTGGAATGCGGTGACCTCATCGGTGGGTGAGGAGAATTTTGGTGGCGGCGAGCTGCCTTCTCCGGCGGCGCGTTATGCCCGCGCTACCGAATTTATTGAAGTGATTAATGCACTGTTCGATGCCAATGACCGGGACGCGGTACAGCGCAAGAGCGGCGGAGGTGTCAGCATCGATCCCCGCAAGCTGCATCCGATCAATTACCACGGTGATTTCTTCCGCGTGGCGGGGCCGCTAAATGTGCCACCGTCGCCGCAACATCGTCCGGTACAGTTCCAGGCCGGGCAGTCGGAGGAGGGGATCAGCCTCGGTGCCCGCTATGCCGAAGTGATTTACACCTCGCAGCCTGGGCTGGATGCCGCCAGTGCCTTTGTGGCCGAAGTCCGGCGGCGTGCGCAGCTGGCAGGCCGCGAGCAGCCGCCGCTGATCATGAACTCTTTCCACTCGGTTATCGGTGAAAGCCCGGCCGATGTGGCGCGCCGCCTGGAAGAGAAGCATCAGCGCATTGACTATCAGCGTGGACGTCTGAAGGTGGCGGATATGCTCGGCGGGGAGGTCGATTTGCAGGAGCTGGATCTCGACCGGGCGATCCCGGAATCTCTGCTGCCGGATACGAGCCAGGTGAACCGACGTCGTGGACGTGCGGAGATATTTACCCGCTACGCCCGCCAGGGGTTGACGCTGCGTCAGCTGATTATTGAAGCCGAAGAGACCGGGCACTGGTTTGTTGCCGGAACCCCGGAATCGCTGGCCGATGCCATTGAGCAGCGCTATCACGCAGGTGTGCTGGATGTGATTTCGCTGCACGGGCTGGGGCAGCCAGACCAGGAAGATCTGCTGATTAATGGCCTGCTGCCGGAGCTGCGCAAACGTCATCTGTTGGATGAGGATTACCGCGGCGAGGATTTCCGCACCAGTCTTGAACTGCCCGCACGACTGCCGGGCAGGTGATACAGGTGTCACAGAGGCCGCGATTGATCAGGCGATTGCGGCAGCCATATTGCGTAACTCTGGCAGGCCGCTGAGATCCTGCTCCAGCACCAGGTCCTGATGAATTTTCAGGATCACCGCTTTCACCACATCAGAGGTTTTTTTCATCCCCTGCTGCTGCATCAGCTGGTTGAGTTCCGCCTGCTGCTTTTGCGTGATTTTCATCGAGAGGCGTCTTGACGCTTTCGCATCCGCTATGTCGCTGCTCAGCAATGTTTTCAGTTCCTGCTGCGGATAACGGCCGCTGGTCAGCGCATGCAGATACCAGAGGATCAACGCCTTGTTGAAGTTTTCGCTGAGGGTGGTATCAATCTTCTGCGTAGCAACATACAGAATATCCAGGTAGTGTACCGGCACTCTGATTTCCAGCGGGGAACTGGACTGTTCGAAGGCCTCTTTGATACGCGCGGTGGACTGCGCGGGGATAGCGGCCACCTCATCGCAGCGGTCGCAGACAGCGGCGAGAATATTTTTCACCGTGCCACGCTTATCGCTGAATGCGACATCACGTACCCGGTAGGTGGCAGATGTTTTACCGCAGTTATGGCACAGCAGCGTCCGTGTTTCGCCCTCTTTGACAATTCTCATGGTCACCTCTTCCTTGTTACAGATGCACGCTGATAAAAATCATATCAGGTTCCATAAAATAAAATTTAACGTACCACCAGCCGCCGCATTTCCAGCTGCGACAGATATGAACATCCACGTCAGGGGCCCGATGATGAGGGCTGCAATGATACCCCGACCCGCTGGTTTTCCTGATCAGTTCAGCAACCCAGACCTTATCCACCACGCCCGTCGCAAACAGGTTTTTTACGTCCAGATCCCGCCGGACTTCATGGTCATAAGCATCTTGCCTGAGGCAGTTGATTGCCTGCTTCTTCACCTCTGTGAGTGTCATATTACCTCCGTGTATCATGTACGTTTCATTTCGTACTTTCAAGTGCCAGACACAATAAATCTGCCTGGATTGTAAACGCAGGTGCGACAGAAAGGATGAAGTCATGGCGCTAAAGGGGCAGGAAATGACAACTTTCAGAGCAGGCTCGTAAAACTGACGTTGGGCAAAACTCTGCCCTGACCGAAATAGTTACCGATAACAATTAAAATAATTTTGTTTTTATATCAGATTTTTTTAGTTAAATTAGTGTAAGTACGTTGTAATTATTTGTCAGATAATAATTGCGCACTTTAACACTAAGGGATACCAATGCTTAACAAGATAACCAGTATTGTCATCGCAATCGTCGGGATCGCGATGCTCTACATGGGTACACAACTGCTGTTGATCGGCGGTACGCCGTTCTATGCACTGATGGGCCTCGGCCTGCTGGTCACGGCTATCACGCTGTTTATGAATAAAAAAATCGCTTTGTCTCTCTACGCTTTATTAATGTGGATGGTACTGGCGTGGATGATTTATGAAGTCGGCTTTGACAAATGGCAGTGGATCCCGCGCGGAGACATCATTGGCCTGATCGGCCTGTGGCTGGCGTTGCCCTGGGTGGTTCGCCCACTGTACAAAAAAGAAGGGCGCCGTTTTCATCCCTTCCTCGGCACGACGGTCATTCTGATTGTGGCGCTGGTGGTGGGGATGATGTTTTACGATCCATTGCCACAGGCAGGCAACATTACCAACCAGCGCCAGAGCGGCGACACCGAGGTGGCGGGCAGTGACTGGACGGCCTACGGTGGCACCACCAACGGCCTGCGTTTCTCCAGCCTGAAACAGATCACGCGCGATAACGTCAGCAAGCTGGATGTGGCCTGGACCTACCATACGGGCGACGTGCGCGATGCGGAAAAAGATGCCACGGAATACACCTTTGAAGCGACGCCGCTGAAGGTGAACAACAGCGTCTATTTCTGTACGCCTCACAATGAAGTTCATGCGCTGAACCCGGAAACCGGTGCGCTGAAGTGGAAATATCAGCCAGCGAAAGATGCCTCTTATCTGCAACAGCATCAGACCTGCCGTGGTGTGAGCTACTATGACGGCAGCGCGGTACAGGCTGATAGCACACCCGCCCAGCCCGCCCTTTGCCGCAAGCGTATCTATAACGCCAGCAACGATGCCAAACTGATCGCGCTGGATGCGGATACCGGCAAGCTGTGTGCTGACTTCGGTAACAACGGCGTGGTGGATCTGCATGCCAATATGGGCACAGTGCGCCCGCATGCTCTGATGCAAACGGCAGCACCGCTGGTGGCGGGTAACCTGGTGATTGTTGGCGGTTCCGTCATGGACAACGGCTACAATACTGGAAATCCATCTGGGGTGATCCGCGCTTATGATGCGATGTCTGGCCGTCTGGTGTGGAACTTCGACCCGGCCAACCCGGAAAACACCCAGCCGATTGGCGCCGACCAAAGCTATCCGCAGGATACGCCGGTGGCGTGGGGTACGCTGAGTGCTGACCTGAAAAATGGCCTGGTGTATGTGCCGTTTGGTAATGCCTCGCCGGATGAAGTGGGCATTGCGCGTGATGCCAACAGCAACACCGAGAAGTTCCGCGACACCCTGGTGGCGCTGGATCTGAAAACCGGTAGCTTCAAATGGCGCTTCCAGTCCTCGAAAAACGATCTGTGGGACCGCGATAATCCGTCACAGCCTTCGCTGCTGGATATCGACTATCAGGGCCAGAAACAGCCTGTGGTGATCCTGCCGACCAAAACCGGCAACCTGTTTGTGCTTAACCGCCTGACGGGCCAATCGGTGTACCCGATTAATCAGGTTGATGTTTCCACGCAGGGCATCAGCGGCGAGAAATATTCCCCAACGCAGCCCGTCTCTGCGCTGAACTTTATTCCGGCACCGCTGAATGAAAAAGCGATGTGGGGCCTGACGCCGTTTGACCAGATGGCCTGCCGTATTGACTTCAAGTCACTGCGTTATGACGGCAATCCGTGGACGCCAGCGACCGAAGCCGGTTCGATTATCTTCCCGGGCAATATAGGGGTGTTTAACTGGGGTTCTGTTGCGGTCGATCCTGAGCGTCAGATCCTGATCGCTTCACCGGTTCGTCTGGCTTACAAATACAACCTGATCAAACGTTCGGCGGCAACGGCGGACAAGCGTCTGTTCACCAAAGACGGTACGCCGTACTGGAATGAGAACTTTGAAGGTGATTACGCCATTCATATTCAGCAGCTCTCTTCCAGTCTGGGGATTCCGTGCATCGCGCCGCCATGGGGCCGCATGGTCGGTGTTGACCTGAAAACCGGGAAAACCGAATGGCTGCGCCGCGTGGGCACCACCAAGAACCTGAACACCAGCTTCCTGCCGGGACGCTTCCCGATTGGCTTCCCAATGGGGATGGTGGCACACGGTGGCCCGTTAACCACCGCAGGTGATGTGGTGTTCCACGGTGCAACGGCCGATAACTTCTTCCGTGCTTACGATGTCAACACGGGCGAGTTACTGTGGCAGACCGAACTGCCCGCCGGGGGCCAGGCAACGCCTGCCACCTATATGGGCAGCGATAACCAGCAGTATGTGGTGATTGCGGCCGGTGGTCACGGTTCGCTCGGCACCAAAGCCGGTGACTCGGTAGTGGCTTACCGCCTGAAGTAATCTGAACCGGGGAGCGGTATCTGCCGTTCCCCGTCAGTCATTATCAAGCTGGTCGGCCACATACAGCAGGAAGCGGTCGTCCAGTTTGCTCAGATTCAGCCCGGTCAGGTCGGCAATGCGTTTCAGCCGATAGTCCAGGGTATTTTTGTGAATATAGAGGGCTTTTGCCGTGGTGCTGGCATGCAGATCATGACGAAACCAGGCACGTAACGTTCTGCGATAAACCCCATTTTCATCCATTGCTTTTAACCGTTTCAGTGGGCTGACCAGCTCAGCCGCCTGCCAGCCATCCGCTAAACTGTCCAGCAGCACTGGCAGCTTACTGTCCTGATAATCATAACAGTGCACCTCTGGCATACGCTGCTTACCCACCTTCATGGCCGCTTTTGCCGTGCGATACGATCGCTCAACGCCGCCCGTTCCCGGGAAAAAGTTCCCCAATGCCAGGCGTACTTTGAGTGAGCTGCCCTGTTGCAGGCGCTGATAAAGCCGCTCCATCCGCTGTTTATGCTCTTTCGGCTCCCAGCGTTCGGCATGCAGGTGAGCGGGGCGAAGGACCACCATTTCCGTCAGTGACACGATAGCCATCAGATCATCCTGCCCGCTTTCCAGCAGTAAAGACTGGAGTTGTTGCAGTTCACTCATGGCACTGGTGACGCCGAGCTGCCCGCTCTCCAGCTCCACCACCATGGCCACGCGCGGCTGTTGCAGATCCACATTGAGGCGCTGTGCCCATTCACTGGCGGTTGCGGTGTTCCCACTGTTGCGGATCAGGCTTAACACCAGCTCTTCACGCAGGCGGCTGTTGTGGGCCAGCAGTTGCAGCAGACGCGCCTGCTCGAGCATCATTTCGGCGGTCATACGCACCAGTTCACCAAATTGCATCAGCCCCTGAGGGTCCCCGGTCAGTCCGATGACGCCAACGGTCTGGTTATTCAGTTTGAGCGGCAGATTGATGCCGGGCTTCACGCCGTGGAGCGAGTGCATCGATGCATCATCAATGGTGACGACGCGCTGCTGGGTTAACGCTAACAATGCGCCTTCATGCATTTCACCGATCCGCGCCGGGTCGCCGCTGCCAATAATGCGTCCATTGGCTCCCATCACGTTGACGTTGCAGTTGATGATCTGCATGGTTCTGTCGACGATGGAACAGGCAAGCCTGGCATCGAACAGAGATTCACTCATTGACGGACTCCGGAATAACTGACGAATGCACGCCGCGCAGTCGGGTCCTGCGCGGCGCTGCGGCACAGAGGCCGCAGAGAGAAGTGGACTTAGTCGACGATCGAAATACGGCAGGTGTTGGCGCTGCCAATCTGGCCAACGCTGTCTCCCTGCGTGACGATCACCAGATCGCCCGAGGCCAGGTAACCTTTTTCACGCAGAATAGCGATAGCATCCTGCGCCGACTGCACGCCTTCAGCATGACCGTTAAACAGCACCGGCGTGACACCACGATACAACGTGGTCAGATTGAGCGTGGACTGATGGCGGGAGAGGGCGAAGATCGGCAGGCGCGAGGTGATGCGCGACATCATACGTGCCGTGCGCCCGGATTCGGTCATGGCAATGACGGCTTTCACCCCGGTCAGATGGTTTGCCGCGTACATGGCAGACATTGCTGTCATCTCTTCGATATTGCTGAACTCAACGTCCAGGCGGTGTTTAGAGGTGTTCGTTCCCGGCACCCGTTCCGCACCCAGGCAGATATTATGCATGGAGGTGATGGCTTCTACCGGGAAGCTGCCCGCTGCGGTTTCAGCCGACAGCATGACGGCATCGGTGCCGTCGAGCACGGCGTTGGCGACGTCCATCACCTCTGCGCGGGTTGGCATCGGGTTGGTGATCATCGATTCCATCATCTGGGTGGCGGTGATCACCACGCGGTTAAGCTGGCGTGAACGCGCAATCAGGCGTTTTTGCACCCCGACCAGCGCCGCATCACCAATCTCGACGCCGAGGTCACCACGCGCCACCATAATGACATCGGAGGCGAGGATCATATCGTCCATGCTTTCCTGTGTTGCCACCACTTCGGCACGCTCTACTTTTGCCACAATCAGCGCCTTACAGCCCGCTTCACGCGCCAGACGGCGGGTGAAACGCAGGTCTTCACCGCTGCGCGGGAAAGAGACGGCAAGGTAGTCGACGTTCATTTTGGCGGCGGTGAGAATATCGGCTTTGTCTTTCTCGGTCAGGGCATTGGCGGAGAGACCACCGCCCAGCTTATTCACGCCTTTATTGTTCGACAGCACGCCGCCCACGGTGATCACGGTAGAGATCGTCGCGCCCGCCACGCGCAGTACGCGCAGTTGAATGCGGCCATCGTCCAGCAGCAAAATATCGCCGGGCACCACATCATCGGGCAGGGATTTATAGTCGATACCCACGCGCTGGTTGTCGCCCTGGCCTTTGTCCAGCAGGGCATCGAGGATAAATTCATCGCCGACCGTCAGCAGGGCTTTACCTTCTTTAAAGGTCGAAACACGGATTTTCGGCCCCTGGAGATCGCCTAAAATCGCCACCTGACGACCAAGGCGGCTGGCGACATCACGCACGCGCTGGGCGCGGGCAATATGGTCTTCGGCGGTACCATGAGAAAAGTTCAACCTGACGACGTTAGCGCCCGCTTTGATAATTTTTTCGAGGTTATTATCCCGGTCTGTCGCCGGGCCTAACGTGGCAACAATCTTGGTGCGTCTCAATACTTCAGACATGATCACGTCCTTGGTTAAATGTCACCCGTCGTTATCCTGGCGCGTTGATGCCAGTGATCGGGTATTAATGAGAACCTGCCGCTGTTTTTTTTATCAGTCGGCCAATATTTTCGCAGGTGCGTTCCATATTGGTTGTGCCTTCCTGCAACAGCGATTCTATTGCCGCCGCGTGCGGGATAATGCCAAAAATAGCATCAATGCCAGCGTCATACAGCGCGCCGACATCATCGCCAATACTGCCAGCAACTGCAATGACCGGAACCTGATGTTGTCTGGCGGTCTGTGCTACACCGAAAGGCGTTTTACCAAAACGTGTCTGGAAGTCGATGCGGCCTTCCCCGGTAAAGCAGTAATCAGCCCCGGCCAACTTCGCGCTCAGACCACTGTACTCAACCACGATTTCAATACCTTTACGCAGCGTACAGTGGGTGAAGGCCATCAGCCCGGCGCCCAGCCCTCCCGCGGCTCCGGCTCCTGGCGTTGCTGCCACTTCGTAGCCGAGTTGCTGCGAGATAACGTCAGCATAATGAGCGAGGTGATGGTCGAGGGTGGCGACCATCTCAGGTGTTGCCCCTTTTTGCGGACCAAACACCGCCGATGCACCCTGCGGACCGCATAGCGGGTTGGTGACATCACAGGCCACCTGAATATCTACCTCTGCCAGTCGGCTGTCCAGCCCGGAAATATCAATGCGGTGTAAATCACCCAGTGCGCCGCCACCGGGCGCTAAACGTTCACCCTGTTTATCAAAGAAACGCACGCCCAGCGCTTCTGCCATTCCGGCCCCGCCGTCATTGGTGGCACTGCCGCCGATGCCCAGAATGATCTTCCTGATGCCTTTATCCAGGCAGGCGCGGATCAGTTCCCCGGTGCCCCAGGTGGTGGTCAGCAAAGGATTTTTAGTGTGCTGGTTAACGTAATGGATGCCGCTGGCCGAGGCCATCTCAATCACCGCAATGTCGCCACCGCCCATAATGCCGTAGCAGCCTTCCACCGGGGTACCCAGCGGGCCGGTCACCTCTAGCGTGAATATCTCACCCCCCGTGGCATCAATCAGTGACTGAGTAGTGCCTTCGCCGCCGTCCGCCATCGGAACGTGAATATAGTTGGCATCAGGAAACACGCGCTTCAGCCCGGCCTCCATCGCGAGGCAAACCTGCTTCGCCGTCATGCTCTCTTTGAAGGAGTCGGGTGCTAATACAAACGTCTTGTTCATAATGGGTTGCCTTATATTAACGAGCAAAGCCGTAGAGAAGAGTCGCAACCAGCGTCATGGTTCCGCCCACCATTGCCTCATAAGGCAGTAGCGCCATACGTTGTCTGATGCTCATATTCATGCTCTGGGCCGTCACGTGGAAGTAGTTTCCCTGTGGTAATGAGTCAATCACGGTGGCGCCGGTGTGCACCATCACCGCAGAGGCAATCGGCGCCATGCCAATATTAGTGATCGTATGGCCGAAGGTGCTGGTGGCGAGGATCACCCCGGTGGAGGTCGACGCTGTGGCACCCGCCATCAGGATGCCGGAAATCGGGGCGAGGAAAGTGCCGGAAATCCCCATCATATCGATCAGTTGCACCACCTGGGTGGAGAGGTCTGATGCGGCAATCAGTCCAGCGATCGCCCCGGCACCGATCAGAATCAGCACGGTGGCGGTCATTTTTTCCAACCCGGACGTAGTATAGGCCAGCATTTTCTCTTTTTTGCCCATTGCCAGCAGTCCGACGAAACCGGCCACTGGCAACACGTACATGGCATCCAGTTTGAAGGCGGTCAGCGCGCTGAGATGGAAGATCGAACCTATCGGGTTGACCATCAGCAGGATCACGGCCAGCAGCGGAGCAACCACGGCTTTACCCAGCGTTGGGTACTGCTTATCGCCGGATGCATTGCCTTTGCCATAGGCTGCCGCGGCTTCAGCATCCGATACGTTGATACCTTTATTTCTCAGCAGTGAGGCGACAAGCACCGTCATCAGCAGGCCGCACAGGGCCGGAATAAAACCGGCAATCATCACATCGCTAAGATTAATATGGAAACCATTAGCGGCAGCAATGGCGTTGGGGTTGGGCGAAATAATATTTCCCGCTTTCCCTCCGCCAGATAAGGCCAGCAATAAAGCAATTTTCGATATGCCGATTTTATTACCGACGGAGAGCGCAATTGGTGCAACAATTAACACCGCCACCGGAATAAAGACACCAACGGCGGTAATAATCATGGTAGCCAGTGCCAGCGAAATAATCGCTTTGCTCTCACCCATTCTTTTCACAATCGCCTGGGCGATGGTTTCCGCTGCGCCGGACTCCATCATGACTCCAGCCAGCACCCCGGCCGCAAGGACGCGGATCACTGTGCCCATCACGCTCTGCGTGCCGGATGTCAGCAATGAAATCGTCTGCTCCAGGCTGCCGCCACCGATAAATGAGCCGATAATAGCACCGAAAAACAGTGAGTAAACAGGGTTGGTTTTTTTCAGAATAAGAAAAATGGCAATAAACAGACCTGCCAGCGCCCCATACCAGGCAAGGGGTTCGGAAATAGGCATTTTGTCACCTCTATATTATTATCATTGACGATAGGGTACAGCTATCCCTGAGTTGTTTTTTATAATGTCCGAACAGGTGTTATAAATTTTTTTTATTTTCATTGTGAATGTTAAATAATAAATTTCGCCTCGCGTAATATTCAGTGAGAATATTCTAAGGCTTATTGTAGAGTGACGCTATGTGCGTTTACCCAAATAACAGGGGGAATAAAAGGAAAGAGTTGGGCGATCGCCCAGGAGCAAGAGAGGTTTATCACAGGTTCAGGGTGGAGGAATTACAGGGCCAGCTTGAAATGTCTGTTCAGCATCATCCTGCCTTTCGGGGTGATCGTGACCATCCGGTAACCCGGCGTACGGACAAACCATCCCTGCGCTTCGCCGTGCTGGAAAAAAGCGGCACCGATATAGCCACCAAGATGAAATCGTCGCTCACTCCAGTCCAGGCAGGCGCAGCAGTGTTTCCTCCGGGTACCGGCATCGGGTTCAATCCCCAGTTCAGTCAGGTGTCGTCTGCCGGTATCGGTCAGCGCAGCGCCATCTGCCGTTATCCACTGTGCATCGCGCATTGCGTCATAGATCTGTACCGCGACTTCCCCCGCCAGATGGTCGTAACAGGTGCGGGCATAACGCATATCGGCGGGCGTGCTGGGTTCTGGTGCCGCAACACGCCGCCATGACACCCCCATCATGGTTTCGATCAGCTGCGCAATATCGCCACCGGCCAGCCGGTAATAACGGTGCCGCCCCTGGGACAGGCAGGAAATCAGATGGCTTTGCACCAGACGTGCCAGATGCGCGCTGGCGGTGGAAGAGGCGACATCCGCCACGGTACTCAGCTCTGTCGCCGTCCAGGCGCGCCCGTCCATTAAGGCGCAGAGTATTTTAACCCGTGAGGTATCCGCCAGGGCCGCCGCGACGGCGACCATGGAAAACGCCAGCACATCCTCATTGTCGGTCGTTATCGTCTGTTTGTGCATGGTTACTCAGGCACTAAGGCCCATTGTTTGGTAGCGCGTTCGGCAGCAGCGGGGTTGTCCGTCACCAGAATTAACTGATTCGCATGATCGCTGTACTGCGTCAGGATCGAAATCCCGGCGTCTGCCAGTGCGGTTGCGATCTCGCCCAGTTCACCCGGGCGCGCCTGCTTCAGCTTGCGGATCAGCGGCTGGCAGACATTCTGAACCTGAAACCCTTCTGCCTCAAGCACAGCCCGCGCCCGCTGGCCTTCGACCACCAGAAAGTGTGCATGACTGTGTTCACCTGCGCTAAAGACACCACCGCCTTCCAGGCCGATACCCTGACGGCCTAACAGGCTCGCCAGCGCGGCCAGCGCACCGGGAACATTGGGTAACAGGATATGGATATCAAACATGGTGTTGTCCTTTATTTTCTGATGAGTAATCCCGCAGTACCCCGGCAATGCGGATGCGGTAGAAGGAAAAAAGGTGGCGGCGTCCTTCAGCCTGGGCCGCCTGGTGGTGGGCATTCTGTTTCCAGGCCAGTACGGCGTCTTCGTCGCGCCACCATGAAAGCGACAGGATCTTGCCGTCGTCGGCCAGGCTACGAAAACGTTCAATGGCAATAAAACCATCAATATCTGCCAGCAGAGGTTTCAGTTCAGCGGCAAGTTGCAGGTAACGCGTTTGCCCGTCAGGGCTTATCTCGGCTTCAAAAAGAACGGCGATCATCAGTGCACTCTCTTGCAGGGGGAGAGGCAACTTTACTGATCTAAAAAAACAACACTTCGCTGGAGAACGAAATATGGAGGGGAACTTGCGCAGTGCTATCCGGCGTCATGAAAGCACTGCGCAGAAGGGGCTACAGTTGGGCAATCCTCAGCAAATCGTCTTTGGCGCCTGGTGCCACGGCCAGCACCGGGGCACCACGCAGCAGGTGCTCACCGGCGGTGTTAAACGTGTGGGTCCAGCCGCCTGCCTCATTGACCAGGCAGTAACCCGCCAGGCAATCCCACGCGTGCATATGAGGTTCGTAATAACCCACCAGACGCCCGGCGGCAACGTATGCCAGCATCATGGCCCCCGATCCGTTGCGGAAGAAGTTGCCGCCTGCGGCGGTGATCCCGGCGGCAATCTCACCCACGCGTTCCGGGGTAACATAGCTGTTAGCACCGAAGCCGGTGACGTGGTTCTGCATGGTGCGTGCCGGATCAACCTGCAACGGTTTGCCATTCAGCGTTGCGCCCTGGCCGCGTGCAGACACAAAGCACTCCTGCTGGCACGGTGCCATGATCACGCCAATGACCGGCTGCCCTTCGTGGATCACGGCAATCGATACGCACCAGTTCGGCATACCGTTAACAAACGGGCTGGTACCATCAATCGGGTCCACCACCCAGGTGAAACCTGAGCTGCCCGCCTGCAAGCCGAACTCTTCACCGAGAAAACCGTCATCCGGGAATGCCTGAGCAATCTGCCCGTTAATCAGCATTTCCACTTCGCGGTCGGCGATCGAGACCACGTCCTGCGCATCTCGCTTGGTTTCAATCACCAGCGTTTCACGGCGATGAAAATAATCGAGCGCTTTGGCGCCGGCTTCTCGTGCTACCTGTTCCGCCAGTCTCAGCCGGCGGGAAATGTCTTCACTCATGTTCAGTCCTTATTAATGGGGATCACTGGGCAATCAGCGCCAGTCCCTGAGGTTTGAAATCCACGAATACGCGGCTGCCCGGCGCCAGCTGGCTTTCCATCTGCACATCGACAATAAACAGCGCACCCAGCGCCGTCTGCACTTCATATTCGATGTGGTCCCCCAGCCAGGTGCTGTGGGTGACTTCACCGTTTAGTGCGCCTGCCGGTTCAGTGCGCAGCGTAATAAACTGCGGTCGCACCGAGAGCTGCGCGGCACCGGGGCGGGCGTAAGCGCCGGGTACGCGATATTCACGATTGCCCAGTGCGATCACCGCTTCGCTGTCTTCCACCCGGCGGATATCGCAGGGCAGGATATTGGCCTCGCCCATAAAGTCGGCGATAAATACCGACGCCGGTGACTGATACAGCTCCTGCGGTGCACCCTGTTGGGCAATATGCCCTTCTTTCATGACAATAATCTTATCGGAGACGGCAAGCGCCTCTTCCTGATCGTGAGTCACGTATACGGCCGTAAAGCCCAGCCGCTGTTGCAGATCGCGGATTTCAGTGCGCACACGGCGGCGCAGGCGTTCATCGAGGTTGGAGAGCGGTTCATCCAGCAGCAACACCTGCGGCTCCAGCACCAGCGCACGTGCTACGGCAATACGCTGCTGCTGCCCGCCGGACAGCTCCGCCGGAAGGCGCTGGCCCATATTCTCCAGGCCGACCAGCTTCATCCCTTCGCGGGCACGATCCTGCGCTTCTTTTTTCGACATTCCGCCGGAGAGCAGGCCGTACATCACGTTATCCAGTGCGCTCATATGTGGGAACAGGGCGTAGGACTGAAACACCATCGCCACATCACGTTCGTTAGCGGGTAGATGTGTCACATCTTTACCGCCAATCAGAATACGCCCGGAGGTCGGGTGTTCCAGTCCCGCCAGCAGGCGCAGGGTGGTGGTTTTGCCACAGCCGCTGGGGCCGAGTAGGGTCACCAGCGTGCCCGGTTCAACCGTCAGCGATAAGTTGGGCAGGGCGTTGAAATCGGCAAACTGTTTGGTGACGTTCTCAAACACCACCGAGCCGGAACGAATGGTCGTCATACGGCACTCTCCTGATGTAATGCCGGTGGTGGAGCCACCGGTGCTGTGGCAATGCGGGTAGCGCGGCGCAGGCGGCGTTCACCGACCAGCAGCTGGAAGGTGAGGATCACCGCCAGCATCACCACAATAAGGACGGAGGAGTAAGCGATAGCGACGCCGTATTCCCCGTTTTCGACCAGCCCGACGATATAAGAGGTGGCCATGTTGTACTGGGCGCTGACAAGGAAAATGACGGCGCTGATGGAGGTGATAGCCCGCACAAAGGCGTAGACCAGTGCGGCGCTGATCGCCGGTTTCAGCAGTGGCAGGATCACTTTGCGCAGCGTGCGGAAACTGCTGGCCCCTAATGTTAATGAGGCTTCATCCAGGCTGCGGTCGAGCTGGCTCATGGCGGCAATTCCCCCGCGAACGCCAACCGGCATATTGCGGAAAACAAAGCAGGCGACAAGGATCAGCGCTGTACCGGTGATCTCCAGCGGCGGCAGGTTGTACGCCATGATATAGCTGACACCAATGACGGTGCCGGGAATGGCAAAACTGAGCATCAGCATAAATTCAAAGGTCGAACGCCCGGCAAACTTCTGCCGTACGATCAGCCAGGCGGTCAGCAGGCCGACAATGGCCGTCAGCGGAGCCGCAATCAGCGCAATTTCCATGGTGGTCCAGAACGAGTTCCAGGCCACGCCGGTCCACACCATCTGGCCCTCGTTCCAGTGGAAGCCGAACGCGCGGGCGTAGTGCGCCAGCGTCAGGCTGCTGTCCAGGCCCCACGACTGTACAAATCCACCAATCAGGATCATGCCGTAGATCACCAGCGTGAACAGGCCCCACGGGATCACCAGTGCGTAAACGCCATAACGCAGGCCACGCGGCAGACCGCAGTGCTGACCGGAGTCGCCTTTGCCGGTGACGGTGGCGAAGTTTTTACCCGACAGCCACAGTCGCTGGAAAATAAAGGCGCTGAGGGTGAAGCACAGCAGGATAATCGCCAGCACCGCTGCCCGGCTCGGGTCGTTTTGCGCCCCGACCACCGAGAAGAAGATCTCGGTCGAGAGCACGCCGTGGCTGCCACCCAGCACCATCGGGTTGCCGAAGTCCGCCATACTTTCGATAAAGCTGATCAGGAACGCATTCGCCAGGCCCGGTGCCATCAGCGGCAGCGAGACATAGCGGAAGGTGCGCCAGCGGTTAGCGCGCAGCGTTTGCGAGGCTTCTTCCAGTGACGGACTGACGCCTTCAACCACACCAATCAGCACCAGGAAGGCAATCGGCGTGAAAGAGAGAACCTGGGCTATCCAGATCCCGGTCAGACCATACAGCCAGCGGCCAGGCTCAATACCAAACACCGTTGCGAGCAGTTCTGTCACGACGCCTGCACGGCCAAACAGCAGCATCAGCGCCAGGCCAATAACAAACGGCGGCGTGATGATCGGCAGCACGGTCAGCATGCGCAGCGCTTTCTTAAACGGCAGCGGCGTGCGGGTCGCCGCCAGCGCAAAGGCCAGACCCAGCAGGGTAGAGCCAGAGGCGGTCATCAGCGCCAGCCACAGGGTACGCCAGGCCGTGCCGCAGCCTCCGCTGCCGTTCAGGCAGCCGAGGCTCCAGATAGCCGGGTCCTGAATATTGGCGATCATGCCATCCGGTTTAAAGGAACCGTCCACATCCTGTACGGAGGCGACAAACATACTGAGCACCGGGTACAGCACGAAGGTGGTCACCAGGGCTACCAGCAGTACAATTGCCGCCACCACAAAGGCATCACCGCGCAGCACGCCGCGTTCTGCCAGCGCAAAGGAGAACAGCAGCAGGAAAGTGGTCAGAAGCAGGATCGCCCCTGCGCCAAAAGCAGGCTGGCCGTCGCTGAGTGCGCCGAACAGCTGTTCGCTCCACTGCCAGTTCCAGCCTGTGTAACCAATCGCATGGCCTTCAAACAGCAAAAACAGGACGCCAAAGATACTGGCCCCCATCAGTAACCAGGAGCGGCGATTGCCCACGGGCAGTAAGCGCGCCAGGGCGCAGATCAGTAGCATCAGCACGGCAATAGTCAGCCAGGGACGCTGGAACTGGGCAATCTGCCATAGCGCCGGGGCCGTTTCGCGATCCTGCCAGAGTGTTGTCAGCCAGCCGAAGTCGAAAAATCCGGCTTCCAGGCTGTACCAGGGCAGCAGCAGGATGGCAAGTGCGCCCAGCACGAAAGCCCCGTCCAGGCGGCGGTTTTGAGCATTCATCATAACCTCGATCGTTTATGATCCGGCCTCCCGCACGGGCGGGAGGGGAAGGGAGGAAGAATTACTGGGCGCTGGCGCCGATCTCTTTATCCCAGCGGCTGAGCAACGCTTTGCGTTTGGCCGAGTCACCGTAGGTTTTGAAGTCGTAATCGATCAGTTTGATATTCTCGAAGCGCGGTGCGTATTCCGATATCGCCGCATTTTTATTTGACGGAAGCTGGAAGGATTTGGCGTCTTTCATGTGGGACTGTGCCTCCGCACTGAGCGCCCAGTCGTACCACACTTTGGCGGCGGCCAGGTTACGCGCCCCTTTCACAATCGACATCGAGCCGATTTCATAGCCGGTGCCTTCGCAGGGGGCGACGGCTTTCACCGGGAAGCCATCCACCTGCATGGCCACCGCATCATGCATAAAGACAATACCGATGGTGGTTTCACCGCGTGCTGCCGCTTTCACCGGGGCGGAGCCGGATTTTGTGTACTGGGAGATATTGGCGTTGAGCTTTTTCAGGTAATCGAAGGCTTTCTCTTCCCCCATGATTTGCACCAGGGTGGCAAGGGTATTGTAGGCGGTGCCGGAGGAGTTCGGGTTTGCCATCTGGATCTCCCCTTTCCATGACGGGTCCAGCAGATCGGCCCAGCAGGCAGGCGCTTTCAGTTTTTTCTCTTCCACCAGCTTGGTGTTGTAACCCCAGCCCAGTGCACCTGCATAGACGCCGACGGTGCGGAACTGTGCGCTTTCCGCCTGCTTACGTGCCCAGTCCTGCTGCTGGTCGAGCAGTGGTGATTTGTAGGCCTGGGTCAGGCCTTCGTCGGCGGCCTGCATATGCGGATCGCCCGTCCCGGCCCACCAGATATCGGTACGTGGGTTGCGGGCCTCGGTGCGGATGCGTGCATAGGCTTCGCCCGCAGAGAGACGCACCATGCTGACCTTGATATCCGGGTGTTGTTTCTCAAACAGGTTGGTCATTTGCTCACAAACAACCACATCGGCGGAGCAGATCATATTCAGCTTTTCAGCGGCCTGAGCCGGAAGGGCTGAGAGCGCAGAGCCAGCGGCGATGACCGCCATCAGAGTAATACGATGCATGGTGTTCTCCTTCAGTGTGTAGGGTAGGCGATACGTTGTCGCCAGGTTTTTTGTGCATACGTTTTGCACGTGTGTGCAATTAATTAATGCACAAAATTTATGCTGTCAATTGCGCTGGTACGCATTTCAGTTGCCATGTCACAAAAATGAAACAATTACGCTACAAAAATAATTGCACAGCCGTGCAAAGTGCGACAGACTCATTCGCAACACAAAGTGGGCGGGTGTGATAATGGCGATGGAAAAGGCAGTGGTCAGTGCGAAAGATGTTGCAGAGAGGGCGGGCGTGTCGCGTTCAGCGGTGTCTCGCACCTTCACGACGGGGGCCAGCGTCTCCGCGGCCACGCGGAAAAGGGTCATGCAGGCCGCAGAAGAACTGGGCTATCACGTTAATCACCTGGCTCGCGGGCTGGTGCGTAACCGCAGCGGCCTCGTCTGCCTGATTGTTTCTGAACTGGCCACACCGTACCGTGCCAGCCTCGTGCGGCTGGTGACGCAGCATCTGCAGGAAGCCGGGAAAATTGCCATGCTGATCAATACCGACCGCTCGGATGACAGCGTGTCGCAGGCGCTGCAACAGGCGATCAACTATCGTGCTGATGCTTCCTTTGTGCTCTCGGGGATGCCGGAAAGCGCCATTGCGCGTCAGTGTCATAAACACGGTCAGCGGCTGGTACTGATTAACCGCAACGATGTGCTGCCGGGATCATTGAGTATTAATCTGGATAACGAAGATGCCGCCAGCCGTGTGGTGATGGCGTTTGCGCGGGCGGGTTGCCAGCATGTGGCATTTGCTAACTCCCTTGCCGGAACGCCGAGCCTGATGGCGCGTGAACGTGGGTTTCTTCAGGCGGCGGAAGCGGCCGGGCTAAAAGCCAGCGTGGAGCGCTTCGGCACCACCTCTTATGAGAGCGGGCAGATCCTGGCGCACCGACTGCTGACCCGCCGCGATCGCCCCGACGCGGTATTCTGTGTGACTGACCTGCTGGCCTGCGGCTTTATGGATGAAGCGCGGCACCGTTTTTCGTTGTGCATCCCGCAGGACCTCTGCGTCGCGGGTTACGATGATATTCCCCAGGCGGCGTGGTCGTCTTATCATCTCACCACCTTCACCCAACCCGTTGATCGCTTTGCCCGTGACGCGGTCGAGTGGCTGGTGAATGAGGAGCAACGTGAAGATAACCAGCCTGCGGCGCTGGACGAGGAGATGCCTGGCGAAACACGGATGTACCATGCTGATTTTATCTGGCGCGGGACGATCCGCGGTGGATGAAAATAGCGCTGTGCTTTATTTTAATGTATTAATTATTGACGTGTATTAATGATATTCAATATTTTATTTATCTATGATATTAAAATTTGTGCTTTCTCTGGCTAATTCAGTTCTCCATGCGGAATTATAATTTTGTGCAGAGGGTTATTGTTTTATTAATACCCTTGTCAGCACTTTTGTGAGTAAAATGAAAAGGTTTCTTTATAACCCAACAACCCCTCGCCAATCAGGTCAATATTGTCTACTATCTTACTCAAGTCCTGACTTGATAAAATGGTTAAAATGGAAATAAAGAAAACAGATCCTAAGCCACGTACGAAACCGGCGGAAGTCCGTCTTGATGAACTGATGGATGCTGCACAGCAGTTGTTCATCACTAAAGGGTTTGAAGCCACCACCATCAGCGACATCGTACGCGATGCGCAAGTGGCAAAAGGGACCTTCTACCACTACTTCCCGTCAAAAAATGAGATGCTTTCCGCACTGCGTGAGCGCTTTACCCGGCATTTTATCGAAGAGATCCAGCTGGCCGTGGATGCCTGTCCCGCTGAAGACAGTGTTGCGCGTCTGCGTGCCTGGTGTGATGCCGGTATCACCGCCTATTTTAACGGCATGGCGCTGCATGATGCGTTGTATCACGATCATCATTATCACACGCGTGGTAATCAGGATCGTGATGCGGTACTGGATCAAATCCTGACAATCCTCAATCACGGCAGCACTTTTGGTGCCTGGCAGCTTGAGAACCCGCGTCTGACCGCTATCCTGATGTACCACGGCATGCACGGTGCGGTGGATGATGCGGTGGTCACTGATGAAAACGATAAAACGCAGTTGGGCCATCAACTTGCCTGCGAGTTTCTGCGCTTACTCGGCTACCACCAGCCATAATTCTCTGAAGGGGGCGTCGCGACTACGTCTCCTTCCGGCCTTTGTTCTCCCTTCCTCGTTCTTCTTCTGAATACCCTCATAAACATAAGTTTTATTAATTGTTTGTTTTACATTCATACAAACTTCTGTGGTGAAAAAGCTGTTGACCGACTGGCGGTCAATGCTAATAATAATCACTTTCATTAATCATTAGGTGAAACTGTTATGGATTTTAACGACATAATCTCCCTGCTCAATGAGATTGGTATTCCGGCAGATGTGCTGGATGAGGCAGACGGAAGTTGGCAGTTAAGGCGCGATCTGGCGCTATCTTCTGCCGAAACGGTGGCTCTGCAGGCACGATTACAGCAGCAAACCGGCAGGCAGTTTTCGTTATGGGGAAGCAATGACTACACCCTTGATGAAATTATTGCACTGGGTAACTAAAGCGAGAGGGGCAGTAGGGATTTATCTGATTCGTTATCGCAACAGAAGCGAAGGTACTTAGGTTGCGAGAAAAATACATATAAAATTAATCTATTTTTAATTGACTGACGGTCAGTCGTGGTGTGTAGTGTGGCCCATAACTAATAAATACCAGTAAGTAAATTTTTCTCTTCCATGTGAGTAAGCACGAGTAACAGCATCTTCGTTAAGCCAGGTCCGAAGAAGGGGTAACCCTGCATGATTGCGGTTGACCGTATTTTCAAAGCAGACAAATAGTGTGCGCATGATGGAGTTAAACATGGTTAAGTCTGGTGGTTCATTGAATCAAAACCTGCTGGCGGCGCTGCACGAAAACCGCCAACGCCGGGCATTGTTCGAGCAGGACATGATAATCACTCACGGTGAGTTAGCCGACCGCGTGGCCTCTTGTAGCTATCGCCTGCAGCAACGGGGTGTGCAGAAGGGAGATCGCGTGGCGATGCAACTGCGTAATACGCATCAGGCCGTGATATTAATGCTCGCTACGCTGATGATCGGCGCGATCCCCGTTCCTGTCCTTCCCTCTTATCGTGAAAAAGAGTTGCGTCATATTTTGCAAATGACCACGCCTAAAGTGCTGGCTGTGCAACGCAGTACTCGTCGTTATAACCCTCTGGCAATATTACAAAATCTGCAGCAGG
Source organism: Erwinia sp. JH02 (assembly GCF_013074405.1). Lineage (NCBI taxonomy): Bacteria > Pseudomonadati > Pseudomonadota > Gammaproteobacteria > Enterobacterales > Erwiniaceae > Erwinia > Erwinia sp. JH02. The sequence continues at coordinate 47,693 of NZ_JABANZ010000011.1, forward strand.
AGGGGCTTAATGTCGATCTGGTGCTGGTGGAGGAGGGCGCTAACTGCCACCAGGACTCACGTTATCTTAATTTGCAGGATTTCTGCGCGTTGCTGGCGCCCGTTCCCGTGCAAAAGCTGGCGACGATGGCCGATGACGATATCGCCATGATGCTGCTCTCCAGCGGCACGACCGGTCTTCCGAAGGCTATCGCCCGTAAAAACGCCGGCTATAGCTATATGATTGCCTGCGGGTGCGACGTTTTTGGCCTGACTGAGCGCTCCGTTTATTTCGCGGTAATGCCGGTTTCTCACGGATTCGTGATCAATTGCCCGGGGATGCTGGGCACGCTGTTGCGGGGAGGTGCCGTCGCACTGGCCGATGTGCCCTCTGCGGCGCAGGCACTGGATTTCATCGCCTACTGTGGCGTCACACATACCACGCTGGTTCCGGCGCTGCTCTCGCAGTGGGCGGAGGTTCAGCGCGAAAGTCCCCGCTTTATCGATTCGCTGTGGCATGTGCAGGTCGGTGGCGCACGCGTGACACCGGAGCTGGCCGCATCCGCATCTGACACCCTCGGCATTACCCTCCAGCAATGCTATGGCATGAGCGAAGGGCTGCTCTGTTTTAACGCTCTCGAAGATGATGACAGCCTTCGTTTCCACTCGCAGGGGCGCCCGCTTTGTCCTGAAGATGAGGTGCGCATCGTTGATGAACAGGGGGAAGACGTTCCGCCGGGACATTCGGGCGAATTAATTACCCGTGGCCCTTATACCATCACCCGTTATTACCAGAATCCGCTGGCCGACAGCCTGGCGTTTACCGCTGACGGGTTTTATCGCACCGGCGACCTCGCACACGTTGATCGACAGGGCAATGTCTTTATCGATGGACGAGTTAACGACGCGATTAACCGTGGCGGGGAGAAGTTCTCACCGAATGAAATTGAAGAGCTGGCGCTTCATCATCCGGCGATCCGGCAGGCCGCCTGTGTGGGCATGGCGGATGCGTTGTATGGCGAAGTTCCCTGCCTGTTTGTCACCACCGACGATAGCGAATTGACCCTGGGGGCGGTGCGCCGTTTTTTTGAACAGCAGGGGCTCGCCACCTTCAAGGCCCCGGAAAGACTGATCCTGATTGATTCCATCCCGATGAAAGGCATTGGCAAAATTGACCGCCTGGCCTTGAGGGCGTTACTGGCGCAGCAAGAGGCGCCTCTTCCTGGCACGATGACAGAGCGAACGTAGACGATGAAAACCACCCTCAGTCATAACAGAACAGTCATGCGCTTCAGCACCGGTAACGTTGCACCCGTACAGCAGCAGCTGGTGATCTTTCCTCATGCTGGCGGCAGTGCCGCGTTTTACCAGCAGTGGCGTGAGCGACTCCCGGCAGAATGTGACCTGCTGGTGGTGCAATATCCGGGGCGGGAAGAGCGCCAGGCAGACCGTCCCTGGTCGGGCGCACAGCAGGCGATCGCGGCCTGTAACCACGGGCTGCGGGAATTACTGGGCGTGGCACCGGTAACATTTTTTGGTCACAGCATGGGCGCATTGCTGGCATTGCAGGTGGCCACTGCGCTATGGGATTCACGCTTTGCCTGCCAGCGGGTGGTGCTCTCCGCACAGCGGGTGCCGTCAGAACTGGTGATGCTGCAACAGCCGGGCGCGCGCGAGCGACTGCTCGACACCATCCTCAGCTACAGCGAACAGAGCGGCATCATGCGCCTTGACGAACTGACGCGCCCGAGGGTCGCCGCTTTAATTTTGCAGGATCTGATGTTGCTCGGGCAGTTGGCCGACCTGCCGGTCGCCGATATCCCGTTACTGATTGCCGGTGGGGAAGAGGATCCGCTGGTGGAACGGTCGGCGCTGGAAGCCTGGTCGACAACGGTGACGGAAAGTCAGCTTAAGCGCTGGCCGGGCGGACACTTTTACTTCCAGGACAATCTGGATGCCTTTTTACACCAGCTGTTGCCGTCATGCGCAGCGGCTCAACTCAACTGATGGTCAGATAAGGAAGATGTGATGAACTTTGAGCTGTTTAATCCTCAACACGCTGCGCCAGACACAGAAAAGGCTTTTACGCTGTTCCCGGCATTGAAAAAGTTTTATGCCTCGCTCGGCAAAACGCCGCTGATCCCGGTGCCAGGCCCTCAGGGGCACGCGACGATTCTGGCGAAATATGAATTCAACAACCCTTTTGGTTCGGTAAAAGACCGGACCGCCTTCGGGCTGTTTTGTGATGCCATCAATCAACATGACTTTGCGCGTGGCGAACTGAAACTGCTGGATTCGTCCGGCGGCAATATGGCGAAGGCGCTGGCAAAACTGGGCAACATGTGTGGCATTGCCGTGCAGGTAGTGATCCCCGACTCCTCACCCGAGCAGCTGGTGGCGACGCTGAAGGGCGATAATGCGCAGGTGACGCTGGTGGACCGCAGTCAGTTTTTACTCGGCGTGATTGCCCGTAGCCAGCAAATTGCCCGTGATGATCCCAGCTGGACGCTACTCTCACAGCACCTCAATCTGGTGAATACCGCCGTGCATCAGCATCAGACCGGGGCTGAGATCCTCCATCAGTTGAACGGCACACGTGCCGATGGCTGGGTATCGGCAGTAGGAACCGGTGGCACCTTATCCGGGGTATATGCAGCACTGAGCCGCGATAATCCCCAGATTATTGCCTGGGGATCCACGCCTGCAGAGTTACCTTATGGCACGCTGAATGCCCCTAACGGTGAGGCAAAGTTTGCCGGGGCAGGCGGCCTGGGGTTTGGCTTCCGCCAGCCGTTTATTACCCAGTTGATGCCAAAAAATCTGCCGTTTAATGAAGTGACCTATCGCGAAGCACTGACGGCGATGTATGAGTTCTGGCAGTTGACCGGCGTGAAAATTGGCGCATCCTCCGCCGCCAACTGGAAGACCGCGTGGAAACTGGCGCAGACGCTTGACCGCGGTCAGCAGGTGGTGACCCTGTTCGCTGACGCCGGAAGTGATGTGGAAAGAGAGAAAGGAGAAGCCTGGTTTAAACAGTCAGATATCGTGGTGGCATAACCTCATTTTTAATTAAAGGGTCAAAAACATGGAAATTATTCAGGGCAATAATAATGTATTGTCAGAGCTGATTGCGCTCGCAAACTGGGTTCGCGCTGAAATTGAACAGGGTTCTTCGGTAACCGAGGTTGAGCATTCTCTGGCAGAAAATAAAGGCTACGCGAATGCTACGGTTATTTCCGTCGTGGAAATGGCAAATATTCATTTTAATGCGAAAACCAACAGTGGGCCGACGGTGGGCGACGCGAATTCGCACGTCGACCATTTTATTGATGAGCGAGGTGACCCCGCAGGAACCATGACCGGCAGCGGGTGGAAAATTGCGGCGCTGGCCGATAACAGCGTGGTCTCTTATTATCATGAGACCGCCGAAACCCCTCAGGGACGTATTGAAACTTCAGGCATCTGGAACTCCAGTGCCATCTGGGCATCGCAGTGGCAGTCATTGCTGGCCGTAGGCGTAAGTGGCGATGTGATGGGGAAAGTGGGGGTACGTCAGCTTTATCAGGAAGTGCCCAGAGAGAAATATCGTACGTTACTGGTGCTGGTGCCACTCGATCAAATTAAAACACTGACCCAATAATTTTATATTCAAGAACAGATAAACACTCTTAAGGGGTAGGTATGCACACGTCTGAAGAATGGGATGTTGTTATTATCGGTGCGGGTCCGATTGGTTTATCCACGGCCTGGAATTACGCCAGAGAGAATAAACAGCATAAGGTGTTAGTCTTAGATAAATATGGTCTGATGACGCAACTTGCCGGCACGAGTGGTGAAGAACGCCACTGGCGTTTGCAATATTCAGAAATTGATATTTTCCGCTTAACGCTGGAAGCCGATAAATTATGGCAGGCGCTGGAAAAAAACGCTGACCGGAAACTGATCCATCGTACCGGCAGTCTGTGGTTTGGCGATGCGGATGTCTGGACGAATGAAGGACAGATCACGCAGACAATGAAATCGATGGATGAGATGGCGTTGCCCTATGAGCGTCTGAGCATCCGCGCCATTGAGCAGCGTTTCGGCTTCACCCATTTTGACGCTAACTATGAAGGTTTTTTACAGCGTGACGGCGGCGTTATTGATGTTAAGGGCACGCTCTCCGCGCTGTATGCGTTGGCCAGCGAACTGAATGTCAGCTTTGCTTTCGGCCAGGAAGTGGTGGCACTGGAGCCGGACAGCACGGGCGTCACTGTGATTGGCGCAGAACAGCGTTTCCGGGCGCGTAAGGTGCTGGTGGCCAGTGGTCCGGGAAGTAAAAAACTGGTGGGGCAGTTGGATATCGATCTGGCGCTGTCGACCTATGAGATGGCCTGTATCAGTATGCTGCGCAGCGAGCGCACCACGGCGAATGATCCATTTTGGTTCGCTTTTCAGCAGCCGGTTGCCAGTGACAGTAATCTGTTTTACGGCTTTCCCCCCAATCCCTGGTCGGTTAACGGTTTTGACCGCCTCGGCACCGATTTTGAAGTCGACCCGCTCAGTGACACGCATGGCCCGAGCTATCGTGCCAACCCGCTGCACGTCGAACGTGCACTGGAGTTCGCCCAGCGTCACATGCCGTTCCTCGCCCCCGACCGTGAACATTACGCCAGCAGCTGCCTGGCCGTGCTACCCACCGATCCCCAGCGGCAGTTCTACCTGGATAGCGCCCGTGGCCGCTGCCACGGCGGCGAGAACGTGGTGGTGTCTGCGGGGGGATGGGCATTCAAATTTACGCCACTGATGGGGGAGATCTGCGCGGACTTGTTAAGTGATAAATCGCCCCGCTGGGATATCAGCGCATTACGTTTTTGACTGAGGAGAGCAGTATGCAACAGCAACACTGCACGCATCAGAAGATTGCGCTGGTGGGGATGGCCTGCCGTTTTCCCGGCGCCAGTGATATCGAGACATGGTGGCACCATCTGGTCAACGGCGTTGAATCTCTGATCACGTTGGAAGACGGCCCGCAAGACGATCCGACCTGGGTGGGGGTTGCTGCGCCGCTGGCGCAGGATATCGCGCGCTTTGATGCCGGATTTTTTGGTCTCAGTGCGCGTGAAGCCGCGCTGATGGATCCGCAGCACCGTCTGTTCCTTGAGTGTGCCTGGCACGCACTGGAAGATGCCGGCATTGTGCCTGGCGCACTGCCTGATGCTGCTCTGTTTGCGGGCTGCAGCAGTTCAGACTATTTACGGCAGAACAGCGGCGCGCAGCGCTTTGCCAGCCTGGCACCCTCGGCATTCGAGCAGCAGATCACCAACGATAAAGATTATCTCAGCACGCGTGTGGCCTGGCACCTGGGCATAGGGGGGCCTGTCGTGAATGTTCAGGCCGCCTGTGCCACGTCTCTGGTCGCTGTCTGTGAGGCGGTCTATGCCCTGCGCAGCGGGCGTTGCAATCTGGCGCTGGCCGGAGCCTGCACGTTGCGCATTCCTCAACTCGAAGGCTATTTCAGCCAGCAGGGCATGATCTTCGCCACGGATGGGCATTGTCGGCCATTTTCGGCGGATGCCAGCGGGACAGTGTTTGGCAGCGGTGTGGGCGTGGTGGTGATGAAACGTCTGGAGGACGCGCTGGCCGCCGGGGACGAGGTGATCGCCGTGATAGACGGCGTGGCGATGAACAATGACGGGGCTGAAAAAGTCAGTTTTACCACTACCAGCCTTGCGGGGCAGCAACGCCTGTTGCGCCTGGCCTTGCAGGATGCGCAGCGGCATCCGGAGGATTTCCGTGCGATAGAAGCCCACGGTACGGGCACGCTGGCGGGTGACCCGATCGAGTTTTCCGCGCTTAACAGCGTGTTCAGGGAATTTACCGGGCGTGAAGGTTTCTGCGCGCTGGGGGCGGTAAAGGCCAATGTCGGGCATCTGGAAACGGCGGCTGGGATGGCGGGACTGATCAAAGCTGCACTGCAAATCAAACACGGCTGGCTAACACCGCAAATCAATTTCACCCGTGCCAATCCGGCCTTCGACCTGCGCCACAGTCCATTTCGCGTGCTGACACGTGCAGAACGCTGGCAGGCTGACGATCCCCGCCGTGCAATTGGTGTCAGTGCCTTTGGTATCGGTGGCAGCAACGCGCACGTGGTGTTAAGCCGACCTGAGGTTGCCGCAGCCGCATCTGACACCCGGTCTTCTTCGCTGGCTGACAGCGTGGTGCCGATCTCTGCCCGTTCTGAACAGGCCTGGCACCAGCTGGCAAAGCAGTATCGTCAGCGTGCGGCGGGTGAGCCGTTATCCGCGCTGGCCTGGAGTGCGCAGACCCGCAGGCAGGCCATGCGCTTTCGCGGCACGCTGGGGCCAGATGAAGAGGGAAAACTGGTGGTGAAAGAGGGCGTGACCGACAGCGGTAAAGGGCGACTGAGCGTGATATTCCAGTTTCCAGGGCAGGGCAGCCAGTTTATCGGTATGGCGCGAGAGCTGATGGCCAATGACAGCACCTTTCAGCGTCTGATGGAGGAGAAGATCGCACTGCTGCGTGATCAACTGGCGCTGGATATTGCTCTGCTGTTTAGCCCGCAGGGCAACAGCGCGATGCTGAACAATACGGCACTGACCCAGCCGACACTGGTGGCCGTGGAAATATCTCTCGCCGAACTGCTGATGCATTACGGTGTGGTCCCCGACCGGGTGATCGGCCACAGCGTCGGGGAGATCGCTGCGGCCTGGGCTGCGGGCGCCTTCTCCGTTGAGCAGGCGCTGAACTTTGCTGCGCAGCGCGGCAGATTGATGGCCTCACTGGAAGGGGGGGCGATGCTGGCGGTGGAACTCAGCGACAGTGGCTGCCAGCCCTGGCTTGGCCGCGGTGTTGCGCTGGCGGCGGTCAATGGCGAAAACAGCTGTGTACTGTCGGGCAATGTGGCCGCGTTGGCCGACTGCGAGCAACGCCTGCGCAGGGAAGGCATTCGCTGTAAAGCCCTCAGTGTTTCCCACGCTTTCCATTCGGCGATGATGGAACCGATCCTCAACGACTTGCGTCACGTTGTGCCCCCCGTCACTGTGCCGCACCAGGGCGTGCGCTACTACTCCGCGCTGCTGGCGCAGGAGGTCGGTGACTTGCGTCAGCTGGATGCCGACTACTGGTGTCGCCATGCCCGCGAGGCGGTGCGTTATCACCAGGCGCTGCAACAGATCCCCGAACGTGGGCGAACGCTGTTTATCGAAGTGGGGCCAGGATCGACGCTGACCGCCCTGGTCGCGCAGTTACGGCAGCAGAGTGGGAAAACCTCCACGGTGCGCACACTGCGTCGCCGCGATGATGCACTCAGCGAATGTGCTCTGTGGGTACAGGCGCTGCAAAAAATCTGGCGTGCCGGGGTGGATATCTGCTGGTCACGACTGTGGACGTCATCGCCCGGCCACGTGGCATTGCCGCTGTATCCTTTTGAACCGCATTTTTGGTGGATGGGTGACCGTCAGTTGCCCGCCAGTCCGCAGCCCGCTGGCGCCGGTGAGGAGGCAGAAGAGCATGATGCGCTAATGGCCCGTATCCGCCTGCTGTGGCTGGAAATTACCGGGGCGCTACCTGCGTCGGGATATCAGGATTTTTATGATTCCGGTGGGCAATCACTGATGGCACTGCGCCTGATGGCACGGCTGGAACAGGAATTTAGCGTGGCCATCAGTATGGCCGATTTTTTACAGCAGCCAACCCCGTTGGGGATTCGCCACTGTTTGCTGAAGTCTGGCGTTGTTGAGCAAAATCTCACTCATTAACAGGATGAAAATCATGTGCGCATTGAATGCAACACTGAACGATAAACAGTATCAGATTGAAACCGTGCAGTTTGACAGCGAGACGTCCTTTACTCTGGCCTGCTCACCACAAATCAAGCTCCTTCCCGCCAACGGCGGCATTCGCTGGCGTCAATATGGCTCGCGTCAGCAGCAGGAGAGTGAGGCTGTGATGCTGGCACAAAGTATGTCACTCAAGCATGGTTTGTATAACACCGGCTTCAGCGGCGGCAAAATTGTGGTCAACAGCCCGCATCTGCCCGCCCAGCAACCGGAGGTGATGGCGGCGATTGGCGAGCTGCTGAATCGCTATAATGGCACCATGTTTACCGGCTGTGACATTAACACCAGTAACCAGGATATGGATTATCTGCGGCGTTTTACCCCCTGGATCCTCAATGCGATGGACAGCCCACAGATTGATACGTCGATTGCCACCGGCTACGGCGTCTGGAGCTCGATTCATAAAGTGATCATGCTGCGTCTGTCTGATGTTGCGCATCCGCTGGTGGCGATCCACGGTATGGGCAAAGTGGGTTCTGAAGTGGCCAGGCAGTGCCTGCAACAGGGGTGCGAGGTGGTGGGATATGACATTAACCCACGCGCGGTTTTCCCTGAAGGCGTGCGCCGGGTTAACGAAGCGCAGCTATTCGAGTTGCGCAGTCATATCCTGTGTATCGCGTCACTGTCCGGCATTTTAACCCAGGATAACGTTACGCAGTTAGCCTGCGGATGGGTGGTCAGCAGCGCCAACTCACCGTTTAACAGCCAACTGGCGGAAGATGTGCTGATTGCGCGCGGGATTCATTATCTGCCCGACTATGTCAGCAATGCGGGGGCGGTGATTTGTGACAGTATCGAAATGGCCTTTACCGAGCGCTACAACCAGATGAGCCAGGATCAGGTGAATGCCTATGTTTATTCGGTGATTGGGGCGAAAACGGAAGAGTTATTACGGCGTGCAACACTGCTGGATTGTGAAGTGGGCAGGTTATTGCAGCCGGTAAAATCCGCGCTGATGGTGGCCTGATACACGGGGGATGGCACATGCCATCCCCTTTTTTTTACCAGCGATAATCCACGCTGGCCGTGACGCTGCGATCCTGACCGACGAAGCAATACATCGCCGAGGTGCAGCTGGCCACATACTGTTGGTTTGTCAGATTGCTGACATTCACGGCCAACGTGGTGCCTTTTAGCTGTGGCGTTAACTGCCCTAAATCATAGCTTACCGCCATATCCACCAGCGTGGTGGCCGGGACTTTGAAGGTATTGGCGGGGTCGCCGTAGCTGGTGCCGAGATAACGCACGCCGCTGCCCAGCTGTAAGCCCGCCAGCTCTCCCGCATCAAAGCGATAGTCAAGCCAGGCGGCGGCGCTGTTGGCCGGTACCTGCGTCAGGGTGTTGCCCTGATTTTTCGTATCCCTGGTCAACGTATTATCCAGCCAGGTGTAGCTGGCGATCAGGTTCAGGTTGTGCACAATTTCAGTGGTCGCCTGTAAATCAAGCCCGCGCGTGCGCGCCTCACCGGCCTGGGTATTGAAGCCCAGATGCTCGGCATCGCTGGTTTTCACATTGGACTGGGTCAGTTGGAAGAGGGCGGCACTGAGTAATGTTTTCGACCCTTGCGGGTGGTACTTAATGCCGATTTCGCTCTGCTTCGTTTCCACGGGCAGGAAGGTTTTACCATCATAGCCACTGCCCAGCAGCGGGTCGAATGAGGTCGCGTAGCTGATGTAAGGTGCCAGCCCGATATCGAACTGATAGCTTAACCCGGCGCGCCCACTCCACTGGGTATCTTCCTGGCGGCTTTTCACCGTCACCGGAGAGTAGCTGTTGGTTTCATGGTCGGTATTCGACCAGTCATGGCGGCCACTCAGCGTCAGGCGCCAGCGGTTCCAGGCCATCTGATCCTGCACATAGACGCCGGTACGGTTAAATGTCTGTTTCTCTTTCCAGGGGGCGGCCCGGCTGGCGGTGAAATCAGGATTGAGATCCGGTCGGTAGTCAGAACTGTACGGGTCAATCAGCACCGGACCGACACTGTACAGCTCGTTCTTCAGACTACCGGTGGAAAAATCGATGCCGGCCAGCAGCGTATGACGGGTGGGGCCAGCGTCCACATCGCCACTGATATGGTTATCCATCGAGAACGTGCTGACTCTGGCCGGGGTCAGCTCATCGTAAGCTTTAAGCCAGGGGCGATCGTTGACGAGCTGATACCCGTAAACCACGCCGCGCTGAATATCTGAATGGACATTCATATAACGCGCATTGCTGTTGAAACGCCAGCCATTATCAAACTGATATTCAAATAGCGAGGTCAGTGAATCCTGACGGCGGGTGGAGTGGGAAAAATGGCCATCAGTGTAGTTTTTATGCCGGTCAATTTGCTGATAAGGGCTGTTATTCAGCCCCAGGACGGCCGCAGGCAAACTGTTGTAGTCGGGAATATCCGGTTCCCAGGAATACGTCGCCAGCACGGTCCAACTGGCATTATCACTCGGGCGCCAGGTCAGGGAAGGGGCGAGATAGAGGCGGCGGTGGCGGCTATCTTCAATTTGCCCCTGGCTGTCCAGGCCACTGGCGGTAAAACGATACAACAGGCTGTTATCGTCATTGACGGCGCCGGTGGAATCAATGCCGAACTGCTTACGGTTGAAGCTGCCGTATTGCAGGCTGACCTCGTGTGAGGCGATATCCTGGGGCTTGCGGCTGACCTGATTGACAATACCGCCGCCCGTCCCCTGGCCGTAGAGGGTCGATGCGGGGCCGCGCAGCACTTCGATCCGTTCAAGGGACCAGGGATCGACCTGCGGCAGCCAGCTGCCCGGGTTGCTGATGATGCGTAAACCATCCAGATAGTAATCGGCATCGACGCCGCGAATCCGGGTCATATCCAGATAATCACCAAAGCCACCATATCGTTCACTGGTGGCGCCAGCCGTGTAGCGCAATGCGGCACTGCTGGATGACGGGCGCGTCAGGTCCATCTGCGAACGGGTGATCACCGAGACGGACTGGGGCGTTTCCAGGATAGAGGTGCGGGTTTTGCTGGCGACGGCCGATTCTTCCGCCACATAGCCGTTTTCCTCTCCCTCAGTTTGCACCGGCACACTGGCACTCACCGTCATCGGGGATTGTTCTGTGGTCGCGTCCTCTTTTTTCTCACCTGACGGATTTTCTGCGGCGTTAGCGGGCGCAGTGAGGCAAAGAGAAAGCATCAATGACAGGGAAAAGCCGCTTAACACCAACGGCGGACAGGGTAGAGAGCGAATGTGCGCAGCAGCAGATTGTTTCGTCAGCATGTACGTCCTTATGATCCTGGTAGAAGTTCAGAGTGGAGTGGTCTGTGCACACAGAGCTCATTTCAACTTATTGAAATAAAATGTTTTAAGCGGGTTTTTCACAATTCATAAATGCGAATGATAATTATAATGACTGCATATTATACATTGACCGTCAGTCGGTCAATGTTATGATTCTTTCTTTCTCCGCTAACAGAATAATGTCCTCATGATGCAAAAACCGTCCTCCACTCATCGCCGTGAACGTGTCAGTGATGCCGTATCTGGCGGCACCTCGCGACGTTCGCTGCTCACTGGCCTGCTGGCCGCGGGGGTTCTGATGACCACGCGGGCACTGGCAGCAAAACCCGCCACGCAGTCTGTGGTTGATATCGCCGGGCGCTCAGTGCGGATTCACACGCCGGTCAGCCGTATTCTGCTGGGTGACGGCACCCTGGCGTATGCACTGGCGCTGCTGCGCCCCGACGATCCCTTTCAGGGCGTGGTGGCCTGGGGAGATAACTTCCGCGCCGCCGACCTCGATAGTTATCGGGCGTATCAGCGGCAGTTTCCCCATATCGACCAGATCCCACGCTTTTCCGGTAAGACGGTTGATGCGATTGGCGGAGAGCAGGCGATTGCGCTGAAGCCCGATATTGTGGTGCTGAACCTGAGCTCGGCAGGTGCAGCAACCACCTCCGGTTTACTGCGCCTGCTGGAGCAGGCGGGGATCCCGGTGGTGTTCGTCGACTTTCGGACCAGGATGTTCGCCAACACCGGGCGCAGCATGCAGATTTTGGGGGAGTTGTTCGGCAGAGTGGCAAGGGTAGCCGACTTTTTACGCTTTCGTCAGCAGCAGATCGACCGGGTGATACAGCCGCTTAAACTGTTAACCACGCGCCCCCTGGTGATGGTTGAACGCGCAGCAGGACTCTATGACGACTGTTGCCTGACCTACGGTGACGGCAACTTTGGTGAACTGGTGGCGGTGGCCGGGGGGCGTAACCTGGGCACACAACTACTGCCTGGCACCTTTGGTGCTCTCAGCCCGGAGAAGGTGATCCACGCCGACCCCGATGTGGTGCTGGTCACCGGCGCGAACTGGTCACTGTATTCCCCCGGCGGTGACTGGGTGAATCTGGGGCCAGGGGCCGATGCGCAGGAAGGGCATGCGCGCCTGCAACGCCTGATGCAGCGTCCGGCGTACCGCACGCTGCGTGCCGTCAGGGAACAGCAGGTGTATGCCATCTGGCACCCGTTTTATGACAATCCTTACTATTTTATCGCCCTTCAGCGCGTGGCGAAGTGGCTGCATCCTGAGCTGTTTGCCGCGCTTGACCCGGAAGCCACCTTCCGCGAGTTACATGAACGTTTTCTTCCCGTGCCTTATCAATCCGGCTACTGGTTAAGCCTCAAGGAGACCGCCGTATGACTCGAACACCTCAACTTATTCTGCTGGCGATGCCCAGCATTCATGCCGGTGCATGGCGTTATCCCGGCGCCATCCCCGAGTTTCACAGCAGCTTTAAACACATGAAACGGTTTGCCCGGACGCTGGAGCAGGGGCGGTTTGACGGCCTGTTTTTGCCCGACACGCTGGCGCTGCGCCAGGTATCGACCGAGGCCCTGGCGCGGGGGCACAGTACGGTGACGTTGGATCCGCTGACGCTGCTCCCTGCGCTGGCGGCGGTCACGCAGCATATCGGGCTGATTGCCACCGCCAGCACCACCTACAATGAGCCTTATATGCTCGCCCGGCGGCTGGCCACACTGGATCACATCAGCGAAGGCCGGGCCGGATGGAATCTGGTGACCTCCAGTAATGCCAACGAGGCCGGTAATTTTGGTGTCACTGAACATATGGAGCACGGCCTGCGTTATGCGCGTGCGCGCGAGTTTTCGTCGGTGATGAACGGGCTGTGGGACAGCTGGGAGCAGGATGCATTTTGCCGTGATGCCGCCAGCGGCGTGTTTTTTGATGCGGCAAAGATGCATACGCTCAATCACGAGGGGGAGTATTTTTCCGTACGCGGGCCGTTAAATGTTGACCGTCCTCCGCAGGGGCGACCGGTGATTGTGCAGGCCGGGGCGTCTGAAGCCGGCAGGCAGGTGGCAGCGGAAACGGCAGAAGTCATCTTCACCTACCAGACGGATCTCGTCTCTGCCCGTCAGTTTTACCAGGATATGCAGTCCCGGGCGCAGGCTGCTGGCCGCCCTGATGCACTGAAAATCATCCCGGCGGCGTTCGTGGTGCTGGGGGAAACGCCACAAGAGGCGCAGGCGAAAAGAGCACTGCTCGACAGTCTGGTCGACGAGCAGAGCAGCCTTGCCACCTTATCCGTGGCGCTTGGGCATGATATTTCGCCGTACGATAAACATGGCCCGCTGCCCGCGATGCCGGAAAGTAATGCCAGCAAAAGCGGGCGTGAACGGGTGGTTCAACTGGCGCGGCGGGAGGGTCTCAGCATCCTGGCGCTGGCGCGTCGCATTTGTGGTTATCAGGGGCTGGAAATGGTGGGCACGGCAACCCAGGTGGCCGATACCCTGCAACACTGGCTGGAGAGCGGGGCGGCCGATGGATTCAACGTGATGTTCTCTCATTTTCCCGGCGGCGCAGAGGAGTTTGTCACCCAGGTGATCCCGGTGTTACAGCGCCGGGGGCTGTTGAGAGAGCAGTACACCGCGACCACCTTCCGGGGACATTTGGGGCTGAAAACACCGGAACGGGAGGATGCACAGCCGGGGGGATGAAGGGCGGTATAATGATGGCTGGCAGAGTGTCCATTGTGTCGGATTTTGATTGACCGTCGGTCAGTCAATTGCTAGGGTTGGGTAAAATCAGCCAATCACGTTAGGGATTATCATGCGTCTTAGCCGTCATCATGCCGCGCTTGCTGCGGCTTACCTTGGCACTTTTCTTGCCTCACTGGATATCAGCATTGTGAATGTCGCTTTGCCCACCATGCAGAGTGCGCTGGATACGGATATTGCCGGGTTGCAGTGGGTGGTCAATGCCTACGCCGTTTGCCTGTCTGCTTTTATGCTTTCTGCCGGTCCGCTGGCCGATCGTTACGGTCATAAACGTGCCTGGGTGAGCGGCGTCGTGCTGTTTACCGGCGGGTCTCTGCTGTGTGGTGTGGCGCCCAGCCTCGGCATGCTGCTGACCGGGCGGGCCATTCAGGGCGTGTCCGCCGCGCTGCTGATTTCAGGGGCGATGCCCATCCTGACCCACGCGTTTCCTGATGCCCGCCAGCGCGCGCATGCCATCGGCGGGTGGTCGGCGTTTAGCGCGCTGGCGCTGATCCTCGGGCCGCTGCTGGGGGGCGTTCTGCTCCAGTGGCTGGGCTGGCAAAGTATCTTTCTGGTCAATATCCCACTGTGCCTGGTGGCGATTGCTGCAGGGCTGTGGGGGATACCGGAGCGTAAATATCCTGACCACGCGGCGCTGGATACGGCGGGCCAGTTGCTGGGGATTGTCGCGTTAGGAACGCTGGCCTGGGGAATGATTGAGGCAGGGCAATACGGCTTTACCGGCAAACTTCCACTGGCGATTCTGGCCTGTGCCCTGGTGAGTTTTATGCTTTTCGCGCTGGTGGAAAAACGGACGTTGCGCCCGCTGCTGCCGCTGGCACTGCTGCGCGAGCAGGGATTTGTCAGCGTGAATCTGGCGTCGTTTATTCTCGGTTTTTCTTACTACAGCTGTCTGTTCTTTTTCTCGATTTTCCTCCAACAGATTCAAGGCTGGGCACCCGCAGAAGCAGGCTGGCGCATGATGCCGTTATTTGTCGTCACCGGCCTGGTGTCGCTGTTGTTTGGCCGCATGAGTGCGCGGCTGCCGATGCGTGGATTAATGGTCACGGGTTACGGGCTGGCGGGCCTGTCGATGATCGCTATGGTGCTGCTGGATGCGAACTCCGCTTACTGGCAGGTGGGGGCGTTGTTTACGCTGCTGGGGGCCGGGGCCGGGCTGGCGGTTCCGGGCACGGGCATGCTGGTGATGGCGATGGCGCCGCCTGAGCAGGCCGGGTCAGTTTCCGCCATGATGAATGCGCTGCGCCAGGCGGGGATGACCATCGGCATTGCGTTACTGGGAACGTTAATGAGCGCACAGGCAATACGCACGCTGACGGCCTCCCTCGATGTCAGCGGTATTAGCGATGCTGCGCAGATTGCCCACCTGGCGGT
The DNA here is from genome assembly GCF_013074405.1 of Erwinia sp. JH02. Taxonomy (NCBI): domain Bacteria; kingdom Pseudomonadati; phylum Pseudomonadota; class Gammaproteobacteria; order Enterobacterales; family Erwiniaceae; genus Erwinia; species Erwinia sp. JH02. The sequence continues at coordinate 62,924 of NZ_JABANZ010000011.1, forward strand.
GACGCGGCATCTGCCCACCTCGGTCGTCGCTGATTTTAGCGCACGCTACACAGCAGCGATGGAAAGTGGTTTTCATCTCGCCATGCTGTGCGCCGGAGGTGCCTGCTTTATCGCCGTGGCATTGCTGCTACGCTTACAGTGGGTAAAAGAGGCGCAGGGCATTAACGCCGCGTAACAGCGCGAAGTGCTTATCTGGCGAATCCGCATCGGGTGTATACCTGACGGCACTGAGTCGATGGCATGTGCCAGAAATGTACAAACCAGGAGAAGATAATGAAAGCAGTCACGGTTACCAGCCCATTTAATCTGGACAGTGTTCAGCTCACCGAGGTGAAGGATCCCGGCCAACCCGCTAAAGGGGAAATCAGGGTCGCCATCAAAGCCAGCTCGCTTAACTTCCATGACCTGATGGTGGCCACCGGCGCTATGCCGGTGGAGGATAGCCGTATTCTGCTGTCGGACGGTGCCGGAATTGTTGAGGCGGTAGGCGAAGGCGTAACGGAGTTCCGCGTGGGTGATGCCGTGGTTTCCACCTTCTTTCCGCAGTGGGCAGCAGGCAAAGCCACCCCGGCGGTGGGCGGTTTTGCGCATACGCCAGGCGATGGCGTTGATGGCCTGGCCAGCGAAGTGGTGGTGCGTCCGGTCAATGCCTTTACTCCCGCTCCTGCGGGCTGGTCGCACACCGAGGCGGCCACCATCACGACCTCCGGCCTGACCGCGTGGCGGGCGCTGGTGGTCAACGGTCGCTTAAAGGCGGGTGAGACCGTGCTGGTACAGGGCACCGGCGGTGTGTCGATTGCTGCGTTACAGCTGGCCAAAGCTATGGGGGCCAGAGTGATTGCCACTTCGTCCTCTGATGAAAAACTGGCGATGGTGCGCAAACTGGGCGCCGATGACACCATTAACTACCGCTCCACCCCGGAGTGGGGGGATAAAGTGCTGGAACTCACTCACGGCCTGGGCGTTGACCATATTGTTGAGGTCGGCGGCCCTGCCACGATTAATGAGTCCCTTAAGGCGGTGAAAGTCGGTGGGCATATTGCCGTCATCGGCGTGTTGTCCGGTACGGATGCGGCATTGTCGATTTTCAGCATCCTGGCGAAACAGGTGCGTATTGAGGGGCTGATTGTCGGCAGCCGTCAGGACCAGATTGATTATGTGAAGGCGCTGGAACTGATGTCGCAGAAACCGGTGATCGACAAGGTCTTCAGCTATGAGCGTTTGGGTGAGGCATTTGCCCACCTGCAAAGCGGTCAACACGTTGGCAAGGTGTGTGTGAGCTGGTAGTGATACTGGCCGGAGGCTTAATCACGGCCTCCGCTGCCGTGGCGGGTCTCACCTGCGGAGCCTGTTTCAGAAGACGCTTCGCGGGTGAGACCCGCTTTTATCCGCGCAATAAAATTATCCCTGATGAGATCCTCCGTACTGGCATGCCAGGCGATGCCCACCTGCCAGCTTAACGACTCGCCGCTTAACGGAATAATATTCAACCCCGGTGGCGCAATATGAATAACGCTTTGTGGCAAAAGCGCCACGCCCGTACCGGCAATCACCAGCGCGACGATGGTATGAATATCGTCAGCCAGTTGAGTCGAGGAAGTATAAAGCGCGTTGTCCTGCAAGAAGCGATCAATCTGTGTATTCAGCCCACGGCCGCGTTCAGTATGCAGCCGCAACAGAGGGCGATTTTTTAGCCACTCTGCCGCACTGACCCACGTTGTATCCGGCGTCACTAACACCAGCCGATCGTTGAACAGCGGCAGGTAATCCAGCGGCTCGCTGGGTGGAACGCGAACAAACCCCACCTGAAGCTCGTCACTTTGCAGCAACTGGTCCTGTTTTGCTGAGGGAAGATCCGTTAATGAGACGTCGACACCGGGATAACATTGGCGAAATTCTGCGATGTAGCGCGGGGCTAAGTAGAAACTGGAAAGCCCAAATCCCACGGCCAGACTGCCTTCACTCCCTTTCGCGACCTGCTCTGCATGCTGGAGAAACAGCGCGGCCTGCCTGACCACCTTCTTCGCTTCTGGCAGTAAGCGCCGGCCGCCGGCAGTTAACGTGGTGCCGTGACGGCCACGTGAAAACAGCGACAGAGTGAGCTGTGACTCAAGCAGGTTAATCTGTTTGGTTAACGCGGGCTGCGAGACAAACAGCGCCTGTGCCGCGTCGGCATAATTACCTTTCTCTGCCAGCGTGACAAAGGCTTTAAGCAACCGCAGGTTCATTATTACATTCCAGAAAGTTATCAGAATGGGAAATCATTTGATTATACCGTTATCAGTCAACCGGGTGTAATGGTGTTTTGACCCCCGCTGGAGAATCATTATGTCCGCGTTAACATCATTAAAGGCTGCCACCGTGCAGTTTCAGCATCAGGCCGGTAACAAACACTATAATCTCCTGATGATGGAGAAGTTTATCGAGCAAGCCGCCCTGCAACAGGTGAAGATCCTCACCTTCCCCGAAATGTGTATCACCGGTTACTGGCATGTTCCTAAATTGACCTCTTTTGAGGTTTCAGCTTTGGCAGAGCCGATTGAAACCAGTCCTTCTCTGGCATTGATCCGTTCGCTGGCCGTCAAGCATCAGATGCTGATTGGTGCCGGGCTGATCGAACGTGCCGACGATGGCCGCCTGTATAACGCCTACGTTGCCTGTCTGCCCGACGGTTCACTGCATACACATCGCAAGCTTCATGCCTTTGAACATCCCGCGATCAGCAGTGGCGATCGGTTCACGGTGTTTGACACCCCCTGGGGAGTGAAAGTGGGGATACTGATCTGCTGGGATAACAACCTGGTGGAGAATGTGCGCGCCACGGCGCTGCTGGGTGCCGATATTCTTCTCGCACCGCACCAGACAGGGGGCACGCAATCCCGCAGTCCCTGCGGCATGAAGCCGATCCCGCTGGAACTCTGGGAGCAACGGGCGACGCGCCAGGAGGAATTGACCGCTGCTTTTAGAGGCCCGAATGGTCGCGGCTGGCTGATGCGCTGGCTGCCAGCGCGTGCTCATGACAACGGGGTGTTTATCTTATTCAGTAACGGCGTTGGTGCGGATGAAGACGAAGTCCGTACCGGCAATGCCATGATGATTGACCCTTACGGCAGCATTATTGAGGAAACCTGGGCGGCGGGCGATGCCATGGTCAGCGCCGAACTCGATTTAACCCTGCTGGCGATGAGCACGGGCCGCCGCTGGATCCACGGTCGCCGTCCTGAGCTATACCAGATACTGACGGAACTGCAGGGGTATGAACGTGATGCAAGAACGGCCAGGTTTTCGGTCGATGTGCCGCAGAGAAATAACCGGTGAGGTGAGCGCATCCGGTGCGGTGTTATCCCGTCATCACCAGCGCAATTTTAGGGTAGCGTTCGCAGATAAAATCGACGAATGCCCTGACCTTTGGCGCCGTTAAACGCCGCGAGGTATGCAGCACCCACAGCGCCACCTTGACATCTGACACCGTTCCCCACTGCACCAGGTCGCCGCGGGCAAGGGCGTTGCCGACAATAGACTGAGGAATAATCGCGGCACCGCCACCGGCGATGGCGGCGTCGCGGATCATCAGAAAAGAGGAAAACCTCAGGCGGGGGAGAGGTTCAATCACCAGGCGGCCATCGTCCAGTTTCCACAGCGATGGCTGTGCGTTGCCAAATACGATGGCGGGAACCTGAGTGACCAGGCCCGGCTGGGGCAGGGTAACGGAGGGCGCGGCAACCACAATCTGGCGGTCTTCAGCAAAGCATCGCCCCGTCAGGCTGCTGTCGGGGCGCGGGTTAATACGAATGGCCACATCATAATGTTCCTCCACCAGATCCACCATGCGGTCTTCTGCCACCACTTCAAGGGTGATTTCCGGATACGCGGCGCAAAACTCGGCAGCTATTCTCCCCATGGTGAGCTGCGAGAACAACACGGGTGATGCCACGCGCAGGTGCCCGCGTGGAACAGAGATCCCTTCCCGCACCGACGTCATGGCCTCCACCACCTCGTTCATTGACCCCGATGTTCTGGCCATCAGCATATCGCCCGCCTCAGTGAGTCTCAGCCCTCTGGGGCTGCGCTCGATAAGGCGTACGCCAAGCTGTTGTTCAAGATCCGCGATATGACGCGATAACGTGGCTTTAGACCTGCCGCTGGCGCGGCTGGCCTTCCCCAGCCCGCCATGGGTGGCGACAAGCGCAAAATCAACCAGAGCATTGAGATCCATACTGTTCCATTTTTGAAACGACATGTCTCTAATTTAGAGTCTGCTCTCTGTCTGCGCAACGGTTTATCGTTCATTCATCCTAACAGACCAGAGGAACAGATCATGAGTATGACGCAACGAGCCGTTGTCATCGGAGAGTACGGAGGGGCTGATGCCGCCAAAGTGGCTGATATAGCGCTGCCCGACGTGGGAGAGCGTCAGGTACGGGTGCGGGTACACGCCGCCGGTATTAATGGCCTCGACTGGAAGGTGAGAGAAGGGTACGTCCGCGATGCGTTTCCCTTATCGTTGCCCGCCGTTCTCGGCATTGAGCTGGCAGGTGTTGTTGAGGCCGTGGGCCCGGGCTGTTCGCGTTTTCGTATCGGTGACCGTGTGATGGGATCGCTGGGGCGAATCGGGGCGTATGCGGATTTCGTCGTCGTCAGTGAGGCAAATCTGGCCCATACACCGGCAGGACTGGACGATATCCACGCTGCTGCCATCCCCGTTGCCGCCGTCGCTGCATGGCAAAGCCTTAACTATGCTGGCCCGATCTCCGCCGGGCAACGCATTCTGATCCACGGCGCTGCCGGAGGGCTGGGGGGCTACGCCGTGCAGTTTGCTAAACAGGCCGGGGCAGAGGTGTTTGCCACCGTGGCGGCGGCAGGCATGGAATACGTGCGCAGCCTCGGGGCCGACCACATTATCGACTATCAGTCGCAACCGTTTGAATCGCTTGCCCGCAATATTGACCTTGTCCTCGACTATGTTGGTGGCGGCGTGCTGGATCGCTCATGGCCGGTGCTGTCGGGGCAGGGCGTTATCATCAGCACGGCTTCGCCCGACATTGTTGCCCGCACACCTGCCGGGCGCCGTGGGCTGTGGTTTATGAACACGCCGGACGGCACGCAGCTGGAAACGCTGGCCGCCAGCATTGCCAGCGGAGCATTGAAGTCACACGTCAGCGAGATCGTCGGCTTTAACGACATCCCGCAGGCCATTGAACGTCACCGCACGGCGCCGCGTATCGGCAAAGTAGTGGCCGATTTTCTGCGCTAACCGGCGCTATCTGACGCATTCTGGAGATAAATATGACCATTCTTGTTATTGGTGCCACGGGCACGCTGGGTTCGTTGATTTGTCAGCGTCTTGCTGATGCGGGCGCAGACACCAAGGCGCTGGTGCGCCAGCCGGGTAAACACGTTTTTCCGGCCGGTGTGACTGAAGTCGCGGGTGACATGACCGATGTCGCGGCAATGCGCGCCGCTTTAGCCTCGGTGCGTACCCTGTTCCTGCTGAATGCGGTGACACCCGATGAAGTCACCCAGGCCCTTATCACCCTGAATCTTGCCCGTGAGGCGGGTATCGAACGCGTGGTGTATCTGTCGGTGATCCATGCGGAAAAGTACACCAACGTACCGCACTTTACCGGTAAATATACGGTTGAACGTATGATCAAAAGCCTGAATATCCCGGCGACTATTCTGCGTCCGGCCTATTTCATGCAGAACGAAGCCTCGGTGCAAAAGGTCATTGAAGCGTATGGGGTGTATCCGATGCCGATCGGTTCGGCGGGTGTTTCCATGATCGATGTGCGGGATATTGCCGATATCGCGGTAGTGGAACTGTTGCGGCGTGACAGGGCACCCGAAGCACTGGAGAGCAACACCCTGGCGCTGGTGGGCCCGGACGTTCTGACCGGTGAGCGTGTCGCCGCCGTCTGGAGCGCAGCGCTGGGGCGTGAAGTTGGCTACGGCGGTGATGACGTGGTCGCTTTTGAGCAGCAGATGACCGCCTGGAGCCCCGGTTGGCTGGCCTATGATATGAGCCTGATGATGGCGGGCATTCAGCAGTACGGGATGCAGGCGGCAGAAGGAACGGTGGAGCGTTTGCAGACGCTGCTGGGACGTCCGCTACGGACCTACGAGCATTTTGTTAATGAGTCTACCGGCACGCGCTGAACGGGATATGCAGGGAGATAACGGGGAGACTCGTTATCTCTGCACAGAGGCAACAGGCTGTTTATCAGTTTCAATCTCTTTTGTTTTCAGCAAGTTGTTGAGCCAGTTTCTTGATGCCTTCAACGATCTCTGACGGTGGATGCGCGGCAAAACCGAACAAAATCGCCTGCTTCGCTGGCCTGGTCTGGCAGTAGCGTGAAAGCGGCTGTGCGCCTAAACCCGCTTGACGGCACTGCTCAATGATGACGGATTCTTCAAGGTTATCCGCTAACCAGCAGACAAGATGAATACCTGAATCCGACGGCTCCACACAGACGACTTCCGGCAGATATAATTTGATGGCCTCAATCATCACCTGCTGGCGTTCATGACAGGCTTTTCTCACCCGCCTGACGTGACGGGCGTAATGGCCTTCAGAAATGAAAGCGGCAAGGATCGTTTGTTCTAAATACGAGGTGCGTGTATCGGCGTAATATTTGGCAATGTTAAAAGACGCCACTAAATGTTCTGGAACCACCAGGAAACCTAAATGAAATCCCGGGAACATCATTTTGGAGAAGGTTCCTGCATAGATCACGCGCTGATGTTTATCTAACCCCTGAAGGGCTTGTATTGGCTGGCCGGTGTACCTGAACTCACTGTTATAATCATCTTCGAATATCCACATGTTATTTTCAGCGGCCCACTCCAGTAGCGCCAGCCTGCGGGATAAACTTAATGTTCCGCCCAGCGGAAACTGGTGAGAGGGAGAGGTGAAAATCAATTTGGCCTTGGGCCAGTGCCTGATGCCATACGCAACGTCCATGCCATTGTTATCACTGATGACAGGACGAAGGGTAGCCCCCATGGCGGTAAACGCCCCTAACGCACCATCATAGCCCGGCTCATCCAGCCAGACTTCATCCCCTTTTTGCAACAGCACCTGCGCGGCCAGATTCATGGCTTGCTGGGTACCATTAACAATCAGTATCTGCTGCTCAGTGCAATGAAGGCCGCGCGTGGTGCAGACATATTTACTGATAGCCTGCCGTAAGGGTTTAAACCCCTGGAGTTCATTCAGTTTTCCATCCTGGTGGCGGAACTGACGCCAGGTGCGTCCTAACAGGCGACCCCAAAGTTCATAAGGGAATAAATCTCTGCAGCCGACGCCAATATTAAACGTCAGATTTTGCCCCGAGCAGGGCTGCGTTTCATCCCATATGTTTCTCATGACCTGCATATGCGGATTAATGTCGGGGCTCCCCTTATCAAGGCTCGCCGGTAGATAAGAGGCTTGCGGCTGACTGTGCATCACCTCATCAGGAATGATCGATGCCACATAGGTTCCCGATCCTTGTTTAGCGATCAGGTAGCCCTCATCAGTCAGGCGTTCTAAGCCTGCGAGAACAGAGTTTCTTGATATGGACATCATTTCAGAAAATGTCCGGCTGGAGGGGAGTTTTTTCCCTGTTTGAAGCTGACCATTCAGGATCAGTTCTTTGATCACCGAATAGAACTGTTCTTTAATTTTCCCGTTTTTTAACAATATGCTGGGAAAGCTGGCCGCGTTCTTTTTCATCGCCAAAGTGGACCCATAAAAAATAAACAAAGTGTGCCTTATACAATACCACTGTCAGCGTTACTCTTTCATCACCTGATACGTTTCATTTTAAAAAAGTGATTGATATGAATGATGAAAATTTAGAAATTTCCGTGGTGCCCGTTCAAGAGGCAGATTACTCAGCATGGCTACCTTACTGGTTGAGCTATCAGAAATTCTATGGTGTTGAGCTGCCAGAAGAGACGACATTAGCAACATGGGGGCGTTTTTTTGATGCTGATGAACCGATGTATTGCGCTGTCGCAAAAGAGGGGGAGACCCTCCTCGGATTTGTTCACTATGTTTTTCACCGCTCAACATGGTCGGTCAGTGATTTCTGTTATCTAGAAGATCTGTTTGTGGCCGCCAATAGTCGGGGTAAACAGACAGGAAAGCATCTGATTGACTATGTGCAACGGCAGGCCCGCGAGCGCCAGTGTGGGCGCTTATACTGGCATACCCAGGAAAAGAACGTAACGGCACAGAGGCTTTATGACTGGGTGGCCGAGAAACCGGGGGTTATCGAGTACAGAATGCCTCTCTAAACATGAGTGAGTAAGGCGTTAATGGCTGCCAGCTCTCCCTGCCTGGCAGCCGCTTCTTTTCGGGTTGTCACTCCAGACTGGCGGGGCCATGGGAAATCTTCCACCGATGGTCAGGATTTTGACGGGGCAGCGTTATTCGCTGACGCTTTGGCACTCATTGAACATCTCGGGTTGAAGCGCGTTGTCCCGGTTTCCGTCGCCCACGCCAGTTGGATCGCCGTGGACTTAGCGGAAAGTTTAACTGAACGCGTGCCTGCTATGATATTCCTGGACTGGATCATGAATCAGCCGTCGACGGAGTTTTTCAGTGCCATCACAGAGATGCAGCAAGAAAATCGCTGGGAATATGCACGGGATCAGCTGTTTGAATTTTGGTTAGCAGGGAGCGACTCACCCACCATGATCCATCATCTCAACACCGAGATGGCGGAGTCCAGCTATCAGCTCTGGCGCCTGGCAGGGCAGGTGATTGCCGATGCCTATCATCAATACGGCTCGCCGCTCCAACGCCTGGAAACGCTCATCGTTCAATCGACTACGGCTGAGGATGTCGTTTCTTCAGCGTGTGGCCTCATTCACTAATCCGAGATAGCGGGAGCCAGATATGTTTCTACCGCTGACCACGCAGACAGCGTTACGCCCGCTCAGTTCTTTTGCATAACGAAGGACTGCCGCAACTGCGGGCACTCCTGAAGGCTCCACAACATGGCGATGCAGATTAAGCATTAACGCCATCGCTGCTTTAATTTCGGCTTCTGAGACGAGAAGAACACGATCGACACGGTCGCGTATCAGTGGCCAGGTCATCGTTTCGGGCTCTATGTAGCCACTGATGCCTTCGGCGATTGATGACGTTATTTCCACAGGAATCGTCTCGCCAGCGTCTTTCCAGCGCGCAAATGTCGGGCTCGCTTCGCTTTGTATTGCCCACACTTCGGCAGCAGGGTTAATGGCTTTGATGGCCGTCGCAATACCTGAGGCCAGCCCGCCGCCGCCGATGTTCACGAGAATAACGTCAGCATCTGCCCAGTCTTCCATAATTTCCAGACCGACGGTGCCGCCCCCGGCAATCATCTGCTCATTATTGTAGGCGGAGACGAACGTCGCGCCGGACTGTTGCGCTGCGGCAATAGCGGCTTGCCTTGCGTCTTCAATACTGTCAAAAAAGCTCACCTGAGCACCATAATTTTTCATCGCCGAGACCTTCATCGGGTCTGCTGAATGCGGTAAGTATATGGATACGGGTATGCCTGTTACATGCCCCGCACAGGCAAGTCCTAAGCCATGGTTCCCCGCCGTCGGGGCGATGACGCCGGTGCTTCGCTGTTCAGCATCAAGACTGGCAAGAACGTTTGCGGCGCCTCTCAGCTTAAAGCTACCGGTATGCTGGAGATTTTCCATCTTGAGTCTGACCTCCGCCCCGACAAGGGCAGACAGTTCCTGCGAAGGCTCCAGCGGTGTCCTGCATACTGTTGCCTTAATTCGCCGGGAAGCGGCATAAATATCTTTCAGCGTGACACTGCCCATTGGCCTTTGTGCGGGGTTTGTCATAGTATTCTCCTGAAGTTATATAAGAAAATGACTATATAGGTAATTGGCTATATGAACAACTCAAAGACGTTAATGGCCGATATTTTTCGCGCCCTGGGTAATGAGCACCGGCTCGTGATTGTTGAATGGCTGTCCGATCCAAGGTCACATTTTCCGGAGCAGCAGGACGGCGACCTGGTTGAGGACGGTGTGTGTGTCGGGTTTATCACCGAAAAAATTGGTCTGAGTCAGCCCACAGTGACAGGCCATCTACAAAATCTGGCTAAAGCCGGAATTGTGACCTCGAAACGTATCAAGAACTGGGTATTCTATAAACTTGATCGTCAACGGATGGATGAAGCAACGGCAATGTTGTCGGAATATGGAAAACGGGCAACGCGTCCACATGAGTAGCGCGCAGATCAAAACATACGAAGGACGTAAGATGCTTTTGCCTGATGTGAGCTTTACAAAAACCGTCTATCAAGCGTCATTTGAACCATGAGTCGTCCGCTGTTTGTGACGCTGGATGGGCCCAAAGGCGCCGGTAAAACCACACTGTTGGAGGCCATGACCAAAGCCCTCAGGGCTGACAACAAGAAGGTGATCCGGCTTTGCGAGAAAAAAAGCGATCCCTACAGGCGCGAAATCATGGTTCTCGTTAACAGGCTCGCCAGACAACCCACCCTGGCGTTGGAATGGGAGGTGTGTGAGCGCCTGGCCGCCAGCCGCGCCTGGATTTCCCGGCACGTGCTGGCTAAACAGCCACAGGACAGCATTATCTTGATGGATCGCTGGTATCCATCGGATGCCGCGTTTCGCCGCATGGTTCCCTTCGCAGAGATTTTACAGCTTAACCTTGAACGAAACGTGCGAACGCCAGACCTGCATGTCGGTGTGGTGACTGCGCCTGATATTTCATGGGCAAGGGCCGCGGCCCGATCGCGTGGGCTAAGCAGTACGGTGATTCATAAACTGGAAGAACATGTTGCCTGTAGCAAGGCGTTCGAACGGGAAATTGCCGATAACGGCTGGGTTTTATGCCGTAATGAAGGAACAATCGAAGACGCCACGATGCAGGTGATTTCTGAGATCTACCGCGTGCCTGGGTGCGCCACAGGCATTCGCCATCAGCAAGGATTGCTACGGCATGAATAGTGGTCTTTCTTTGAACAGATGCCTTCGGCTGCCCGATATTCTGGGATGAATCGTATACACATCCCCGGCACTTGGGGACGTCAGTAACTCCGAAGGCGTCATAGCAAAGCGTGCGGTGGTAATGAATAATGTTTTGAGATCCTCTCCACCAAAGCAGCAACTGGTAGGGCGCGGAACGGGCATGATGACACGATCGCTCAGACACCCGTTGCTGTCGTAGCGCAGCAGGCATCCCCCGTTGAACTGACATACCCACAGCCCTCCCTCCTTATCCAGAGCGATACCGTCAGGACGGCCGAGTTCGGCGGGTGTCTCAACAAATAACCTGATATCGCCTGGCAAGCCCTCCGCCGAACAGGTGGCCTGAAAAATTGCACATGCTACCGAATCAACGAAAAACAGAGTACGGCCATCTTCCGACCAGGCCACCCCGTTGGGCAGTGCAATTCCCGGCAGGATTAACCGGGCATTCAGTGCACTATCGAATCGGTACAGGGCACCGCTATTGCCATCCGGGCGCTCGTTCATCAGTCCGGTAACAAAACGTCCCTGTGGATCGCAGGCACCATCATTGAAACGATAGCTCGTGCCTTCATGGATAATGGGAGAGCCGTGGCTCACTGCACCGGTCTCCAGATTGAGCATGGCAACGCGGGCATCTTCAGTGAAGATCAGATTCCCTCTGTCAGTGAGCGCCAGGGCGCCAATACGTGCAGCGGACTCATAAACACGGTCGACCTTTCCCTCTGGCCGCAGCATGTTGATCCGCCCTTCAACGATATCCACGAAGTACAAAAGCCCCTTCTGAGCATCCCAGACCGGACTTTCGCCTAACGTGGCGCCGACATGAGCAATGTTGCACAGATCATAATCGTTATGCATATTCACACTCTTTGATCTGCTGCCACTGGCGGGCGACGTCAGCCACATTCTCACATTCGACACGCGCCAGGTCAGTGGGATAAACAACGCCGGGGTTCTCACAAAAGCGGGTTGCGGTGAAATGACCGTTGCTTGCGCGAAGGATGTAGCCTGTGTCATGGCACAGCGGACTGGCCAGATACACGACGCCCGGTGCGACCCACTCCGGTTTGAGGTTCTCGGGTGACGGCATGCTTCCCCACATGCGTGTTTTGGCAACAGGGGAGATAGCATTGACAAGAATCCCATGCTGCTCGCCTTCCAGGCTCAGTGCATTCATGATGCCCACCTGAGCCATCTTACCGGCAGCGTAAGCCACTAGGCCGGGCTGCGCATATTGCTGGAACAGGGCGCGATCAGAGGTGTTGAGCACGATCCGTGGTGATGAAGAGTGCTTAAGGTATGGCCAGGCATATTTGCTCAGCCAAATCGGCGCACGGATGTTGATGCCGATGGCACGTTCAAGGAAATCATCACTCTGGTCTTCGATACGTTGATAGTCCACCCAGCCTGCGTTGTGAATCAGGATGTCCAGCTTACCGAAGTGGGTGATAGCCAGCTCCACGAGCTCCCTGCAGCCATCCTCATTATCCAGGCGTCCGTTGTGTGTGATCAATTGTCCGTTGTCAGCGCGCAGGGTACGGCCAGCTTCCGCAATCACATCTTTACTGGCGCCTTCACCGGCCCGGTTGGTGCCGAGGTCGCTGATAACAACGCGCGCACCATGGTCTAACAGTAACTGCGCGTAGGCACGTCCCAGGCCCTGTCCTGCGCCGGTGATGATGGCTACCGCATCCTTCAAAAGCGCATCGGTAAGTGGGTTTTTCTGTCCCATGTTGAATCTCCGTGAATTTAGGTGTCACGATGATGGGACGCCACGCGTAGCCAGTAAAATATATTATTTGTAGTCTAATAAGACCTAAATAGTCTTAATCAAGGCCTGGCGGCATTGCATTGCGTATTTCTTCGATGAGTTTGTCGCGGATGAGAGAAGGTGAGTGCTCATTCCATCCCATTAACAGTTCAACGTGCTGGAGTTCGGCCGGCGCATCGACCTCAAGTGGCCGGAATATCACGTCCTTCCGCGGCTCCTGCGCCAGTGAGGCGGGTAACAGCGCGACGCCGAAGCCGCTGGCAACCAGTGCAACGAGTGTCTGCAATTGCCGGGCCTGCTGTGCAATGTGAGGTGTGAATCCAGCCGCTTCGCAAAGCTGCACAAGCTGGTCATGAAAACCCTGGCCCAGGTGGCGGGGGGCTGAAACGAAGTGATCACATTGAAGTGCTGCCAGTGGGATGCTCTCGCAGCTTGCAAGGCGGTGTTCAGCAGGCAAAGCGATCATGACAGGTTCGCGCAATATGGCGTCGAAACGCAGGCCAGGCGAGGTTCTGCCTGGCGGCCGCATAAATCCCAGGTCGGCGCGTCCTTGCTCAAGGGCATCAACCTGTTCTTGCGTCGTGGCCTCATTCATCGTGAAAGAGACGGCAGGGAAGGCAGCACGAAAGTTCCTGAGGGCGTGTAGCAGGGGGCCATACTGTGCAATGCTGATAAAGGTGAGGGTGAGATGGCCTTCAATACCCTGTGACACCCGGCGGCTTTTTTCAACGCCTTCGTCAAGAATACGCAATACCTCTCTGGCGGATTCGAGAAAGTCTTCTCCTGCAGGCGTCAGCGACACGCTGCGATTGGTGCGATCAAACAGCGAAATCCCCATTTCCTGCTCCAGCCTGCGGATAGCCTGGCTCAGGGGGGGCTGCGCCATATGGAGTCGCTGCGCGGCGCGGTTGAAGTGTAATTCTTCTGCAACGGCAATGAACTGGACAAGAAGCCGGGTTTCGATCATGAGACCTCATGAATACGTCTGAAGTTATATTAAATACAGTGTTGGACTGTGCTTCATCATTTGCACCCTGCAGTAATATGTCGGATGGTAGCTCTCAATGGTGTGACGAATATTCTTCTGATTGACGCAGCACAGACGCTTCAATCTTCCTGACACTGATACCGATGTTATTTATGTTCCTTCACTTTACGAATGGGTGGCATGTGAGGAAGTATCGGTGAGCTAAGCCGATTGCGTTGGACGAGCAAGGCAGATTTACGTTGTTTTTTTACACCGATTCACGAAGTAGCAACGGGCTTTCAACGGCCACCGTTTTCTGATGAGACTCACCGTTAATAATATGAAGCGCACTAAGACGACCGATCTCGTAATGGGGTAATTGCACCGTTGACAGTGATGGTAAGAATAGATCGCCAATACCGACCATATTATCGTAGCCAAGCACCGCGACATCTTGGGGTATTCTTAACCCCTGTGACAGCAGAGTCTGATAGACCATAAAGGCGATACGATCATTTCCACACACAATTGAATCAAATTGAGGTATGCCTTGATGGATATGCGCTAAAACCCTGTTGGGAATATCGCGATAATGTTCATCCCCATATCCCATGTAATAGTGGTCGAGTGTATCAGGCGCTATACCTGCTTCCCTGCATGCCTGTTCCAGACCTTTGCGACGTCTGATGGTAGCGACTTGATTTTCAGGTAAATGTAAGCAGAGCGGGCGACGATAGCCTGCAGAAAAAAGTGCACGCACCGCAGCATACTGCCCACGTTCATCATCCGGAATATAACTCGCAACCTGTTGATGCAGGCTTTCGCAGTTGGCCAGTACGCAGGGGAGGTTTAACAACTTCCCGGGTAGCGGCACCTGCCGTAATCCCATTGTTGTATAGATAATGCCATCCGGCCGATGTGAGAGAAGCAGATCGACGATATTTTCCGGGCTGTCATCGGAAAACATGTTCACCACAAAGCTGTTCCAGCCATGTGCGCGTGCCGTTTCTTCAATAGAGAGTGTGATTTCCACTGAAAAGGGGGTGGTGACGGTATCCAGTGCTAACACCCCGATGGTTTTTGGAATCGCGTGAGCACCACGTATTTTTTTTGCCGATAAATCGGGCACGTAATTCATCGCATCGATAGCGGACTGTACGCGAGACAATGTCTCCGGCTTCAGGCGTTCCGGGGAGTTTAATGCCCTGGATACAGTCATCAGCGAGACGTTTGCCAGTTTTGCCACATCTTTCAGGGATGCCATTGTTTTGCTCCAGCCTTATCACTCTGCCACAGGTTATATAACTAACTTACTGATGTAAAAGGATCATACGTGATTATGGACTGCGGGTATCGATTGCAGCGAATAAGAAAAGTTGATCATGATCTCATATTCTCAATGTTAACGTTAACTTTTGTGATTAACATCTAGAATTGCCGTAAAACGGCATGCATTTGATTTTATGTTAACGTTATCATTTGTGCTCCAACTCCGCATGAGATTGCCATGATGAAAACCCATCATTCTCAAAGTTATCTGATACTCAGCGCTTTATTATTCTTTTTCTTTGTGACCTGGTCCTCTACTGGCTCACTGCTCTCTATCTGGCTGCATCAGGAAGTCGGTCTGAAAGCAGGGGACACCGGAATCATCTTTTCAGTGATGTCGTTTTCCACCCTGTTTGTGCAAATTTGTTATGGTTTTATTCAGGATAAGCTCGGTTTGCGCAAGAACCTGCTCTGGTTTATCACGGCATTGTTGATCTTTTCCGGCCCGGCTTATCTGCTTTTTGGTCATCTTCTGAAAGTGAATGTCTTTCTTGGCAGTTTTTTTGGTGGTGTCTATATCGGTCTGACATTCAATGGCGGTATTGGTGTTCTGGAATCCTACACCGAGCGTGTCGCACGCCAGAGCCAGTTTGAATTCGGAAAAGCAAGAATGTGGGGGTCGCTGGGCTGGGCGGTGGCAACGTTTTTCGCCGGGCTGCTGTTTAATATAAACCCGAAGTTAAACTTCGTGGTCGCCAGCTGTTCTGGTCTGATCTTCTTTATGCTTTTGATGCGGTTGCGCGTCTCTTCGGCACCACATGCGATGCAGGAGGCCGTATCAGGCGGAAAAGTCACGCTGGAAGATGCGGTTCGTCTGCTGACCCTGCCGCGCTTCTGGGCTCTGGTGTTCTTTGTGGTCGGGACCTGTATCTACGGCGTCTACGATCAGCAGTTCCCGGTCTATTTTTCCTCACAGTTCCCGACGCAACATGAAGGAAATGCCATGTACGGATATCTGAATTCATTTCAGGTGTTCCTTGAGGCTGCTGGCATGTTCTGTGCTCCATGGCTGGTCAATCGTATCGGCGCCAAAAATGGTCTGATTTTCGCCGGAATAGTGATGGCGATGCGCATGATCGCTTCCGGGTTAGTGGAAGGTCCACTGCTTATCTCCATCACTAAGCTGTTACATGCCGTTGAGCTACCGGTACTGTTAATCTCAATCTTCAAGTACAACAGTCTTAACTTCGATAAACGACTCTCCTCCACGCTCTATCTGGTGGGCTTTGCTTGTACGAGTTCAGTGATCGCCACCGTGCTGTCACCCCTCGCAGGCTACAGCTACGAAAAATATGGATTTGCCCAGTCCTATCTGGTTATGGGGCTGATGGTGTTCTGTATCACCTTTATTTCCATCTTCTTGTTGCGCTCCGGTAAACCCACCCGGGATCCGCAAATACCGCAACTTTCTACTATTTGAATGAAAAGAGTGAAGACTATGACGTACTCAATTGCTAACGCTGAACATGAACTTGAGGCTAAACGCGAGAGGCTAAACCTGCGCTGGTACCCGCGTTATCACCTGGCCGCAAGGGCTGGCTGGATTAATGATCCTAATGGCCTGGTGTGGTTTGATGGTTGGTATCACGCTTTTTACCAGCACCATCCGTATTCCACTCAGTGGGGGCCGATGCACTGGGGACATGCGCGGAGCAAAGATTTGCTTCACTGGGAGCATTTACCTGTTGCGCTGTCCCCGGAAGGGCCGGAAGACAAAGACGGGTGTTTTTCGGGTTCGGCGGTGGTGGATGGCGATACCCTGTCGCTGATTTACACCGGACACAAATTTCACGGCGATGTCGGCAATGAAGAGAACCTTTATCAGGTGCAGTGCCTGGCCACCAGCACCGATGGTATTCACTTTAAGCGTGAGGGGATCATTATCGATACCCCGCCGGACTTACATCATTTCCGCGACCCTAAGGTATGGCGCGAAGGGGATAGCTGGTACATGGTCGTCGGTGCGCGCGTTGGCGATACCGGGCAAGTCCGGTTGTATCGCTCAGCCGATCTGCGTCAGTGGCAGGATGAAGGGATCCTGGATGAGGCAGAAAACGGAATGGGCTTTATGTGGGAGTGCCCTGATTTCTTTACCCTTAATGGCAAACGTGTCCTGATGTTTTCCCCGCAGGGGATCGCCGCGCAGGGTTTTGAGAACCGCAACCTGTTCCAGAGCGGCTATCTGGTGGGTGACTGGCAGCCTGGAGAGCCGTTTGTCCGCGCAGGGGAATTTGCCGAAATGGACAACGGACATGACTTCTATGCCCCACAGAGCTTCCTGACGCCGGATGGCCGCCGCATCATAATTGGCTGGCTGGATATGTGGGAGTCGCCGCTGCCGGAGCAACAGGACGGCTGGGCCGGGATGCTGTCTCTGCCGCGTGAGCTGAGTCTTGATGACAACAATCGCCTGCAAATGCGGCCCGCGAAAGAGGTCGACGCGCTGCGTCAGGCCTGGTTCCCCTGGCCTGTCAGTACCTTGAAAAATCAGCAGATCCTGATGGCGGAAAAAGGGGAAGCCATGGAAGTTGTGCTTCACTGGGATTGCGCAAACAGTGACGCGGAACAGTATGGACTGAGTCTGGGTGAAGGCCTGCGTGTTTATGTTGATACACAGATGCAGCGTCTGGTGCTTGAGCGCCGCTATCCGCAGTACGGATTATGTGGCACGCGTAGTGTACCGTTGGTGCCCGGCGCTCCTCTGGCTTTACGTATGTTTATTGATAGTTCTTCGGTCGAGGTATTCGTTAATGACGGTGAGGCGTGCCTCAGCAGCCGAATATATCCTGATGCCGATCGCCGCGAATTAAGTTTATTTGCCTGGCATGGAACGGCGACATTATCAGATGCCGGAGCCTGGCAGCTGGGATAATCCATAGTGAGTGTCGAAAATAACCTGCCCTGGAGGATGGGCGGGTTATTACTGTATTTATCTCTGGGCTGTATTTACACCAAAATGATGCATTACTATAAATAATAAGAAGGTCTTTCCGATGAATAAAATCTGGCTCGGATGTATTTTGACGTCTGTACTCTCCTCAGCAGCGAATGCACAGGATGCGCTTTCACTCGAACAACGGCTGGAACAAATGGAGCAGCGACTGAAAGTCACGGAACAACGCGCTGCGACTGCGGAGGCAGAAATTCGCGTCCTCAAGCAGGAGAAGCAAGTATCCCCTGTGGTCAATAATGTTCCCGCCACTCCTGCTCTTCAGCTCACTGGCAATAGTGATATAAAATTTTATGGTGATGTTGAATTTAATATGGATGGTGCCAGCCGTACCGGTAGCCTGACGTCGGTAAAAACCAGTAGTAATAAAAACTGGGCCCCCGGAGATAAAGAACGCTGGGATATGAATGGTCGCATTCTCCTTGGGTTTGATGGTCTGCGAAATGGCATTAATGGAAAATATGCTGGATTTAGTGTTCAGCCACTGGCTGATATCAACGGAAAAATGAATCTCGATGATGCGGCATTTTTCTTTGGTCAGCAGAATGACTGGAAAATTAAAATAGGTCGCTTCGAGGCCTGGGATATGTTCCCGCTAAACCAGGATACGTTCATTGAGTATTCCGGTAACACCGCTAACGATCTCTACAGTGACGGCTACGGTTATATCTACATGATGAAAGAGGGGCGCGGGCGTAGCAGCAGCGGTGGCAATTTCCTGCTCAGTAAAACCCTCGACAACTGGTATTTCGAACTCAACACGCTAATAGAAGATGGCAGTTCGCTATTTGTCGACAATAACTATCACGGCAACACGTTAGATAACCGAAAAAATGTGGTTTATGCCCGCCCGGTCGTGGCCTGGCAATCCGGCGAGTGGTCGGTCGCCGCCGCTGTCGAAAGCAACCTGGTGAACAATGCTTATGGATATCAAAATACGCAGGGTGTTTGGGTCGATCAGTCAAGCCGGACAGGATATGGCATGACCATGAGCTGGAACACACTCAAAACTGATGCAGAAAACGGCGCAGTCGTTAACCTGAGCACCGCATATCTCGATGCCGCTGACGAAAAAGATTTTAGCGCAGGAATTAATGCCTTTTGGCATCGCGTGGAACTTGGTTACATCTATGCGCACAACAATATCGACAAGTTCAATATGGCCGGCCTGGCCAGTGACTGTGACAGCGACTGCGCGATCCTTGCACCGGGAAAATATGACATTCATACCATCCATTCTTCATGGCAGCTGCCTGACATCATGGATATGCCTAACTTCAATATTTATCTCGGGGCCTATGCCTCATGGCTTGAATCACCGGCGGTTAAAACCGGCAATACCGATAACCGCTATGGCGCACGGGTGCGTTTTAAATATCTTTTCTAACTCTATTCATTGCGCTAAGGAGGTCAAATGAAAATCTGGACATTGGGTGACGCGGTAGTCGATTTGATGCCTGAGGGGATGATGCAGTATACGGCGTGTGCGGGCGGCGCGCCGGTCAATGTAGCCGTTGGTGCTGCACAGTTGGGATGTGATTGTGGATTTATTGGCAGGGTAGGTGATGACCCTTTCGGTCATTTTCTTCAGGACACGCTTGCTGAGAAGAATGTTGATACACAGCATATGCAATTTGATGCCGAACATCGTACCAGCACAGTGGTGGTTTCCCTCGGTGAAAACAGCGATCGCAGTTTTACTTTTTTGGTCAATCCCTCGGCAGATCAGTTTTTGTCTTCCACTAATCTGCCGGATTTCGGCAACGACATTTTGCATTTTTGTTCGCTGGCGTTGGTGGCTGTGGATTGTCGCGAAACCCTGGTGCGGGCAGTGGATCAGATTAAACAGCGCGGAGGGATGTTAAGTTTTGATCTTAATCTACGTGAACAAATGTGGCCGGACCCCATGATCATGTCTGATACCGTGCGTCATTTTGCACGCGAGGCGGATATTCTCAAGCTTTCAGAAGAGGAGTTGTACTGGCTGGCTGGGACAAACCATCATGAGAACGCGCTGAGTTTATTAATGGAATACCCTTCATGCCTGAAAGTGGTTACCAGGGGGGTAAACGGTGCAGACGTATTGTGGCAGGGCAAGTTTGTTCGCGTAAGTGCATTCGAGGTGGAAAGCCTGGACACAACGGGAGCGGGGGATGCCTTCATGGCAGGGTTGCTGGCAAGCATCGCACAGGGAAATCCACTGGATGATTTAATACAACTCGAGAAAGCTATCACACAGGCCAGCGCCTGCGGAGCGCTGGCGACGACGCAAAAGGGCGCATTGACAGCATTACCCGATAAACAGGGTGTTAAGCAGTTTATTGATGCTGAAAATATGCTCTCATTTCATGTGCATACACCCCAACTCCAGGGATTAAAAACAGCTAACTCTGACGGATTACGTGCTGTGCGGTAAACGAGATTTTCTTTTCACTTATCGCATCATCGCTTTACGGGCACTGATGCGATATTTGAGATACGAGAAACGTTAACTGCCGGGATTAACTAACGGGTACAGGCGGTGTTAATTGCAAACGTTGAAAGGTTTTTCAGAAGGCCTGAGACTGCGGATTTTAGTGTCGTTCTCCTCGTTTAATCTCAATCGTATACAGATTCATGAAGATGCATGAAACATACATTTGGCTCCTCTGACTGGGAACGCTTTTGCCATTAACTGGCTAATAAGTAAGGTGAATCTGAATTTTCTTTCTGTCAAGACAACCAGAATGACCACCGTTGGGGGCTCCATAAATCTGGTATGACTGTTCCGCAGCATGGGTGAACATTACTATTTTACTCTCTGGAAATGAAGCGTAGCCAGAGGTAACGTCGAAGGTGTTTATCCAGTCGCTGAAATACGTTAGCGATTATCTCTTCTGCACCGGTGTAAGTCCCTGCATAGGGGAACCCAGCCGCTTCAGTCCATGTCGCATTGGGGGACAGGACAGCAAGCAGGTTCTTTCCATTTTCTTCAGAGGTGCCTTCATAAGTCGCGCGTATAATTTCCACATTACTCTTCACTATTCTATCCCCAACTCATTTCGCCCTTGGCGACTTTTGCACCAATTTGTAAAGCGACACTCATGCCAGCATCAGGATAACGTTTTGTCATGGCTGCAATCAGTTCGCTACTGTCACCGGCCAGACTAAGTTCGTTCTCAAAAGCCAGAAGATAGTCGCGGGTATAGGTTATTGCTGAAATATCGGTAGTACCCTCAGATAACATATGCCCTGCGATGACCGTCGTGGGATGTCTGGATGCCATGGTGTCCAGATTTTTTATCCAAAGTGCGCGAGCCTCTGGACCTTGAGTGTCGGCGGTCCACACATGGGTACCAGAGAACACCAGTACACCGCCAAAAATGGCGTTAAGCGAAGGTACCCAGAGATAACGACGGTTAGCGAGGCCATCAGCATCGATAATTTCGAGGGCCTGGCCTTCGAGAGATAACGCATCCTCGTCAAAGACCTCGGGCATAACGATGTCTGACAACGTTTGCGGGCCGTTGTCCTGGAGTTGTGGGCCCCACACTGCCAGTTTCTTATCAACACTTTTCTTAATGGCGTCGATTGTCGACGATGCGGCAACGACACGAGCTTCCGGAAAGGCTGCTCTTACGGGACCGAGGCTAAAGTAGTAATCAGGGTCGCTTTGGCTAATATAGATTGTGGTCAGCTTTTTACCTGTTTTCTGGATAGCCTCTGCCAGCAGTCTGCCATCGGCGAGCGTAAAACCACCGTCAATAAGTACGGCTTCCTTATCGCCAGAGATCAGCACTGGCGAGCGATAAAAACCGTGCTCGCCGGCAGGAAAATGTGTCCAACTCAGGGGAATGTTCTTCCCTGCATCAGGGACGTTGGTTTGTAGTGTCATCGTATTTTCCCCTTCTGTTAAAGTGGTAATTAGGTGAGCATTGCTTTCACCAGACGTTATGAATCCACTAACTGACGTACCCATTCATGAGGGTTTGAAAACAATATGCTTGAGTTTAGCATCCAGCGCTTTGAGCCGGATTCGGCAATAAAAGTGGGAACACCGCGTGCGCCAAATTCCCGCATTAATCGTTTCGCACGCTCAGTACGAGTATGGTTTGCTTCGAGCAAGTCTGCTGTAGGATCCAACACTTTCTTCGCTGCATTTTCCAACCCCTGAGAACTTAACACACCCGCAAGAACCGACAATGACGTGACGTCAAGCCCCTCAACATAACGGGCGCGTTGTATTGCTTTCAGCGCTTCAATTTCCCGCGAAGGGTTTGACAGCGATACTGCAGTAATCGCAAGCGTGGCTGAACCACTGTCAAATTTTTTCTGCTGGTCATGAAGCACTTTTTCGCGATAAATCTCGGAAAAAGGCTGCCCGGTGATATTAGAAATTCGCTGGTCGTTTTCCCACGCAAAAGCAGCAAATTCATTGTTCATGGGACGTGCACCGGCATCTGAAAACAGGCCGGTTGGCATGAACTCAAGTTTAATACCCGGAATGTCATTTAGTTCAGTAAGCACAGGTGACGCGCCGTAGCACCAACCGCAAAGTGGATCGAATAAGTAATTAAGAATCATGTTCACAGGTGCCCCCTATTTTTAAAAGTAGCTCATCATAGAAAACTTTCATTGGATATTAAATACATCCATGGTAAACAGCTTGTCATCTAAAAACATACAATTGGAATGCGATAGTGAGAAAACTGGGAAATATCAGACGCCTTGCCTACTTTGTCTCCGTGGTTGAAGCTGGCTCATTTACTGCAGCTGCCGAGCGTTTGGGTATAACTAAAGCGGTAGTCAGTCATCAGGTCGCGCGTCTTGAAGAGGAGTTGAACACCACTCTTCTTATCCGTACCACTCGTACCATTCGCTTAACGGATGCGGGAAAAGTCTTTTATGAGCACTGTGCGTCTATTCTACGTGAAACAGAGGAAGCCTTTGCAGAGTTAGACGCACTGGTGGCTGAGCCCTCTGGGACATTGAGGCTGACAGCGCCTTTTGACTATGGGATCAGCGTCGTCGTTCCAGCTATCACTGCATTCAGTCAGCGCTATCCAGACTGCAAAGTTGACGCCGTGATAAGTGATAACAAGTTTGATATCGTGGACAAAGATATAGAAATAGCCATCCGTGTGGGCTGGTTAGATGACTCACATTTGCAGGCAAGGAAAATCGGGCACTTCCGGCAGCTGCTGATAGCCCCGCGCAATATGCAGCCGCAGGTAGAAAAAATTAATAAACCACAAGATATCAAACCACTGCCTTTTATAGCCAATACAGCTCTGCGTGAACCTTCTCAGTGGCATTTCACGCTGAATGGATCGGATCAACAAAGTATCAACGTTCAGCCCTCGATATTCATTAATAACACACTGGCGGTCCGTGAAGCGGTGAGAGAAGGTGCAGGCATCTCTGTGTTGCCGGATTACGTTGTCAGTGATGATCTTATTTCTGGCCGCTTAATTCAGGTGCTCCCAGAATGGGAACTACCTTCAGGTGAGATTCATGCAGTTTTTCCCGCATCTCGATTTCGCCCGACAAAGGTACGCTCATTTTTAAATATATTGATGGAGAAAGATAAAGAGCGCTGATTGTGCTTATCTTTTGCATGCCAGTTTTGATTCAGGAATACGCAGCATACCGGTCATCGTGGCAATTTCAGCAACCGTAGACGTGTTATCTTCCACGAAGATGGCAATACCAGGTCATCAAGGCTGAGCGCTCGTAAGGGAGGAGCCTTCCTTAGACGATGTGATCGACTTTCGGGAAATTAGCATTCATAATAACATCTTTATTTTCCTTTAATTTTGACTTTACGTTTGAATTTTTCGCATTCTATTTCCGGCCGTCATGCATAGATGGGCCCGGATGATTGATTTTCCGTCTATGTTATTTAGTATTTTATGCTCCGACCCATGATTTTGGCTGGCTCCTTCCCGCGAAATAAGCCGATAAAGCAATACACGCACTTAAAACACTGCACAAACAAAGATAGGCATTCAGGGCTTTTTCCTGGGAGAAATGATCCATCATTACACTCAGCGAAAACGGCAACCAGTTACCCACGTATCCCACAATGTAAAGAAGGTTTATCAGGTGGTGCCGCTGACTCTGCCTGGCGACCACATTAACGATAGTGGCGGCACCGACCAGTATTGCCCCATAGGCGAATCCTTCGAGCATCACGGCTATGAAAAGAAGGAAGGGATCCGTTGTGTATACACTGCAGAGGACGATCAAAACCGCAGCAAGTTGGGTAACAATTCCGATTTTCAGCGATGAATAATGGTGTTTTTTTCTCATCACTATCTGGGTGATACCTGCAATCAGTAGGAATACCGACAGTGAATAGCTTACCAGCTGCACGCTGGTAACATTGAAGTAGGTGCGGGCGAGGGTGGGCCCCTGGGACATAAACGTGGACGCCATCGCCCATGAAAGAAATATGGCCATGCAGCAGACGATGACGTCCCGGAAAGAGAGCGCCTTATGACCTTGAGCGTTGACATTTTTCCGTTCACCGGTTACGGGCGTACTGTGCCTGTTAATCACCAGACGACTGCCCCTGATCGCAAATACTGAAGCTGTAACCAGAATAAAAAGAATTACGTAGGGAGCCTTAAGTGCATAAAAACCGCGATGCACGATTTCCCCCGTTATTAATGGGCCAATAGCCTGTCCAAGGATCAACGAGGCAGAAGCCGTCAATGCCGCAGTATTACTTACTTCCGTATCAAATAATTTAATCAGCGAGCGGTTAATATAGGCCATTAAAATACCTGAACCCAGACCCGTAACAAATCGGCCGAGGAGAAGTATCATAAGGTTATCTGCAAACATCATTAGTAGTGATGACAGCAAAACGCATGCCAGACCTGCATAGAGAGGTCTTGTATACAGGTCAGTCCTGATATTGAATTTGGCAGTAAATGCCAGCGCGAAAAGTACACCTGCCGCATAGACGCCAAACACCGCCATTATCTGAGAAGCGCTGAAGCCATATAAACTGATGTACACGGGATAGAGTGGAGTGGGAAGGCTGCTGCTCAGCATTCCGGAAAAGAAAGCCAGGGCCAGTGCCATCCCTGCCCGTGATGTTTGTCTGTCTGACATAGTAATTTATTGTGTCCTGGAAAATGGATTCGTTCTGTAAAAATCCATAAAACAGTAACACGATCCGTTAGCGACGGGATTCGAGCAGCAGGAATACCCACTGTGACGTAGTTTCACAGTGGGTATTAAAATATGACCTGAGGGACAAGTAGTAAGGGCTGACTGAAAATTCAAATGTTCCAGGGATGAAGGGCTATCTGTTTTTCCATGAATTCAATAAAACAGCGGATGCGTGGGCTAAGATGCTGCCTTTTTGCGTAAATTATATAGAGCGGCTCTCTGACAGGAGACTGGAATGCCTTCAAAAGCGGGATTAATCTTCCTTCTCTGATATCCCGGTGAACGTGGAAGTCAGCCAGCCGGACGATACCTTCTCCCTGAATGGCAAGATCGCGCAACAAATCGCCCTGCGACAGGGAGGCAACCGGTTTCACCGGGAATATGATGCTCTGATTGTTTTCGGCGAATAGCCACTGGTTCCAGTGGCTATCGAAATTAAAGTGAAAACAGCGATGCTCCATCAACTCACGGGGATGGGAGGGTATGCCGTACCTGGTGATGTAGGCCGGCGAAGCGCAGGTAATCCACTGACTCTCACCGATACGACGGGCGATTCGGGAAGAACTCGCAAGTACACCACCATAAATGGCCAAATCCAGCCCTTTATCAAAGTCATCCCGGTAAACCGGCCCCGTTTCAATATCAACGTTGAGGTCAGGGTAGGCGTCAATAAACTCGGACAACCATGGAAGGATATGATAACGGGCAAAGGTAGTCATAGTACGGATTTTCAGCTGCCCGCTGATGCGTGATGGCATATCTTCAGCCAGTGAATCAGCCTCCGTCATTGCGTCAACGACTGCCCGGGCACTGTTAAGATAAACGTGTCCCTCTTCGGTCAGCGTTAACGTTCTCGTTCCGCGATGGAAGAGTCTTACCTGTAATCTCGCCTCAAGCCGGCTGATGAGTTTACTCATTGCTGAAGGCGTCAATCCGTTTGCCCGCGCGGCGGCAGAAAAGTTGCCGTATTCATACGCCCATATGAATGCAAGCAACTGATTATAATTATCCATTATGTCCCCGGTCATTTATGTGAAGATGTTTAGCGCTTCCGAGGCAGGAGCCTGAAAATTTCATTTGTATCTTCTGAACATCAGGAACGGCTCTGATGATTCTTCAACCGAAAGTAAGTTGCCCGTCAAATGCCGGTTTTCTCCATCACCATCTTAATGGGAATATCACGGTGAATAAGTTTCAGAGCCATTCACGACCCTTTATGAGGTTTTAACCCCTGCCGCCATCGCAACCACTCTGCCCTCGTTGCTACGTTCTAATATTCGTTCACGTTCCGCCTCTGCAACGGCTGCAAGGATCTGAATAACCATTTTACCCGTCGTTACTTCAGTACTCAGCCCATTATTCAGAAGCCTGATGGCTATCTCTTTTTATAACATGTGTCGACGATTTTGATCATGTCAGACGTATTACGGCCCAGTTGGTCCATTTTGGTACAGAGGATAATGTCCTCCTGTTCTGCACGGACCAGCAGTCGTTGCAGTCCTTCGCGCTCGTCCATATCTCCCCACATCATGTCCGTAAAAAAGCGATTTTCCTCCCCCTGGGGCTGCGGGATATGTTTTCAGGTACTACGCCAGCGCATCTCCCATGCCCCGATAAAACAGGGCTACAGCTGTTCAGCCAAAAATGAAAAGGGCGCATTTTCCTCTGGATCGACATACGTATAAACACCGCATATGGTGAATAGCGTTATCATTTCCTTAACATCTTCAGGCACGAAAAGCGTGTGCGTTCCACCCTTTTAATCTGAGAGGCGATGACGTCGGGTATAATCCCGAGGCGAGCATCCGATCACGCGTTTAAATGCCGTGCTGAAGGCGCTTTCAGATTCATAGCCAAGGGACGGTGCAATTGCTGAAATTGGAAGCCCTGAATTAAGTAACTTTTCACCGGCCAGCATCATGCGCCATTGTGTTAGATATTCCATCGTAGTTGTGCCGACCACCTTTTTAAAATTTAAGGCAAAAGCCGAACGTGACATTCCGGCGTAATTCGCTAATTCCGCGAGTGTCCAGCGATGCGCCGGGGTGGAGTGCATCGCATTAAGCGCCGCAGCGAGCTTCGGATCGGCTAACGCATAAAGCCATCCCATACCACCGTTTTTACTGCCTTCATTCATATGCATCCGTAGCGCCTGAATCATTATCAAATGTGCCAAATGTTCGGCAGTCAATTCACTGCCTGGCCGTTGCTCAGAAAGCTCCTGAATCATGAGGTTAACCGACCAAAGTAAAACCGCCTGGTCAGCTTTTGCCCGGATAAAAACGACAGGTGGCAACATTGAGAGCAAGATACCGGCATGGCGCTGGCCAAGAAAAAAGCGACTGCCTACCATCAGACAATTTCCGCCGCCATTGTGGCTGATAACCCCCTTTATCCTTGGGGACGCAAAGACTTCATTAGAATCTACCGACGGTAGCAAAAGATTGCTGGCCATGACAAATGGCCGTCCTCCGGGTAACAGAAAGCTATCGCCGGCGCTCAGGGTAATAGGGTCATCAACACCCTCTATCGACAGCCAGCAATGCCCCGACACGATTGAATAACATTTTATTCCCGCATTGGAAGGAAAGCGCAGCGCCCATTCTCCGCCAGCATCTAATGCGGTGGAGACATAACCGCGTGGTTTAAGCAGCGCGAGAACATCAGAAAGGGGATCCATAGCTAATTTGGACGATCTCAAAGATAAAGGGGACGTTATAGCATAGTGCGGATTAAATTTTTCTCCTATGGTATCTGCTCGACTTTACAGTAAGAGGTTTTTATGACGGATATCAGTCACGCAGGCACATATTCTCTTGGCGATCGCAGCGTAAACCGGCTTGGCTATGGCGCAATGCAATTAGCAGGGCCGGGCGCATTTGGACAACCGCGGGATTATGATAAAGCGGTAAAAGTGCTGTATGAGGCGGTCAGCGCTGGCGTAAATCACATTGATACCAGTGATTATTACGGTCCACATGTTACCAACAGACTGATACGAGAAGCGCTTGCGCCTTACGCACAAGATCTAACAATCGTCACGAAAATTGGTGCAGTACGCGGCAATAATGGTGAGTGGATCCCTGATTTATCGCCCGGGACGCTTACCCGTTCAGTGCATGACAACCTGAAAAATCTTGGGCTGGAACGGCTTGAAGTCGTTAACTTAAGGATAATGCTTGGTGTGGATGGTCCAACTGAAGGTTCCATCGAAGCGCCACTGACCGTGCTTGCAGAGCTTCAGCAACAGGGATTAGTGGGACATATCGGCCTGAGCAATGTTACCGCGATGCAGATTGAGGAAAGCCGTAAAATCTGTGAGATTGTCTGCGTGCAAAACCATTACAATCTGGCTCACCGCCAGGATGATGCCTTGATAGATACCCTGGCACAGGCGGATATAGCTTATGTCCCATTTTTCCCCCTTAACGGTTTTAGTCCCTTCCAGTCATCC
The DNA here is from genome assembly GCF_013074405.1 of Erwinia sp. JH02. NCBI lineage: Bacteria > Pseudomonadati > Pseudomonadota > Gammaproteobacteria > Enterobacterales > Erwiniaceae > Erwinia > Erwinia sp. JH02. The sequence continues at coordinate 91,548 of NZ_JABANZ010000011.1, forward strand.
ATTCTGACTGAAGTAGCTGAAAACCTGAATGCGACAGGAATGCAGGTCGCTTTAGCGTGGCTTTTGCGCCGTTCGCCGAACATTCTGCTCATTCCGGGCACCTCATCTTTGGAGCATTTACGAGAAAACCTCGCAGCGGCTGCACTTTATTTACCTGATGAATCGATTACGGCACTGGATAGTATTGCAGGCTAAGGATTCAGGATACCAGTGGGACACCAAGCAATACCGAACGGGCGGTTATGTTCGACAACACGTTAGGCGACATCATGCTGTATTTGTTGCCCAACACTGGCGCGTTGTCGGCGCGGCTGCATTTGGAGAGGGGCCAGGCGTGCTGGTCGCCTCATGCTAGTTGGCCAAACCGAGTACCCTGGGGGGGGGGGATGACGTCCGGCGATTTACAAACCACGCTGATGGGTATCGGAAATCTATCTTGATACGATCTAGTTTCAAAATGACTACAGTTAGTTTCTCAACGTGATTTTTCGCACGATTGGCCCTCTAGCCCGTAAGAAGATGGGATGTCCGCCCTGTGCCAGAAGCGGAAGTTGGTAAGCCTTGGTTCTATTGAGCATTAGTGAGTGCTAATGGATACTTGCCGTGGATGAGGAATGTTGGATCGTTACCAATAGACAAACCTCCACGCCAGGAATTATTTTATAAGTAAGAAATATTAATCCAAAAGAACCTGGTCAATAAATGCGCCGTAAAAATATTAACGATTATCAAGCCTTTATCGCAGTAGCCCGAGAAAAAAGCTTCACAAAAGCGGCCGCTCAATTAGGTGTCTCACAGTCGGCGCTGAGCTACACCGTAAGGACTCTTGAAGCAGATCTTGGTCTTCGTCTTCTTACACGTACCACACGTAGCGTTTCTGTGACAGAAGCTGGCGAACGGCTACTTTCCCGTATAGGACCACACTTTGACGAAATTGAAAGTGAGATCGCCGCGCTCAGTGGATTGAGAGAAAAACCCGCTGGTACTGTGCGCATTACTTCCGTTGAACACGCAGCCGATACAATACTCTGGCCTAAGCTCGCCCCGGTGATGCTTGAATATCCCGATATCAACATTGAAATTATCAGTGAGTACGGACTCAAGGATATCGTCGCTGAACGTTATGATGCCGGAGTTCGGTTGGGCGAACAGGTGGATATGGATATGATTTCCCTGCCGCTTGCCAGGGACTTCCGTTTTGCAGTGGTCGGAGCACCCTCTTATTTCATGGGGAAGACATATCCGGTCACGCCTCGTGATTTAAACGATCATAGCTGTATCAGATTACGCCTGCCCACTCATGGCGGATTCTATACCTGGGAGTTTCGCAAAGATGAGACTGAAATTAAGGTCCGTATTGATGGACGAGCGACTTTCAGCACCATAAATATGATGAGGCAGGCCGCCCTTGATGGGCTGGGACTTGCTTATCTGCCGCTAGATACCGTCGAGGCTTATCTTGAAAACGGGATGTTAGTCCAGGTGCTGACAGACTGGTGTCCACCGCGTCCCCCCTATCATCTTTACTACCCCAGCCGTCTGCAACATTCTCCGGCATTTGCACTTGTGCTCGAAGCACTCCGCGCCCCATAACCTTTGAGCGCTGTTTGTACTGGTCTATATCGAACTCAGTTTCTTATAACCCTATTAATAAAACCTCCTTCTAAGCCCATGCGAAATTAAGCCTCTAATTTCTGAATACTAAAGAGATTAAGATGGCTGCTGAAACAATTTGTGTTCTTTCAGCGGCCAGGGCCGTCATCATGTAAATGAAGGAGTCTTGCAATGAGTAAAAAAGCAGGCGGGTTAAGCCGCCGAAATTTTATCCTGACGAGTTCAGTGGCTTCAGCAGGATTATTGATGGCGGGTCATGTTTCAGCCCTGCTCTCACCAACACCTCGTACATCTGGCACCACGACACACGTAGATGGCGTCACAGTCAGCAGTGTCCTGTTCCGGAACAATGAAATAATGATGTCCGGAAACGTCTATGTTCCCCCGGACTTCAGCGAAAACCGTCAATACGCTGCAATTGTCGTTGTCCACCCAGGCGGTGGTGTTAAGGAACAGACTGCGGGCCTTTATGCCCTCAAACTGGCTAAAGAAGGATTTATCACCCTGGCGTTTGATGCCTCCCATCAGGGGGCTAGTGGCGGATTACCACGTTTTATTGATGATCCCATGAAGCGAGTCGTCGATTTCTATAGCGCAGTCGATTACCTGACCACTCTTCCTTATGTCGATAATAATCGTATCGGCGCATTAGGCGTTTGTGCAGGCAGTGGTATCACGGTTAAAGCATCGATGACGGAACGCCGAATCAAAGCGCTGGCAACAGTCAGTGCCGTAGATGTTGGGGCGGCGACCCGTAAAGGTTGGGAGGGAACAACATCAGAATCTGAACTCATTCCAACTCTGGATGCGGTTGCTAAACAGCGCACAATCGAAGCAGCAGGCGGCGCACCGGTTTATGTCAACTATGTGCCCCAATTGGGTGATACCAGTGCCCCAAAAGATCTTCAGGAAGCTGCGGACTACTATCTAACCGAACGCGGAAAATATCCGACTTCCACCAATCAAATGCTGATGACAAGTATCAGTACGCTGGCATCTTTCACCGGATTTGAAGGGGCGGATGTCTATTTAACACAGCCACTTCTGATTGTAGCTGGTAGCAAAGCTGGCTCGCTCTGGCACAGCCAGGAATTACACAAAACTGCTGCTTCTGTTCAAAAAACGCTGCATATCATCCCAGGTGCGACGCACATGGATCTCTATGATGGTCAGGGTGCAACGGTTGCAGCGAGTCAGCTGGCTCCTTTCTTCAAGAAAAATCTCGCATAGGTATGATTATCCATGAAACAAACTCCACTTCTTGAAAGATTTCCACTGGGTAAAGGTGTGACTCTGCGCAATCGTATTGTTATGGCCCCGATGACGACCTGGGCGGGTAATGATGACGGCACGGTGTCTCATGAGGAAGAAGCATATTATCGTCGACGCGTTCAGGACATCGGGCTGGTCATTACTGGTTGTACACATGTTCAGGAAAACGGCATTGGGTTTACGGGAGAGTTTGCTGCGTATGACGACAAATTTATTCCCGGTTTAAAGCGCCTTGCTATTGCTGCCAAAAGCGGTGGAGCACCGGCAATCTTACAAATATTCCATGCAGGTGTGAAAACCAGCCCTGAACTGGTTTCGGATATTGTAGCTGCAAGCGCTATTACCGGTGACGCCGGTCCTTTCGCACCGTCCGTTACCCCTCGTGAACTGACATGCGCTGAAGTCGAAACGGTTATTCAGGCTTTCGGTGAAGCAACTCGCCGTGCGATTGAAGCAGGATTTGATGGTGTTGAGTTACATGGTGCTCATGGCTTTTTACTTCAGAACTTTTTCTCACCTCATTCCAACCGAAGAGATGATCAATGGGGCGGTTCACTTGAAAAGCGTATGCGTTTCCCACTCAGCGTCATTGAAAGTGTGCTTAATACAATTGCTGAGCATGCAGCCAATCCCTTCCTGATGGGATACCGCATTTCCCTGGACGAGCATTACGAAGATGGGTTGCGCATTGATGAGTCGCTTCAGCTGGTTGACCGACTGGTCGATGAGGGTATTGATTATCTTCATGTATCACTCGGTAATGCACTTGAAGCCAGACCCGTTGATGCACCGAATGGTCCCAAAGTCATCGAAATCGTGTGCGACCACCTTGCTGGACGTATACCTCTGATTGTTGCCGGGCAGTTACGAACACCAGAGCAAGCCGAGGATGCTGTTAAAGCAGGGGTATCTTTGACGGCAGTAGGTCAGGGTATGGTTATGAACCCAGACTGGGTTAAATTCGTAGATGGCAAAGCTGAAGGAAAAATTGCTCTCAATATTGCTGCATCAGACGTAGAGCAACTTGCTATACCCCAGAAACTGTGGCGTGTCATTGAGGATACAACTGGTTGGTTCAACATTCGTTAAATACGGCCTAACCGTAATATGACAATTAGAATCAACTTGTCATTGATTCATTTCAGAACCTGGAAAGTTCTTACATGGCCGGATTTCGGGATTAACTGGGTTACGGCCATGTAAATTTTATCTTATTCCTTTAAGTCCTCTTCAATTCGAGGGCTATTATTTCAGACATAACTTCCGCTCCTCGCTCATAGCAGAAAGTCAGACTTGAGTGTGTTCTACCTCAGAACACTGCCATATCAGGTCTGAACTGATACAGTTAGATTCAGGTTCTTAACGCCAGCGTTAACCCATTTCACCGCCGGTTATGCCGGTCAGATGTTTTATCCTGCGTGTCTTCCGTTCCGAATCAACTTTCGGTTAATCGTTTCCCAACACAACCCGTCCCGCAAGAGTAAATGGCACGCATCCAAAGCGCATCGCTATTTGATGGATAAAATCTGAGCCTGTCAGAGATTCACCAATCACACAAAGCAAAAAGCCCGCTCAGGTTTCCCTGAGCGGGCTTTTCTAATTTGGCTCCTCTGACTGGACTCGAACCAGTGACATACGGATTAACAGTCCGCCGTTCTACCGACTGAACTACAGAGGAATCGTGTGAACGGGGCGCATGTTAACGGCGTGTCCGGGAAATGTCAAAGGCCTATTCCACTCTGTCGGTGCGTTTGCTGGCAAAAGCAGCAGCGTGAGGGTTTTTTATCTTGATTGGACAATCTTCAATCTCTGCGCCAGATCTCACTTTGTAGCGTTTAGCTGGCCGATGTTAGAGGTGTGTCAAATTTTTGTTATTTGCTGATTTTAAAACATGCGTTTCGATGCTTTCATAGTGAAAGTTTCAATTAGCGTTATTATGAAACAAAAAAACTGCTCTGCGGTAACGTAGACGGGGATGAAAGAAGAAGAAACAGTGGGTTGTACATAACGTGTTGTTTTAAAGAGTAAAAGTAGGTCCCGATACACAGTAATAAGAAAGATAGTTTTACCCGAGATAGTCACCCCCTACACTTTAATAAAGCCGTCGGTGAGGGTGTGTGAATGTAAAAGAAATTTTTCATTCGCAGAATCCGTCACCTTCGCAAGCTAACGATAATAAGGGCCTGGACATGAACGTGAAAAAAACAATTTTAGCGTCACTGTTAGTCTGCATGTTACCTGTTACCAGTTTTGCCAAAGACCTGCAGGTTGGCGTCTCTATGGCATTGTTTGATGACAACTTTTTAACGATTGTCCGTAACTCCATCACTAATGAAATGAAAACGGAAGGCGTGAAAGGCCAGATCGAAGACGCCAAAGGTGACGTCGCACAGCAGCTGCAACAGGTTCAAAACTTTATCGGTCAGGGCGTTGACGCGATTATCGTTAACCCGGTGGATACCAACGCCGTTAAACCTATCGTTGATCTGACCACCAAAGCCGGCATCCCGCTGGTGTTTGTCAACCGTAAACCGGCTACCACGCTGACAGGCAAAATGGCGTTCGTGGGTTCTGACTCCGAGCTGGCGGGTCGCTTGCAGATGGAAGCACTGGCAAAACGTATGGATTACAAAGGTAACGTCGCCATCCTGCTGGGTGACCTGGCAAACGAAGCCACGCGTGAGCGCACCAAAGGTGTGAAAGCGGTGGTGGCGAAATACCCTGGCCTGAAAGTGGTTCAGGAACAAACCGCGAAATTTACCCGTAACGATGCCGTTGACGTCACCAGTAACTGGCTGACCGCCGGTGATGACATCCAGGCCATCGCCTCTAACAACGATGAAATGGCTATCGGTGCCCTTCAGGCATTAGGTAAAAACGAGCAGAAAATCCTGGTGGCTGGCGTGGATGGTACCCCGGATGCATTGCAGATGATCAAGAACGGCAAGATGGTTGCCACCGTATTCCAGGATGCCAAAGGGCAGGGTTCCGGCGCAGTTCAGACCGCAGTGAAACTGGTGAAAGGTGAGCAGGTTCAGAAGATCGTGGATATCCCGTTCCAGCTGATCACCAAAGAAAACTATGAAAGCTTCACCAGCAAGAATCTGAAATAACTTTCGCTGAACTCGTAGTACGGAGGTAGTTAAATGACCGCATATGCGCTTGAAGCCGAAGGCATCAGCAAATTCTTCCCGGGTGTGAAGGCGTTAAGTAACGTCTCATTCCGTATCAAGCCGGGAACGGTGCATGCTCTGATGGGTGAGAATGGCGCAGGTAAATCCACTTTAATGAAGTGCCTCATCGGGATTTATCGTCCCGATGAGGGGCAGATTCGTATTAAAGGGGAGCCTGTGCAGTTTACCGACACGCTGGATGCGCTGCGTTCGGGAATTTCCATGATTCACCAGGAGCTTAATCTGGTACCGCATATGACGGTCGCCGAAAATATCTGGCTGGGTCGCGAGCCGATGAAATTCGGCTTCGTTGACCACGGTAAGCTCAACCGTTTAACCAAAGATCTGCTGGTTAAGCTGAATATTCGTCTGCGTCCCGATCAGATGGTGGGCGATCTTAGTATCGCCTCCCAGCAGATGGTGGAGATCGCCAAAGCGGTTTCCTGGAACTCAGACATCGTGATTATGGATGAACCGACCTCAGCCCTGACGGAAACCGAAGTGGCGCATCTGTTCACCATCATTCGCGACCTGCGTGAGCAGGGCAAAGCCATCATCTATATCAGCCATAAAATGGATGAGATCTTTGCGATTACCGATGAAGTCAGCGTATTCCGTGACGGCACCTGGGTGGCGAGCAATGAGACATCGAGCTATACGCGACAGTCGCTGATCACCCAGATGGTGGGGCGTGAACTGACCCAGTTGTTCCCAAAAACAGACAGCAATATTGGCGAAGATGTTCTGACGGTACGCAGCCTGACGCGTAAGGATGTGTTCCACGATGTGAGCTTTAGCGTACGTCGCGGGGAGATCCTTGGGGTGGCGGGTCTGGTGGGTGCCGGACGCAGTGAAGTAATGGAAAGTCTGTTTGGTATGACATCAATAGACAGTGGAGAGATCCTGATTGATGGTGTGCCGACCAAAATTGATTCACCGGCCAGTGCGATTGATAAAGGACTGGCGTTCCTGACCGAAGACCGTAAAAAGTCAGGCCTGTTCCTGGTGCTGTCGGTGATGGAAAACATGAGTATCGTCAAAATGACTGACTACAGCGCCAAAGGCGGCTTCGTCAATCATGCCAACATGGCGAAAGACTGTCTGGAACAGATCAAACGTCTGAATATCAAGACGCCAACCATGGACCAGATCATAAACAACCTCAGTGGCGGTAATCAGCAAAAGGTATTAATTGCCCGCTGGCTGCTGGCACAACCGAAGATCCTGATTCTTGACGAACCTACCCGTGGTATCGACGTCGGCGCAAAAGCGGAAATCTACCGTTTGATCAGCGAACTGGCGAGCCGTGGCGTTGCCATCATCATGGTGTCCTCTGAACTGCCGGAAATTATTGGCATGAGTGACCGCGTGATGGTGATGCACGGAGGACGTATTACCGGCATCCTCAATAAAGAAGAAGCCGACCAGGAAACCATATTGTCGTTGGCGTCCGAGTAAGGGCGTGAGGTAAACAAACATGAGTGATGTGAAAATGACAACGCAACAGTCAGCTGAGACACCGTCGTTCTTTAGTAATCTGAAAGGCAAACTGCCGAAAGATACCGGTATTTTTGTGGTGATGGTCGGCATCGCGCTGATATTTGAGGCCTTTGGCTGGTATGTTCGCGATCAGTCATTCCTGATGAACCCGAACCGCCTGGTGCTGATTGTTCTTCAGGTCGCGATTATCGGTATTATTGCGGTCGGGGTGACTCAGGTCATTATTACCACGGGGATTGACCTGTCGTCCGGTTCGGTGATTGCATTGACGGCGGTGGTTGCCGCCAGTCTGGCGCAAACCTCTGAAAGCCTGTCACCGATGTTCCCTTCGCTGGTGGATATGCCTGCCGCGCTGCCGATTAGCGCCGGGATCGGGGTCGGTTTGCTGTGCGGTATCGTCAACGGCGTGCTGATCACGAAGACCGGTATTCCGCCGTTTATCGCCACGCTGGGGATGATGGTATCGGCGCGTGGTCTGGCACAGTATTACACTCAGGGTAACCCAATCAGCTTCCTGTCCGATGGTTTTACGTCGATTGGTCAGGGTGCAATGCCGGTGATTATCTTCCTGGTGGTGGCGGTGATCTTCCATATCGCGCTGAAACATACCCGCTACGGTAAGTATGTTTACGCCATCGGCGGCAATATGGTGTCGGCGAAAGTCTCCGGTATCAACGTTAATAAATACCTGATCATCGTTTACACCATCGCAGGCGGCCTGTCTGGCCTGGCGGGTGTGGTGCTGGCGGCGCGTGTGAGTAGCGGCCAGTCAAGTATGGGCCTGAGCTACGAGCTGGATGCCATTGCCGCGGCGGTTATCGGCGGTTCCAGCCTGATGGGTGGGGTAGGGCGTATTACCGGCACGCTGATTGGTGCGGTGATCCTCGGTCTGATCAAGAGCGGCTTCACCTTCGTGGGTGTTGATGCCTACATCCAGGACATCATCAAAGGGATGATTATTGTCGCCGCGGTATCGATTGATATGTACCGCAACCGTAGTAAGCGTTAATTCGGGTGGGACCGGGCGGGCCAGAATTCAGGTCCGCCTTTTCCATTAACCTCCTGCACATCCTCAACGCATTTCCTGCACCATCCGCGTGCAACCCCGCAAAGTGACCTGACCTGCCAGACCTCCTGCGTACGCATCATCCCAGTACCCGTAATCAGATTCTCTTATTTTACCGCCTGTTAGCCCACATCCCTGACGCCTTGTCACTATTAGGAAAATTCTGGCACGCCCCTTGCAATTACCCTCGGGTCAGAATGAAAACTTATTACAGACGCCAGCATTACTGGCACTCGGGGAACCGTGACGGAGGCAAAATGAACTTAAGACGACTGAAGTATTTCGTAAAAATCGTCGACATCGGCAGCCTGACTCAGGCGGCAGAAGTCCTGCATATTGCACAGCCAGCTCTCAGCCAGCAGGTGGCAACACTGGAAAACGAACTTGACCAGCAGTTGCTGATCCGCACCAAACGCGGTGTCACGCCGACTGACGCGGGTAAGATCCTCTATGCCCACGCCCGCACTATTCTGCGTCAGTGTGAACAAGCACAGACGGCGGTGATCAACGCCGGGCAGGCACTGGCAGGGCAGGTTTCCATCGGCCTGGCGCCGGGGACCGCCGCCTCTTCGCTGACCATGCCTCTGCTGCAAACCGTACGCGAACAATTTCCGGATGTGCTGGTATATCTGCATGAGAACAGCGGCGCGTCATTAAACGAAAAAGTGATGAGTGGGCAACTGGATATGGCGGTGTTGTATGACCGTTCACCGGCCGCGGGCATCACCAGCATTCCCCTGATGAAAGAAGAACTGTATCTGGTGGGTGCCAGCGCCTGTCCTGGGCAGACTATCGACCTGACCGATGTGGCAGAGATGAATCTGTTCCTGCCGCGTGATTACAGCGCCGTACGTAAACGTGTGGACGAAGCATTCTCTCTGCGTCGCCTCAGCGCACGCATCATCGGTGAAATTGAATCTATCGCTACGCTGACCGCCGCCGTGTCCAGCGGCATGGGAGCGACCGTGCTGCCAGAGTCTGCCGCGCGGGCGTTGGTGAGTTCAACCAATGCCTGGATGGCGCGCATCACCAGCCCTGCGCTGAACCTGCCGCTGTCCTTAAACGTCTCTGCCACGCTGCCCATGTCACCGTCCGCGCTGGCGGTCAAAAACATTCTGTTGTCGCTGCTGAATAATCCAGTGACAGAAGATCGCGAACTGATGCTGGTCAGTTAAATGCCTTTGTGCCGGGCGCGCCATCGCGCGCCTCACTTCCTGCCGCTTCGCCTCCCTTATCGCTAAAAAGCATATAAAACCTCTTTTTATTATTTGTTGCTATCAATGTGCGTCCTTAACATGAAGGAAACCAACAGATAACAGAGGGAGGAGCGCGCGTGAATTTTCAGCAACTTAAAATCATTAAGGAAGCAGCACGCTGCGAGTTTAATCTTACCGAAGTGGCGAATGCGCTGTTTACCTCCCAGTCTGGGGTCAGCCGCCATATACGGGATTTGGAAGATGAACTTGGGGTCGAGATTTTTATCCGCCGGGGTAAACGCCTGCTGGGGATGACCGAACCGGGCAAAGCGCTGCTGACCATTGCAGAACGTATTCTTGATGAAGCGGGTAAAGTGCGTCGCCTGGCCGATGTGTTCACCAACGAATCCAGCGGCGTGCTGACGATAGCCACCACCCATACTCAGGCGCGCTACAGCCTGCCGAAAGTGATTAAAGCGTTCCGTTCGCTCTATCCCAATGTGCGTCTGGAACTCAATCAGGGATCGCCGCAGGAGATTGTCTCCATGCTGGTGGCGGGGGAGGCCGATATCGGCATCGCCAGTGAGCAGGTCGTTAACAACCCGGCGCTGGCTGCCTTCCCGTGGTTCAGCTGGCACCATGCGCTGCTGGTGCCGAAAGGGCACGAGCTGGAGCAGCAGCAACCGCTGACGCTGGCGGCGCTGAGCCGTTATCCGCTGATCACCTATCGCCAGGGGATCACCGGGCGTTCGAAAGTCGACCGTGCGTTCCACGCCGCCAGTCTGAAGCCCGATATCGTACTGAGTGCGCAGGACTCGGACGTGGTAAAAACCTACGTTGAGCTGGGCCTCGGTGTGGGTGTACTGGCCGATCAGGCCTGCCAGCTGGATGAGCATTCGCCGTTGACCCGGCTCGAAGCGCGCCATTTGTTCGAGTCTAATACCGTCTGGCTGGGGCTGAAACGCGGGCAGTTGCAGCGTAATTTTGTCTGGCAGTTCCTGGAGCTCTGTAATGCGAACCTGTCGCTGGAAGAGATCAAACGCCAGGCATTGTCGCTGAACGAAGAAGAACCGGTGATCGACTTCCAGATCTGATTCTGACATGGCGTTGGGTGCAGCTATATACTGACACCCCTGCGTCTTCCGCCTTATCGACTGACGGCCTAAGCTCCGGGTACATTCTATTCGCGAGCTTAAGCCATGACCTCATCTCTTCCCCGTTCTTCCTCCGGCCCGCTTTATGCGCTGGCCTTCAGTATGTTGATCTCCTCAATGGGCAGCAGTATTGCGAACGTCGGTCTGCCGACGCTGGCGGCGGCGTTTGCTGCCACTTTTTCACAAATACAGTGGGTGGTGCTGGCGTATCTGCTGGCGGTGACGGCTTCCGTGCTGGCGATGGGGTGGCTGGGCGATCGTTTTGGTCGCCAGCGGCTGCTGGGCTACGGCGTGCTGCTGTTCAGTGTGGCATCGCTGGGCTGTGGGTTGGCAACGCATATCGGCTGGCTGATTGCTGCCCGCATTCTGCAAGGCCTGGGCGGCGCGATGATGATGGCGAATACGCTGGCGCTGGCGATCCAGGTGTTGCCCGCTGAACGCACCGGGCGGGCAATGGGGCTGCTGGGGACCGTCTCTGCCATCGGCACGGCGCTGGGGCCTGCGCTGGGTGGCCTGCTGATTACGGGTTTCGGCTGGCAGGCGCTGTTTGTGATTAACCTGCCGCTTGGGCTGATCGCATGGGGAATGGTGCAGCATTTCCTGCCGTCTTCTGGCGCGCCGGATGCCGCCATGCCCCGTGGATCGCTGCTGTCGCTGCTGCGTCAGGCGGCGCTGGTACGCGGCCTGTTGCTAAGTATGGCGGTTGCCATGGTGATGATGACGACCTTTGTCGTCGGGCCATTCTATCTGAGCCATGGATTGCAGCTTTCCCCGCGCCAGACCGGGCTGGTGATGGCAGTGGGGCCACTGGTGGCCGCCTTCAGCGGTGTACCTGCCGGGCGTCTGGTGGACCGTCTTGGGGCGCAGTCCACGACGTTAATCGGTTTAGCCGCGGTGGCGGGGGGCTGCCTGTTACTGGCTTTGTTGCCGCCCGGCGCCGGTATTGCGGGTTATGTGGTGGGCCTGATGCTGCTGACGGCGGGTTATGCGCTGTTTCAGGCGGCGAATAATACGGCCTTACTGAAAGGGGCCGATCCGGCACGGCGCGGTCTGGTTTCCGGGTTGATGAATCTGGGCCGGAACCTGGGGTTTATTGCCGGTGCGGCATTAATGGCGGCGGTGTATGCCGCAGCCACACGGTACGGTGATTTTGCTCCTCATCTTGCATCATCCCACGGAATGCGACTGACGTTCGGGCTGGCGGGCGGAATGGTGTTGATCGCCCAGCTTGTCTTGTACGGGCACGGCCTGCGCCATCCTCAACGGCAGTAAGAATGCCGACTGGTGTAAAATCTGATTTATTGTGCAGAATGAAAATTCAGGGAAAAACCAGGCTATATTAGGCGCTCTCTATTCCCCTACATGATGAAGGGGTAAAGCAAAAGGAGTTGCTCTGTGTCAGAACAATCGTTTGATCCCAATACGCTGTTTAAGCAGCCTGCCATTTCTCTTCCCTATCGTCTGTTTACATCCGCAAACCGCATGGATGAATACAGTGCCGATGATATGCGCTATGGCGACGTGTCAGAATCTCGTCTGAAAACCGATTTCAAGCTAAGGGACGTTTCCGCAAGGGTAAATCCTTACACGGGTGAGAGGATTACCGCATCGCGTTTCACTCTCTTTAATCAGTGGGCATCACAACCGCTTTCAGTGAAAGAACGATCGGATATTTTATTTGATGAGTTTCGTGAGTTATCGAGGGTGTTTTCATTTATTGGTCCTTATCGCGGCCTGATCGAGAAGTTAATTACCCATATGCAGACAGGTAATGGCAAGGTATTTAGTAGCCACTTGTTAGATAGTGCGTATAAGGAGCAGGTAGTGAACGACTTATCAAGAAATAGTTCACTTCTGAAAATAAAGAAGACGCTATCGAAATTTATAAATTGGGAGGTTGGTCGCTACGATAACAAAAATAAATACAAGTTTTTCGAGAGTATGGATAAAATGATTTTACCAAAATTCAATAAGTGGGTGGATAGAATCAACTCACTCACGATCAGCATTCATGATGTGTGGGCAACTAATATTTCTTTAAAGTCTCTTGTGATCGACGGTGATAACTACTCTGCTACAATTCATTATCGGGCCCAGGATCATTTTGGGCTGGATTCCAAAGATGTTTTGAACCCGGTTTACAGGCAGTTTAGAATTTTTCGCATCTGGTTTTTACTGCAACATTATGAAAAATACTCATATAAGCCATTTATTACAGAGATGAACACTACCATCACTATTACAGGTAATCGCTATGATTAATTCAAAAATAAAGACGAGTCGGCAACGTTTTGAAAAAGTCGTGCCGGCTACTGTCATTTTGGTTGCCGCTCTTATCATACTGTATTTTTTCCTCATGCCAGTGAAAATTGTCAGTACTGTCCGCGAATGGAATGAGGGTTATTTTTTTGTGAATAACTTTCCCATGACGGCTAAAGCGAGAATTGCATGGTGGGAAGAGAATAAAGAAGTTTTAAAGGAAAAATACAATATGCCATTTATTGGCAGTGATAAGCAATGGATGGTGTTAATTGGTGAGGCAGGCGAGGGTTTTCAATTTCGGCCGAAAACAGACAAAGCCGATGATTATCTTTGTTTTGACAGTCTGAAGCCTGGCGCCAATTGCGCCGAAAAAAAATGGCTGTTATGGATATCTCACTACAACCAAACCGATACCAGTTACACTACGGATGATAGTGAATATATTCAGCGTGGCGAGAACGCTGAAATTAAGCGTGTTGATGATTGATTTTATTTATGTTGGCCGATTGATAGCAAGGATACGTCGGTCGGTTAAGAAATAACAGGTAGTCGCTATGATTAATTCAAAAATAAAGACGAGTCAGCAACGTTTTGAAAAAATAGTGCCGGTTACTGTCATTTTGGTCACCACTGTTATCATACTGTATTTTTTTCTCAGGCCAGTGAAAATTGTCAGTACTGTCCGCGAATGGAATGAGGGTTATTTTTTTGTGGATAACTTTCCCATGACGGAAAAAGCGAGAATTGCATGGTGGCAGGATAATAAAGAGTTATTAAAAGAAAAATATAACATGCCGTTTATTGGCAGTGATAAGCAATGGACGGTGTTAATTGGTGAGGCAGGTGATGGTTTTCAGTTTCTGCAGCACAGGGCCAGCGATAATGACCTTATTTGTTTTGACAGTCTGAAGCCTGGCGCCAATTGTGCCGAAAAAAAGTGGCTATTATGGATATCACACTATAACCAAACCGATACCAGCTTCCTTACGGGTGATAGCAAATATATTCAGCGTGGCGATAACGCTAAAATTAAGCGTGTTGCTGATTAAATTTATCGCTGTTAACCGATCGATAGCAAGGATATGTCGACCGGTCGGTTACTGTTATCTATGGTCTGGGATGATGAAAAAATATTATCTATTGCTGGTTTTAATCGCGGGTGTATATGTGTTTTCCTGGTTTCAACGCCCGGTCAATATTGTCAGTTTCGTACGGGAAGGAAGTCGTATTTACCTTTTTGTGGAGCATTTCCCCATGACGGATAAAGGTCGGATTGCATGGTGGTTGGATAATAAAGCGTTGTTGATAGAAAAGTATAACGTGCCATTTATTGGCGGTAAATACTACTGGTCGGTATTGATTGGTGAGGCAGGCGATGGTTTTCAGTTTCTGCAGCACAGGGCCAGCGATAACGACCTTATTTGTTTTGACAGTCTGAAGCCTGGCGTCAATTGTATCGAAAAAAAATGGCTGTTATGGATATCGCACTACAACCAAACCGATACCAGTTACACGACGGATGATAGTGAATATATTCAGCGTGGCGATAACGCTAAAATTAAGCGTGTTGCTGATTAATCGATAATGCTGAGATTAATCCGTAGTGGCGGACTCTCTTTTTCGGTCGTCCTGTAAGGGGCTTAACGGCCAGGTCAACGTCAAGGGCGTTTCGCTTTCCCGCTGCGCGCGCTGAGCGACCCAGGGTGGGCAGTCGCCACCACCCTGGGGACCCGGGCTTTGCGGCAGGCGCTGCGTCCACTGCGTGGATACATTCGTCTGCTTCGTTCACCGACGGAATGGTCGTGACGTCATGTCGTGGCGGCTTTAAATCTAACAGCGAGCACTCTCTTGCGGGGATGGGGCCAGTTTGAGGTAAGCCGGACGTCACGCGACAGGACGTCGCGTGCCGAGGCCCGCAGGGATGCGTCTTTTGCCGATCCGGCGTGCTCAAACTGGCCCCGGACCTGAAGCCAGACTGCCAGCCATTAATATTGCAGGGGCTCCCTCAGTGGTCGATCTTCCGTTTTGGTCGGCCAGCAACGCGGACCTGACCCATGGTACACATCATCATTACGGGCCGATCGAAAAAATGATCGACCCGCCACCCCGGCAGGCCGGGGACGGGCGGAATGGTGGTGATCGCCCAGCTTGTCTTGTACGGGCACGGCCTGCGTCACTCTCAACGGCAGTAAGAATGCCGACTGGTGTAAAATCTGATTTATTGTGCAGCATGAAAATTTACGGAAAAACCAGGCTATATTAGGCGCTTCTCTATTCCCCTACATGATGAAGGGGTAAAGCAAAAGGAGTTGCTCTGTGTCAGAACAGTCGTTTGATCCCAACTCGCTGTTTAAGCAGCCTGCCATCTCTCTTCCCTGCCGTCTGTTTGAAACTATCAAGCGAATGGACGAATACAGTGCCGAGGATATGCGCTATGGCGACGTGTCAGAATCTCGTCTGAAAAGCGATTTCAATCTAAGGCTCGTTTCCGCCCTTGTCGATCCCTACTCAGGCGAGAAGATGACGGCATCGCGTTATGATCTTAATCATTGGGCACCACGGCCGCTGTCTGTGAAAGAACGAACGGATATTTTATTTGATGAGTTTCGCGACTTATCAACGATCTTTTCATTTACGGGTCCTTATCGCGATCTGATTAAAAAATTAATCACCCATATGCAAATAGGGAATGGCAAGTTATTTAGTAGTCACTTGCTGGATTCTGCGTATAAGGAACAGATAGTGAACGACTCATCAGAAAATAGCTCGCTTCTGATTATTAAAAATACATTGACTAAATTTATTAACTGGGATTTAGGGCAGTACGATAGTGAAAATAAACACCAGTTTACGAGAAATATGGCAAAAATGATTTTGCCAAAATTTAACAGGTGGGTAGATAGAATAAATTCGCTTACTATCAGTGTACATGATGTATGGGCCACCCATATTACACTAAAATCTCTGGTCATTAAGGGGAATCATTACTCTGCTGTGATTCATTACCATGCTCAGGACCATTTTGGACTGGATTACAAAGATGTCCTGCATCCGATTTACAGGCAGTTTAGAATTTTCCGTCTCTGGTTTGTACTTCAACATTATAATAAATTTTCATTTAAACCCTTTATTACAGAGATGAATACCACCATAACAATAACAGGTAATCGCTATGAATAAGTCAAAAACAAACACCAGCCAGCAACGTTTTGAGTATATAGTGCCGGTTACTATCATTTTGGTCACCACTGTTATCATACTGTATTTTTTTCTCAGACCAGTGAAAATTTTCAGTACTGTCCGCGAATGGAATGAGGGTTATTTTTTTGTGGCTAACTTCCCAAGTACCGCTAAAGCGAGAATTGCATGGTGGGAAGAGAATAAAGACGTGTTAAAGGAAAAGTACAATATGCCCTTTATCGGCGGTAAATATCCGTGGCAGGTGTTAATTGGTGAAGCCGGTGATGGGTTTCAGTTTCTGAGCAACAGGGCCAGCGACAACGACCTTATTTGTTTTGACAGCCTGAAACCTGCTGCTAATTGTATCGAGAAAAAATGGCTGTTATGGATATCACACTATAACGAAACCGATACCAGCTACCATACGGATGACGAAAGATATATCCAGCGTGGCGTTAATGCTGAAATTAGACGTGTTAAGAGATAAAGCGGTCTTGTCTGGATAGCAGAAAGCAGCTATTCGGTTGATATTATAACTGGCCTGATATGACGATTTTCATCGTTGGGCCATTTTCGTGCATCCTGTCAGAAGGAAACAGATATGGGCATAGTAGAGAAAATGGGGAAAAATCAGCGAGTAATAAAATCGGTTTTAGTGATCTCGTTGCTTATCATTTTCTTTCTCCTGTTGTTCCTGTTTCTCAGGACAGTGAAAATTGTCAGTTTCGTACGGGAAGGAAGTCGTATTTACCTTTTTGTGGAGCATTTCCCCATGATGGATAAAGGGAGAATTGCATGGTGGCTGGAAAATAAAGAGTTATTGAAAGAAAAATATAACTTGCCCTTTATTGGCAGTAAATACCCGTGGACCGTGTTAGTTAGCGAAGTAGGTGATGGGTTTCAGTTTCTGCAGCACAGGGCCAGCGACAATGATTTGCGCTGTTTTGACAGTCTAAAACCTGGTGCTAATTGTATCGAAAAAAAATGGCTGTTATGGATATCGCACTACAACCAAACCGATACCAGTTACACGACGGATGATAGTGAATATATTCAGCGTGGCGATAACGCTAAAATTAAGCGTGTTGCTGATTAATCGATAATGCTGAGATTAATCCGTAGTGGCGGACTCTCTTTTTCGGTCGTCCTGGTTCTCTGCGCTTCCTCAGCGCTGCTGAATGCCGCCTCAACGTCAAAATCCAGGTCAAAACCTAAAAATTTTGATTCGAATCAATCCGCATAGATTGTCACGTGGTGGTGGTTTTAAAACCGACAGCGAGCAGACGTTCTGCGGGGATGGGGCCAGTTTGAGGTAAGCCGGACGTCACGCGACAGGACGTCGCGTGCCGAGGCCCGCAGGGATGCGGTCGTTGCCGATCCGGCGTGCTCAAACTGGCCCCGGACCTGAAGCCAGACTGCCAGCCATTCATTTTTGTGGGGATCCTTCAGTGATCGCCTCCTGGATCAGACCTGGACGCCGTTGAGGTTTTAAAACCGAGCGCATCAGCAGTGACGGAAGATCATAAAATCAGCCCCCAATACCTCAACGGCATAAAATTTCGTTTCCCGCAGCAAAACACGCGCCACCACGCATCGGCCCAAACGATAACGCAGCATTGCCTGCGCCTCCTCCGCTAAAGTGAAATGAACTTATTAAGGAGACGCTATGCTCGCACAACGTTTACAGGATGCCACTCTGCTGCGCCAGCAGGCTTATTTTAACGGACAGTGGCAGGATGCTATCAATGGCGAAACCCTGCCGGTGATCAACCCGTCTACCGGAGATGTGCTCTGTACCATTCCGTCGCTCGGTGCTGAGGAAACCGAACAGGCGATTGCCTTTGCCGATGCGGCGCGCAAAAGCTGGGCAAAAACACCGAATGCGCAGCGCGCACTGCTGTTGGAAAAATGGCATCAGCTGATCCTCGACAACGCCGACGACCTGGCGATTATCATGACCGCCGAGCAGGGTAAACCACTGGCAGAAGCCAAAGGGGAAGTGCTGTACGGTGCAGGGTTCGTTAAATGGTTTGCTGAAGAAGCCCGCCGCATCTATGGCGATACCATCCCGGCACCGAGCGACGACCGCCGTATCCTCGTGCTGAAGCAGCCTGTTGGCGTGGCGGCGGCGATTACGCCGTGGAATTTCCCGATTGCGATGATCACCCGCAAAGTGGCCCCGGCGCTGGCCGCAGGCTGCCCGATCATTGTTAAACCCTCAGAGCTGACGCCGCTCTCGGCGCTTGCCCTGGTGGAACTGGCCCAGCGAGCAGGTATTCCCGCAGGCGTATTGCAGATTGTCACCGGGCTGCCGAAAGCCATCGGGGAAACCCTGACGGGCAGCCGCACGGTACGTAAGATCTCCTTCACTGGCTCAACCCGTATTGGTCAGCTGCTGATGCAGCAGAGCGCCGACAGCATTAAACGTCTGAGCCTGGAGCTGGGGGGCAATGCCCCGCTGATCGTCTTTGATGATGCGGATCTGGATATCGCCATCAGCGGCGTAATGATGAGTAAATTCCGCAATGCCGGGCAGACCTGCGTCTGCGCCAACCGTATCCTGGTGCAGCGCAATATCTATCCGCGTTTTGCCGAGCGTCTGCTGGCCGAGGTGGCGAAACTGAAAGTCGCCGACGGATTCACCGAAGGCAGCACCATCGGGCCGCTGATCAACCAGGCCGCGGTGACTAAGGTGAACAGCCATATTGAAGATGCCCTCAGCCACGGTGCAGAACTGCTGGCGGGTGGCATCAGCAACGGGAACGGCACGTTTGTGATGCCAACGGTACTGGGTGACGTCACCAGCGCCATGCGTATTGCCCATGAAGAGACCTTTGGCCCGGTCGCACCGCTGTTTATCTTCGATACTGAAGAGGAAGCGATTGCGATGGCGAATGACACCCCCTTCGGTCTGGGGGCTTATTTCTTCACCGAAGATATTCGCCGTGCCTGGCGCGTAGGAGAGGCGCTGGAGTTTGGCATGGTTGGATTTAATACCGGATCGGTTTCGCTGGAAGTGGCGCCGTTTGGTGGGATTAAATTATCGGGTGTTGGCCGCGAAGGTTCACGCTACGGCATCGAAGAATATTTGGAATCTAAAGCCTTCCATTTCGGCAGCCTGTAACTTACCCGTCATACTTCAAGCCGCAGATGCGTTGGCTGCATTCATTCACCCCAGTCACTTAGTTATCTAAGCGCCTGGG
Source organism: Erwinia sp. JH02 (assembly GCF_013074405.1). NCBI lineage: Bacteria > Pseudomonadati > Pseudomonadota > Gammaproteobacteria > Enterobacterales > Erwiniaceae > Erwinia > Erwinia sp. JH02. The sequence goes on from NZ_JABANZ010000011.1 coordinate 111,168, forward strand.
GATTCATTCACTTGCCGCCTTCCTGTACCAAAAGTAGGCCCCCTGAGGGGACTCGAATTATTTAAGGTAAGGATAAGGATTCATCTTTAAAAAGGCCCGCTACCCATAAAGGTGCGGGCCTTTTTTTATCTGTAATACCTGCACTTAACGGAAAACTGACACATTCACCGCTCTTATTTGGTGCAAGTTTAGTACCGAATTCACCGCAGTGGTGCATCTTTTTTGTGATGAAAATCATCTATTTAATTACTCGGTTTATCTGGAAAAAAACACCCTTCATTACGGCAGAAAATTTTTTTGCACCCGCTTTTACGCATTATTATTTTTTTGCGTGAGTGGCATACTTTCTGCATTGCTTAATACAAATGAAATAACTAAGACCAAAAAGTTCTGGTCTCCATTAAGGGTCTATTCATGCTCAGTTTCGATCCCGACAAAATAGCGTTACCGGCAGGACACTTCATTAATGGTCAGCATCTGACCGGTAAAGGTGAGGCATTAACCGTTAACCGTCCTTCTGATGGTTTACGTGCCGCAGAACTGTTTGAGGCCGATGCCGCGCTGGTCGATGACGCCGTGAGCAACGCTGATCGTGCGGTGCGCGACAGTGGCTGGGCATCCTGCCCACCACGCCAGCGCGGCGCGGTGCTGAAGCGCTGGGCCGATCTGATTGCCGCTGACCCGTTGCTGGCACAGTTAGAGTCTCTCGGCTCCACCCGCCCGATTCATGACGTGGTGAACCACGAAATTCCCTTTACTGCTGAAGCGATCCGCTTTTATGCCGAGTGCGCCGACAAATACAGCGGCGATGTGCTGCCGACCCGTGATGCCAGCCTGGGCATGCTGGTGCCGGAACCTTACGGCGTGATCGGTGCGATTACCCCCTGGAATTTCCCGCTGTCGATGGCCTCCTGGAAATGTGGCCCGGCGCTGGCAGCAGGAAATGCCGTGGTGCTGAAGCCTTCAGAACTGACCCCGTTTTCAACCGTACGTATGGCCGAACTGGCCATTCAGGCGGGTCTGCCTGCGGGCGTGCTGAACATCATCCAGGGTGGCGGGGCGGTGACGGGCAGCTCGCTGGTGGCCCATCCGCTGGTGCGTAAAGTCTCCTTCACCGGGTCAACCGCTACCGGGGCACGCATTATGAGCGATGCCGCGTTTAACGGTATGAAACCGGTCACGCTGGAACTGGGTGGCAAAAGCCCGCAGCTGGTGTTTGACGACTGTGGGGATATTGATGAAGTGGCCGGACGTATCCTGCGCGGCTTCACCGCCAACGGTGGGCAGGCCTGCGTGGCGGGCACCCGTCTGATTGTCCAGCGCGGCATCCACGATGCGCTGATTAGCAAACTGATTGAGCTGTGCCAGGGCTTCCGCGCTGGCGTGACCTGGAACGACGCCAGCCGCTATGCGCCGATGATTGACCGCCGTCAGGCGGAAAAAGTGGCCTCTGTGGTGAGCAGCGCTCGTCAGCAGGGGGCTGAAGTGCTGGTCGGCGGCGAGCGTTTTGCGGATACCGGTGAAGGCTACTTCTGGCAGCCCACGCTGCTGGCCGTCAGCGGCAACGATAACCCGGCGGTACAGGAAGAGATCTTTGGCCCGGTACTGACGGTGCAGATCTTCGACGACGAAGCCGAAGGCCTGGCACTTGCCTCCCATCCGACCTACGGCCTGTGCGCCGGGGTGCATACCAAAAATATCGACCGCGCCCTGCGCGCGATGCGCGGTATTGCTGCCGGGACCGTATGGATCAACCGTTACGGCCGCTCCGGCGACTTCATTATTCCTACCGGGGGCTTCCATGGCTCCGGCATCGGCAAGGATCTGGGCCGTCAGGCTTTTGAGGCCTGCCAGCGCTATAAAAGCGTGCTGATCGATTTCTGAAACCTGTTTTCATCCCTAAACCGAACTCTGTAGAGGTAGCGTAATGGCTGTGTTCAAACCGAAATACATCACCTTCGATTGCTACGGCACGCTGATCAACTTCGATATGGCCGGTGCCGCCGCCGCCATCTTCGCCGATCGCGTCAGCCCGGCTCAGATGGTGGCGTTTACCACCGACTTCTCGAACTATCGCATGGATGAAGTACTGGGGGCGTTCAAGCTCTATCCGCTGGTGGTGGCCAATGCGCTGTACCGCACCTGTAACAAGTGGGGCGTGGAGTGTACGGATCAGGACTGCGCTGACGTGATGACCGCCTGTGCTACCTGGGGCCCGCATCCTGATGTGCCTGCCGGCCTGGCCATTGTGGCGAAAGAGTTCCCGCTGGTGCTGCTGACTAACTCCACCGATGCGCTGATCAAGAACCATATTCCGCGCCTGGGCGCACCGATCCATATGACCATCACCGCCGAAGAAGTCGGTGCCTATAAGCCGCAGATGAAAGGCTTTGAGTACATGCTCAACAAGCTGAACTGTGGCCCGGAAGAGATCCTGCACGTTTCCAGCAGCCTGCGTTACGACCTGATGACCGCCTACGACCTCGGCATCAAAAACAAAGTGTTTGTTAATCGCGGTCACGGCCCGGGCAACCCGGCCTATGAGTACAGCGAAATCACAGATATTGGTGGTCTTCCGGGCGTCGTCGGGCTGTAAGCCTCAGAGGAGCAGGGCAATGAAACTGGAATCATTCTGGCAGGCAACGGCACCCGCTTTCACCGGTGCGGCAACGGGCGACCTGCCAGCCACTGCCGATGTGGTGGTGATTGGCGGCGGCTTTACCGGCATCTCAGCAGCACTCAACCTCGCCCGCAGTGGCGTGAAAGTGGTGGTACTGGAAGCGGGTGAAGTAATGAGCCAGGCCTCCGGCCGTAACGGCGGCCACTGTAATACCGGCGTCGCGCAGAACTTCTCAGCCCTGGTGGAGAGCCAGGGCGTGGAGCAGGCCACCCGCTATTACCGCGCTTTTGCCGATGCGGTGGACTATGTACAAAGCGTGGTGGCGAGTGAGCAGATCGATTGTGATTTCCGCCGCTGCGGCAAGCTGAAGCTGGCAAGCAAAGCGTCGCATCTGCCGTCACTGGTCGCGGCGTGCGAAATGATGAAACGCCACGTTGACCCGGATGTGGAAATCCTGAGTGCCGATGAGGTGAAGCGCGAAATCGATTCGCCGCAGTTCCATGGTGCGCTGTTACAGCGCCACGGCGGCCAGATGCATATGGGCAAGTTTGGCGTCGGCCTGGCGGAAGCTGCCGCCCGTGCCGGAGCCGCGATTTACCCGCACAGTGCGGTCACCGGCCTGACGCGTCTGAGCGGGTACCGCCACCGTGTGAGCACCGCTAAGGGCGATATTATCGCGGACAAAGTGCTGATGGCGACCGGTTGTTCGAACATGGGCCCGTTTGACTGGTTCCAGCGCCGCATTATCCCCGTGGGCAGCTTTGTCGTGGTCACCGAGCCTCTGGAGGAAAGCCTGCTTAACCGTTTACTGCCGGGTGACCGCACCTACGTCACCTCGCTTAACCTGGGCAATTACATGCGTACCACCGCCGACCGTCGTCTGGTGTTTGGTGGACGCGCCCGCTTTGCCATCAGCAGCCCGACATCGGATGCAAAAAGTGGCGACGTGCTGAAAGCCGGAATGCAGAAGATGTTCCCGGCGCTGGGCAATGTGGCGATTGATTACTGCTGGGGTGGACTGGTGGATATGACCGCCGACCGTCTGCCGCATGCGGGCGAACAGGACGGGGTGTTTTACTCGCTGGGCTACAGCGGGCATGGCACTCAGATGTCAGTGTGGATGGGCCGCGTGATGGCCGATCTGATAGCAGAGAAAAGCAACGAAAATCCGTGGCAGCGCAACAGCTGGCCAGCGGTACCCGGTTACTTCGGGAAGCCCTGGTTCCTGCCGGTAGCAGGACTGTATTACAAAGTTAAAGACAAAATGTCCTAAATAAGAACATATCCGTTCAGGGTAAACGTTACTAACAACGATTTTGAGGGTGTGCAAATGAGTAAATTTCGCAAAGAATTTAGCCGTGTTAACCCGAATTTGACCCAGGCGATTACGGATGTCGCAATATCCCGACGCGGCATGATGAAGCTGCTGTCAGCAGGCGCGGTGATGAGCACCGGTCTGATTGGTTTTCCGGAATTCAGCTTTGCCGCTGAAGCCCCGGTGAAGGGCGGCAAACTGCGTGCGGCTGTCGCCAACGCCTCCGCCAGCGATACGCTTGACCCGGCGAAAGGCAGCAACAGCGGCGACTACTGCCGTCAGTTTATGTTTTATAGCGGTCTGACCGAACTGGATAAAGAACTGAAAGCGCAGCCTGCGCTGGCGGAATCCATTACCAGCAGTGATGGCCTGAACTGGAACGTGAAGCTGCGTACGGGTGTCACCTTCCATGACGGTAAAACGCTGACTGCCACCGACGTGGTCTACTCCCTCAGCCGCCATAAAGATCCGGCAGTGGCATCAACGGTGATCACCCTCGCCAGCCAGATGAAAGAGATTAAGGCCGTCAGCCCGTCTGAAGTGCAGATCACGCTTGAGCAGCCAAACTTCGACCTGCCGTCGATTCTGGCGACCAGCTCCTTCCTGATTGTGCAGGACGGCACCAAAGACTTCAGCAAAGGAATGGGGACCGGGCCGTTTGTTCTCACCTCGTTCCAGCCGGGTGTACGTACCGTCGGCACAAAAAACAAAAACTACTACAAACCGGGCCTGCCTCACCTCGACGAAGTGGAGCTGATGGGAGTGACCGATCCGGCAGCACGTGTCAACGCACTGATGTCGGGCGACCTGCATATCGTCTCTACGCTGGGCGCAAATGATGTGAAACGCCTGCGTCAGAACGGTAAGTTCAACATTCTGGAAAGTAAGTCCGGTATGTACAGTGACCTGATTATCCGTACTGACCGTACCCCGGGCAGCAATCCTGACTTCGTGCTGGCAATGAAGTATCTGCAACCGCGTGAAATGATTGTGAAAACCGTGCTGCAGGGCTTTGGCGATGTGGGTAACGACACCCCGGTTCCGCCCTGGCATCCGATGTTCAACAAGGATCTGCCGCAGCGTCCGTTGGATCTCGACAAAGCCAAATTCCACCTCAAAAAGGCCAATATGGTCGGTGCGAAAATCGAGATCATCACTACCCCGAATATCGAAGGGGCAGTGGAAGGCGGCCAGCTGTTACAGCAGATCGCGCGTTCAGCCGGACTGAATGTGGCCGTACGCCGTGTGCCGTATGACGGTTACTGGTCAGCCCACTGGATGAAAGATCCTATCGGTTACGGCTCGGTCAACCCGCGCCCCACGCTGGATATGCTGTTCTCCCAGTTCTACTTCTCCTCCGCCCCGTGGAACGAGTCTGGCTGGAAAAATGCACAGTTCGACCAGTTGGTTACCGCCGCCCGTGGCGAAAGCGACCAGGGCAAACGCAAGCAGATGTATGGCGACATGCAGAAACTGGTGTACGACAACTGCGGCACGCTGATCCCGGCCTTCATCAGTTCGATGGACGGCTGTAGCAACAAAGTGAAAGGGGTTGAAGCGATGCCGTCAGGCATGATGATGGGCTATCGCTTCCACGAGTATGCCTGGCTGACGTCGTAAATCTTTCATCTTTCACCAGGAGAATGGCGATGAACAGGTACATTTTCACACTGATATTCCGGCGCATAGGGTCGGGTTTACTTACGCTTCTCATTGTTTCGGCGCTGGTGTTCTTTATCACCAGCATGCTGCCGGGCGATGCGGCGCAGATGATCCTTGGCCAGTCCGCGACGCCTGAAACGGTCGCGGCACTGCGCCAGCAGCTCGGTCTGGATCAACCGCTGATCATGCGTTACTTCAGTTGGCTGGCCGGCATGTTTCAGGGCGACTTTGGCACCTCCTTCGCCAGTAATCTTCCGGTGACGCAACTGGTGGCGCAACGTATTCCGGCCACCTTCCAGCTCGCCGTCACCACGACCCTGGTGTCGGTGCCGCTGGCGCTGTTTATCGGTATCACCGCCGCCATGAAGCGCGGGTCGTTCCTTGACCGCGCGCTGGTGGTCAGCACCATGGCCGTGGTGGCCGTACCCGAGTTTCTGGTGGCTACCGTGGCGGTGATTATCTTTGCCGTCAAACTGCACTGGGTGCCCGCCATGTCGCTGGGTTCCACCCATCAGGATTTCCTCGGTTTCCTGCGCACCTTCGCTCTGCCTGTGATGACACTGTGCTGCGTGGTGGTGGCGCAGATGGCAAGGATGACGCGTGCCGCTATCGTCAACCAGATGGACAGCCCGTATCTGGAAATGACGCTGCTGAAAGGTGTTTCACCGCTGCGCGCCATGCTACGCCATGCGCTGCCGAATGCGGTGGGGCCGATTGCCAATGCTATCTCACTCAGCCTCTCTTACCTGTTTGGCGGGGTGATTATTATCGAAAGTATCTTCAGCTATCCGGGGCTGGCCAGCCAGATGGTGGATGCGGTCAGCAACCGCGACCTGCCGGTGGTGCAGCTTTGCGTGATGTTCTTCGCCGTCTGCTATCTGGTGCTGTTACTGGCCGCTGACATTCTGACTATCGCGTTCAATCCTAAGTGGAGGGGCTGATGAACACATTGACGCTGCCGTGGCGCTTCTTTCAATCTCTCACTATCAGCGGCCGAATCGGCCTGCTGATCACCCTGTTCTGGATCTTTATGGCGGTGTTTGGCACCGCGCTGGCGCCGCACAATCTGGAAGATATCGGTGGCGGTCCGCTGTTCGGTGACTTCAGCCGTGAGTTCTGGTTCGGCACCGATTATCTGGGCCGTGACATCTTCAGCCGTATTCTGTTTGGTGCCCGCTATTCGATTGGCCTGGCGCTGACCGCCGCACTGCTGGCCAGCCTGGTCGGTACGCTGCTGGCGCTGCTGGCGGCCGTGGCCGGGCGCTGGCTGGAGGAGGTGCTGGGGCGCATCAACGATGCCATGCTGGTGCTGCCGGGGAAAATCCTTGCGCTGATGATTGTCGCCGTATTTGGCTCATCGCTGCCGATGTTGATTATTACCGCGGTGTTTACCTACTGGCCGGGGGCATATCGCATCGCCTATGCGATGGCATCGAGCCTGCGTTCGATGGACTATGTTCAGGCATCCCGTCTGCGCGGTGAAAGCCGTCTGTATGTGGCTATCCATGACATTCTGCCGAATATGCTGCACCCGATGCTGACTGACTTCGGTCTGCGTTTTGTCTACATCGTTCTGCTGCTTAGCGGCCTGAGTTTCCTCGGTTTGGGCGTACAACCGCCGTATGCCGACTGGGGCACGCTGGTGCGCGAAAACCTGCAAGGGCTGTTTGATGGTTCGCCTGCGGTCCTGATGCCGGCGGTGGCGATCGCCAGTCTGACCATCGGCGCCAACCTGTTTATCGACAGCCTGCAATCGATGCGCTCATTAACTGTTGTTGCTAAGGGGACCGCATGAATATTACACCACATGCCTCAACGCCCATGGTGTCTGTCGACAATCTGCGTGTGACCGCCCAGGCCGATGATGGCCACGAGATTTCCCTGGTAGCGGATATCCATTTCACCGTGCAGAAAGGCGAAGTGCTGGCCCTGATTGGTGAATCAGGCTCGGGTAAAACCACGATTGCACTGGCGCTGATGGGCTATGCCCGACACGGCTGTAAGATCGCCGGAGGCACCGTGCACGTGGCGGGCACCGACGTGACCTCGCTAACGCCCGGCCAGCTGTGTCAGTTCCGTGGCAACAAAGTCGCCTACATCGCACAAAGTGCTGCTGCTTCGTTTAACCCGGCGATGAAAATCATGGACCAGGTGGTTGAGCCGGTGGTGATCCACGGGGTGATGAGCCGCGCTGATGCCGAAACCAAAGCCATCGAACTGTTCCGTGAGCTGGCACTGCCGAACCCGGAAACCATCGGTGACCGCTATCCGCATCAGGTCTCCGGCGGCCAGTTACAGCGCCTGATGACGGCGATGGCGCTGATCAGCGACCCGGAAGTGGTGATCCTTGATGAACCCACCACGGCACTGGATGTGACCACGCAGGTGGAAGTGCTGAAAGCCTTCCGCCGCGTGGTGCGCCAGCGTGGTACCACCGCTATCTACGTCAGCCACGATCTGGCGGTGGTAGCGCAGATGGCCGACAAAATTCTGGTGCTGTTGAAAGGGGCGATTGCCGAATACGGCACCACTGAGCAGTTGCTGCGCGCACCTCAGGCGGAATACAGCCATTTGCTGCTGGAAGCTGCGAAGCAGAAGCCGCGTCCCAGCCCGTGGGAAGCGCAGGATGAGAGCGTGCAACCGCTGTTGCAGGTGCGCGATCTCTCCGCCGGTTATGGCCCACTGGACAGCAACGGCCAGCCGAAGATTAAGATCCTCGAAGACATTAATTTCAAACTGTACCGCGGCCAGGCAATCGGCATTATCGGTGAGTCCGGGTCGGGTAAAACCACCCTGGCACACGCTATCGCCGGGATGAACAAACCCAGCGGCGGCCATATTCTGTTTAACGGCCACTACATCGCCGGAGATATGCATAAGCGCCCGGAGAACGAGCTGCGCCGCATTCAGTATGTGTTCCAGATGGCGGACACCGCGCTTAACCCGGCGCACAGCATTGAAACGATCCTCAAGCGCCCGCTGAAGCTGTTCCACGGGCTGCGCGGTGCGGCGCTGGAAAGACGGATGCTGCAGCTGCTCGACCTGGTGCGCCTGCCGCGCAGCGTGCTGTGGCGTAAGCCCTGGTCGCTCTCTGGCGGGCAGAAGCAGCGTGTGAACCTGGCGCGTGCGCTGGCAGCAGAGCCGGATCTGATTCTCTGTGATGAGGTGACCTCGGCGCTGGATACCGTGGTGGCCGCAGCGGTGCTGGATTTGATCACCGAGCTACGGCGTGAGCTGGGTCTGTCGGTGCTGTTTATCAGCCATGACCTGCACGCGGTGCGTTCGGTATGCGACGAGATTATTGTGGTGAAAAATGGCCGTATGGTCACCCAGGTGGCGCGTGCCGACTACGACAAACCGTCGACCGAGCTGTACTATGAGCGCCTGAAACGCGCGGTGCCAGAGCTGCGTCAGGGCTGGCTTGATGAGCACGAAGAGAGTGATATCGCCTTGTGATGTTATACCGGGTCAGGCATGCCTGACCCCTACGTTCACCGGGGATGCCCGGCGACGATATCAATGCCCGTAGGGGTGAGGCACGCCTCACCCATAAAACATATTTACTCAGGGCTGAGGCACGCCTTGCGCATAAAAACCTATTTTCGTAGGGGTGAGGCACGCCTCACCCACAGATGAAGACACTATTTTCAGGTAAGGAATAACATGCCCGCACCGATTCGATACGTACAGGACAGCCCTCATTTTCCGCCCGCAGCGGATGTGGTGGTGATCGGCGCCGGCATTGCCGGAGCGGCCGCCGCCTATGAGCTGGCCAAAAAAGGCGTCAGCGTAGTGCTGATTGAAAAGGGTCTGGTGAGCGGCGAACAGTCGAGCCGTAACTGGGGCTGGTGCCGCCAGCAGAACCGCGACGAGCGCGAACTGCCCTTAATTCAATATGCGCTGCAACGCTGGGAAGAACTGGGTGTGGAAACCGGTGAAGAGCTGGGCTTTCGTCGCAGCGGGCTGGTGTACGCCACCAAAAACCAGGAGGATATTAATGCCTGGGAAGCCTGGAACACCATGGCGAAAGGGTATGGCTTCCACAGCGAAATTCTGACCGCTGAACGCGCCAGAGCAATGACGCCGGGCAGTTCCAGCGCCTGGCTGGGTGGTGTTTCTTCACCGACTGACGGCCACGCTGAACCTTCACTTGCGGCACCCGGTCTGGCGATTGCGGCTCAGCGCCTGGGCGCAATGGTCTTTCAGCAGTGCGCGGTGCGCGGGCTGGATATCTCGGCGGGACGCGTCAGCGGTGTGCTGACTGAACGCGGCTTAATTAAAACCAGCAGCGTGATCTGCGCCGGTGGGGCCTGGACATCGATGTTCTGCCGCCGCCACGGCATCGATCTGCCGCTGGGTAATGTGATTGGTACGGCATTCCGTACCGCACCTATCGAACAGAAAATTGCTTTGCCGCTGTATACCCCGGGCTTCGCCTGCCGTCCGCAGCTGGATGGCAGCTATACCGTTTCCGTCTCAGGCCGCGGGCGTCTTGAACCCGGTTTTCAGGGGCTGCGCTATGCACGCCAGTTCTACCCGACCTTTAAAGCGCGGCGCAAAAACCTGACCATTAATCTTGGCCTTGGCCCGTTCCTCAACGGCCCGGAATCGCTGGCACGCTGGCAGATGGATGGCATCTCGCCGTTCGAAAAAGTGCGCATTCTTGACCCGGCACCGGATATGGCGATGGTGCAGGAAGGGCTGAGTGCGATGCGCAAAGAGTTCCCGTCTATGGAAAGCGTGCGTCTGGAGCAGGCCTGGGGCGGGATGATCGACAGCACCGCCGATGCGGTACCGGTGATCTCCCCGGTGGGTAAACTGCCGGGGCTGATTCTCTCGGCGGGTTACAGCGCCCACGGTTTCGGCATTGGCCCCGGTGCCGGTCGCCTGGCGGCCGATCTCGCTACCAAAGATACCCCGATTGTTGACCCGACGCCGTTCCGCTATGAGCGTCTGATCGACGGTTCCGGCCTTGATGCGCCGGGCATGATGTAAGGAGCTGAAATGACAATTGAATTCGTTGCGATGAATGAAAATCATCTGGATGCGGCATTTGCCCTGACGCAGCAGATGAAGTGGCCACACCGCCGCGCTGACTGGCAGCAGGCTCTTCTGCTGGGGGAAGGCCTGGTGGCGCAGGAAAATGGTGAGGTGATTGGCACCGCGCTGCGCTGGCGCTGGGGGCGTGACTACGCCACCCTCGGACTGGTGATTGTCGATGGCGCACAGCAGGGGCGCGGCATTGGTAAACAGCTGATGCAGCAGACGCTGGCGGCGCTTGAGGGCAGCAATGTGCGTCTGCACGCCACGGAGGCGGGGCAGCCGCTGTATGAAAAACTGGGCTTTGTCGCCACCGGACATGTCGAGCAGCATCAGTGCCGCGAACTGCCTGCCATCAAGGCAATTGCCTGTGGCCCGCAGCAGCGCTTACGTGTTGCCGGGGGACAGGATGCAGCGCTGCTGACGGCGCTGGATCGTCAGGCGCTGGGACAGCATCGCCCCCTGTTGATCGCCAACCTGATCGACAGCGCGGAGCGTTTCCTGGTGCTGGAAGAGAATGGCACGGCGGCGGGTTTTGCCTGCCTGCGTCGTTTTGGTCATGGCTATGCTATCGGCCCGGTGATCGCACGCACGCTGTCGAATGCGAAATTACTGGTCAGCCAGCTGTTAAGCGGTGTCAGTGGGGAGTTTGTGCGTATTGATACCGACCGTTCAGCGGGGCTGGGCCCGTGGCTGAATGACGTGGGGATGGTGGAAGTGGATGCACCGACCACCATGTACAAAGGCGTGCCGTGGCAGCCAGAAGCGGGCGGGATGCAGGCGTATGGGCTGATGAGCCAGGCGCTGGCCTGATGAACATTGTCTATAAGTCAGAACCCGAACGCGGGAATAAATGGGCCGCCCTGGTAGCAAAACTGGCCCCCGCCGCGAGCTTCCGCCTGTGGCCGGATATCGGTAACCCGGAAGACGTTGAATACCTGGTCGCCTGGGTGCCGCCGGACAATATTATGCAGCAGTTTCCGAATCTGAAAGTGCTGTTTTCCGTGGGAGCAGGGGCCGATCAGTTCGACTATGCCAGCCTGCCGCCTGGGCTGCCGGTGGTGCGGATGATTGAACCCGGCCTCACCAGCGGGATGGTGGAATACGTGACTTTTGCCGTGCTGGGCCTGCATCGTGATATGCCGCGCTACCTGCAACAGCAGCGCGATGGCCTCTGGCAGGTGCACAGTGTGCATACCGCAGCCAGCCGGCGTATTGGCGTGATGGGCCTGGGCACGCTGGGCGAGGCGGTACTGAAGCCGCTGGTGGCGATGGGCTTTGACTGTGGTGGCTGGAGCCGTACGCCGCGCGATCTGCCGGGTGTACGCTGCTGGGCCGGTAACGAACAGTTGACTGAATTCCTGGCGCGCACGGACATTCTGATCTGCCTGCTGCCGCTGACGGCCAGCACGGAAGGGATGCTGAATGCCGATCTGTTCAGCCAGCTGCCCGCTGGTGCCGCGCTGGTGCAGGTTGGGCGCGGTGCGCAGCTTAATCACGAGGATTTAGTCAGTGCGCTCGACAGCCAGCAGATGAGTGCCGCCGTGGTGGATGTCACCGCGCCGGAGCCGCTGCCCGCCGGGCATGCCTTCTGGCAGCATCCGGCGATCTGGCTGACGCCCCATATTGCCAGCCAGACGCAGCCAGAAAGTGCAGTGAAGGCACTGCTGGAGAATATTCGCCGCTATGAACGCGGAGAATCCATGATCGGCGTGGTCGATCGCGACAAAGGATATTGATATGGATAGGGCGCATTTAGTCGCACTGCGGCGAGATCTGCATCAGCATCCCGAACTGGGTTATCACGAGCACCGTACCAGCGGCCTGGTGGCTGACTTTCTCACTGCGTTGGGATTGGAAGTCCATCGCGGTATCGGGAAAACCGGCGTGGTGGGGGTGCTGAAACGCGGCACCAGCACGCGGGCAATCGGTCTGCGTGCTGACATGGATGCGCTGCCGATGGAAGATAACGGAAGCCAGCCGTGGAAAAGCCAGCAGCCCGGCAGATGCCATGCCTGTGGCCATGACGGACATACCGTGATGCTGCTGGGGGCCGCCGAACAGCTGGCTGCCGACCCGGATTTTGACGGGACGGTGAATTTTATCTTCCAGCCTGCGGAAGAGGGGCTGGCCGGGGCGCAGGCGATGATCGACGACGGCCTGTTTACCCGCTTCCCCTGTGATGCAGTTTACGCCATTCACAACTGGCCACAGCTCCCGCTGGGCACCGTGCAGACGCGGCCGGGGCCGATTATGGCGGCGGGCGATGCGTTCAGCATCACGGTCGAAGGTGGCGGCGGCCATGCCGCACAGCCACAGCTGACGCCGGATACCCTGCTGGCGACCAGTGAGCTGGTGGTGGCGCTGCACACTATCATCAGCCGCGATCTTGACCCCTGCGATCCGGCGGTGTTGACGGTGACGCGTATTAACGGCGGCTTCTCACACAATATGATCCCGGCACAGGCAACCCTGACCGGTACTGTACGCACCTTCGACAGCGCGGTGCAGGACCGCATTGAACAGCGAATGCGCGAACTGGCGCAGCATGTGACGGCAGCGCACGGGCTGACGGCCAGCGTAACCTATGACCGTTACTATCCGGCCACCCTCAATAGCGAATATGAAGCCGGTGTTGCACTGAATGCCGCACGCCGTGCCGGGCTTGAGCACGGCACCGCACCGAAACCGGCGATGACCTCGGAAGATTTCTCCTTCATGTTGCAGGCAAAACCGGGCGCTTATGTCTGGCTGGGCTCTGCGGAAAGCCGCCCGCTGCATCACTCTGAATACGACTTTAACGATGCGCTGATCCCGTACGGCATCCGCTGGTTTTGTGCGGTGGTGCAGGAAACGCTGGCGGTAAAAATTTAATCCAACGTTTAGGACGAATTACGAAAGTTAATGCTGCCGCCGCCCGTTGAACGGCAGCTTTCCCTTACGGCTTATTGCGATACTTGACCCATGCCCGCTAAGGGCAACTATTCATCTTCACGTCAATGAGGCAAATAAATGCACAATTTACTGGCTGAACAGCAGACATTCTCTGATAACGCCCTGTTTCTGGACGCTCGTGCAGAAAATGTTCCCCGTGGCGTAGTGACCGCACACCCGATCGTTATTGCCAAAGGCAAAGGTTCTGAAGTCTGGGATGTGGAAGGGAATCGTTATTTAGATTTCGTCGGCGGGATTGGCGTATTAAACGTTGGCCACAGTCATCCGGCGGTGATCAATGCCGTGACCGAGCAGCTGCAGCTGGTGACCCACGCCTGTTTCCAGGTGGCGGCCTACCCGGGCTATATCGAGCTGGCAAAACGCCTGAATAAGCTGGTTGGCGCGGGCGAAGAATTTAAAAGTGTCTTTTTCACCAGCGGCGCGGAAGCCGTAGAAAATGCGGTGAAAATTGCGCGTGCACATACTAACCGTCCCGGCATTATTGCTTTCGATGGTGCGTTCCACGGACGTACCTTATTAGGTGTGACCTTAACCGGCATGAGCCAGCCTTATAAGCAGAACTTCGGCCCGTTCCCGGGGGATATTTACCGTGTGCCCTTCCCGAATGCGTTCCACGATATTTCTGAAGAAGATTGCTTAAAAGCGCTGAATACCCTGTTTGCCGTGCAAATCCTGCCTGAGCGTGTGGCGGCGATCATTATCGAGCCGGTGCAGGGCGATGGTGGCTTCCTGACGGCGTCTCCGGCGTTTATGCAGGCACTGCGCGACATCACTGAACGTCACGGCATTCTGCTGATCTGCGATGAAGTGCAGACCGGCTTTGGCCGTACCGGCAAGATGTTTGGCTTCCAGCACACCGGCATTGTGCCGGACCTGGTCACCGTGGCGAAAAGCCTCGGCGGCGGCCTGCCGATATCTGGCGTGGTGGGGAAAGCGGCCATTATGGATGCACCAACCCCGGGCGGGCTGGGCGGCACCTATGGCGGTAACGCGCTGGGCTGCGCGGCTGCGCTGGCGGTGCTCGATCTGTTTGAGCAGGGTAATCTGCTGGAGCGTTCTAACCAGCTCGGTGTGCAGTTGAATGCACGTCTGCAACAGCTGGCCGACAAATACGCCTGTATTGGTGAAGTGCGCGGCATTGGTTTTATGCAGGCGGTGGAGATTATCGACTTCGAAACCAAACAGCCGGATGCGGCATTGACGCAGAAAATCCTCGATTGCGCCTGCCAGGAAGGATTGTTACTGATTAAATGTGGTCTGCATCGCAATACCGTGCGTTTCCTGGCACCGCTGGTCACCAGTGATTCCCAGCTGGAAGAGGCGCTGCATATTTTTGATATCGCACTGGCGCGTGCAACGGGGCGTTTAGGCTAATCATAAAGATGCTTCCTCATTGATATTATTGCAGTTATTGATGATAACGCTCGAAGGGTATAGCGCGGTAAAACACTGGCGTAAGTTGTTGAAAGCGTGTTATACCATTTGAGTGATGTAAAACAATGAAGGGGTTCTATGAACGGCTTAATGAAACTGGACCGTATCGATATTAATATTCTGGTGCAGCTACAGAAAGATGGCCGTATCAGCAATGTGAACCTTGCCGATGCCGTTGGGCTTTCGCCCAGCCCCTGCCTGCAACGCGTAAAGCGCCTTGAAACCGCGGGTTTTATTACCGGTTATGAGGCCCACATCAATCTGACGAAAATCACCGACTCGGTCACTGTTTTCACTGAAGTGACGCTTTCCGGCCATCGCCGCGAAGATTTTATGAAGTTTGAGAACGCCATCCGCGAGGTGGATGAACTGATGGAATGCCACCTGATTACCGGTGGTTATGACTATCTGCTGCGCTTTATTACCCGCAGTATTGAGCATTATCAGGAAGTGATTGAGGGACTGCTGGATGCCAAAGTGGGCATCGACAAATACTTCAGTTATATCGTGATTAAATCGCCGATTATGAAAAGCAGTGTGCCTCTGCGCTCGCTGATTACGCGCCATACCCAGGTTGAGTTTTAACCGCGGGGCGGGCATGCCCGCCCCCTACAGCGACTGACTCCCATAGGGGCATCGCATGCCCATCCGCCTTAAGCGACTCACTCCCACAGGGGCGAGCATGTCCGTCTCCTACAGCGACTGACACCCACAGTGACATCGCATGCCCGCCTCCTACAGCGACTTACTCCCGTAGGGGCGTGGCATGCCGCGCCCGGGATGGCTGAACTCCCCCGGCAGAATATTTCCCCACTTCCCACCAATTCCCCACAAAACGCCGTCTTACCCGCTATGAACCAAAAAACTCCTGCCGCTAAAGGCCTTACACTCTTTTTATCCGCTAAAAAAAGAGTCAGGAATCCTTATGCTGAAGCCGCTTGTGCCCGCCATTGCCGAATGGCAGCGCGATGACTATCTGTTAAGCAGTGACCCGCAAAAACTCGATATTGACTGGGTTCATCGTCAGATCGCCGAAAAGAGTTACTGGGCGCAGGGGCAGACGCGGGAGATGACCGAACGCTCTCTCGCGGCTTCCCTGGCATTCGGTATTTATCATCAGCAGCAGCAGGTGGGCTTTGGGAGGTTGATCACCGACTACAGCCGCTTTGCCTACCTCAGCGATGTGATGATTGATGATGCGCATCGCGGCAAAGGCCTTGGCGGCTGGTTTGCCGCGACCATCCTGACCCACCCGGAATTACACACGATAAAACGCTGGATGCTGGCCACCGACGATGCCCACGAGGTCTATCGCCGTGCAGGATGGCAGTCAGTAGAAAAGCCACAACGATTGATGGAATTTGTTCCCACCCCACCAGAGGAAAACACCCCATGAGTTACCGCGTTGGCGTCGATATTGGCGGATCGTTTACGGATTTTGCGCTGCTGGACGAGCGTGATAATAGCATCCGTACCCTGAAAGTGCTGTCCCGCCCTGACAGTCCGGGCAGCGAAATCACGACCGGGCTGGCGGCGTTTACGCAGCGCGACGGCATTGATCCGAAAGAGATTACCTATTTTACTCACGGCACCACCGTCGGCGTGAACGCGGTGATCCAGCGTAAAGGGGTCAAGCTGGCGCTGTTCGCCACGGAGGGGTTCTGCGATGTCCTGGAACTGGCCCGGCTTAAAATTCCCCATATTCACGATCTGTTCTCGCGCCGGCCGACGCCGTTAATCTCCCGTGACCGGGTCTTTGCGATTACCGAACGTACTGACCGTGATGGCAAAGTGCTACAGCCTGTTGACCGCCAGAGCGTGGTCAATGCGGTTGACGCTGCCCGTGCCGCAGGCTGTGAGGGTATCGTGGTTTCGCTGCTGCACAGCTATCGCAACGGCAGCAATGAAGCATTGGTGCGTGAGATGGTTGCCGAACTGGCTCCCGAACTGCTGACTTCCTGTTCGGCAGAGATCTGGCCGATTATCCGCGAATATGAACGCACCATTACCGCCGTGATTAACGCCTATGTACAGCCGAAAGTGATCCACTATCTGGACTCTTTCGAGCGGGCGTTAAAGGAGATGGGGGTGCCGGTGCCGCCGCGTATTACCAAATCCAACGGTGGGGTGATGGGGCTGGCGCAGGCCAAAGCCGAATGCGTACAGATGGTGCTGTCCGGCACTGCCTCCGGGGTGATGGGGGCCAGCTATATTGCGGAAAGCTGCGGCTTCGACCGACTGTTGAGCCTGGATATCGGCGGTACCAGCGCCGATGTGGCAGTGATTATCAATGGCCGCCCGGAATACGGCAGCGGTGAAATTATCGGGGACTTCCCCATTTATATTCCCTCTGTTTCTGTCACCTCGGTCGGTCAGGGCGGGGGATCCATCGCCTGGATTGACAGCCTCGGCGTGTTGCAGGTTGGCCCGGACAGCGCCGGTTCCCTGCCTGGCCCGGTGTGCTTCCGTCGTGGCGGCACGGAAGCCACCGCCACGGATGCCTTTGCTGCCTGTGGTCTGATTGGTCACGGCGATCTGGGTTATAACGCGGTGCAGGTGGATGTGGCCGGGGCGCGTGCAGCGGTCGGTAAACTGGCAGAACCGCTGGGGATCAGCATTGAAGAGACGGCAGAAAATATTATTGCGCTGGCGATCTCCAGTATGTACAGCGACACCAGCGGACTGATCTCACGCTTTGGCCTCGACCCGCGCGAGTTCTATTTCCTCGCCTTCGGCGGTGCCGGGCCGATGATGGGCTGCTTCCTGGCGCGTGAGCTGAAACTAAAAGGCGTGGTGGTGCCGCCAACGCCGGGCGTATTGTCTGCGCTCGGTGGGCTGGTCGCCGACATCAAAAACGACTTTATCCGCACGCTGTACTGCGATCTGACGGCGGCGGTCAGCGACCGCCTGCAACAGAATGCCCAACAGCTTCGCACCGAAGCCGAAGGCTGGCTGGCGCGTGAATATGGTGCAGATTTGCCATACGAACTCAGCTTCTCGGCCGATATGCGTTATCGCGGCCAGTCTTTTGAGATCGATGTGGTGCTGCAACCGTCATGGTTGCTGGAGGGCGATCTGGCGGCGATCCGCAGTGCCTTCGATGCGCATCATACCCGGTTGTTTGGTCACCATGATGCAGAGGCCGCGGTGCAGTTGATCAACCTGCGGCTGGTGCTGTCATCGCCCACCCCGAAACCGCGGCTGACAACGCTGGCGGCGGCTGAGGGGCCGGTGCCGGTCGTGCGCCAGGTTGAAGCCTGGATTGACGGAGGCTGGTGGCAGGTGGATGTGGTGTCACGCGGTGCGCTGTTCGCCGGGCACCAGCTCACCGGCCCGGTGATCATTGCACAGGATGACTGCACCACCTGTGTTCCCCCGCAAATGCAGGTCGATGTTGACCACTTTGGCAACCTGATTATCACCCCGCAAACCGGAGCACATCATGGCAATTGATGGTCGTAACCTGCAAATTCTCGCCAACTACTGCGCGGCGGCGGCCGATGCGATGGCGTTTACCCTGATGCGCACCGCGCACTCGACGTTTGTTAAAGAGACGGAAGATTTCTCCTGTCAGATTGTCAGCCGTGACGGCCTGGCATTTGCATCGCCGCGCAGCTTTGGCGCCCCCTGGTACAGCGGTATTGATTATGGCCCGGTGCTGGAGCTGATTGATGGCTACCAGGAAGGGGATATCTGCATCACCAATGATTCCTACGCGGGCAATGTCGCCACGCATTCGCCGGATATTCATATCTGGAAGCCGGTATTTCATGAAGGAGAAATTACCTGTTTTGTGGTGGGGCATATTCACAACACCGACGTGGGCGGTGCGGTACCGGCTTCCCTGTCGCGTTCGCTGACGGAAATCGTGCAGGAAGGCATCCGCATCCCGCCGCTGAAAATCATCAGCGGCGGCGTGCTGAACCATGAAGTGGCACGCATTATGCGGCTTAACGTGCGTGCGCCGGATCAGAACTGGGGCGACTTTAATGCCCAGATCGCGTCCGTGAATATTGGTGAACGTAAGGTACAGGAGATTATCGCCCGCTTTGGTATTGATGATTTCCTCACCGGGATTGACGGTATTCTTGATTATGCCGAACAACAGGCACGCGGCATTATCAGCACCATTCCGGACGGTGACTACTTCTATGCCGATTACGCGGATGAAGATGGCGAAGGCGGTTATCCGTGCCGCATTGCCGTGACACTGCGTGTAAAAGGTGACAGCCTGGTGCTGGATTATACCGGCAGCGATCCGCAATTGATGTCCTCGCTGAATATGCCAACCGGCGGGCGCGAACGTCATCCGCTGGCACTGGTTGGCGTGACCTATGTCCTCTCGACGCTGGACCGTTCGCTCCTGCTGAATGCCGGTACGCTGCGTCCAACGCGGGCAATCCTGCCGCCGGGCACTATCATGAACTGTGAAGCCCCGGCCGCTGTCGGCATGCGCTCTCTGACCTGCGCGATGTCTCAGATTGCCACCGTCGGTGCTTTCTCGCTGGCGATGCCGGAGCGCCTGCCGGCGAACTCACCGGGCGGTAACTCGATTATCAATATTCGTACCGTGGATGGGCTGAATCGCAGTGTGGTTGCCTCGCTCGGCCCGGTCGGCGGCGGTGCGGGCGGTACACCGAAACATGATGGCCCGGACGGTTCCGGTGGTCTGTCAGCCTTCCTGAAAAACACACCGATTGAGATCAATGAAGCCGAGGTCCCGGTGCGTTTTCTGCGTTATGGTCTGGCGACGGACAGCGCAGGGGCCGGAGAATATCGCGGTGGGCTGGCGACGGAAATGGCCTTTGAGGTATTTGCACCGAACACCACCATTACGGCGCGTAACCGCAACCGCTCCGTCTTCTCTTCTGCGGGGGCGGCCGGTGGGCGGGCCGGAAGTACCTCATGGTTCCGTACTGAACATGCGGATGGCCGGGTGACGGAACACGGAAATACCGATGTGATCCACTGTGGTCCTGGCGATGTGGTGGCCATCAAAGGCCCGGGCGCGGGTGGCTACGGACTGGCGAAACACCGCCGGGTGCAGGCTGTTCTGCAGGATGTGCAGTGTGGTTTCCTGACGGAGCAGGCGGCGCGTGAGCAGTACGGTGTGGCGTTGCAGTGCGGTGAGATCGACGAGATCGGTACAGCCCGTCTGCGTGCCGCTATGCCGGAGGGGAACGGCGAACACTTTGATGTGGGCGAAGCCCGGCGCACCTTTGAAGCGGTCTGGACCCCGGAACGTTATCAACTGCTGACCGCATTTCTGGCGCAGCAACCGGTCGTGTGGCGTCACTTCCTTAAGCACCAGGTTTTTGCGGCGGTGAAAGCGGGTGAGGGCAATGAGCTGACGCTGGATGAACAGATGTCGCAGTTGTTTGCGGAGCTTAAGCTGCGGTTCCCGGCGCTGGGCGCGGTGTAATGATTTCCCCACACAAATTCTGCGAGACGTCCCGAATAACGGGATTTGTGTGGGGATTGTTTTGTATTTTAAATATGTTTAATTTTTTCCTGCAGTCATAGTATCCGGGATGATGATTTCGCTGGCCAATATCGTCCCGGAACCTTCTGGTCCGGGATAATATTACTTCACCAGCGCCAGCGAGAACCCATCCCAGCCTTTGGCACCCACGGTCTGAATGGCGGTGGCATCCAGGCGTGGATCGTGGCCCATCTGCGAAAGAAAATCACGTACTCCCTGGATGTTCCAGTCGCTGGTATCCCCATCGGCAACCCGTCCGTTACGCACGACGTTATCACCAATAATCAGGGTGCCTGAACGTGAGTACTGTATTGCCCACTCCAGATAGGCCGGATTATTGCGTTTGTCGGCATCAATAAAGATCATATCAAAAGGCGCTGCGTCAGCCAGTGTGGGCAGGGTATCCAGTGCGGCACCCACGCGGATCGTGACCTTGCTCTCCAGCCCGGCACGTCGAATATTCTGCGCGGCAATCTCTGCGTGATGCGCTTCATACTCCAGGGTAATCACTTTTCCGTCTTCCGGCAGCGCCCGCGCCAGCCACAGTGTGCTGTAGCCGCCCAGCGTTCCGATTTCCAGAATGCGTTTTGCGCCGACCATTTTCGCCAACAGATTAAGCAGTTTTCCCTGATTCGGGGCCACATCAATGGCAGGTAACCCGGCGGCCTGGTTGTTTTCCAGCGCGGCCAGCAGTGCCGCATCCTGTGGCACCAGTTGTTCCACCAGATATTGGTCGACCTGTGTCCAGCGTGGCTGATTCATGGGGTTTCCTTTCACATAATTGACGGGATCATTGTCGCTGGGGCAGCCTGGAAGGTGTCGGCCTGAAGGGAACGGGGCGACTTTTTCTGGCCGCCCCGTGCAGGGATTACTCTTCGTCAGCAAAATACCAGTAGCCGCTGTTGACCAGCGCGGCCAGCTGGGCGAGGAAGGACGGGTCGTCCAGCGCATCGCCGAACTGATCCTGCCCCAGCGTTAAATCGTTCGCCAGTGCGGTCAGGGCTGCACGGTGCGGCGATTCCACCTGCTCACCGTTAATAAATACGGCCTGACCAATCGAGACCACGCGCAGGCCGCCAAGGCGTGACAGCCTGTCACCCTGTTGCAGCGCATCATAGATCTCATCCGGTTGATAAGGCGGTTCCGGCGGGGCGACATCCAGTTCGTGGCGCGACTGCGAAACAAACTCACCGAACCACTGGTTAAAGTGCTCAGGCTGGTTGATGACGTCCATCATCATGGCGCGAATACCATCGAGTTCGTCAGGCAGGATCTCTGCATTATGTTCGCGTGGCTGCACATCCGGATCGCTGAAGCGACGGCTGCCCAGCTCACGTGCCAGCACGTAATCAGCAAAGCCGCTGATCAGTTCACGTCCGCTTGGCGCACGGAAACCGACTGAATAGTTAATCGCGTTTTCCAGTGAGTAGCCTTCGTGCGGGAATCCTGGCGGGATGTAGAGAATATCGCCCGGCTCCATCTCTTCATCGATAATCGCATCAAAGGGTTCCACCTGGAGCAGGTCCGGGTGCGGACAGTGCTGTTTCAGCTCCGTTTTTTCACCCACACGCCAGCGACGACGGCCGGTTCCCTGAATGATAAACACATCATACTGGTCGAAGTGTGGGCCAACGCCACCGCCCGGCACCGAGAAGGAAATCATCAGATCGTCAACGCGCCAGTCGGGGATCATCCGGAAGGGATGCATCAGGGCGGCAGAAGGTTCATGCCAGTGGTCAACGGCCTGTACCAGCAGTGACCAGTTATTTTCGCCAAGATGATCAAAGCTCTCAAACGGGCCATGGCTGACTTCCCATTTACCCTCCTGGTGACTCACCAGACGGCTGTCGACTTCATTCTCCATCGCCAGACCCGCCAGTTCGTCGGGTGAAATAGGGTCTACGAAGTTTTTGAAACCGCGCTTGAGGACTACCGGGCGTTTCTGCCAGTAGCGCTGAATAAAATCGGGCCAGTTGAGATCGAGCTGATAATCCATGATGGTTTCCTGAAACGCGTAAGTGGAAAGATTATAACAGCGCACGGCCACTGTGTAATGTCATGGCCGGGGGGAAAATTACTCGTGCTTGTGCAGCATTTCCTGGCGCTGGAATTCGACTTCCATACGTGCGCCGCCAAGCTCGCTGGTGCTGGCACGAATATCCCCCGCGTACTGTTCGAGGATATCGCGTGCCAGTGACAGGCCCAGCCCCTGGCCGGGGCGCAGTGTATCGGCACGCTGACCGCGAATAAACACCAGGTCACGCTTGTTCTCCGGAATGCCAGGACCGTCATCCTCAACGATAAGCAGCAGTGTTTTTTCCGTCTGTTGCACGCTGACCTCAACGAACTCCAGGCAGTATTTGCAGGCGTTATCCAGTACGTTGCCCATCACTTCCATAAAATCGTTCTGCTCACCGACGAAAATCACCTCCGGTGAAATATCCAGCGTCAGAACAACGCCTTTTCGCTGATAGACTTTATTCAGTGCCGAGCACAGCCCGTCGAGCAGGGCCGGCACCGAATGCACATCGCGCTTCAGTGCATGGTGATCGGCCTGCATGCTGGCGCGATGCAGGTAATAGCCAATCTGCTGGGAGATACGGCTGATCTGCTCCAGCATGATCGGTTCGGCCTGTTCGATGGAGAGATTGCGTTCACCGCGCAGCGAACGCAGCGTAGTTTGCAGCACCGCCAGCGGGGTTTTCAGGCTGTGCGTCAGATCGCTCAGCGTTGTGCGGTAACGGGTGTAGCGCTGGCGTTCGTTATCCAGCAGCAGGTTCAGATTTCGCACCAGCCCTTTTAGCTCCTGGGGCGGGGCGGGATCAAGCGTGTCGCGATTGCCACCTTCCAGCTCACGGACCTGGGCCGCCAGTGCGCCAATCGGACGCAGACTCCAGTGGGCTGCCAGCCACAGCAACGGGATAATCAGCAGCAGATTGGCCAGCAAGACATAGCTGAACCACGACCACACCACGTCAGAGTGTTGTAGCTCTTGCGGAATGGAGTCGACCACTACAATGGTCAGCGCCGGCAGGCTGGGCGTGGCATCATAACGGTTCACCGCCACCGAATGGGTGAAGGTATCGTTGCCATCATCGTCATAGGCGCTGAGTTTACTTTGTGCATCCCGATCGTTGCCCAGCACTTCGCGGCTGGTGTGATTATTGGTGTCGATCTCATAAAAATCCGACTTATTCAGCCATTCGCGGCGGATCTTGCTGCGAATATCGGGGACGTCGCGCTGTTGCCACAGCAGTTTGCCGTTATTGTCGTAAATAAACACCAGCGCAGGAAAATTGAGCGTCATGCGCTCAGGCTGCACGATAGTCAGCTTATTGTCCTGCCACTGGGAGAGAGTGAAAAACAGATTACTTTCGCTGCGCAGCACGCGGTAGGTGTTTTTATCGAAGCTCACCACATAGCCGATGACCGCCACCATGCCGTAGGAGAGCGACATGGTTAACACGACCGCTGCGGTAGCGAGTAAGAAACGGACCCGCAGCGAAAGCGGTTTTTTGCGGCGCCAGTTAAACATGCTCAGAGATCGAAGCGGTAGCCCTGACCGCGCACCGTAGTGATGACGTCCTGAGCGTGCTCTGCCAGGATTTTTTTGCGTAAGCGGCCCATCAGCACATCAATCGTGTGACTCTCGCGCAGTTCGGCATCGGGGTAGAGTTGCAGCATCAGCGAGTCTTTGCTGACCACTTTGCCTGCATTGCGTATCAGCGTTTCAATAATGGTGTACTCGAAGGCGGTCAGTTTGATCTGCTGCTCATTGATCGTCAGCTCACGGCGTGAGAGATCCACCTGAAAAGGGTGCAGGGTGATAATTTGCGAGGCTAACCCGCTGTTGCGGCGCATCAACGCCTGCATCCGGGCCACGACCTCTTCAATATGAAAGGGCTTGGTCACGTAATCATCGGCACCGGCTTCCAGTGCTTCAACTTTAGCCTGCCAGCCGTCACGCGCGGTGAGGACCAGAATCGGCTGACGGACTTCCTGGCTGCGCCAGCGGCGGATCAGCGCCATGCCGTCTTCATCCGGCAGCCCGAGATCGACCAGGGTAATATCCGGTGTGTGTTCATTGAGGAAATAGTCGGCTTCTTTCGCGTCTTCGGCGGCATCAACCTGGTGGCCCATCTCACGCAACTGCACCGCCAGATGATGACGCAGCAGCGGATTATCTTCCACAACTAACACTCGCATAACCGAATCCTTAATAAGATCAAATAACCAGAATTAACAACATAGCCCCAGGAGACCTGAAGGTGCAATAGCCCGAACGGTGGCTCGCTTTTTTTGGGGCACAACAGGCGTTAAGTATAGGGGAGATCAGATAAACAAGAGGTTAACACGGGCCGACTGAGCCGGCCCGGTGGGGCGAGATTATTTCAGGTCGTCAACCATCTGGATGGCGCGGCCGATATAGTTGGCCGGGGTCATCTGCTTCAGGCGAGTTTTCTCGTCTTCCGGCAGATCCAGTCCGTCGATGAAGGTTTTCATGCCTTCAGCGTCAACACGTTTACCGCGCGTCAGTTCTTTCAACTTCTCGTAAGGTTTTTCAATGCCGTAACGGCGCATGACTGTCTGGATCGGTTCAGCCAGCACTTCCCAGTTGTGATCCAGCTCGTCCAGCAGACGCGCGCGGTTCACTTCCAGTTTGGAGATGCCTTTCAGCGTTGCCTGATAAGCGATCAGCGCATAGCCCACGCCCACGCCGAGGTTACGCAGTACCGTGGAGTCGGTCAGGTCGCGCTGCCAGCGTGATACCGGCAGTTTGCTGGCCAGGTGCTGCATCATGGCGTTAGCCAGGCCCAGGTTGCCTTCGGAGTTTTCGAAGTCAATCGGGTTCACCTTGTGCGGCATGGTGGAAGAACCGATTTCACCCGCAATGGTTTTCTGCTTGAAGTGGTTCAGTGCGATGTAACCCCAGACATCACGATCGAAGTCGATCAGAATGGTGTTAAAGCGCGCCATGCAGTCAAACAGCTCGGCAATGTAGTCGTGCGGCTCGATCTGCGTGGTGTACGGATTCCATGTCACGCCCAATGATGTCACGAAGGTTTCACTGAATTCATGCCAGTCCACTTCCGGGTACGCCGCGATGTGGGCGTTGTAGTTGCCCACGGCACCGTTGATTTTACCCAGGATTTCAATGCGTTCTAACTGGCGCAGCTGACGCTCAAAGCGATAGGCAACGTTCGCCATCTCTTTACCCAGCGTTGACGGCGTTGCAGGCTGGCCGTGGGTGCGCGACAGCAATGGGATATCACGGTACTGCACCGCCAGGTCCTTCACGGCGACGATGATTTTGTTCCAGTAAGGCACAATCACCTCACGGCGTGCGGTTTCCAGCATCAGCGCGTGTGACAGGTTATTGATATCTTCTGAAGTACAGGCGAAGTGAATAAATTCAGATACCGCGTGCAGGGCAGGGACGGATTCCACTTTCTCTTTCAGAAAGTATTCCACTGCTTTCACATCGTGATTGGTGGTGCGCTCAATGGTTTTGATGCGCGCAGCGTCTTCTTCGCTGAAACTGCTGACAATAGCATCAAGGTAAGCGTTTGCGTCGGCATCAAATGCAGGAACTTCCTTGATCGCAGCGCAGGTTGCCAGTTTCTGTAACCAGCGAACTTCAACCTCAACGCGGAATTTCAGCAGGCCATATTCGCTGAAAATACCACGCAGTGGGCTGACTTTGTCGCCATAACGGCCATCTACAGGTGAGACGGCGGTCAGAGAGGATAATTCCATTGTTGCTGCTCCAGGATCGGTTAAAAAATCAGGTTGGGGTCCCGTTAAGGCGGGCCAGAATCGCTTTTGCCTCATTGACTAAGCGGTTACGGGAAAACATCAGCTGCAGACGGCCACCGCCGACCTGCTGCCACAACACCGCTGCACGGATACCCGCCAGCAATGTTGCACGAACTTTGCTCTGTACCTGACTATTCTGCAGGACAGCCGGTGAACCGGTGACCTGGATACGCGGGCCGAGCGGGCTGATTACATCGACATAAATCCCTGCCATCGCGCTTAACAGGGTATCGGATTCCAGATCGTAGTGCGCCAGTTGGCGATCGAGCTGGGCAATACGGCTGGACAACTCATTCAGTGCCGTTTTGCTGGCGTTCAGTTTACGCTCCAGCACCATCATACTCAGCGTGTAACGCGTCAGTTCGGCGCCCAGACCCTGACGGCTGTTGCTGTTCAGCACGGCCAGCAGGGTTTCCAGACCAAACTGCAGGTTTGCTTCGTCGTTACCGAACACCGCCAGTGTGGATGACGGGTTCAGGTCCAGCAGGCTCTTCAGCGATGTTTTTAACGCATCGGGCGGGCACTGTCCCTGGTGTGCCAGTTGCTGCACCAGGTGAGCGGACTGGCAGACGCCAGCCAGTGCCAGAGTAATATCATAGTAATTCTTCGCCACGGTAACTCCTGTATACGCCAGACTTCAGGCTGCTGGTACGTTGGCTGCTGTTCTGCGGCCCGACTGTTGATGTGTTAACCCGCTTATGCGTTAACCAGCGGCTGACGCTGCTCGATGATGCCACCACCCAGGCAGACTTCATCGATATAGAAAACCGCCGACTGCCCAGGCGTCACGGCTGCCACCGGCTGGTCAAAACGTACTTCAATACGTTCAGCATCCAGCGGGGTGACAGTGCAGGGGATATCTTCCTGACGATAACGGGTTTTCACCATGCAGCGCAGCGGTGCGGTTAGCGTTTCGCGATCCACCCAGTGCAACTGCTGAGCAATCAGGCCCGTGGACATCAGACGCGGATGGTCGTGGCCCTGAGCAACCACCAGTACATTGTTCGCTACGTCTTTATCGACCACGTACCAGGGCTCTTCGTTACCGTCTTTGGTACCGCCGATGCCCAGCCCTTTACGCTGGCCCAGCGTGTGGTACATCAGACCCTGATGCTGCCCGACGGTGTCACCGTCAACGGACACAATCGGCCCCGGCTGAGCGGGCAGATAACGGCCCAGGAACTCGGTAAATTTGCGCTCACCAATAAAGCAGATGCCGGTGGAGTCTTTTTTCTTCGCGGTGATCAAATCAAGCTGTTCTGCAATACGGCGGACTTCGGGTTTCTCTAATTCGCCCACCGGGAACAGGCTTTGTGCAATCTGTTCATGACCGAGGGTGTAGAGGAAGTAGCTCTGATCTTTATTGCCATCCAGACCGCGCAGCAGGCGGGTTTTACCGTCCACATCCTGGCGACGCACGTAGTGACCGGTGGCGATGTAGTCGGCCCCCAGATCTTCGGCGGCAAATTCCAGGAAGGCTTTAAATTTGATCTCTTTATTGCAGAGAATATCAGGATTGGGCGTACGACCCGCTTTGTATTCCGCCAGGAAGTGTTCAAACACGTTGTCCCAGTATTCGGCGGCAAAATTGACCGTATGCAGATAGATCCCGAGCTTGTCACAGACTGCCTGCGCATCGGCTAAATCTTCCGCTGCGGTGCAATACTCCTCACCATCATCCTCCTCCCAGTTTTTCATAAACAGGCCTTCAACCTGATAACCCTGTTGCTGGAGCAACCAGGCGGAAACGGAGGAGTCAACGCCGCCGGACATCCCGACGATCACTTTTTTCTGGCTGTTAGAACTGTTCAACATTGCTTGTCCGACTTTAAGGAGCCGTTAAAGGCGACTCTGATAAAATTGCGCGGCATTCTATCACGCGTCGGCGACCTGCGCACTCTCGCTAAACGGCCACTGGAAGGCACTGAGGATCTCCAGCGGATAGCGCGGGCCGGTCTGATAAATGTGCAGGCTTTCTGCGACCAGTGGTGAGCGCAGTTTTTTTGACGTCATGATCTCCTGCGGCGGCAGCCACCAGCAGCGATCAATATCGCGGTCCTGTGGGTAGGTGTCGATCGCTTCAGGCAGATCCAGGGCGAACAGGAAACGCAGGAACGGGGTGTTATCCGGGGCAATCCACTGGTGCAGACGTAAAAAGGCCTGGGGAATCGCATCAATGCCGGTCTCTTCCGACAGTTCACGCACCGCTGCCTGAAGCAGCGTTTCATCCGCTTCCAGATGGCCCGCAGGCTGGTTCCAAGTTGTGCGTCCACGCACACGTTCTTCTACTACCAGAAACTGTCCTTCAGCCTGTACCACCGTGGCTACGGTGACGTGCGGTTTAAACATAATGTCCTCCATTCGGTTAAGACGCGCAGCGTGCCACGCGTTAAAAAATCAGATTTCGTTGCTGATATCACGCCATTCGCCTGGCGCCAGACCCTGTAACTGTAACGCACCCATGGAGAAACGGATCAGCCGCAGGGTGGGAAAGCCAATATGCGCCGTCATTCGACGTACCTGACGGTTACGCCCTTCAAACAGGGTGATTTTCAGCCAGCAGGTCGGAATCGCTTTGCGCTCACGAATCGGAGGTTGACGATCCCACAACCAGTCGGGGGCGGCCACTTTTTCTACCCCGGCGGGCAGGGTGGGGCCATCTTTCAGATTTACGCCAGTGCGTAACGGTTGCAGGTCACTCTCCTGCGGATCGCCCTCGACCTGTACAAAATAGATTTTTCCGGTGCGTTTACCGGGCTGGGTCAGCGTGGCCTGGAGTGCGCCGTCATTGGTCAGCACCATCAGCCCTTCGCTGTCACGGTCAAGGCGCCCGGCAGCATAAATACCCGGCTGGGGAACATAATCTTTTAGCGTGCGGCGCCCGGCTTCATCGCTGAACTGGGGCAACACATCAAAGGGCTTATTAAACAGCACCACGCAACGTGGGCCTTTAACGGCTGGTTTGGCGGCGCGGCGCGGGCCGGAACGCCCAGGGTGATGATTCGTCAAGGAAGATTTTCGCATGGTCTTTGCACTGAGTAACAATGAGTGCATTATACCGCAATCCCGAGATGATTGGCGCGGAGTCAATATTCAAGTAGTATTGACGCGCATCTTACAAGTCATTAACAAAAAAAAGCGCTCGAAGGAGAGGTTAATGGAAAGCAAAGTAGTTGTTCCGGCGGAAGGTCAGAAAATCACCCTGGATCAGGGAAAACTCAACGTACCTAACAATCCAATCATCCCGTTCATCGAAGGTGATGGCATTGGCGTTGACGTGTCTCCAGTGATGATCAAAGTTGTTGATGCCGCTGTGCAGAAAGCTTACAACGGTGAGCGTAAAATTTCCTGGATGGAAATTTACACCGGTGAGAAATCGGTAGAGCTTTACGGCCAGGATGTCTGGTTACCAGAAGAAACCCTCGACCTGATTAAAGAATATCGCGTTGCCATCAAAGGCCCACTGACCACCCCGGTCGGCGGCGGTATTCGTTCCCTGAACGTTGCCCTGCGTCAGCAGCTTGATCTGTACATCTGCCTGCGTCCTGTCCGTTACTACACCGGCACACCAAGCCCGGTGAAACGCCCGGAAGACACCGATATGGTGATTTTCCGTGAGAACTCCGAAGATATCTATGCGGGTATCGAGTGGAAAGCGGGTACGCCGGAAGCAGATAAAGTCATCAAGTTCCTGCGTGATGAAATGGGCGTGAAGAAAATTCGCTTCCCTGAGCAGTGCGGTATCGGCGTTAAGCCATGTTCAGAAGCGGGCACCCAGCGTCTGGTGCGTGCAGCCATCGAATACGCAATCACTAATGACCGTGATTCTGTAACGCTGGTTCACAAAGGCAACATCATGAAATTCACCGAAGGCGCTTTCAAAGACTGGGGTTACCAGTTGGCGAAAGAAGAATTCGGCGGTGAGCTGATCGATGGTGGTCCGTGGATGACGGTGAAGAACCCGAACACCGGCAAAGAGATCGTCATTAAAGACGTGATCGCCGATGCCTTCCTGCAGCAGATCCTGCTGCGTCCGGCTGAGTATGACGTAATTGCCTGTATGAACCTGAACGGTGACTACATCTCTGACGCCCTGGCGGCGCAGGTGGGCGGTATCGGTATTGCTCCGGGTGCTAACATCGGTGACGAATGTGCACTGTTTGAAGCCACCCACGGTACTGCACCTAAGTATGCTGGCCAGGATAAAGTGAACCCAGGTTCTATCATCCTGTCTGCAGAAATGATGCTGCGTCATATGGAATGGTTCGAAGCCGCTGACCTGATTGTTAAAGGCATGGAAGGCGCAATTGCTGCCAAAACCGTGACCTATGACTTCGAGCGTCAGATGGACGGCGCTAAACTGCTGAAAGCTTCAGAGTTTGGCGACGCGATGATCAAACACATGTAATCAGCCCTGCTGATGCTGTGCTGACGGGAACCTTAGGGTTCCCGTTTTTATTTTCAGTTTCGAATTATTTAGCGTGATATTCTTCACGTTTTTGCTTCAGAGAGGCAGATAGCCACGCCAGGAAATCAAGTAGCGTTGGGGTGTAATAATGGGTGTCACCAGCCAATCCGTTCGTCAACGTGTTTTAAGCCGATGCCGCAGACTCATTATCGGTATAAGTTTCCCGAAACAGATCGATGCTATTAATCAAATCATCAATATGTTGCATGCCATGCCTGGAGATGGTTTTAAAGGCAGTATCAACAATTTCCGGATAAGTATCTCCGTATTCGTCAGAGTCCTGCCCGAAGAAAACCACGAAAAAATCGCTAATCCATTTATGATCATTCATCAGTTACCCCGGCACAGGATAAGCAGTAAGGATATAGTAGGGTTTACCATAGTAAGTCTCCTTGAATAACACGACGACAAGTTTATTTTTCATGTTATTTAGCGCGATCTTCTTGCCGCTTTTGCTTCAGAGAGGCAGATAACCACGCAAGAAAATCAAGCAGTGTCGGGGTATAATAATGGGTGTCACCGGCTAAATATCGCGTCAGCTTGTTCAGAGCGACAGCGGCAGATTCATTGTCCGGATAAGTCTGGCAGAAATCATCAATATTACGGATCAGATTATCCAGATAGTTTTCACCATCTTCAATATAGATTTTGAAAGCAGAATCGACAATGTCGGGATAATTTTCGCCATATTCATCACTGTCTTGCCCGAAGAAAACGATGAAAAAGTTACTAATGTTGGTGAAGTTTTTCATATTTAAATTACCGGAAAATCCGTAGTGATGTAATAAGGCTTGTTGTTGAATTGTTTTTTCTTCATAACAACCTCAATTTTGGTGGCTTTAACTGCCTCAGTTGAATCATATTTTACAATGATCCCTACATTTTTCTTAACGTCATACATGAACGTAAGGTAAAACCCAGTATCAGCGCTACTACCTTTTGCCCATTGCCGGATTTTAGCCCGATTGGCTTTAACGGCTTTGCTTATGGCTTTTTCGGCAACGTCCAGCGAAGTGAAAGAGCTGGCAGCGTGTTCCGGCCTGAATGAGCCTGACTGTATACCCCTCTTAACCTTTTCCAGTAATTCACGCTCAGATTTGCCCACATGCTTTCTCAATGTATGTCCACCGCCCGAAAAACCTTTCGCGGCCTCATGCCTCATCAAATTAACCTGTCCCATTCTGACCGATGCCACACGAGCCGCACCCGCTACTGAGAACGGGAGTATCACATCCACGGCGATGCCGATCTGGTCAGCCGTAGACTTATCTGCGCCCAGCTCACTTGCGATACCCGCCGTAGCGCGAGCGGTCATTGAGGCCGTTGGTTTGCCGGAATA
>NZ_JABANZ010000012.1:0-25393 GCF_013074405.1 Erwinia sp. JH02
TTGAGAAGTTTTTTCCGGCGGTTCAGATGCTTCCTGAACCTCCTGAGCCGCTGGCCGTAAGCCGTTGTGCCGTCTCAGTGGTTGCGCATTATAGGGATCCGAATTTATTGCACAAGCCTTTTTTAGATCTTTCTTTTTGGTTGCTGAGTTTTCACTCTTTTCGCTGAGATCTCAGGCGATCCGCACAAAATTACCGCGTCTTTTCAGCCAATCATTGATCAAAGATCACTTCCGGAACTAGGCTACTGGGATCGTATCGGTAAAGGAGAGAGTGATGAGCGACAATATACGTGCATATAAAGGAGTACGCCCTCAGTTAGGCGGACGCGTGATGATTGATCCCACCAGCGTTGTGATTGGTGACGTCGTGCTGGCTGATGATGTCGGTATCTGGCCTCTGGTAGTCATCCGGGGAGATGTTAACAAGGTCACCATTGGAAAACGCAGCAACATCCAGGATGGGAGCGTTCTGCATTTAACTCATAAATCAGCCGCTAACCCTGAAGGTCATCCACTGGTTGTTGGAGAAGATGTCACCATCGGGCATAAAGCGATGCTACACGGTTGCACGATTGGTGATCGTGTTCTGGTTGGGATGGGATCGATTCTGCTAGATGGTGTAATAGTAGAAGACGATGTGATGATAGGAGCAGGTAGCCTGGTCTCCCCGGGTAAACGCCTCGAAAGTGGTTACCTCTATTTAGGAAGCCCAGCAAAAAAAATACGCCCACTGACAGAAGAAGAGATTGGCGGATTGCTTTATTCAGCTAATAACTATGTTGGCTGGAAAAATGACTATTTATCAGAAGAGAGCCATACCCAGCCCTGAGTATCTTCTTTCTGTTGTTTGATCGCCAGCTCGGCATCCTCTTCCAGCTCCCAGCGATTCAGGCAGAAACAGGCCAGAGGATCACTTGTTGTAGGAAAACGGCGAAGCAACACTTCGCCGTCAATCGCACAAACCAGTTGAAAACCATTGACCAGCGCACTGAAGCAAACGGCCTGTATCGTTTCATCCCACCATTCACGCTCAGGAAACTGAATCGCCTGATTCACGCACTCATCTCTTGTTTCAACACATCAATAATTGGCGTGATTTCTGGCATCACCCCATGCCACAGCATAAAGGAGTGCGCCGCCTGCCCCACCAGCATTCCCAGGCCATCAGCAATCTGAGTCGATCCTTGCTGGCGACACCATTGCAGGAAAGGTGTATCACCCACCTGATAGAACATGTCATAGCAACGGCTACGCTCATTCAGCAGTCCAACAGGCAGATCAGGAATCCCCCCTTCGACACCGCTTGACGTTGCATTGATGACCAGATCGAACTGCGCATCGCGCAATTCATTCTGCGCAAGCGAACGGATACCACCGTGGTGCTGGAAAAGTGCCACCAACTCTTCAGCCCGCGCGTGAGTGCGATTCGTCACTGTTACACTGCAATTAAACGCGAGGAGCGGCAGGATCACGCCCCGTGCGGCCCCACCGGCACCGATCAACAGGATTCGATCGTCGGGATGAATCAACTGCAAACGCAGAAGATCGCTTAACAGGCCGATCCCATCGGTGTTGTCCCCCAATAGACGACCATCATCCAACTTCTTTAGCGTATTGACCGCGCCTGCCAGCGCTGCGCGTTCCGTCAGTTCACTGGAGAGGGCAAAAGCCTGCTGTTTGAACGGCAGAGTAATATTTGCCCCCCTGCCATCCTGAGCAAAAAACTCGCGAGCGGACTGCTCAAATCCATCAAGCGGTGCACATAGCCGGCCGTAAGGATGCGGAATACCGGTTTGTTCAGCAAATAGCTGGTGAATACGCGGCGATTTGCTGTGGCTAATCGGGTTACCGAAGACGACGAAAGACGGCATAAGTGTTCTCTTTATCCCTGGCGAATGAGTTCGCCGGTTAATACATCGCGGATTTCTGATGGATTCTGACGACCACCGGTTTCGCCGAGGAATACCGGGAACGTCTCGCCAAACTGTGCCAGTACTTCAGCGACATCGCGACAAGGCGGTAAACTCGTCAGATTGGCACTGGTAGAAACCAGGGGTTTACCAAAGGTTTTGCACAATGCCACAACACCGGGATGATCGCTGACGCGAACGGCCAGCGAGGAAAATTGCCCCGTCAACCAGCCCGGGGTCGATGCACGCGCGGGTAACACCCAAGTGACCGGTCCTGGCCAGAGGGAAAACATCCGCTCTTTTTGCTCCGCAGAGAGCTGCTCATCGGCAATATAAGGAATCAGTTGCTGATAGTCAGCCGCAATAAGAATGAGCCCCTTCTCTATCGGACGATGTTTTAACTTCAGCAGTTTCATCACTGCTGCTTCGCTATCAGGATCACAACCCAAACCGAATACGGCCTCGGTCGGATAAGCAATCACTGCAGACTGACGCAGCACGTTAACGCAGTGCGTTAGTGACTCATCCACGGATTTCATCTTCACTACCATTATCTAATGTTACAGGTTTGCCACAGGCTTTACTGGCGCAAAAACGCCTGACACCTCTGGCCGTTTTCTTTTCAATAAGCAGCGGAAACTGGCAGAACTCGCAGATCCCTTCCAACGGTGTGAAATTAACCGCGAACTGACAATCCGGATAACGGTCACAAGCATGGAAGGTTTTACCGAAGCGCGAGCGACGTTGAACCAGCTTTCCCCCCTGGCACTGCGGACAGGCAAGTGTGGTTTCATCTGGCTTATCGATGGTTTCGGTATGTTCGCATTCGGGATAATCGCTACAGGCGATAAACATGCCATAGCGCCCCTGGCGCAGTACGAGGTCAGCACCGCATTTTGGGCATAGCTGACCTTCAAGCACTTTAATGATGTGCCCGTCAGCCTGGCCTTTTAGCGGACGAATAAAGTCGCATTCAGGATAGAGTGAGCAACCAAGGAAAGCGCCATGTTTCCCGGAGCGAATAACCAGTTCTGCCCCACACTGGGGGCAGGGTTCATTTTTTCGCACAGCGAAAAGCGCTGTTTTATTCATAACATTGTGTACACGAAGGCAATCTTCAGTGCAGCATTCCTTCATTGACGTCGAAAAGTAGCTCTTCCATTTGCTGATAGGCGTTTTCACATCCTGGGATATTAAACAACACCATCAGCACCACCCATTTGAGATCGTCCAGATCAAACTCGAGAGTATCAAGTGCCATAATACGTTCGATAACCATTTCGCGCGTGTCCAGATTCAGCACCTGAATTTGCTCCAGGAACAAAATAAAGCCACGACAGTTGGCATCTAAACGCTGACTCTCTTCCTCGGTGTAGATACGCATAGACAGCGGATCGGTAGTCAGCTGAATCGGGGCGACCAGACCTTCCTGATAATCCGCCAGCTTCTCCAACCAGTTCAACGCATTATAAATATCTTCACGATGAAAACCTGCATCGGTTAAATCATCAGTCAATTTATCCTGATCAACACGCATTTCTGCTTCGTTGTGGATATACGTTTCAAATAAGTACATTAGTACGTCGAACATGGCTTGCCCTCCTCAATCGGACATAGCCGCCGGGTACAGCTGCGATCCACCCTGCTAACTCCAACTCAAGCAACTTCGCTACGATGGTTGGCACAGGTTGGCCGGCACGTTCAGCGACGACGTCAACAGGTGTAACCTCATCTCCTACGTTAGCCAACACATCGGGAAATGGCAATGGAGGATTACTACTCTGCGCTGAATTGTTTTCCCGTTGGGGCAAATCTGATAGCCAGGAGAGGTCGCTCTGTATTTGTTCGATAATATTATTGGGATGAGCCACAAGTAATGCCCCCTGCTGAATCAGCCAGTGTGTTCCCTCGCTGCCGGGGCTGGCCAGGGACCCCGGTAGCGCATACACGTCTCGGTTCTGCTCCAATGCCAGTTTAGCTGTAACCAGTGAGCCACTGCGTAACGTCGCCTCCACGACCAGAACACCGAGGCTCAGGCCGCTAATGATCCGGTTGCGCCGGGGGAAATGCGCGCGTAATGGCTGCACCGACAGAGGAAACTCAGAGACCAGCGCACCGCCACCGGCAATGATCTGCTCTGCCAGTGCCTGATGGCGCCGTGGGTAAAGAACATCAAGTCCACTACCCAGCACGGCTATCGTCTTACCTTGCACCTCCAGCGCAGCACGATGAGCGACACCATCAATGCCTAACGCCAACCCACTGGTAATCGTCAAGCCACTGAGAGCCAGCGCCTGGCTGAACCAGTTGCCCCATTCACTACCATAATGGGAGCAATGCCGACTGCCAACCACCGCCAGCTGAGGAGAGGAAAGTATGGCCGGATCACCCGCAACAAATAGCATCAACGGAAAACGTGTGATCGCCTTCAACTGCTCTGGGTAATAAGGGCTAAGAGGTGTAATAAAATGGTGCTGTGGTGCCTCCAGCCATTCAATACTCTGAGCAATAATCTGTTTATCATAATCAAGGAACGCCTGCTGCTGTAAAACCGACAGACCTAGCGATGCCAGATCGCAGGCGTCAGGCAACGCGATCGTCTGTAATTCAGTCATTAAAGTCAGGCGCTGTGAACTTGATAGCCCGGACAGAGTTGAAAGCCGCAAGGCGCACTCCACTGGTAACATGAATCTCTCCCTGATATTGCCCCTTCCCCCTGAAGGTTACCGCCACGAATGCTGTCAATCGCAGCGCGAAATGTCTACAATAAGAGAGATAAATATCTAATCCCTTGAACACAGATCTGGAAAGTTATGTCAGTTTTGCAGGTATTACATTTTCCTGACGATCGCCTGCGCATCGTTGCGGAACCGGTAAAAGAAGTGAATGCTAATATTCAGCGTATCGTCGATGATATGTTTGAAACAATGTACGCAGAGGAAGGTATTGGCCTGGCAGCAACACAGGTGGATATTCATCAGCGTATTATCGTGATTGATGTTTCTGAGAATCGGGACGAGCGGCTGGTACTCATCAATCCGGAATTGCTGGAAGAAAGTGGCGAAACCGGTATTGAAGAAGGTTGTTTGTCTATTCCTGAACAACGCGCACTCGTGCCTCGCTCTGAAAGAGTCAAAATTCGGGCACTGGACCGTGACGGCAACAGCTTTGAATTGGAAGCGGATGGCCTGCTGGCAATCTGTATTCAACACGAGATGGATCATTTGGTTGGTAAGCTGTTTATAGATTACCTGTCGCCAATGAAACGTCAGCGTATCCGTCAGAAGCTGGAAAAACTGTATCGTCAAAGCGCCCGCGACTGAGTTCGCTGACTGAAGGGAATAATGTGTCCGAATCATTAAAAATCATTTTTGCCGGCACCCCTGACTTTGCAGCGCGTCATCTTGACGCGCTGTTGTCATCCGGGCATCAGGTTGTCGGTGTATTTACTCAGCCAGATCGACCCGCGGGCCGTGGCAACAAACTCACCGCCAGCCCCGTAAAACAGCTGGCCGAACAACACAACATTCCGGTTTTCCAGCCTAAATCACTACGTCCCGAAGAGAACCAACAACTGGTCGATGCGCTTAATGCTGATGTCATGGTGGTCGTTGCCTACGGGTTGATTCTACCGAAAGCCGTGCTGGATATGCCACGTCTTGGTTGCATTAACGTTCATGGTTCCCTGTTACCGCGCTGGCGTGGTGCCGCACCCATTCAGCGCTCGCTGTGGGCAGGTGATGCAGAGACAGGTGTGACCATCATGCAGATGGATGTTGGGCTTGATACCGGCGATATGCTCTTCAAGTTGGCCTGCCCGATCGAAGCCAGTGATACCAGTGCCACGCTGTACGACAAGCTGGCGAACCTCGGGCCTGCCGGAATGCTGAGCACTCTGACACAACTGGCAGAAGGCAGCGCACGACCTGAAGTGCAGGATGAATCTCTGGTCAGTTATGCCGAAAAACTAAGCAAGGAAGAGGCCCGTCTTGACTGGTCACTTTCTGCGTCACAGCTTGAACGCTGTATCCGTGCGTTTAATCCATGGCCAGTCAGCTACTTCGTCATTGATGAGCAACCGGTGAAAGTATGGAAGGCATCGGTGCTGGCCGCCGTTAGCGGACATCAGCCAGGCGAAGTCCTGCAAGCTGATAAGCATGGCATTCAGGTAGTGACTACCGATGGCGTGCTGAATATCGAAGAACTGCAGCCTGCCGGCAAAAAGCCGATGAAAGCCCAGGACCTGCTCAACTCCCGCCGTGAATGGTTTACTCCGGGCAATATTATTGCCTGATGCGTTGCCCGGCACTCATGCCGGGCAATCGTAAGAATTGCGAATCCACTATGAAAAAAAATACTAACTTACGCAGTGTTGCTGCTCAGACTATCGAGAAAGTCGTTGAGCAAGGGCAATCGCTCAGTAACGTGCTGCCCGCTGCACAGAAATCTGTCGGTGAGAAAGACGCAGCCCTGCTACAGGAGCTTTGCTACGGCGTACTGCGTACGCTTCCGCAACTGGAGTGGATTATCAGC
Source organism: Erwinia sp. JH02 (assembly GCF_013074405.1). NCBI lineage: Bacteria > Pseudomonadati > Pseudomonadota > Gammaproteobacteria > Enterobacterales > Erwiniaceae > Erwinia > Erwinia sp. JH02. The sequence goes on from NZ_JABANZ010000012.1 coordinate 6,444, forward strand.
AAACTGATGTCACGTCCGATGACAGGCAAGCAACGCACTATTCACTTCCTGATTATGGTCGGCCTGTATCAGTTGATGCATACACGAATCCCGGCTCATGCTGCACTAGCGGAAACGGTAGAGGGTGCCATTGCGCTGAAACGTCAGCAGCTAAAAGGCCTGATCAACGGAGTACTGCGGCAGTTCCAGCGTCAACAGGAAGAGTTGATGCTGCAGATGAATGATGGCGATCAGCAGTACCTGCATCCAAAGTGGTTACTGGAACGCCTGAAACGTGCCTGGCCAGATCAGTGGCAACAGATTGTCGAGGCTAATAACCAGCGGCCACCGATGTGGCTGCGTGTTAACCGAAACCATCACAGCCGCGATGCGTGGCTGGCACTCCTTGAGGAAAGCGGTAAAACGGCATTTTTTCATCCGCAACACAGTGATGCATTAAGACTGGAAACCCCGTGCGCAGTGGGCCAGCTTCCGGGGTTCGATCAGGGGTGGGTCACTGTTCAGGATGCCTCAGCCCAGGGCTGTGTGGCACTGCTTGATCCACAGAATGGCGAGAAGATCCTCGACCTCTGTGCTGCACCAGGCGGTAAGACGACACATATTCTGGAAGCGGCCCCTCAGGCTGACGTCATGGCCGTAGATGTTGATGCCCAGCGCCTGGCAAGAATTAGTGAGAATTTGCAACGCCTGAACATGACAGCGGAAGTTAAGCTGGGTGACGGCCGTACCCCAGAAGCCTGGTGTGGGAATACGCAATTCGATCGTATTCTGCTGGATGCGCCATGTTCAGCAACCGGTGTCATACGGCGCCATCCTGATATCAAGTGGCTGCGCCGCGATCGTGATATCCCAGAACTTGCCTTATTACAGCAGCAGATTCTGGATGCAGTCTGGCCACATCTGAAGTCAGGCGGGACGTTGTTATACGCGACCTGTTCAATATTACCGGAAGAAAATCATCAGCAAGTAAGCCAGTTCCTGCAGCGTCATACTGATGCGCGTTTAAGTGATACAGGTGACCTCTCACAACCGGGTATTCAGGTATTTCCGCAGACCGATGGCGGTGATGGCTTCTATTACGCAAAATTGATAAAACAATGACCAGCGTGGCGCGTTACACTGCGCCACAATCTGAACGATAACCAACAGACTGAAGCATAATGAAAATCATCATTCTTGGTGCAGGACAGGTCGGCGGAACACTCGCTGAGAACCTGGTCGGTGAAAACAACGATATTACCGTGGTCGATACCGATGCCCTGCGTTTGCGTCAGCTGCAGGACAAGTTCGACTTACGCGTGGTACAGGGGCATGGTTCACATCCCCGTGTATTACGCGAGGCCGGCGCTGAAGATGCTGATATGCTGGTTGCGGTAACCAATTCAGATGAAACCAATATGGTCGCCTGTCAGGTTGCCTACTCTCTTTTTAACACGCCAAACCGCATCGCCCGTATCCGCGCCCCGGACTATATCCGTGATGCTGATAAGCTATTCATTCCTGAAGCCGTTCCTATCGACCATCTGATCTCACCCGAGCAATTGGTGATCGACAATATCTACCGACTCATTGAGTACCCGGGTGCTCTGCAGGTAGTTAATTTTGCCGAAGGCAAGGTGAGTCTGGCCGTGGTGAAAGCCTATTATGGTGGGCCGCTGGTCGGTAATGCATTATCAGTGATGCGCGAGCATATGCCGCACATTGATACCCGCGTAGCAGCGATCTTCCGTCAGGATCGCCCGATCCGCCCCCAGGGTTCCACCATCATTGAAGCGGGAGATGAAGTGTTCTTCATCGCTGCCAGCCAGCATATCCGCGCGGTAATGAGTGAATATCAAAGGCTGGAAAAACCCTACAAGCGCATTATGATCGTCGGTGGTGGGAATATTGGTTTTGGTCTGGCACAGCGTCTTGAGAAACATTACAGCGTAAAACTGATCGAACGTGATCAGCAGCGAGCTGCTGAGCTGGCCCAGAACCTGCAAAACACCATCGTCTTTTATGGCGATGCATCGGATCAGGAACTGCTGGCTGAAGAACATGTTGATCAGATTGATCTGTTTATCGCCATCACTAACGATGATGAAGCTAATATTATGTCAGCCATGCTGGCAAAACGTATGGGTGCCAAGAAAGCGATGGTACTTATCCAGCGTCGCGCCTATGTTGACCTGGTCCAGGGCAGCGTGATCGACATCGCGATTTCACCTCAGCAGGCAACAATATCAGCGCTGCTAGGACATGTACGTAAAGCGGATATCGTGGGTGTTTCTTCTCTGCGCCGTGGTGTTGCCGAAGCCATTGAAGCTATCGCTCATGGCGAAGAATCTACATCGAAAGTTGTAGGACGTCAGATTGATGACATCAAGCTACCGCCCGGCACAATCATTGGCGCCGTTGTGCGCGGTAGTGATGTGATCATCGCTAATGACAATCTGCGTATTGAGCAGGGCGACCATGTCATTATGTTTCTCACCGACAAGAAGTTTGTTTCTGACGTCGAACGTTTATTCCAGCCCAGCCCGTTCTTCCTCTAATCGATCTAATCTCACTTCTCACCCGGTTCTGACCGGGTGTTTAGCTTTTTATCTGCAATCTCCGTGGAAAAAGCCCGATCGTTTGTTAGACTTAAAAAATTGGCAAATACGGGAGATAACAATGAGTTTATTCAAAGAGTTTCGCGATTTCGCGATGCGTGGCAACGTGGTGGACCTGGCTGTCGGTGTCATCATTGGTGCGGCGTTTGGCAAAATCGTGTCCTCACTGGTGGCAAACATCATTATGCCACCGCTGGGATTATTGATTGGGGGAGTTGATTTTAAACAGTTTGCCTGGGTATTGAAGCCTGCAGAAGGGGAAACCGCAGCAGTCGTAATGCAATACGGTATTTTCCTGCAAACCATTTTTGATTTTGTCATCGTTGCCTTTGCCATCTTCATGGCCATCAAAGTGATGAACAAAATGTACAAAAAGAAAGAAGTGGAAAAACCGGTGGCAAAACCTTCTGCAGAAGAAACTCTTCTGAGTGAGATCCGTGACCTGTTGAAAGAGCAGAATAACAAGCCGCTGTAAGCGAGCCTGGACTTCTGAAAACCGCCATAACTGGCGGTTTTTTTATGCCTGAAAAACCAGGAGGCCAGTGGTAAATACGCGATTTGCGCACTGACCACTGGCCTCCCAGTTACCTTTCTTCGCGTGTTTATCTTTACGTCGGAAGCTGCCTTTTCCTTTCTGATTGACTTCGATACGCGTTTTGAATAATGGGTCATGTAACAATGCTTCCAGAGCATTATCGCGGATAGTGCCCTTTTTATGCTGATAGACAGTCATAGTTTTTCCTGTTGATGGATGACGTTGGAGAATATAGACCTCTGGCAACGGAAATTCAATCGGTGCTTTTCGCCACCGTAGTAGTCGCGCCTTTTTCTAAGGCTTCAAGAATCGAACAATATACACTGCTGTGAGACGTGCCACAGCAGGCATCATTAAGGCGAGTAAGCGAGCGTTGCATATGATGTAATTCCGTAAGCATCGCTTCAACTTCATTCAGCCGCTTCTGTACGATGGTCTTTGATTCCTGGCAGGTATGATGCTCAGGGTCGACGCGAATTGACAGCAATTCACGAATCGCCTCAAGAGTGAAACCCAACTGTCGACCATAGCGAATAAACTTAAGGCGCTGCAGATCGCTGTCACTGTAAAGTCTGAACCCGCCTTCGGTACGCACCTTATGATCCATCATCTGCTGTTTTTCATAAAACCGGATAGTATCCGGCGTCACATCAGCCAGTTTCGCCAGCTGTCCAATACGGTACATTACTCTTCCTCCCGAAAGTGCTGCTGTATTCTGCGGCCATAGCCGCCCTGCAAAAAATCAGTACTGATTCCCGCCTGTTTCAACTTCACCTCAAGTAAGCTCAGACGTTTTGCCTGTTGATAGTAGCGCTCTTCATTTGGATCGACCGTTCGCATTAATTCATCCAGCTCTAGAGCTTCGCGTTTCATCTCCAGCTCTGGTGGCAAGAAGCCAGAATTCTTCAGAATACGATAGCCCGCACGCAGCTCAGAAGGCACATGGCTATCATCATCCAGCTGTAGGGGATGACCTGCTCCGGGGAGATTATCGAGCTCACCCTGACGAAGGGCCGCGAGGATATGCTTTTCTGCGAGTTGATCAAGTAAAGACATGATGGCCTCCGTTTACCAGATTGAGGTCAGCATAACGCATTTGAGAGAGAGATAAAGGGGGCAGGAATTTTGGATATAAAAAAACCCCGCAAGCGGGGCTTTTTCAATACTGCGGCAGATTACTCTGCTGCAGCTTCTGCTTGAGCTTCTGGACGATCAACCAGCTCGATGTAAGCCATCGGAGCGTTGTCACCAGCGCGGAAGCCACACTTCAGAATGCGAGTGTAACCACCTGCACGGCTCGCGAAACGCGGACCGAGCTCATTAAACAGTTTTGCCACGATCTCGTTATCACGAGTACGGGCGAATGCCAGACGACGATTAGCTACGCTGTCGGTCTTGGCAAGAGTAATCAGCGGCTCAACTACGCGACGCAGCTCTTTCGCTTTTGGCAGGGTCGTCTTGATAATCTCGTGACGAACCAAAGAGCCAGCCATGTTGCGGAACATAGCCTGACGATGGCTGCTGTTGCGGTTCAGTTGACGACCACTCTTACGATGGCGCATGACCTTATCCTTCTCAGTGAAACCTTAACCTGTGATCGGGTTATTCATCAGCGATGCTAGCGGGTGGCCAGTTTTCCAGGCGCATGCCCAGAGACAAACCACGAGAAGCCAGCACATCTTTAATCTCAGTAAGAGATTTTTTACCAAGGTTAGGCGTTTTAAGCAGCTCAACCTCGGTACGCTGTACCAGATCACCGATGTAGTGGATAGCTTCTGCCTTAAGGCAGTTAGCAGAGCGGACAGTCAATTCCAGATCGTCAACAGGGCGCAGCAAGATCGGATCGAATTCTGGTTTCTCTTCTTTCACTTCCGGCTGACGTACATCACGTAAGTCGACGAAAGCTTCCAGTTGTTCAGCCAGAATGGTCGCTGCACGGCGGATCGCCTCTTCAGGATCGATAGTACCGTTAGTTTCCATTTCGATGACCAGCTTGTCCAAATCGGTACGCTGTTCTACACGCGCTGCTTCAACATTGTAGGCAATTCGCTCTACAGGGCTGTAGCAGGCATCGACCAACAGACGACCAATTGGGCGCTCATCTTCTTCCGAATGAATTCGGGCAGAAGCCGGCACATAACCACGACCACGCTGAACTTTGATACGCATGCTGATAGCGGCGTTTTCATCGGTCAGGTGACAGATCACGTGCTGCGGCTTGACGATTTCGACATCCCCATCATGGGTGATATCGGCTGCAGTCACAGGGCCAATGCCAGATTTATTCAGAGTAAGAATAACTTCATCTTTGCCCTGAACTCTTACCGCCAAACCTTTTAGGTTGAGCAGGATTTCCAGGATATCTTCCTGTACGCCCTCTTTGGTGCTGTACTCGTGCAGTACACCATCAATTTCAACCTCGGTCACCGCGCAACCCGGCATTGATGAAAGCAGAATACGGCGCAGTGCGTTACCAAGAGTATGGCCAAAGCCACGCTCTAAAGGCTCAAGGGTCACCTTGGCGTGCGTCGAACTCACTTGCTCGATATCTACCAGGCGCGGTTTTAGAAACTCTGTCACAGAACCCTGCATTGTGTCCTCTCTTTGGTACTAAGCCTTACTTGGAGTAAAGCTCGACGATCAGGTGTTCGTTAATGTCCGCAGACAGATCAGTACGTTCAGGAATACGCTTGAACACACCTTCCATCTTAGTTGCATCAACTTCCAGCCAGGTTGGCTTTTCACGCTGTTCAGCCAGCTCCAGAGCGGCTTTCACGCGAGACTGCTTTTTGGCTTTCTCACGGATGCTAACAACGTCATTCGGAGTTACCTGATAAGAAGCGATGCTAACAACGCGACCGTTTACCATAATAGATTTGTGGCTAACCAACTGACGTGCTTCTGCACGAGTGGCACCAAAGCCCATACGGTAAACAACGTTATCCAGACGACCTTCCAGCAGAGCTAACAGATTTTCACCTGTGTTGCCTTTCAGACGAGCTGCTTCTTTATAATAGTTACGGAACTGACGCTCCAGCACGCCGTAGGTACGACGAACTTTCTGCTTTTCACGTAACTGCACGCCATAGTCAGACAGACGTGGCTTGCGCGCACCGTGCTGACCAGGAGCTTGTTCAATCTTACACTTGGTATCAATCGCGCGAACGCCAGACTTGAGGAACAGGTCTGTGCCTTCACGACGGCTCAGCTTGAGCTTAGGACCCAAATATCTTGCCATTTTCTTTCTCCAACATTCCTAAAAAACGGGGCGTTATACGCGACGTTTTTTCGGCGGACGACAACCGTTGTGAGGGATCGGAGTCACATCAGTAATATTAGTGATGCGGAAACCAGCAGCGTTCAGAGCACGAATTGTTGATTCGCGGCCTGGACCAGGACCCTTAACCATAACTTCCAGGTTCTTAATACCGTAATCTTTCACGGCCTCTGCGCAACGCTCTGCAGCAACCTGCGCAGCGAACGGCGTAGACTTACGAGAACCACGGAAACCGGAACCACCGGCTGTTGCCCAACCCAGCGCATTACCTTGACGATCGGTAATAGTTACGATGGTGTTGTTGAAAGATGCATGGACATGAGCCACGCCATCAGAGACTTGCTTTCTTACACGCTTACGTGCACGAACTGGTGCCTTTGCCATTATTCAATCACCCCGATTATTTCTTGATCGGTTTACGCGGACCCTTACGGGTACGTGCGTTAGTCTTGGTACGCTGACCGCGCACTGGAAGACCACGACGATGACGCAAACCACGATAGCAGCCAAGGTCCATAAGACGCTTGATGCTCAGGGTGACTTCACGACGCAGATCGCCTTCAACAACAAATTTAGCTACTGCATCACGCAGAATGTCGATTTGTTCTTCAGACAGCTCACTGATCTTAACATTTTCAGCAATACCCGTTGACGCACAGATAGCCTGTGAGCGGGTTTTACCGATACCGAAGATTGCAGTTAATGCGATAACGGTATGTTTATGATCAGGAATGTTAATGCCTGCTATACGGGCCACTATGCACTCCTATTTAATTACTTATGCGTCCCATGCCGAAAAGCCCGTTTTCAGGATACTCAAATGGAAACGCATAGACATACAAAAGATTGGCTGGCTAATCTAGCCAGCTCAACCCGACTTTGCAAGAAAAATATGCGATTAAATCAGCCTTGGCGCTGTTTATGCTTAGGCTCGGCACTACAAATCACACGAACGACGCCGTCGCGACGAATGATTTTGCAGTTACGACATAATTTCTTGACGGAAGCACGAACTTTCATTTTTACTCTCCGTAACTTCTCAAGCGCCTGAATTAACGGCCGTAGCCCTTCAGGTTTGCTTTCTTCAATGCAGACTCATACTGACTTGACATCATCAGAGTTTGCACTTGAGCCATAAAGTCCATGATGACAACGACTACGATCAGCAGTGATGTACCGCCGAAGTAGAATGGAACTTTCATCGCATCACGCATGAACTCCGGGATCAGGCAGATAAAGGTAATGTACAACGCACCGATTAATGTCAGGCGTGTCATTACTTTATCGATATACTTCGCCGTCTGTTCTCCCGGACGAATACCTGGTACAAATGCACCAGACTTCTTCAGGTTATCTGCTGTTTCACGCGGGTTGAAAACCAACGCTGTGTAGAAGAAACAGAAGAAGATGATTGCAGTCGCATAGAGTAGCACATAAAGCGGTTGACCTGGCTGTAATGACATCGAAATAGTCGTCAGCCAGTTCCAGCCAGTTCCGCCCCCGAACCATGACGCGATGGTTGCTGGGAACAAGATAATGCTGGAAGCAAAGATAGCAGGTATTACACCGGCCATATTAACTTTCAACGGTAAATGTGTGCTCTGCGCAGCATAGACACGACGGCCTTGCTGACGTTTCGCATAGTTCACCACAATGCGGCGTTGACCACGCTCAACGAAAACAACGAAGAAGGTCACTGCAAATACGAGAACTGCAACCAACAGCAACAGGAGGAAGTGCAGGTCGCCTTGCCGCGCTTGCTCGATGGTATGGCCAATGGCCGGCGGCAGACCCGCAACAATACCAGCGAAGATAATGATCGAGATACCATTACCGATACCTCGCTCAGTTATCTGCTCGCCCAGCCACATCAGGAACATTGTCCCCGTGACCAGACTGACAACAGCGGTAAAGTAGAAAGCAAAACCTGGATTTAGTACCAGACCTTGCATTCCTGGCATATTCGGCAGGCCGGTAGCAATACCGACCGCCTGGAATATACCTAATACCAGAGTACCGTAACGGGTGTACTGGCTAATCTTACGACGGCCAGCCTCCCCTTCTTTCTTGATTTCTGCTAACGCTGGATGAACCACCGTCAGCAGCTGGATAATAATAGAGGCCGAAATATACGGCATAATACCCAGGGCAAAGATAGAAGCACGGCTCAGAGCACCACCAGAGAACATGTTGAACATTTCAATGATGGTGCCACGCTGTTGCTCAAGCAGTTTGGCAAGTACAGTGGCATCGATACCAGGGATCGGAATAAAAGAACCAATGCGGAAGACAATTAGCGCACCAATTACAAACAGAAGTCTGCGTTTTAGTTCGCCAAAACCACCTTTGGCACTTTGAAAATCTAATCCCGGTTGCTTAGCCATCTGCTACTTATTCCTCAATTTTACCGCCAGCAGCTTCGATTGCAACACGAGCGCCTTTAGTTACACGCAGACCGCGAATCGTTACCGGTGCAGAAACTTCGCCAGACAAGATCACTTTCGCGAACTCCATCTGAATACCGATAATGTTTGCTGCTTTCAGCGTGTTCAGGTCGACGATACCGCCTTCAACTTTCGCCAGGTCAGACAGACGAACTTCTGCAGTGACCATTGCTTTGCGAGAGGTGAAACCGAATTTCGGCAGACGACGGTACAGAGGCATCTGGCCGCCTTCAAAACCACGACGTACGCCACCGCCAGAACGTGAGTTCTGACCTTTGTGACCGCGACCGCCGGTTTTGCCGAGACCAGAACCAATACCACGACCCAGACGTCTAGGAGCGTGCTTGGAGCCGTCGGCCGGAGACAGAGTATTTAAACGCATCTGTTACTCCTCCACTTTAACCATGTAGGAAATCGCGTTAACCATACCGCGTACAGCTGGCGTGTCTTCACGCTCTACGGTGTGGTTAATACGACGCAGACCCAGGCCAAGCAGTGTTGCCTTATGTTTAGGCAAACGACCGATCGAACTACGGGTTTGAGTAATTTTAATAGTCTTAGCCATGGTCATTACCCCAGAATGTCTTCAACGGATTTGCCACGCTTGGCAGCGACCATTTCTGGGGAATTCATGTTGGCCAGGCCATCCAGAGTTGCACGAACCACGTTGATCGGGTTGGTGGAACCGTAGGCTTTAGCCAAAACGTTATGAACCCCAGCAACTTCCAGAACGGCGCGCATTGCACCACCGGCAATAATACCGGTACCTTCTGAAGCTGGTTGCATGAACACACGAGAACCTGTGTGCACACCTTTAACAGGGTGCTGCAGGGTGCCGTTGTTCAGCGCGACATTGATCATATTGCGACGAGCTTTTTCCATCGCTTTCTGGATCGCTGCTGGAACTTCACGCGCTTTTCCGTAACCAAAACCAATGCGACCATTACCATCACCAACAACAGTCAGAGCTGTGAAGGAGAAAATACGGCCACCTTTAACGGTTTTAGATACGCGATTTACCGCGATCAGCTTTTCCTGCAGTTCGCCAGCTTGTTTTTCGATGTGTGCCATCTTACACCTCTACCTTAGAACTGTAGGCCAGCTTCACGGGCAGCATCTGCCAGTGCCTGGACACGACCATGATATTGGAAACCAGAACGGTCGAAAGAAACACCAGTGATGCCTTTTTCGATTGCGCGTTCAGCAACTGCTTTACCAACAGCAGCAGCAGCGTCTTTGTTTCCAGTGTACTTCAGTTGCTCACTGATAGCTTTTTCTACTGTAGAAGCAGCGACCAGGACTTCAGAACCGTTGGGTGCGATTACCTGTGCGTAAATATGACGCGGGGTACGATGTACCACCAGGCGAGTAGCACCCAGCTCTTTGAGCTTGCGACGTGCGCGGGTCGCACGACGGATACGAGCAGATTTCTTATCCATAGTGTTACCTTACTTCTTCTTAGCCTCTTTGGTACGCACGACTTCGTCGGCGTAACGAACACCCTTGCCTTTATAAGGCTCAGGACGACGGTAGGCGCGCAGATCCGCTGCAACCTGACCAATCAGCTGTTTATCAGCGCCTTTCAGCACGATCTCAGTCTGAGTTGGACATTCAGCAGTGATTCCCGCTGGCAGCTCATGGTCAACAGGGTGAGAGAAGCCCAGGGCTAAGCTCACAGAGTTGCCTTTTACGGCTGCACGATAACCTACACCAACCAGCTGCAGCTTCTTAGTGAAGCCTTCGGTAACACCGATAACCATAGCGTTCAACAGCGCACGAGAGGTACCCGCCTGCGCCCAACCATCCACAAAACCTTCGCGCGGAGCGAAAGTCAGGGTGTTGTCAGCATGCTTAACTTCTACAGCTTTGTTGAGCGTACGAGTCAGCTCGCCGTTTTTACCTTTAATCGAAATAACCTGACCGTCGAGTTTTACCTCTACGCCGGCAGGAATCGCGACTGGTGCTTTAGCAACACGAGACATTTATTCCTCCGATTAAGCTACGTAGCAGATAATTTCGCCGCCAAGACCTGCCTGGCGTGCTGCACGATCGGTCATAACACCTTTAGAGGTAGAGATAACAGCGATACCCAGTCCAGCCATAACTTTTGGCAGTTCGTCTTTGCGTTTGTAGATACGCAGACCTGGACGGCTTACACGCTGAATGCTCTCAACCACTGCCTTGCCCTGGAAATACTTAAGAGTCAGTTCCAGTTCAGGCTTGGTGTCGCCTTCGATTTTAAATTCTTCAATATAGCCTTCTTCCTTCAGCACGTTGGCAATAGCCAATTTCAGCTTGGAGGAAGGCATGGTGACCGCAACTTTGTTCGCGGCTTGACCGTTACGGATACGGGTCAGCATATCCGCGATCGGATCTTGCATGCTCATCTGTCTTTACTCCCGTGATTCAATTGGTAATTACCAGCTAGCCTTTCTCAAGCCAGGTACTTCACCGCGCATGGCGGCTTCACGCAACTTGATACGGCTCAGACCGAATTTGCCCACATAACCATGTGGACGGCCAGTTTGACGGCAGCGGTTACGCTGACGAGACGGGCTGGAATCACGCGGCAGAGTTTGCAGCTTGAGAACAGCATTCCAACGATCTTCGTCGGATGAGTTCACATTTGAAATGATAGCCTTCAGTTCCTCGCGTTTAGCGCGGTACTTGTCAGCCAGTTTCACGCGAACGACTTCACGTGCTTTCATCGATTGCTTAGCCATCAGTAACCCTGCCTTACTTGCGGAACGGGAAGTTAAAAGCAGCCAAAAGTGCGCGGCCTTCATCATCAGATTTCGCAGTAGTGGTAATGGTGATATCCAAACCACGAACGCGGTCGACTTTGTCATAGTCGATCTCTGGGAAGATGATCTGCTCACGAACGCCCATGCTGTAGTTTCCACGGCCATCGAATGACTTAGCGGACAAGCCACGGAAGTCACGGATACGTGGAACAGCAATAGAAATCAGACGCTCAAAGAACTCCCACATGCGTTCGCCACGCAGAGTTACTTTACAGCCGATCGGATAGCCCTGACGGATTTTGAAGCCTGCAACTGATTTGCGTGCTTTGGTGATAAACGGCTTTTGACCGGAGATTGCTGCTAAGTCAGCTGCTGCATTATCCAGCAGTTTCTTATCAGCGATCGCTTCACCTACACCCATATTCAGGGTGATCTTCTCGACCCGAGGGACTTGCATGACAGAATTGTAGCTAAACTCAGTCATGAGTTGTTTAACTACTTCGTCTTTGTAGTAATCATGCAGTTTCGCCATCGTACTACTCCAAATTACTTGATAGTTTCGCTGTTCGACTTGAAGAAACGGACTTTTTTGCCGTCTTCGAATCTAAAGCCTACACGGTCAGCCTTGCCGGTTGCCGAGTTGAAGAGTGCAACGTTAGAAACCTGAATAGCAGCTTCTTTTTCAACGATGCCACCTGGTTGGTTCAGAGCCGGAACCGGCTTTGAGTGTTTCTTAACCAGGTTAATACCTTCAACAATCAGTTTGCCTGAAGACAGAACATTTTTTACTTTACCGCGCTTACCTTTATCTTTGCCGGTCAGCACGATAACTTCGTCATCGCGACGGATTTTAGCTGCCATTTTTCGCTCCTTAGAGTACTTCTGGTGCCAGAGAGATAATTTTCATGAACTTTTCAGTACGAAGTTCACGAGTTACCGGCCCAAAAATACGCGTTCCGATAGGCTGCTCACTGTTATTATTTAAAATAACGCATGCATTACCATCGAAGCGAATGACAGAACCGTCCGGGCGACGAACACCCTTCCTGGTGCGCACCACTACCGCTTTCAGCACATCACCCTTCTTAACCTTACCGCGAGGAATTGCTTCCTTGATGGTAATTTTGATGATGTCGCCTACGCCTGCGTAGCGACGGTGCGAGCCACCCAGAACCTTGATACACATTACGCGACGTGCACCGGAGTTGTCGGCGACGGTCAGCATAGTCTGTTCTTGGATCATTTTAGTGCTCCGCTAATGTCAACTACTACTTCGGGACCTGATTCAGGTCGTATAAAAGCCCCATATTGAGGGCGCAGCATTATAACACTGCTTCCTGCATATGGGTAGAAAAAATAAACGGCTCTTGCGAGCCGTTTATCTTATTTTTTAGAGACGGCAGATTCTATTACAGAATTGCTTTCTCTACAACGCGAACCAGCGTCCAGGACTTAGTCTTGGACAGTGGACGGCATTCGCGGACTTCAACCACGTCGCCGATACCACATTCATTGTTCTCGTCGTGTACGTGCAGTTTGGTCGTACGCTTGATGAATTTCCCGTAGATTGGGTGCTTCACAACACGTTCGATAGCAACAACAATAGATTTCTCCATTTTGTCACTAGTCACACGACCTTGCAGAGTACGGATTTTATCGGTCATTACGCACCCGCCTTCTCAGTCAGTAAAGTCTTAACACGTGCAACATCACGGCGCACATTCTTCAAGACGTGAGTCTGTTGAAGTTGGCCGGATGCTGCCTGCATGCGCAGATTAAACTGTTCACGCAGCAGGTTAAGAAGCTCAGTGTTGAGCTCTTCAACGCTTTTTTCACGCAGCTCTGTAGCTTTCATTACATCACCGTCTTAGTTACAAAGGTGGTTTTGATAGGCAGTTTTGCTGCTGCCAGCTTGAAGGCTTCACGGGCCAGCTCTTCTGGAACGCCGTCCATTTCATACAGGACTTTGCCAGGCTGGATCAAGGCAACCCAATACTCTACGTTACCTTTACCTTTACCCATACGCACTTCCAGCGGCTTCTCGGTAATTGGTTTGTCCGGGAATACTCGGATCCAAATTTTACCTTGACGCTTAACTGCACGGGTCATAGCACGACGTGCTGCTTCGATCTGACGTGCAGTCAGACGACCACGGCCAACAGCTTTCAGACCGAAAGTACCGAAGCTAACATCCGTACCCTGCGCCAGACCACGGTTGCGGCCTTTGTGCACTTTACGGAATTTTGTACGCTTTGGTTGTAACATCAGCGACTCTCCTTACTTACGGCCTTTACGCTGCTGCTTTTTAGGTTGAGCAGCCGGTTCCGGTTGTTCAACAGCAGCCATACCACCCAGGATCTCACCTTTGAAGATCCATACCTTAACGCCGATTACACCATAAGTGGTGTGGGCTTCAGAGGTGTTGTAGTCAATGTCTGCACGCAGAGTGTGCAGTGGCACGCGGCCTTCACGGTACCATTCAGTACGCGCGATTTCTGCACCGCCAAGACGGCCACTAACTTCAACTTTGATCCCTTTAGCGCCCAGACGCATTGCGTTCTGTACAGCACGCTTCATCGCACGGCGGAACATCACACGACGCTCCAGCTGTGAAGTGATGCTGTCAGCAACCAATTTAGCGTCCAGTTCCGGTTTACGGACTTCGGCGATATTAATCTGTGCAGGAACGCCAGCGATATCCGCTACGACCTTGCGCAGTTTTTCTACATCTTCGCCTTTCTTACCGATAACGATGCCTGGGCGAGCAGTGTGAATGGTCACACGGATGCTCTTAGCCGGACGCTCGATAACGATACGAGAAACGGATGCTTTAGCCAGTTCTTTAGTCAGGAACTGACGCACTTTAAAGTCGCTGTCCAGGTTGTCAGCGAATTCTTTGGTATTTGCGAACCAGGTAGAGTTCCAGGGTTTAACAATACCCAGGCGAATACCATTAGGATGTACTTTCTGACCCATTGCTAGTCTCCAGAGTCTCAGCGATCGGACACAACCACAGTAATGTGGCTGGTGCGCTTCAGGATGCGATCTGCACGACCTTTTGCACGAGGCATAATGCGCTTCATGCTTGGGCCTTCGTCTACGAAGATCTTCGTGACTTTCAGATCATCAATGTCAGCGCCATCGTTGTGTTCGGCGTTAGCAATGGCAGATTCCAGAACTTTCTTGACCAGTACAGCCGCTTTCTTATTGGTGTAGGTCAAAATGTCCAGAGCCTGCGACACTTTCTTACCGCGTACAAGATCCGCTACCAGGCGAACCTTCTGTGCAGAAGAACGAGCGTGGCGATGTTTAGCGATAGTTTCCATCTCTTCCTCCTGCCTTAGCGTTTCTTGGCTTTTTTATCAGCCGCGTGGCCGCGATAAGTACGGGTCGGTGCAAATTCACCCAGTTTGTGACCGACCATTTCGTCGGAAACAAAGACAGGAACGTGCTGACGACCATTATGGACAGCGATGGTCAAACCGATCATGTTAGGGAAGATCGTTGAACGACGGGACCAGGTGCGCAGTGGCTTCTTGTCTCCGCTTTCCAAAGCTTTCTCTACCTTCTTCAGCAAGTGCAGGTCAATAAAAGGACCTTTCTTGAGAGAACGTGGCATGGCTTATCCTCTAAAATTATTTGCTACGGCGACGTACGATGAACTTATCGGTACGCTTGTTGCTGCGGGTTTTCTTACCTTTGGTCTGAACGCCCCACGGAGTTACCGGGTGCTTACCAAAGTTTTTACCCTCACCACCACCGTGCGGGTGATCAACTGGGTTCATCGCAGTACCGCGAACGGTAGGGCGAATACCACGCCAACGAGCTGCACCGGCTTTACCCAGAACGCGAAGCATGTGCTCAGCGTTACCGACTTCGCCCAGGGTTGCGCGGCAGTCAATTTCGACTTTACGCATTTCACCAGAACGCAGACGCAGGGTAACGTAAGAACCATCACGCGCAACGATCTGCACGTAAGTACCAGCAGAGCGAGCAATCTGACCGCCTTTGCCTGGTTTCATTTCTACGTTATGCACGGTAGAACCCACTGGGATGTTACGCATCGGCAGAGTGTTACCTGCTTTAATCGCAGCATCAACGCCAGACTGAATCTGGTCGCCAGCTTTCAGGCCTTTAGGGGCCAAGATATAACGGCGTTCGCCGTCTTTGTACAGAACCAGTGCGATGTTCGCAGAGCGGTTCGGATCGTACTCAAGACGTTCAACGGTCGCTGGGATACCATCTTTGTTGCGTTTGAAGTCAACAATACGGTAAGCCTGCTTGTGACCACCACCGATATGACGGGTAGTGATGCGACCATTGTTGTTACGGCCACCGGATTTGCTGTTTTTTTCTACCAGCGGGGCGAATGGTTTGCCCTTGTGCAGCTCCGCGTTTACCACTTTAACTACATGGCGACGACCCGGAGATGTCGGTTTACATTTAACAATTGCCATTGTTCTTCTCCTCCGACTTACTCAGCGCCGCCTGCGAAGTCCAGATTCTGGCCTTCTTTCAGGGTGACGTAAGCTTTTTTCCAGTCGCTACGACGACCAATACGCTGTCCAGAACGCTTAGTTTTGCCTTTAACCAGCAAAGTGTTCACGACTTCAACTTCTACTTCGAAAAGTTTCTGTACAGCGGCTTTGATTTCTGCTTTGGTCGCGTCTTTCGCAACTTTGAGAACGATGGTGTTAGTTTTTTCCATCGCAGCAGATGCTTTTTCAGATACGTGCGGCGCGCGCAGTACTTTCAGCAGACGTTCTTCACGGATCATGCCAGCATCTCCTCAACTTGCTTAACTGCGGCAGCAGTCATAACGACTTTGTCGAAGGCGATCAGGCTAACTGGGTCGATACCCGCTGCATCACGTACGTCAACCTTGTACAGGTTACGCGCGGCCAGGAACAGGTTCTCTTCCAGTTCGCCAGTGATGATCAGCACGTCTTCCAGAGCCATGTCTTTCAGTTTCTCTACCAGCAGCTTAGTTTTAGGTGCTTCCAGAGAGAACTGCTCGACAACGATCAGACGATCTTGACGTACCAGTTCGGACAGGATGCTTTTCAGCGCGCCGCGGTACATCTTTTTGTTAACTTTTTGACTGTGGTCCTGTGGCTTCGCAGCGAAGGTAACACCACCTGAACGCCAGATTGGGCTCTTTACAGAACCTGCACGAGCGCGGCCGGTACCTTTCTGGCGCCATGGCTTTTTGCCTGAACCAGTTACTTCAGCACGAGTCTTCTGAGCACGAGTACCCTGACGAGCACCTGCTGCATAAGCAACAACAACCTGGTGTACCAGCGCTTCGTTGAAATCACGACCGAAGGTAGTTTCGGAAACAGTCAGCGCGCTTTGCGCGTCTTTCAATACTAATTCCATTGCTATCCCCTTACGCCTTCACAGCTGGTTTAACGATAAGGTCGCAACCGGTAGCACCGGGTACTGCACCTTTAACCAGCAGCAGGTTGCGCTCAGCGTCAACACGTACAACGTCCAGACTCTGAACAGTTACACGCTCGTTGCCCATCTGGCCTGCCATTTTCTTGCCTTTGAACACTTTGCCCGGAGTCTGGTTCTGACCGATAGAACCCGGTACGCGGTGTGACAAGGAGTTACCGTGCGTAGCATCCTGAGTACGGAAGTTCCAGCGCTTTACAGTACCGGCAAAACCTTTACCTTTAGATGTTCCAGTCACGTCAACTTTTTTCACGTCAGCGAAAATGTCAACATTAATGCTCTGACCTACAGTGAACTCTGCGCCATCAACGGTGCGGAATTCCCACAGACCACGGCCAGCTTCAACGCCAGCTTTAGCAAAATGACCTGCTTCAGGCTTAGTTACGCGGTTAGCTTTTTTAGCACCGGTAGTTACCTGGATAGCAGTGTAACCGTCGTTTTCCAGGCCTTTGACCTGAGTAACGCGGTTTGCTTCAATTTCGATCACGGTTACAGGGATAGAAACGCCATCTTCTGTGAAGATACGGGTCATACCCACTTTTTTACCGACTAAACCAATCATTGTTTCAACCTCTCAATCGCTCAATGACCTGATTAACCCAGGCTGATCTGCACGTCAACACCTGCAGCCAGATCCAGACGCATCAGAGCATCAACCGTTTTTTCGGTTGGCTCAACGATGTCAACCAGACGCTTGTGAGTGCGAATCTCATACTGATCGCGCGCATCTTTGTTGACGTGCGGAGAGATCAGAACGGTAAAGCGCTCTTTGCGGGTCGGCAGCGGGATAGGACCACGTACCTGCGCACCAGTGCGCTTGGCAGTCTCTACGATTTCCGCAGTTGATTGATCGATCAGACGATGATCAAACGCTTTAAGACGGATACGGATTCTTTGGTTCTGCATGAGACCAGAGCTCCAATTATTTATAAACGAAAAGAATTACTACTCGCATCCATTACGATTGATGGAGGAGTGTAATCGTTGAGCACATAACCCGCATATCGCGAGTATTGTTGACAGGTACTTTCGTACTTGTCTGCGATTCATATCGAATCGCGCCTTACCATATTGGCAGGCCCGCGTATTATACGTACATCCGGAGGTAAAGCAAACACTATGTTCGTTTATCACCAAGGACGGGCATAAAAAAAGAGCGCCGAAGCGCTCTCTTTTCGTGCTCTGGCAGAGCACGCTCTGCCAGACAAGTTTCGACAATTAAGCGATAACTTTAGCAACAACACCCGCACCAACAGTACGGCCGCCTTCGCGAATTGCGAAACGCAGACCGTCGTCCATTGCGATTGGGTGGATCAGGGTAACAACCATCTGAATGTTGTCGCCTGGCATAACCATCTCAACGCCTTCTGGCAGTTCGATGGTACCGGTCACGTCAGTTGTACGGAAGTAGAACTGTGGACGGTAGCCTTTGAAGAACGGAGTATGACGGCCGCCTTCATCTTTAGACAGAATATAAACTTCTGACTCGAACTTGGTGTGTGGCTTGATTGAACCTGGCTTAGCCAGAACCTGGCCACGCTGGATATCTTCACGCTTAACACCGCGCAGCAGGATACCACAGTTCTCACCCGCACGGCCTTCGTCCAGCAGCTTACGGAACATTTCAACGCCGGTACAAGTTGATTTCACAGTATCTTTGATACCAACGATCTCAACTTCTTCACCCACTTTAACGATACCGCGCTCTACACGACCGGTAACAACAGTACCACGGCCGGAGATGGAGAATACGTCTTCGATTGGCAGCAGGAATGGCTTATCAATCGCACGCTCTGGTTCTGGGATGTAGTTATCCAGGTGACCAGCCAGTTCGATGATCTTAGCTTCCCACTCAGCGTCGCCCTGCAGTGCTTTCAGTGCAGAACCACGAACAAC
>NZ_JABANZ010000013.1:0-115931 GCF_013074405.1 Erwinia sp. JH02
GTCCATCTGAGCAGCACCGGTGATCATGTTTTTCACATAGTCGGCGTGGCCTGGGCAGTCAACGTGCGCGTAGTGGCGAGTTGGGGTGTCATATTCAACGTGAGAAGTGTTGATGGTGATACCACGTGCTTTTTCTTCTGGTGCGTTATCGATCTGGTCGAATGCACGAGCAGAACCGCCGTAGGTTTTAGCCAGAACGGTGGTGATAGCTGCAGTCAGGGTAGTTTTACCGTGGTCAACGTGGCCGATAGTACCTACGTTGACGTGCGGTTTGGAACGTTCAAATTTCTCTTTAGCCACGACGATATTCCTTACTTTAATGCTCTCACCCTTTGGTGAGAGCATAGGATCAATATTTAAACTGTAGCTTATTTGCTACGAGCTTCAATTACGGCCTGAGCGACGTTGTTCGGCGCATCATCATACTTCAGGAACTCCATGGAGTACGAAGCACGGCCTTTAGTCAGAGAACGCAACTGGGTCGCGTAACCAAACATTTCAGACAGCGGAACTTCAGCATGAATCTGAACGCCAGTAGCGTTTGATTCCTGACCTTTCAGCTGGCCACGACGTCTGCTCAAGTCACCGATAACATCACCGGTGTTCTCTTCTGGAGATTCAACTTCAACCTTCATGATTGGTTCAAGCAGTACCGGCTTCGCTTTCTTAAAGCCGTCTTTGAACGCGATAGAAGCTGCCAGTTTAAACGCCAGTTCTGAGGAGTCAACGTCATGGTATGAACCAAAGTGCAGACGAACACCCAGATCAACAACCGGATAACCAGCCAGCGGGCCTGATTTCAGCTGCTCCTGGATACCTTTATCAACAGCAGGGATGTATTCACCAGGAATCACGCCGCCTTTGATATCGTTGACGAACTCGTAACCTTTAGGGTTAACGCCCGGCTCCAGTGGGTACATGTCGATAACAACATGACCGTACTGACCACGACCACCAGACTGCTTGGCGTGTTTACCTTCGATATCGGTAACTTTCGCGCGAATTGCTTCACGGTAAGCAACCTGAGGTTTACCCACGTTCGCTTCAACGTTGAATTCACGCTTCATGCGGTCAACGATGATGTCGAGGTGCAGCTCACCCATACCAGCGATGATGGTCTGGTTAGTTTCTTCATCAGTCCATACGCGGAATGATGGATCCTCTTTCGCCAGACGACCCAGAGCCAGACCCATTTTTTCCTGGTCAGCTTTGGTTTTTGGTTCAACAGCGATCGAGATTACTGGCTCAGGGAACTCCATGCGCTCCAGAATGATCACGTTGTCCGGGTCACACAGGGTGTCACCAGTGGTCACGTCTTTCAGACCGATAGCTGCAGCAATGTCGCCTGCGCGAACTTCTTTAATCTCTTCACGCTTGTTGGCGTGCATCTGTACGATACGGCCCAGACGCTCACGAGCAGATTTAACCGGGTTGAACACGGTATCGCCTGAGTTCACAACGCCAGAGTAGACGCGGAAGAAGGTCAGGTTACCCACGAATGGGTCGGTAGCGATTTTGAACGCCAGAGCAGCAAACGGTTCTTTGTCGTCTGAGTGACGAACAGCCGGAGTGTCTTTACCGTCGTCTAACATACCGTTAATAGCGGTAACGTCAGTCGGTGCTGGCAGGTATTCAACAACCGCATCCAGCATCGCCTGAACACCTTTGTTCTTAAATGCAGAACCACAGGTGACCAGAATGATTTCGCTGTTCAGTACGCGCTTACGCAGAGAAGTTTTGATCTCTTCTTCGGTCAGCTCTTCGCCACCAAAGAATTTCTCCATCAGCTCATCAGAACCTTCAGCTGCAGCTTCAACAAGCTTCGCACGCCATTCTTCAGCCAGTTCCTGCATATCAGCTGGAATCTCTTCGTAAACGAAGGTAACGCCCTGATCGGCATCGTTCCAGTTGATCGCTTTCATTTTCACCAGGTCAACAACACCGGTGAATTTCTCTTCTGCGCCGATGGCCAGCTGCAATGGCACCGGGTTTGCACCCAGACGCGCTTTCATCTGCTCAACAACTTTCAGGAAGTTAGCACCCATGCGGTCCATTTTGTTAACGAACGCAATGCGTGGAACTTTATATTTGTTAGCCTGACGCCATACGGTCTCAGACTGTGGCTGAACGCCACCAACTGCACAGTAAACCATTACTGCGCCATCAAGCACACGCATAGAACGCTCAACTTCGATAGTGAAGTCAACGTGTCCCGGGGTGTCGATGATGTTTACGTGGTGCGGCTCAAACTGCTTAGCCATACCAGACCAGAAACAGGTGGTCGCAGCGGAAGTGATGGTAATACCACGTTCCTGTTCCTGCTCCATCCAGTCCATGGTGGCTGCGCCGTCATGTACTTCACCGATTTTGTGGTTTACACCGGTGTAGAACAGAACACGTTCGGTAGTGGTCGTCTTACCGGCGTCGATGTGTGCGCTGATACCAATGTTACGGTAACGCTCAATGGGTGTTTTACGAGCCATTTGATTCCTCTGATTCTTAGACGTTCTAAGTTAAAAAAGCCCAGCAGGTGAGTCACTGGGACGCCCGCTGGGTTTATAACAACTACAGTGCTGTTACCAGCGGTAGTGAGCGAACGCCTTGTTGGCTTCGGCCATACGGTGAACGTCTTCACGTTTCTTCACTGCAGTGCCTTTGTTTTCTGCAGCATCAGAAAGTTCGTTCGCCAGGCGCAGAGCCATTGATTTATCACCGCGTTTACGAGCAGCTTCAACGATCCAACGCATTGCCAGAGCATTACGACGAACCGGACGGACTTCAACTGGTACCTGATAAGTAGAACCACCAACGCGACGGGATTTAACTTCCACGGTTGGGCGGACATTGTCCAAGGCTACTTCGAATGCTTCCAGCTCGTTTTTACCAGAACGCTGAGCCAGGGTCTCCAGCGCGTTATAAACGATAGTTTCAGCAGTAGATTTTTTACCATCTACCATCAGGATATTGACAAATTTGGCCAGCAATTCTGATCCGAACTTAGGATCTGGCAGGATTTTACGCTGACCAATGACGCGACGACGTGGCATGGAAATACTCCGTTGTTAATTCAGGATTGTCCAAAACTCTACGAGTTTATTATGACATTTAAGATAAAACGTTTGGCCTTACTTAACGGAGAACCATTAAGCCTTTGGCTTCTTCACGCCGTACTTGGAGCGAGCCTGCTTACGGTCTTTAACACCTGAGCAGTCCAGCGCGCCACGAACGGTGTGGTAACGCACACCTGGCAAGTCTTTTACACGACCGCCACGGATCAGGATCACGGAGTGTTCCTGCAGGTTATGACCTTCACCGCCGATGTAGGAGGTAACTTCAAAACCGTTGGTCAAACGAACACGACATACTTTACGCAGTGCGGAGTTCGGTTTTTTAGGGGTAGTAGTGTATACACGAGTACATACACCACGTTTCTGCGGGCAGGCTTCCAGCGCAGGCACGTTGCTCTTTGCAACTTTGCGTACGCGTGGTTTGCGAACCAGCTGGTTAACTGTTGCCATTAAATAGCTCCTGGGATTTAGCTTTGCTTCGTAAACACGTAATAAATCGCCTCGCGGAATCACGAGGCCGCAGAATTTTAGAGCTGGTCTGAAAAAGAGTCAAGAAATAACCAGGATTACCGCACTTACCAAGTCATTTGTTGCGAATGCCTGACCGCCAGAGTAACAAAACCAGTATAGCTTACTGTTGTTACCCTGGTCGAAATTTGAGCAGCCAGGCCGCGGGCATCAAGATCTTCCTGCAGAACGTACACAGAGATGGGGGCATTCAGCAGCGCTTCAAGGGCGGAACTGCCCTCAAGGGCAGCGATAACCCCATCCTGCAGCAGCAGAACATCATCACCCTCTGCCAGCAAGCGTAGCATGGCCGGCAGGTCACAGTGGAAAGGCGAGGTCATCAAGGTATGCAGCATGGTTTCCTCTAGAAGGTCATGACCCGGTCATAATCATTCAGCATGGTACGAAGGGCATCCGGGGCCAGGACTTCAGCCGACAGCACCCGCACAGCATCAGAAGCCATACCGCGTTCTGCCAGTGCTGCTGCGCACAGATAACAACGATCAACGTCATACAGCGGCAGCACACCAAATGTCGCGATGTAGTCGCGCGCCAAAATCTGCTGCGGCTGCTGGCCTTGAGTGAGTTGCAGCACACCATCGCTGACAAAAAAAAGTGCAATTTCATCGCTGAGCGCTGACGTGGCGAGAACCGCATCCAGCCCTTCACGGCCGGCACTGGAGCCATGCGGTCCCTGAGTGAATACAAATGCAACGCGTGCCATCAGAACTGCACCAGACGATCACAGGTCAGCGCGGCTTCAGCCAGCGCCCCTAACCCCGAAAGCTGAAACCCGTCTGCCAGATTGGCGACAGGCAGCCCCAGATTGCTGGCTTCCTGCTGGTCGGTAATGCCACGGCGCAGGGCAGCAGCCACGCAAATATTCAGCGTCACGCCCTGTTTCTGCTGCAATGATTGCCAATGACGGGTGAGGTCGAACTCATCGCTGGCGGGGGCATTGAGCACGCTGGCATTCAGGACCCCTTCACGATAGAAGAAAACACTGTCAAGTGTATGCCCCTGTTCCAACAGGGCATTAGCAAACAGCCAGGCACTGCTTGCCTGCTGCGTGCCATAGGCTGGCCCGGTGACCAGCAGGGAGAAACGCATTACTTATCCTGCCCGTGGAAATCGCCATTTTTAAACTGACGGATGTAGAGATAGACAGTGTGCTTGGAGATATTGAGACGATCCGCCACCTGATTGATGGCATCTTTGATATCAAAGATACCCTTCTCATACATATTGAGAACAATCTGGCGATTTTTGGCATTGTTCGACACATTACGGTCGGCACTAACTTCTTCAATCGTAAACTCCAGCGTCTGCATCACCAGATCTTCCACCGAAGAGGCAAAGTTCACTGAGGAGGCAACTTCCTGGGTTTCCGGCGGCATAAACGTCGCCATGATCTGTGAGAAAGGCACATCAAGGTTCATGTTGATGCACAGCAGACCAATCACACGCTGTTGGCGATTGCGGATGGCAATCGTCACCGACTTCATCAGCACACCGCTTTTCGCCCGAGTAAAATAGGCTTTGGAAACGTTACTGTCCGCCCCGGTCATATCGTGCAGCATACGCAGGGCAAGATCGGTAATCGGAGAGCCAATTTTACGCCCGGTATGTTCACCGTTAGCAATGCGCACCGCAGAACATTTTAGATCCTCCAGCGAGTGCAGAACGATCTCACAGTGCGAGCCAATCAGCATCGCGAGGCCATCAACGACGGACTCGTAAGATTTTAAAATTTCGAAATCACCGGGCGTAAAGGGGTGCTGCTCCAGCAGCTCCGAATCCGCAACATCACCGGAGAAAAGTGAATTAGACATGAACGACACCACCCTTTGACAAGAGCCTGTCACACGGCGCCAGGGGCAGACTCATTCTTATTAATTGCGCGCGGGTTAGTCTAGCAAATATGGGAAAGGCGTGTCCCGCCCTTTGTCGTTAAATACAACCTGGCGCAAAGAAGGAGTGGAAACAGGGGGTAAAGCAAAAAAAAACGCCACCCGAAGGTGGCGATTATCAAATTATTTCTTGGCTTTCGCATCAGCGGCGGCAGGAGCTGCCTGCTCTGCATTATCATCCGCTTTCGCTGCTGGCTTGATGTCGAGCAGTTCAACATCGAAGACCAGGGTGGAGTTAGCCGGGATGCCTGGAACGCCATTTTTGCCGTAAGCCAGATTCGGTGGGATCACCAGCTTGATCTTGCCACCTTTTTTAACGTGCTTCAGACCTTCGGTCCAACCCGGGATAACACCATCCAGACGGAATGACAGTGGCTCACCACGAGTGTAAGAGTTGTCGAACTCAGTACCATCAATCAGCGTACCTTTGTAATTCACAACAACCGTGTCGCTGTCTTTTGGCGCATCACCCGTCCCTTCTTTCTCTACCTGGTAGAGAAGACCGGTTTCGGTTTTCTTCACGCCTTTTTCTTTCGCGAATTTCGCCGCATAAGCATCACCTTTCGTGGTGTTCTCTTTTGCGTCTTTTTCCATCTTCGCCTGCGCTGCACCTTTCACACGACCTTCGAAAGATTGCAGTGTTTGTTCAATTTCCTGGTCAGAGAGCTTGCTCTTACCGGCAAACGCATCCTGTACACCCGCGATAAGCTGGTCTTTATCCAGTGCGATGCCCAGTTTTTCCTGCTCCTTCAGGGAGTTCTCCATGTAGCGACCCAAAGACGCGCCCAGTGCATAAGCTGACTGCTGGTCGTCATTTTTGAATGCGGCATTTTTTGGTGCCTGCTGCTGCGCAGTTGGCTTAACCGGAACAGCATCAGCAGCCATAACCAGAGGAGCATTCAGTGCAACAGCCATAGTGGTAGCTAACATTGTGACTTTAAACAGTGATTTCATCCATTTCTCCAAAACCGAAGCATCTCACCTCGGAAATCGTTTGCAGACCTGCGGTCTGTAATATAACCGGGGGCGGGATCACAAAACAATCTCGCCATAAAAACTCGAAGTTAACTTCCGACCGCGTGATTATCCGAAAGTTTCAACACAAGGAATGGTGATTCGTTCGCGCCTTTTCAACCTCTGGTGGCCAATTTAAGCCAATACTCTTACTTCTGCCTGCATTTTACCGTTAGAATCGGACAATTCGCGAGCCCGGAAGACGGGCCGGTAGTAACAAGAGGAAACAGAATGCAACAATCACTGCTGGAGCAACGGCTGGAGATAATGGAGAGTAAGCTGGCGTTCCAGGAGCACACCATTGAGGAACTTAACCTGACGGTGGTGCAACACGAGCTGGAAATGGCCCGACTGCGTGAATTGATGCGCCTGCTGACCGACAAGCTCAAAGCCGCCGCGCCATCGATGCTGGCGGATCCCTCCGAAGAAACCCCACCCCCTCACTATTGACACCGGGTCGAGGCGTGCCTCAGCACTACGATGGTTCTTCGGAAGGCCAGGTATGCCTCGCCCCTATGTTGATTCTTCGCAAGGCTCGGCATGGGTGCTTCGTAGGGGGCGGGCATGCCCGCCCCAATCCCCCCAGGCAAAGCAAAAAGGCCACCCGAAGGTGACCTTTTATCGCTGATATTCCTCAGTATGTCGTGCAATAGCCAACGCAGCTACAGCACGAAAGACGACGGAATATTAGTGGCTGCAGCCGCAACCGCCAGTCCCGCAACCGCCCTGACCATGGTCGTGATCATGGTCGTGGTCGTGGTGATGGCCGTCTTCGCCGTGAACGTGGCCGTGGGCCAGCTCTTCTTCCGTTGCTTCGCGAATAGCGATAACTTCAACGTTAAAGTTCAGGTTCTGACCTGCCAGCATGTGGTTACCATCAACCACTACGTGCTCGTCTTCCACTTCGGTAATTTCTACCGGCACTGGACCCTGGTCGGTTTCTGCCAGGAAGCGCATGCCAACCTGCAGTTCATCAACACCCATAAATACGTCTTTTGGGACGCGTTGTACCAGATTGTCATCGTAGGCACCGTACGCATCGTTTGACTCGATATTCACATCAAACTTATCGCCGACCACATGATCTTCCAGTGCTTTTTCCAGCCCGGAGATCAGAGAACCATGACCGTGCAGGTAGTCCAGCGGTGCACTCACCGGGGATTCATCAACCAACACACCGTCTTCTGTACGCACCTGGTATGCCAGGCTGACCACGAGGTCTTTTGCTACTTTCATGATTACTCCTAACCGTTGAGAGCTTGAGCCCTGATTCATTGACTGCCATTGTCAGCCTTAGTGGCTCTAAGTGGCGACGATTGTATCGAATTTCAATGCGGCTGTAAGGAACAACGTAAAAAAAGCTGAATCAGCGCGTTACTCCGGGTGGAAAATACCGATAACTTGCTCATTTTCGCGCACCTGCTCACGAGCCTGTTTATCCGCTTCACGCATCTGATGGCCGCACTTTACGCACTCCACCACATCAATATTATTTTCCCGCCACAGGGCGAGGGTGTCTTTTGCCTGGCACTTTGGACAAGTCGCACCAGCGATAAAACGTTTACGCATAGTATTATTCCATATGAAATTTGGCGTTATCGGCGATGAGCGTTCGATTACGATAGCCAAAAATTAATCCGCCTCATCCCAGCCATCATATTGCCGCTTCTCATGCTGCATCTCAGCCTGGAAGATATCTTCCAGCTCGCGTCTGGCCTCTTTCACTCTTGAAATCTGCTGGCTGTCGGTATGATTTGGCATCAGCTCACGCAACATTCTCATATCCAGACGGCGGAAATGTTGCTGGGCACGGAACGCCTGATGCGGATGCATACCCAGCGTCATCAGAGTCTTACGCCCCAGTTCCAGCGCACTGCTGAACGTTTCACGGGAGAACTGCGTCACCCCCGCCTGCAACAGTTCATGTGCTTCAACACGGCCACGTGCACGCGCCAGGATCTGCAAGTGCGGGAAATGATGCTGACACAGATGAACGATCTCCATCGCATCTTCCGGGCCGTTGCAGGTTATCACGATAGACTGCGCCGTTTCTGCTCCCGCGGCACGTAATAACTCCAGCTCGGTGGCATCACCGTAATACACTTTGTAACCATATTTACGCATCAGGCTGACTGCACTGATATCACGTTCCAGTACCGTAATGCGCTTTTCATTGGCCATCAACAAACGCGCCACAACCTGACCGAAGCGACCAAAGCCCACCACAATTACCTGAGGCTTATCATCTTCAACAAAGGGTTTTTCCTGGCTGTCATCCACTTCATTAAAGCGACGCTCAAGAATTTTATCCACGCCCTGCATCAACAGCGGTGTGGTCATCATCGACAACGTAACCGTGACCAGCAGCAATGGCATCTGATCGCCACTGAACAGCTTTGCTGACGCTGCCGCAGAGAACAACACAAAAGCAAATTCCCCGCCCTGGCTGAGCACCCCGGCAAACTGCAACCGCTCAGAGCTGCGCAGGCCATAGATGCGTGACAGCAGATAGAGCACCGCCGTTTTCACCGCCACCAGGGTCACAACGCCTATCAGAATCTCAACAATATGGGTATAGAGCACACCGAGGTTTAACGCCATGCCTACCGAAATAAAGAACAATCCGAGCAGTAGTCCTTTAAAGGGATCGATGGCAATTTCCAGCTCGTGGCGATACTCACTCTCCGCCAGCAGGATACCGGCAATAAAGGTGCCCAACGCCATCGACAGACCGAGCGCATCCATAAACAGCGCCGACCCAAGCACCAGTAGCAATGCCGCCGCAGTGAAGACTTCGCGCACACCGGAGGCCGCAATAAAACGGAAAATGGGCCGCAGCAGATAGCGTCCGCCGACCAGCATTCCGCCAAACGCCAGTACTTTCATGCCGACCTTCATCCAGTCGGTATGACCACTGTCGCCGCCTGCCAGCAGCGGTACCAGCGCCAGCGCCGGGATTACGGCAAGGTCCTGGAACAGCAACACGGAAAAACCGAGCTGGCCTGACTCATTGCGGTTCATCGCTTTATCGCGCATGAGCTGCAACGCCATTGCCGTTGAGGACATCGCCAGGCCGATCCCGCCAATGGTCGCCGCCTGCCAGGAGAAATCGGTCAGCCACAGCAGCCCGCCCAGCACCAGCGCACTGAGGATCACCTGAGCAGCACCGACACCAAATATCGAACGCCGCAGCTCCCATAGTTTGGAGGGTTTCAACTCCAGCCCGATGATAAACATCAGGAACACCACGCCCAGCTCGGAGAAGTGCAGGATCTCATCGACGTCGCTGATGAAACCCAATCCCCAGGGCCCGATAGCGATCCCCGCCAGCAAATACCCCAGCACCGCGCCAATCCCCAGGCGAGCGGCGATAGGCACTGCAATCACCGCCGCAAACAGATACACCACGCCTGCGGTCAGAAGACTTTGACCTTCCATCTACACTCCTCCGTGTGGCAACGGGTTGGACAACCAGTCGCCATAGGCACGGGCATAATTTTGCATGACATCAGCGGACTGGCGACGCGCCCAGTAAATGATCATAGGCGTCATCCAGTGCATATTGCACATCTGTGCGGTCAACTCGAAAGGACGCATAATGTCCGACATCGGATAACGGTTCAGCCCTTCCTGATGGTAAGCCGCTTCCGGTTCTCCAGTAGTGATCACGCTGCGCCAGTATTTGCCTTCCAGCACATTACCGCCCACCCCGCTGGCAAAGCCACGTGACAGCACGCGGTCCAGCCACTCTTTCAGCAACGCAGGGCAACTGTAGGTGTAAAGAGGATGTTGAAAAACGATGATATCGTGTTCACGCAGCAGTTGCTGCTCACGGTGAATATCAATAAAAAAATCCGGATAGTGTGCGTACAGGTCATGCACCGTCACATGCTCAAAATGACGCGCCGGCTGCAACAAAACGCGATTAGCAATCGAATCCTGAGACTCCGGATGGGCGTACAACAGCAGGACTTTAGGCAGCTGCGACATCATTCCCCTCCAAATCGTCGTCATGGCGGGATATTTCCGCTACCATGCTCGACGCAACGGAACTACTTGATTCCGCAAAACTGATTATGATGGTGTAATTTAACATACTCTGAACTTACGGCGCTTATGATTGTATTCTCCTCGTTACAAATTCGTCGCGGTGTCCGCGTACTGCTGGACAACGCAACAGCCACGATCAACCCCGGTCAGAAAGTCGGCCTGGTCGGCAAAAACGGCTGTGGCAAATCGACGCTGCTGGCCCTGCTGAAAAACGAGATAAGCGCCGATGCCGGTAGCTTCAGTTACCCGGGTAACTGGTCGCTGGCGTGGGTCAATCAGGAAACGCCAGCGCTGGACGTTCCGGCCATTGAGTATGTTATTGATGGTGACCGCGAATTTCGTCAGCTTGAATCTGAATTAGCCCATGCAAATGAAATTAACGACGGCCATGCCATCGCCACGCTGCATGGCAAGCTGGATGCGGTTCAGGCCTGGACCATTCAGTCACGCGCCGCCAGTCTGCTGGACGGCCTCGGTTTCAGCCAGGAACAATTACAGCGACCGGTGAGTGATTTCTCTGGCGGCTGGCGTATGCGCCTTAACCTTGCGCAGGCACTAATCTGCCGCTCAGACCTGCTGCTGCTGGATGAACCGACCAACCACCTTGATCTTGATGCCGTGATCTGGCTGGAACGCTGGCTGAAAAGCTACAGTGGTACGCTGATCCTGATTTCGCACGATCGGGACTTCCTTGACCCGGTGGTCGACAAGATCCTGCACATAGAGCAGCAGTCCATCTTCGAGTACACCGGCAACTACAGCTCGTTCGAAATTCAGCGTGCGACCAAGCTTTCACAACAGCAGTCGATGTTCGAACATCAGCAGCAAAAAGTGGCGCACCTGCAAAGCTTTATCGATCGGTTTAAAGCGAAAGCCAGCAAGGCGAAACAGGCACAGAGCCGCATCAAAATGCTGGAACGTATGGAGCTTATCGCCCCGGCTCACGTTGATAACCCGTTTACCTTCAGCTTCCGCGAGCCTGAAAGCCTGCCGAATCCCCTGTTGAAAATGGAAAAAGTCAGCGCGGGTTATGGCGACAGAAAAATCCTTAACTCGATCAAACTCAACCTGGTACCCGGCTCACGTATTGGTCTGCTGGGGCGTAACGGCGCAGGTAAATCAACGCTGATTAAGCTGTTGGCCGGTGAACTGGCCCCGCTGGAAGGGGATATCGGGCTGTCGAAAGGCATTAAGCTTGGCTACTTCGCCCAGCATCAGCTAGAGTTTTTGCGCGCCGATGAGTCCCCCATTCAGCACCTGGTGCGCCTGGCACCGAAAGTGCTGGAACAACAGCTGCGCGACTATCTTGGCGGCTTTGGTTTCCAGGGCGATAAAGTCACGGAAGAAACACGCCGTTTCTCCGGTGGCGAGAAAGCGCGCCTGGTCCTGGCCTTAGTGGTCTGGCAACGTCCCAACCTGCTGCTGCTGGATGAACCGACAAACCATCTTGACCTCGATATGCGTCAGGCACTGACCGAGGCACTGATCGATTTCGAAGGCGCTCTGGTTGTTGTGTCGCATGACCGCCATCTGCTGCGCTCCACCACCGACGATCTCTACCTGGTGCACGATGGCAAAGTCGAAGCCTTCGAAGGAGACCTGGAAGATTATCAGCAGTGGTTGAGTGACCTCCAACGTCAGACCAGCGCAGAGGCCGCCCCGAAAGCCGACAGCGCCAACAGCGCTCAGGCCCGTAAAGACCAGAAACGCCGCGATGCCGAACTGCGCACCCAGACTCAGCCACTGCGTAAGCAGATTGAGAAACTGGAGAAGCAGATGGAAAAGCACAACGCCCAGCTGGCTGACGCGGAGAGTAAACTGTCTGAAAGCGCCATTTACGATCAGAGCCGCAAAGCCGATCTGACCGCTGCACTGCAACAGCAGGCAACGGCGAAATCAGCATTGGAAGAGTGCGAAATGGAATGGCTGGAAGCGCAGGAAGAATTAGAGTCGATCATGAACGCCTGATGCAGCAGTCCGGGCGCGGCATGCCACGCCCCTACGACACTGATTTATCGGGATAACGCACTCTGGGACACAACCCGACGCGGCATACCGCGCCGCTACGACACTGATTTAACGGGATAACGCACTCTGGGACACAACCCGACGCGGCATGCCACGCCCCTACGACACTGATTTAACGGGATAACGCACTCTGGGACACAACCCGACGCGGCATGCCACGCCCCTACGACACTGATTTATCGGGATAACACATTCGTAGGGGTCGGGCATGCCCGACCCGCATCTCGTTACTGCGCCGCCAGACGCTGGCGAAGCGCGGTCAGATCTTCAACGTTATGCAGCTTTCCATCCAGGAAACGGATTTTCAGCTCCCCACCCTGCTCCTGCTGCCAGCTCTGACCGTCCAGCAGACGATATTTCCCTTCATCATCTTTTTCCACCCGTAACAGGCCCCGCGCAGAGTTTTTCATGCCATTGTCCGTTTTCGGCTGTTTGAAGATCTCACGCCCCTCACCGTTCACTTCGCCATAGGTCGCTTTCATCGCGAAACCAAAGGTGTCACGCGTGTTGTACTGATAAGTATAAGACCCGACGCCGAACACCACATTGCTGCTGGCAAAACCTTTGGCCTCCAGACGGCTCAGGATCAGATTGGCACGCTCAAGCGTAATCGAGTCGCCGTAAATCAGGCCAACATGCGGGTCCAGCACCTTGTAGCCCTTCGCATTGATCGTGCCGCCGAAGATCTCCCACAGCACTTCGACGGAGCCTTTCTGTTGTGCACTGCGTGCCGGATCGCGGTCGGCATCGTCGCCGCTGCCGCACAGTATCTCCACCGGGTCACCGCTGTCAGGGCGGAACACCAGACGGCCTTCACGCGCCATGATCTCGGGTTTGAGCTCGCGGCTGTATTCGGTCAGTACTTTCCAGTAATCCCAGGTATCGGACACCACCGAAACAAACCCGGCAGGATAAAGCTCCGTCAGCAGACGACGGAAGGTGGCGATCTCACCCTGCTCCTCACCCATGCACATCACGCTGTGCTCGGTGGCAGGAATACTCCCGGCAATAAACGTCCCTTCTGCCGGGCGGTAGTACTGCTGCGCATAGAGAATAGAAGGCAGACTGTCAGTACCGGTAAAACTCAGCAGGTGGCCCACCCCCGATTGTGCAGCATCATGCAGGCCTGACATGCCGCGGAACGAGAAGTCATGACACTGAAAATCGACATGTGTCATATCGTCACAGGTCCGTTCCGCCCACTGCTGACAAATCTGGCGATAGTGGTGCGCCACGGTAGCATTGGTGGAAGACTTCCACAGCTCTGACGACATCACGCTCTCAAGGTAGTTAACCAGCCAGAAAAACTCATCCACGGTATTGGTGATGGTCAGCACCGGAATTTTCATTGACACTTTGCTGCCTTCATCCAGGCTTTTGATCGCCAGCGGCAAATAGCCCAGGCGATGCAGTGCGCGGATATGCTCCACGCTGACGCTATTTTTTCCCAGGTAGCTGTCCATCAGTTGCTGATACTCGCCCACCACCTGCTCTTCCGGCTGGGCAAAGAATTTGTCGTTAAACAAATCGACCATAAACCACTGTAAAAAACCCTGCAGGCCGAAAAACACCAGCGCATCATCCGCCAGCGGTGAGTGGAAATAACGATTTCCACGCGGGGTAAAGTTGGAGTACACGCGGTTCGTTCCCGCCGGGTACTGTTCGCGATGTGTGGTTTTGTAGCCGTCGATAGCCATAATCGGATTAATTTGCATGGGATGCTCCTTCACTGCGGTAAATGGTGTCGATATCAATCAGTTCTACACGTTCCTGCGCCAGTTCATGTCCCGCCAGTGATGTGGTGGTCCAGATGCGGTCGATCCCCTGGCTCAGCAGGTGAACCACTCCTTTGCTGAACAGGCCGTGCGTGACATACAGGCTGACCGAACGCGCCCCGGCAGCACGCAACACCGCAGCTGAACCGATAAAAGTGCCTCCGGCATCGCAGAGGTCGTCAGCAATCAGCACGTCCCGGTTCATCACATCGCCTTTCAACAGCTCAAATCTGCTCAGTGCACCGCTGGCAATATCACGGTGTTTGCCCAGAATGCCGTATTCCGTGGCGTTGACCTGCTGCGCCAGCGCATGCACCTTCTTCAACGCACCTGCATCGGGCGCAACCAGCATCATGCCTTGCGCCAGTTCAGCGCGCAGCGTAGGGCTGTGGATCAGAGCGCGATGCTGTGGGATCGCCACCAGACGGTCAACAACGCCTGCGGCCACATCGCTATGCGGATCAAGCACCACTACGCGGTCAAAGCGCAGTTGATTAAGAAAACCGGCAAACACTTTCAACGCAAAACTGTCACCGTCACGCATGGTGCGGTCCTGGCGGGCATAGGGCAGCCACGGCAGCTCAAGAGTCGTCTGGCGCAGCAGGCAGCGCTGGCGTACCGCATCCAGTACCTGCGCGACCAGCATCAGGTCATCCAGAGTCTGCATCGCACTGGCACGCAGCGTCAGAATGGTGCCCTGCGGATCAAGCGACGACAGCACACGTCCCCAGACCGCACCGTCAGGAAAGCGGCCGCTTTCCAGCGCGGCCTCCTGACCATCGAGTGTTAATTGCAGTTTCATCATCGCAGACTCCTATTTACCAATTAATGTCTCAAGGACATTTATATAATTGTCTAAGAGACACTAATTAACAAGTAAAAAATAACTCGCGGAGAGAAAAACTGGTTAACACCATGATTTTAAATCAAATAAATCTCATCAAAAAAGCGGCATGATTGAATCATTACGCCGGGGCTGGTAGTGTGTCCCAGCGACACTTCCTGCAGGAACCCTATGATGTCATCAGAAGAAGAGTATCTGGCGCAGTACGATGCCTCACGCTATGCCGCACCGCTTGTCACCGTCGACAGCGTGCTGTTTACCCTATGGCAGGAACAGCTGTGCGTATTACTGGTAGAACGTGCTAATCATCCGCAACGGGGATGGTGGGGGCTACCGGGAGGGTTTATTGATATGCAACAGGATGAATCCACGCGTGCCACGGCGCTGCGTAAACTGCGTGAGAAAACCACGGTCAATCCTCCGTGGCTTGAACAGCTGGCAACCTGGTCAGGGCCAGATCGAGATCCCCGCGGCTGGAGCCTGACCACTGCCTGGTATGCGCTGATCGCCGCGGAAAATTGCCGCGCAGAAAGTGAGGACGTGAGCGATGTGCAGTGGCAACCGCTGGCCGGGCTGGCACAGCGCAGCGATATCGCCTTTGACCACCAGCTGATTATTGCCGAAGCCCTGCAACGGCTGCGGCAAAAAACGCTCTACTCCCTGCTGCCCGTCTACTGCCTGCCTGCCGCCTTTACCCTCACGCAGTTGCAGGACGTAACCGAAACGATCCTCGACCGCCCGGTGCAGCGTAAAAGCCTGATCCGTCGTTTTGAGGCCTCAGCGATGTTTGAGGAAACCGGGGAAAGCGTGGCGACGGGCGCGCGAAAGGCCAAACTGTATCGCCTTAAGCCGGGTGCGGATGTCCATAACTTCTCACGCAACCTGATGATCGACAATTAAAACGGCCTTGTACCGTGCTGCGACTGTGTTGCTGCGTCTCCTCGCGCCTTGTCTCGCTCCGGTACAATCCGTTTTGTTAAAAGGGCTTGTCCCCTAATATCGTTGCTCTGTGCATGATGCGGCGCGCCGGTAAATAATCCGCATTGGCATAATGTTGCGTCACGCGGTTATCCCAGATGGCCACATCACCCACCTGCCAGCGCCAGCGCACCTGGAAGTCAGGTTTGGTGACATGGGCAAACAAGAAATGCAGCAGCGCATCACTCTCCTTCTCTGTCAGACCGACAATACGCGTGGTAAAGCCTTCATTAACAAATAACGCCTTTTTACCGCTGACCGGATGGGTGCGGATCACTGGATGTAACACGGGCGGATTCTTCGCCACCGCCTGCTGCCAGCGCTGATGTTCTTCCTCACTGCCGCGATATTTGTATTCCTGGAAGGCTTTGCGGAAATCATGCTCGGCCTGTAACCCACCCAGCAGCACCTGTAACGGTTCAGACAGCGCGTTATACGCAGCGATCCCACTGGTCCACAGCGTATCGCCCCCGGTTTCGGGTAACTGCTTCGCCGCGAGGATCGCCCCGGCTGGAGGGGTTTCAATAAACGTCACATCGGTATGCCAGTTGTCGTTATCCGGCGGGTTATCGTCATGGGTATCCAGCACGATAATCTCCTCCACATCCGGCGCATGCGGATAAACCGGGTGAATATGCAGGTCGCCAAACCGTGCCGCCAGCTGGCGATGCTGCTGCGGGGTTAACGGCTGGTCACGCAGGAACAGTACCTGATGGCGGATCAGCGCATGATAGAGCTGCTCAAACTGCGCATCGCTTAACGGGCGGGTCAAATCTACATCGCTGACCTGGGCACCAATATAGGGGCCAAGCGCCTGAATTTTAATACGTTCGTTCATTGTTGTACTCCATGCCAGGGGGTAAGGCGGCGCTGCAAGGCGCGTAGCCCCAGCTCCAGCGCAAAAGCTATCAGGGCGATCACTGAGATACCGGCCAGCACCACATCGGTGGCGAGAAACTCGCCAGCTGACTGCACCATAAAGCCCAATCCGCGGGTGGCGGCGATCAGTTCAGCGGCCACCAGCGTCGACCAGCCGACGCCAAGACCAATACGAATGCCTGTCAGGATTTCCGGCAGCGCACCGGGCAGAACCACATGCCACAGCACCTGCCAGCGGCTGGCACCAAGTGAGCGGGCGGCACGCAGACGGACCTGCTGAGCACTTTTTACCCCGGCCACCGCCGACATCGCGATCGGCGCAAAAATCGCCAGGTAGATCAGTAAAATTTTTGAGGTCTCGCCAATACCAAACCAGATCACCATCAGTGGCAAATAAGCCAGCGGCGGCACAGGACGGTACAGCTCAATCAACGGGTCGAGAATGCCGCGCACGGTGTCATTCAGCCCCATAAAAATGCCGACCGGAACGCCAATCAACGTCGCGGCCAACAGCGCAATCACAATGCGCGTCAGGCTCGCACCCAAATGCTGCCACAGCGTGGCATCCATAAACCCGACCGGGCTGGCGATGATCAGTAACTGGTGTAAGACCTTCTGCGGCGGCGGCAGAAACAGTGGCTCAATCAGCTGTAAGGCGGTCACGGCCCACCACACGGCCAGCAACACCAGAAGTGTACCCACGCTGAGTGTCAGCTGACGCGACAGCGGCCAGCGCCATTTCACACGGCGCACCGTGCTTTTTTCGTTAATCAGGGAGCTCATGCAAATACCTCACGCTGCTGGAACACCCGGCCGAGTACGTATTCACGGCGTTCAATAAAGGCAGGATCGGATTTAATCGCGCGGCAGGCTTCCCCCGCTGCATAGCGGCGGCCAAAGTCGAGTGACAGGCGTTCGACAATACGGCCCGGCCCCGGAGACAGTAGAATCAGTTCGCTGGCGAGGAATACGGCTTCCTCAATATCGTGCGTAATCAACAGAATCTGTTTGCCACTGTCGCGCCATAACGTCAGCAACAGTTCCTGCATCTGCTCGCGGGTAAAGGCGTCAAGTGCGCCGAAGGGTTCATCGAGCAGCAGCAGACGCGGGTCAGCCGCCAGTGCGCGGGCAATGCCAACGCGTTGACGCATACCGCCCGAAAGCTGCCAGATAAAGCGTTTTTCAGCACCCTCCAGCCCGACTTTTTTCAGCATCTGGCGTGCCACTGCCCGGCGGGCATTTTTTTCCACTCCTGCCAGCTGCAGCCCGAATGCAACGTTATCCAGTACATTGCGCCATGGCAGCAGCCCTTCATGCTGAAAGACCACGCCCCGGTCGGCGCCCGGTCCACTCACCGGCTGGCCGTCCAGCGTAATGCTGCCACTGTCTGCCGGAATAAATCCGGCAATCAGGTTAAGCAGCGTCGTCTTACCACAGCCCGATGGGCCCAGAACCACTACCAGCTCTCCATTGCCGATCGACAGGTTGATATCCTGTAATGCCAGTTGTCCTGCATAGCTGGCGCGAAGATGAGAGACTGACAGCATGATT
Source organism: Erwinia sp. JH02 (assembly GCF_013074405.1). NCBI lineage: Bacteria > Pseudomonadati > Pseudomonadota > Gammaproteobacteria > Enterobacterales > Erwiniaceae > Erwinia > Erwinia sp. JH02. The sequence continues at coordinate 18,605 of NZ_JABANZ010000013.1, forward strand.
CTGGCTCCTGTTATTGTGCGAGGGGTTTCACAAAGCGGTCGGTGACATAGCTGCTGTAATCCGTTGCGATGTCCGGCACTTTGCCCTGCTCCTTCAGGAACTGGGCCGTATCCACAATCGCCTTGTTAACCGGGCCGTTAAGCTGCTCCACCTGCTGTTTCGCTGTCAGATAGGTATTTCCTTCCACCAGAACCGGAACGTCGGCATTCGGCACACCGCTGAAGCGCGACAGTTTGGTCAGGTTATCGTCCTGCTTCAGCCACTGCTGCGGGTTATCAAGATAGGCTTTCTGCGCGTCCAGTGCGCTGCGGGCAAAGGCAGTCACCACTTCCGGATGCTGCTGGGCAAAGTCTTTACGCACTACCCACACATCCAGCGTTGGCGAACCCCATTTCCCGACCTGGGCGGAATCGGTCAGCACCTTGCCGTCTTTCTCCAGCTGATTCACTGCCGGAGCCCAGACGTAAGCACCATCGATGTCACCACGCTGCCAGGCTGCAAGAATGGCCGGGGGTTGCAGGTTGATGATCTGTACCTGGCCCGGCTTAATGCCCCAGTGCTTCAACGACGCCAGCAGACTGTAATGCGTGGTTGAAATAAAGGGCACGGCGATGCGCTTGCCAATCAGGTCTTTCGGACTCTTGATGTCTTTTTTCACCACCAGCGCTTCGGAGTTGCCCAGTTGGGAAGCCAGCAGGAACACCTCGATAGGCAGTTTTTGACTGGCGGCGACCGCCAGTGGGCTGGAACCGATATTGCCGATCTGTACGTCGCCGGAAGCCAGTGCGCGGATCACGCTGGAGCCGCTGTCAAATTTACGCCAGTCGACTTTCGCCCCGCTCTCTTTGGCAAAGGTGCCGTCAGCCTGAGCGACTTTTGCCGGTTCTGCTGATGTCTGATACGCGATGGTGACATCGACTGCCTGAACGCTGAGTGCTGTCAGTGACAATGCCGCTGCCAATATTGAAAGTGTGAATTTACCCGCCATAGCCCGCTCCAGAGATTATTGTTATTGGTGAACACCTCCTTTGTAACCGGGCGCGACTATCGTAATAAAGTAATTAAAAATTCTTTTTTATATCAAAAATTGCTTAGGAGGAATTGTGAATTGATTTGCCAAAAAATGGTAAAAGCCTTAGTTAAGCGTATTTTCAGAATAAGCAGGGTTTACGCACTGCGCATTTCCCTTGCACCACAGTCTCAACGCCAGGCGACTGCCCTGCAAAAAGAGATGGCCGATACCATCAATCAAATGCTGAAACGCAAAGCCTGACGGCCATCAATAGCGGAAAAACTACCGACATATGCGTTACAAGCACTGAACTCCGCCTTCGCCCAGCAGCATTTGCGCCTGCTGGAAAACGATACGCTGGCGTTCGAGACCGGCCTCACCGTGCTGAACAGTCTGCTGAAAACCGATGGGTTTAAGCCGTAATCGGGCCGGGCATGCCCGGCCCCTACGGAAAATGAAGAATATCGTAGGTCCGAAGCAAATACCGTAGGGGCGAGGCACGCCTCGCCCGCGGTTTTAGTGCCAGATCAGCAATACGCAGGCCGCTGTTAACAACCCCATAAAAACATTGAAAAGGGTCCAGGCCCGGCGACTGCGCAGAATGCGGCCTATCAGCGTGCCGAAGCCTAACCAGATCACCCCGGAAACCACATTGACCAGCGCCATGCCAATACTGATGGCAATCACCGAGTTTTTGTAGGCTTCACCGGCCAGACTGAAGCTGGCCACGGCACCCAGTGCCATTAGCCAGGCTTTCGGGTTAATCAGTTGCAACAGACCGCCCTGCCAGAACGGCATCGGCGCTGCGGGTGCGTTACCCGTTTCTAGTTTTTCGTATTCCGCGCTGCCGATTTTCCACGCCAGCCAGAGCAAATAGGCACTGCCCGCTATTTTCAGGAACAGATGGAGGGAAGGATAAAGCAGAATCAAACCACCCACGCCAAAGGCCACCATCAGCAGCATCACCTGCATCCCGATCATAATGCCGATCAGTAACATCAGAGAGCGCAGAAAACCAAAGTTAGCACCTGAGGCGGTGAGTAACATATTATTAGGGCCTGGCGTAATCGCCGCGACCCACAGAAAGCCCAGCATTGATAAAAACAGACTCAGTTCCATAGAACGGGTGCTCCCCACCCCTCTGAAAAATTAACAACCTGACGAAGCTAACAGCGTGCTATGGATCCTACAAGCTCTAACCCGATAAATTTTAGCCCCCTGACGGATAACGCTTTTCGTCCACTAATGGGCACCAGCAATCCGCATCTGCAAACCATTCTGCCGCGCCTGATCCGTCGCCGCATTACCCTGCAACCCCACTGGCAGCGCCTGACGTTACCGGATAGCGATTTTGTCGATCTGGCATGGAGTGAAGATCCGGCGGCCGCACGCCACAAACCCCGAGTGGTCCTGTTCCACGGGCTGGAGGGCAGTTTTCACAGCCCTTATGCGCACGGCCTGCTTCAGGCGTGGAAAGATCGCGGCTGGCTTGGCGTGGTGATGCATTTTCGCGGTTGCAGTGGTGTACCGAATCGGCTCAACCGTATCTATCACTCCGGTGAGACAGAAGACGCCAGCTACTTTTTGCAGTGGTTGCGCGATGAATGGGGACAGGTTCCTACCGCCGCGGTGGGGATTTCCCTGGGCGGGAATATGCTGGCCTGTATGATGGGCAAGCAGGGCGAGGGCTGCCTGCTGGACGCGGGCGTGGTGGTTTCCGCCCCGCTGATGCTGGAACCCTGTAGTCTGCGGCTGGAGCAGGGATTTTCACGCATCTATCAGCGTTATTTGCTGGGATTGCTGAAGCAGAATGCCGAACGCAAACTCCGCGCGTGGCCGGGAACACTTCCTGTCGACCTGGCTCAGCTTAAATCGCTGCGCCTGCTACGCGACTTTGATGATGCGATCACCGCGCGCGCGCACGGCTTTGCGGATGCCAGCGACTACTATCATCGTTGCAGTGCCATGCCGTTGCTCCCCGGCGTGCGTAAACCGTTATTGGTGATACACGCGAAAGACGACCCTTTTATGACCCCTGAGGTCATCCCTGATCCGGCATTACTGCCCGCCTGTGTTGAGTATCAGCTGACGCAGCATGGTGGACACGTCGGTTTCGTCGGCGGCACGCTGCGTAAACCTGCGATGTGGCTGGAACAGCGCATCCCTCAGTGGCTTAACACCTGGCTGGAGAAATGATGATTATCCCCTGGAAAGACCTTGATACCGAGACGCTCGACAATTTGATTGAATCCTTCGTGCTGCGTGAAGGCACCGACTATGGTGAACAGGAGCGCTCGCTAAAACAGAAAGTCGACGATGTCCGTCGCCAGCTCAACAGCGGCGAGGTAGTGCTGGTGTGGTCGGAATTGCATGAATCCGTCAACATCATGCCGCGCGGCCAGTTTCGTGAATAAATAGTCGTGAATAAGTAAACGTGAAGCCATAATGACTTGGACGGGTAAAACATGTTACCAATGATCCGTCCGTCCGACCTTTATCAGGGAGTTGCACGCCATGTCAGCCAAACATCCGGTCATCGCCGTCACCGGCTCCAGTGGGGCAGGAACCACCACCACCAGCCTGGCTTTCAGGAAGATTTTTCAGCAACTTAATCTGCGGGCAGCCGAGGTCGAAGGGGACAGTTTCCACCGTTTTACCCGCCCGGAAATGGATATGGCAATCCGTAAAGCGCGCGATATGGGAAAGCACGTCAGCTATTTTGGCCCTGAAGCCAATGACTTTGGCCTGCTGGAGCAAACGTTCAGTGAATATGGTCGCAGCGGTAAAGGGCAGTCGCGCAAATATCTGCACACCTATGATGAAGCCGTACCCTGGAACCAGGTGCCGGGTACATTTACCCCGTGGCAGCCGCTGCCTGAACCCACCGATGTCCTGTTTTATGAGGGTTTGCATGGCGGCGTAATGACTCCGCTGCACAACGTGGCAGACAAGGTGGACCTGCTGGTCGGCGTGGTGCCTATCGTTAACCTGGAGTGGATACAAAAACTGGTGCGCGACACGGGTGAACGCGGTCACTCGCGTGAAGCGGTCATGGATTCAGTGGTGCGTTCCATGGAGGACTACATTAACTTTATTACGCCGCAGTTCTCACGCACTCATATTAACTTCCAGCGCGTCCCCACGGTGGATACCTCTAACCCCTTTGCTGCTCGCGGCATCCCCTCTCTGGATGAAAGTTTTGTCGTCATCCACTTTCAGGGGCTGGAAGATATCGACTTCCCCTATCTTCTCTCCATGTTGCAAGGTTCGTTTATCTCGCATATCAAAACCCTGGTGGTACCAGGTGGAAAAATGGGACTGGCAATGGAGTTGATTATGGGGCCACTGGTCAAACGCCTTATCGAAGGCAAAAAAATCGGCTGACCCCATTTATCCTGTTATCGCTTCATCAGCAGGCGGTGGATAAAGCCGGTATGCAGCCTCACCCCGATTTTTAGCGCATCTTCGTCAAGGCGAAAATGGGGGTTATGCAGCCCCCGGCAGGTCCCTTTTTCCGGGTTGCCCGACCCGACCCACAGGAAACAGCCCGGCACTACCTGCTGATAGGCTGAGAAGTCCTCGCAGCCAAACATTGGATGCAGCATAACCTGCAAGGCATCATCCCCCAGCGTGGCAATCACATTATCCACTGCAATACGGCAGGCGTCCGGGTGATTAACCCCGGTGGTGTAACCCGGCGTCCATTTCAGCACGTAGCTGGCCCCTGCTCCCTGCGTCATTCCGTCCAGCTGCTGTGACATCATCTGCGGGATAGTGTTACGCGCACTCTGGCTGAGCGTGCGCAGCGTGCCGCGCAGATGCGCCGTGTCAGGGATAACGTTATAGCCGCCGTCAGCCTGAAAACTCGCGACCGTCAGTACGGCACCTTCGTTAGGGTCAAGACGACGTGAGACAATCTGCTGAAGTGCCTGCACCACTCCTGCGCCCAGCGTCACCGGGTCGATACTCTCCTGCGGCATCGCTGCGTGGGCGCCTTTTCCCTGCAGGGTCAGGTCGAAGTTATCGCTGGCAGCGCTGAAGACGCCCTCTTTCACAGCCACCTGGCCGGTAGACAGTCCCGGGAAAACATGCAGACCGAAGATCATTGATACACCATTCAATACGCCCAGCTTAATCAGCTCGCTGGCCCCGCCTGGCGGCACTTCTTCCGCATGCTGGAAAATAAAGCGCACTTTGCCGGCAAGCTTACTCTGCTGCTGGCACAACACCCATGCCGCCCCCATCAGCATTGCCGTATGCGCATCATGCCCGCAGGCATGCATCACACCGCGATTGCGCGAGGTGAAAGGTTCACTGTTCAACTCCTCAATAGGCAGCGCATCCATATCGGCCCTCAGGGCAATGCAGTCACCACTACGCGGCCCCTCAAGTTCAGCCAGTACGCTATTTGGCGTCGGGCGACTAAGTGTTAATGGGCCAAACTTTGCCAGTTCAGCGGCAACATAGTCTGCGGTGCCATGCTCGTGGAAAGAGAGTTCGGCATTCGCGTGAATATGCCGCCGCCATTGCAGCACCTTTGGTGTGACATCCTGAATCAGCGTCTCGATAGTCATCATGACTCCTGGTTGATTAAATCTGACAACGGCAGACCAGGCAGCAACAGAGAATCATGGGCAAACGCCGGACATTCAGCTGTTGTTTCGCCAGCCTGCAGCAAATTAAGAAAGGAATGTAGAACGAGGGAAATATACCGCTGATGTTATTCGCCTGCCGTGGCGTGAAATGCGGGTAGAGAGAGGAATAGCAGGATGTGTACGCTACGTTCTGTCAGCTGTGGGTAACGACAACGAACATCGTTACCCATAAGAAACCAGCTTCAGGTCAGATCTGTCACTTCATAGCTGTGCGTCATTTTCACCGCGCTCCCCAGCATAATCGCCACCGAGCAGTATTTCTCCGCAGAGAGGTCGACCGCACGTGAAACGGCTTTATCCGTTAACGACTTGCCGCTGACAATAAAGTGCAGGTTAATATGGGTGAAAATACGCGGTGCCTCTTCACGACGTTCCGAGGTCAATTTAACTTCACAGTCGGCGACATCGTGACGGCCTTTCTGCAGAATAGACACCACATCAATCGCACTGCATCCCCCGGCAGCCATCAGCACCATCTCCATCGGGCTGGGTGCTTTATCCCCCGCGTTGCCATCCATCAAAATCTGATGGCCGGATGAGGATTCTCCCAAAAACGTCATCCCTTCAACCCACTTAACTCGTGCTTGCATCACAAAATCCTCTCATTGATTCAGTTACCGCAGAGTACGCTGCACTCACAAAAACGGCAACGTTGCCTTTTTCGAACTATGCTGAAGCGAGACAACAGAAGACAGTCTTGTAAAGCTGTGCTACAAACGAAGCTGCAATATTTTACTGGCATAACAATGCACGGTAAAAACGGGACGACAGCACGAGCCATGCTCTTAACAGAGGCCCGTATAATTTCCCTATGGGAACGCTTGAATATTTCAACGCCTGGCAGGGATACATCCCCTGATACCCAAAAATATTTCGCGCTTCAGGCCAGCGGCAACGCATCTGCAGCACGCCGAATACAGGGTATATTTAGGCACGATTACAACAGAGGATAACAGCGAATGGTTCTCGGCAAACCGCAAACAGACCCTACACTCGAATGGTTCCTGTCACATTGCCATATTCACAAATATCCATCCAAAAGCACTCTGATTCATCAGGGTGAGAAGGCGGAAACCCTCTATTACATCGTTAAAGGATCAGTAGCGGTGTTAATCAAGGATGAAGAAGGCAAAGAGATGATCCTCTCCTACCTCAATCAGGGCGACTTCATTGGCGAGCTGGGCCTCTTTGAAGAAGGTCAGGAGCGCAGTGCATGGGTACGTGCGAAAACAGCCTGTGAAGTGGCTGAAATTTCCTACAAAAAATTCCGTCAGTTGATTCAGGTGAATCCTGACATCCTGATGCGCCTGTCTTCACAGATGGCGCGTCGCCTGCAAGTCACATCAGAGAAAGTGGGTAATTTAGCTTTCCTTGATGTGACCGGACGCATTGCCCAGACGTTGTTGAATCTGGCGAAACAACCGGATGCCATGACGCACCCGGATGGGATGCAGATCAAAATCACCCGTCAGGAGATCGGCCAGATCGTCGGCTGCTCCCGCGAAACGGTGGGTCGTATTCTGAAAATGCTGGAAGATCAAAACCTGATCTCAGCACATGGTAAAACCATTGTTGTTTACGGAACACGTTAACCGGCTCTGAACCCACGGCGCGACGCCCAGTCGCGCCGTTTTTATTTGGTGTGGCTCATGTGGCGGAGAATTATCTATCACCCCGAAGTTAACTACGCACTCAGGCAAACACTGGTGCTGTGTTTACCCGTGGCGATCGGCTGGATGCTCGGCAACCTGCAAAACGGCCTGCTGTTCTCATTAGTCCCCGCCTGTTGTAACAATGCCGGTCTTGATACTCCACACAAACGCTTCTTCAAACGTCTGATCGTAGGCGGTTGCCTGTTTGCTTTCAGTAGCTTTTTGATTCAGTACGCCGGGGCAGAAGAGGTGCCACTGCCCGTGATCCTGCTGGTCATGGCACTGCTGCTTGGCGTCACCGGTGAAATCAGTCCGCTGCACGGTCGTCTGCTACCGGCATCGCTGATTGCCGCCATTTTCACCCTCAGTCTGGCCGGACGCATGCCCATGTGGCAGCCGCCGCTATTGTTCATTCTCGGTACCGTCTGGTATGGCGCGTTTAACTGGTTCTGGTTCTGGCTGTGGAAAGAACAGCCGATGCGCGAAACCCTCAGTCTGCTCTATCATGAACTGGCTGATTACTGCGAAGCGAAATACAGTCTGCTAACCCAGTTGACCGATCCCCAAACCGCCCTGCCTCCCCTGTTGGTCCGCCAACAGAAAGCCGTCGATCTGATTAACACCTGTTACCAGCAAATGCATATGCTGGCCGCCAATCGCGACCATTATCAGCGACTGACGCGCGCATTTCAGGTCGCCCTCGATCTACAGGAACATATTGCCGTCAGCCTGCATCAGCCCGAGGAAGTACAGAAGCTGGTAGAGCAGAGCCACGCCGAGGCGGTGATCCGCTGGAATGCGCAGACCATTGCCACACGCCTGCGGGTACTGGCTGACGATATCCTCTATCACCGCTTCCCTGAACGTTTCACGATGGAAAAACCGCTTCAGGCACTGGAAAAAATATCCCGTCAGCACCCCGATAATCCGGTTGGCAACTTTTGCTATTATCACTTCAGCCGTATCGCCCGCGTGCTACGCACCCAGCACCCGTTGTACCGTCGCGACCTGATGGCGGACCGCCAGCGCCGCCTGCCGCTGTTTCCTGCGTTGAAGAGTTATCTGTCGCTGAAATCCTCTGCCCTGCGCACCGCCGCACGCTATGCAGTCATGCTGACCTTCGCCAGTTCACTGGCCCTGTTCTTCAATCTGCCGAAGCCTTACTGGATACTGATGACGGTGATGTTTGTCAGCCTCAACGGTTACAGCGCTACTCGGGTACGTATCCAGCACAGGGCGCTGGGAACGCTGGCCGGGTTGGCCATTGCCGCTGCCACGCTCGGTTTACATGCCCCGGAATCCTGGGTGCTGCTGGTGATGCTACTGATTACCCTGGTGAGCTATCTGTTTATCCGCAAGTTTTACGGCTGGGCAACCGTAGGATTCACGGTCACCGCGGTGTATACATTGCAACTGCTGTCGCTGAACGGAGCGCAGTTCCTGCTGCCGCGCTTAATGGATACACTAATGGGCTGTCTGATTGCCTTCGGCGGCATGATTTGGCTATGGCCACAGTGGCAGAGTGGATTGATGCGTCAGAATGCGCACGATGCGCTGGAGACCTATCAGGAGGCATTGCAGAAGCTGCTGGGCAGCGAACAGGATGCGGAGAAACTGGCATACCAGCGTATGCGGGTGAATCAGGCGCATAATGCGCTGTTTAACTCACTGCATCAGGCGATGCAGGAACCGGGCTTTAATTCACGCTACCTGGCCGATATGCAGCTGTGGGTCACGCACAGCCAGTTTATTGTTGAGCATATCAACGCCATGACCATTCTGGCGCGGGAGCATACGATGCTAACGCCGACGCTGGCAGAGCGCTATTTGCAATCCTGCGAAATTGCCCTGCAACGCTGTCAGCAGCGTCTGGAGTATGACGGACCGGATTCAGGCAGCAATGTACTGGATGCTCCCGAGGACTTCCATCAGGGGCCGGTGACCATTATGGAGCGACACGTGAAGCGTATTCTTGGCCACCTCAGCGTAATGCACACCATTTCGTCGCTGACCTGGAGCCAGCGCCCACATCATGGCCGCTGGCTGTCCCGGCGCTTGAGGAAATCGTCATGATCGCGGGTCAGGCATGCCTGACCCCTACGAATTAGCGGCATGCCGACGTTGGCCTGGGATATGCCTGACCCCTACGAATTAGCGGCATGCCGACGCTGGTCTGGGATATGCCTGACATCGACGAATTAGCGGCATGCCGACGTTGGCCTAGGATATGCCTGACCCCTACGAATTAGCGGCATGCCGACGCTGGTCTGGGATATGCCTGACATCGACGAAACAACGTAGGGGCGGGGCATGCCCCGCCCACGGCAATCAGCCCAGGACTTTCTCAACAGCCGTGGCGAAACGCGCCATGCCTTCGGCGATATCCGTTGGCTCAATGACCAGCGAAGGCGCAAAACGCATCACGTCAGTTCCGGCAACCAGCACCATCACACCGGCTTCTGCTGCGGCGTTAAGAATATCGCGCGCACGTCCAGCATGCTGTGATTTCAGCTCCGCGCCAATCAGCAGGCCTTTGCCACGGATATCGCTGAACAAATCGAAACGGGCATCCAGCGCCTGAAGCGCATCAACAAACAGCTGACGGCGCTCTTCCACACCTTCCAGCACCTCTGGCGTATTGATGATATCCAGTGCAGCTTCAGCCACCGCACAGGCCAGCGGATTACCGCCATAGGTGGTGCCATGCACGCCAGGCGCCATAACCGATGCAATGTCGTTAGTCGTTAACATGGCACTGACCGGGAAACCACCGCCCAGCGCTTTGGCGGTGGTGAGAATATCCGGCTGCACACCATAATGCTCATACGCAAACAGTTTACCGCTGCGGCCCATGCCGCTTTGCACTTCATCCAGAACCAGCAGCGCATTATGTTCATCACAGAGCTGACGCAGCCCCTGCATAAATTCTGGCGTCGCGGGCATCACGCCCCCTTCTCCCTGAATCGGCTCAACCACAATGGCGCAGGTATGATCGTCAATCACCGCTTTTACTGCGGCCAGATCGTTAAACGGGACGTGGACTATATCGGCAGGTTTTGGCCCGAAGCCATCGGAATACTTCGGCTGGCCGCCAACGGACACCGTAAACAGCGTGCGACCGTGGAAGGCGTTATGGAAGGCAATGATTTTACTTTTGAACGGGCTGTGACGTTTGGTGGCGTAGTAACGCGCCAGCTTAAACGCCGCTTCGTTTGCTTCCGCACCGGAGTTAGCAAAGAACACTCGCTCGGCAAAAGTCGCGTTGATCAGTTTGGTCGCCAGACGCAGGGCAGGTTCGTTAGTGAAGACGTTACTGGTGTGCCACAGGGTTTCACCCTGCGTTTTTAATGCCTCTACCAGCGCCGGATGGCAATGCCCGAGCGCGGTGACCGCAATACCGCCAGAGAAATCAATGTACTCTTTACCCTGCTGATCCCAAACGCGGCTGCCTTTCCCTTTCACCGGCACAAACTGTGCTGGTGCATAAACAGGCAAAATCACCTCATCGAACGTTGCACGTGTTACCGCTAATTTTTCCGCCGCCATTCACTACCTCACCATTTAGTCTTTTCAGGGATGTGAAAATATAGTCATAAAATATGCATAAAAAGTCACTAAAAGGCAAACGTTAATCAGCGTTTGAGGAAATTATCCAGCAGTTGATGCCCCTGCTCGCTGAGGATGCTTTCCGGGTGAAACTGCACCCCTTCCAGCGATAACGTGCGGTGGCGGAAGCCCATGATCTCATCAGGCTGACCATTCTCATCCACGGTCCAGGCGGTCACTTCAAACTCAGCAGGCAGACTGCCGCTTTCAACAATCAATGAATGATAGCGGGTCACCGTCAGGGGATGATTCAGCCCGGCAAACACGCCGCCATCACGATGTTCAATCGCTGATGTTTTGCCGTGCATCACCTTGCGTGCGCGTACCACGCGGGCGCCAAAGGCCTGTGCGATTGCCTGGTGCCCCAGACAAACGCCAAGGATAGGCAATTTCCCGGAGAAATAACGGATAGCCTCAAGAGAGATCCCGGCTTCATTCGGTGTACAGGGGCCTGGAGAGATCACCAGATGTTCCGGCGCCAGCGCGTCAATCTCAGCCAGCGTGATCTCGTCATTGCGGCGCACGCATACCTCGGCTCCCAGCTCAGAAAAATACTGGTAGAGGTTCCAGGTGAAGGAGTCGTAGTTGTCGATCAGAAGCAGCATGGTGGGCTCGTTACAGCAGGACCGCCACCAGGCGGCCCTGACAGAATGCCATCAGAGAATTATGGCAGCACTTTGGCAGACAGGATCACCACCGGCGTCACCGGAACATTCTGGTAAGGACCAAAAGTTTTCGTCTGCACCTGGGCGATCTTATCGGCCACATCCATTCCCTTCACCACTTTACCGAAGACGGCATAGCCAAAATCACGCTGACCATGATCGAGGAAGGCGTTATCCGCCACGTTGATAAAGAACTGGCTGGTTGCACTGTCCTTCTCAGCCGTACGCGCCATTGAAATGGTGCCACGTTTATTGAGCAGGCCGTTATCTGCCTCATTTTTTATCGGCGGTTTAGGCTGCTTCTGCTGCATGTCAGCGGTGAATCCCCCGCCCTGCAGCATAAAGCCCGGGATCACGCGGTGAAAAATGGTGTTGTTATAAAAACCATTGTTGACGTAATCCACAAAATTAGTCACCGATACCGGTGCTTTCTGGTTGTTCAGTTCCAGTTCGATAGTACCGGCGGAAGTGGTCAGCAGCACATGCGTGTCCCCCTTCGCGGCAATAGCGGAGGCAGAGATTGTCGACAGGGCAAGAACGGTCGCCACTGCGGTCAAAGTACGTTTCAACATGAAAGATTCCTTACTGAGTGCAACAAACCATAAAAACAACGCTGATTGTAAAGAGGCACTTACCAACGCGCCAGCGTTTTACCTTTATTTACGCTGCAAACATCTTGAAGCAAACGGGATAAGAGAAGTCCGAATGGTGATAATGATCACGTTATGAATGAAATATGAAGATATTCATTTCATTAAATATTTAAGCAGATCACGAATATCGTTAAACTTCTCTCGTTTACCACGGGCATTCCGCCCGACGACTTCTCTTTCAAACAGGTTTCCACTATGACAAATCGCGATCGAATTGGGCTTACCTGGATCAGCTTCTTCTCTTATGCGCTGACCGGTGCAGTGGTTATCGTTACCGGTATGGTACTGGAGAATATTGCTGCTTACTTCCAGCTGCCCGTGGCACAGATGAGTAATACCTTTACCTTCCTGAACGCCGGTATCCTGCTGGCGGTATTCCTGAACGCCTGGCTGATGGAAATTGTGCCACTGAAGCGTCAGCTTATTTTCGGCTTTGTGCTGATGGTGCTGGCCGTGCTGGGCTTGATGAACAGCCACAGCCTCACCGTTTTCTCTCTGTGCATGTTTGTGCTTGGCGTGGTGAGTGGTATTACCATGTCCATCGGTACGTTCCTGATCACCCATCTGTATGAAGGACGTCAGCGTGGCTCTCGCCTGCTGTTTACCGACTCCTTCTTCAGCATGGCGGGTACCATTTTCCCGATTATTGCTGCCGCTATTCTCGCGCGTTCTCTGCCGTGGTACTGGGTATACGCCTGCATCGGCGTCATCTATGTCGCCATCTTTGTTCTGGCACTGTGCTTTGAATTCCCGGTACTGGGCAAGAAAGCCACCAGAGGCGAGCCTGTAGTGAAAGAGAAGTGGGGCATCGGCGTCGGCCTGTTGGCTGTGGCAGCACTGTGCTACATCCTTGGCCAGCTTGGCTTTATTGGCTGGGTGCCGCTGTACGCGACCAAAAATATGGGGCAGAGTATCGAACAAGCCGGGGGTCTGGTCGGTAACTTCTGGACCGCGTATATGATTGGTATGTGGGCCTTCAGTGCCATTCTGCGTTTCTTCGATCCGCAGCGCATCCTCACCGTACTGGCACTGGCCGCCACTGCGCTGATGTACTGGTTTATCAGCGCGACGGATGCCTCCATGCTGAAGTGGATCATGATGAGCCTGGGCTTCTTCTCCAGCGCTATCTACACCACCATTATCACACTGGGTTCGTTGCAGACTAAGGTCGCTTCGCCAAAACTGGTGAACTTCATCCTGACCTGCGGCACCGTTGGCACCATGTTGACCTTCGTGGTCACTGGCCCGATCGTAGAGAAAGGCGGTGCACACGCGGCGCTGGCGACCGCTAACGGCCTGTACGCGGTGGTCTTTGTGATGTGTCTGCTGCTCGGTTTCGTCAGCAAGCACAAGTTGCATGGACATATGGGTTCCCACTAACCTTAAGATGTCAAAAAGGCCGGTTAATCCGGCCTTTTTTTTATGCAGCGTCATCGCCTGAAATCCACCTTTTCACTCTCATCCAAATGGATAATGCTGGTGGCGGGAGCTGTCTCGGCGATCACTCGTCCATCACGGATCGAGTAGCGCACTGGAACCTGACGGCGCAAGGCATCAAAACCGCTCTCAGCAGGCAAGATCACCAGGTTAGCACTGTTACCGCATTGGATACCGTAATCCTTCAGTTGCAGCGTTCTGGCGCTGTAAGTGGTTATCAGGTTAATCCCAGCATCTAACTGTTCGTATCCCATCAACTGGCACACGTGCATCCCCATGTGCAAGACCTGCAACATGCTGGCAGTCCCCAGAGGATACCAGGGGTCGAAAACATCATCGTGACCAAAGCAGACATTAATGTCCGCCTCCAGCATCTCTTTCACCCGCGTAATGCCCCGGCGCTTCGGATAGGTATCGAAACGGCCCTGTAGGTGAATATTCACCAGCGGGTTAGCCACAAAATTAATTCCAGACAGCTTTAGCAGGCGGAACAGGCGTGAGGTGTAAGCACCGTTATAGGAGTGCATTGCGGTGGTATGACTGGCCGTCACGCGGGCTCCCATCTGTTCACGGTGCGCCAGCGCCGCGACGGTTTCAACAAAACGCGACTGTTCATCATCGATCTCATCACAATGCACATCCACCATACGCTGATACTTTTGCGCCAGTGCGAAAGCACGGTGCAATGACTCAACGCCGTATTCTCGGGTGAACTCAAAATGCGGTATTGCCCCCACCACATCGGCCCCTAATTGCAATGCTTTCTCCAGCAGCGCTTCACCATCGGGGTAAGACAAAATGCCCTCCTGCGGGAAGGCCACCAGTTGAATATCCACCCACGGCGCCATCTCCTGCTTCACTTCCAGCATCGCTTTCAGCGCGGTCAGCGTCGGGTCGGAGACATCAATATGGGTACGCACATGCTGAATACCGTTGGCGATTTGCCACTTCAGTGTCTGACGAGCCCGCTGCTTAACATCATCATGCGTCAGCGTGGCCTTACGCTCAGCCCAGCGCTCAATGCCCTCGAACAAGGTCCCAGACTGATTCCAGGCAGGCTCACCCGCTGTCTGCGTGGTGTCCAGATGAATATGCGTTTCAATAAACGGAGGGAAGGCCAACCCACCTTCGGCATCCAGTGCTTCACCGCTGGCACGCGTTGGTGGCTGTGGCATGATATGCACAATCTTGCCCTGTTGGATCTCAATCTGCCAAAGCCCTTCACGCTCCGGCAGGCGAACGTGATTAATCCACTGTAATTCTGGACGCATAAATCCCTCCGTCATCAATAAGACACGCTGTTAACCCTATCACGGATTAATACTGCTGCCGGAAATCTCTGAATGAACCGATGAAAATCAGCAGCCTGAATGCTAATTTCCCCTCTATACTCAGCATTCTGATTGACTGCGAGGAAAGGACCATGAAGCACCTGATCATCGCCTGCATGCTGGTAAGCCAGCCACTGATGGCGGCTGCACCTGACTATGCCACGCTGGAAGGTATCTGGCACGTTGATGCCGTACATGTGGATAGCACAGGCATCCAGGCTGTGATGGAGAACGATCCGCAATATATGGGCGCAGTGGTGACGTTTTCGTCAAATAAGATTATGTGGAGTCAAGGCAGTGCGCAGCGGACGATCGATCCGGCAACGGATAACTGTCTGAAGAGACCGACGTTGACGTCTGCCGATGAGAACGATCCCGAAGACAGCTATCAGGTCGCGGGTGGGTACAATGTGATATGTGGCGATGAGCCGTGGGGGCCGGGGGCCGTCGTTACCGCACCGGTCAACGATACGCTAACACTCTACTGGTTTGACGGGGCAATTCTGGTATTGAAAAAAGAGCACCGCCAGTCATGATGCTCTTGCTTTCTTAACGGGTGGCAACCCTTAGCAGATTGCCACCGGTAACGATTTACGGCTGAGCAACGAAGCCGATGGCCTCATACACTTTTTTCAGGGTGCCCTGCGCCTGCGCACGCGCTTTTGCTGCACCATCACGCATCACCTGCTCAAGGAAGGCTTCATCATCGCGGTAACGATGATAACGCTCCTGCAGCTCACCCAGCATGGCTGATACCGCATCCGCAACCGCTCCTTTCAGGTGGCCATACATCTGGCCAGCAAACTCGGCTTCCAGCTCGGCCATCGTCTTACCGGTCACACCGGACAAAATATCCAGCAGATTCGACACACCAGGCTTCTCTTTCACATCATAACGCACCACCGGTGGTTCATCGCCGTCGGTCATCGCACGTTTAATTTTCTTCACTACCGACTTCGGATCTTCCAGCAGGCCGATAACGTTATTGCGGTTATCATCAGACTTGGACATTTTCTTGGTCGGCTCCAGCAGCGACATCACGCGCGCCCCGGATTTAGGAATAAACGGCTCTGGCACGGTAAAGATGTCGCCGTACAGTGCGTTAAAGCGCGAAGCCACATCACGGCTCAGCTCCAGATGCTGTTTCTGGTCTTCACCTACCGGCACCTGAGTGGTCTGATACAACAGGATATCTGCCGCCATCAGCACCGGGTAGTCAAACAGCCCCGCATTGATATTTTCTTCGTAACGTGCGGATTTGTCTTTAAACTGAGTCATACGGCTCAGTTCACCGAAATAGGTGTAACAGTTAAGGATCCAGCCAAGCTGCGTATGCTCAGGCACGTGCGACTGAACAAAAATGGTGCTTTTCTGTGGATCGATGCCGCAGGCAAGATAGAGTGCCAGCGTATCCAGCGTAGCCTTACGCAGTGCAACCGGGTCCTGACGAACCGTGATGGCGTGCAGGTCAACGATGCAGTAGATGCAGTGGTAATCATCCTGCATCTGTACCCACTGACGCAGCGCACCCATATAGTTACCGATGGTCAGTTCACCTGAAGGCTGTGCGCCGCTAAATACGATGGGTTTGCTCATGTTTCCGTCCTGAATAATTACAGCCCGAGTGCGGGCAACAAATCGTTAAAATGATCAAGCGTGACGTCGGGCTGACTGGTGGCAATAGGCTCACCGTAGTTATAGCCGTAAGTCAGGCCAATGCAGGGACATCCTGCCGCCTGCGCGGCTTGAATATCATTGCGTGAATCGCCAACAAATACCAACTCTCCCGGTAGCAGACCAAACTTGCCCAAAACCAGAAACAGCGGGGCCGGATGCGGTTTCTTTGCCACCACATCATCGCCACCAATAATCAGGGAAAAGTAGTCGGCAATACCGAGCGATTGCAGCAGTGGAGCAACAAACGGAGTGGGCTTATTGGTGACCAGCGCCATCGGCAGGTTATGTGCGGCCAGCGCGGCCAGCGTCTCTTTGACGCCAGGATACAGCAGGCTGCCACCATCTACGCTCTGTGCATAGTGTTTATCCAGCAGCACCCGCGCATCAGACAGCAGGGCGCTCTGTGGGGCATGGCCCAGCGCCCAGGTCAGAGCGCGCTCGATCAGAATATCCGCCCCGTTGCCAATCCAGGTTGATACCCGCTCAACACCCGCTATGGGTAGGTTCAGCTCATTGAGTGCGCTATCAACGGCACTCGTCAATCCTGGGGCGCTATCGGTCAGCGTGCCATCAAGATCAAACGCGAGGGCACGGACGTTAGTGAAATGACCCATGACGAGACTTCTCCAGTTCGGTGCGCATATCATCGATCACTTTTTTGTAATCGGGATGACCAAAAATGGCTGAACCGGCAACAAACATATCGGCACCCGCTGCGGCAATCTCACCAATGTTGTCCGCTTTAACGCCGCCATCCACTTCCAGGCGAATATCATAGCCGCTCTGATCGATTAGCTTACGTACCTGACGCAGTTTATTCAGGGTACCCGGAATAAATGACTGACCACCGAAGCCCGGGTTCACGGACATCAGCAGGATCACATCCAGCTTATCCATCACATAATCAAGCACGCTGAGAGGGGTTGCCGGGTTCAGCACCAGGCCCGCCTTGCAGCCCTGCTCTTTAATTAATTGCAGTGTGCGATCAACATGCTCGGAGGCTTCTGGATGGAAGGTGATATAGCTGGCACCGGCCTTGGCAAAATCAGGTATCAAACGATCAACCGGTTTGGCCATCAGATGGACATCGATCGGCGCAGTCACGCCATAATCGCGCAGGGCTTTTAACACCATCGGCCCCATCGTGAGATTGGGAACGTAATGGTTATCCATCACATCAAAGTGAACCACATCACCGCCAGCAGCCAGTGCTTTAGCAGTGTCTTCGCCCAGGCGGGCAAAATCTGCGGAAAGAATTGATGGGGCAATTAAAAACTGTTTCATCCGTTTCTCCCTGGTTGTGCCTGAGTTTCAGGCGTCATCACCGGCCAGTATACAACGCCAGTAATTCATTGACCTTACTTCGCGTGTTGCCACTGCGGCTGATCGAACGACGCACTTTGATTTCATGCAGGATAGCGCCCTCGTACCACTGACGTGTTAGCGGCGTATCGTGGTTCGAGATCAGCACGGTAATGCTCTGCTCGTTGGCCAGCATCGTAGCCAGTTCGACCAGATGTTGTTGCTCACGCATGCTAAAGCTGTTGGTGTGGTACGCCGTAAAGTTAGCGGTCGTGGAGAGCGGTGCATAGGGTGGATCGCAATAGACCACTGCCCCCTTTTGCACTTTCCCCAGCGTAACATCGTAAGATTCACAGACAAAAGTCGCCTGCTGGGCCCGTTCGGCAAACCAGTAAATTTCATCTTGCGGAAAGTAGGGTCTGCGATAACGACCAAACGGCACGTTGAACTCACCGCTCAGGTTATAACGGCACAAACCGTTGTAACAATGGCGGTTGAGGTATAAAAACAACACCGCTCGTCGGTAATCATCGCGGCACAGATTAAACTCTTTGCGATAGGCGTAGTACACCGCCGAATCATTCGTTTCAGGAACGAAGAGCATGCGCACATCTGCCACGAATTCATCCGTGCGTTCTTTAACGATGTTATAGAGGTTAATCAGATCGCTGTTAATGTCTGCGAGAATGTACTTTGAGTACTGGGTGTTAAGAAATACCGAGCCCGCCCCTACGAAGGGTTCGATCAAACAGTCCCCTTCAGGGAGATGGCGTCGGATATCATCGAGCAACGGGTACTTGCCACCTGCCCACTTCAAGAAAGCGCGATTTTTTTTCATGCTGTCGTTAATTACTTTTACTCATCAGGCTGTGGTTACACCGACAGCATATCTGCGCTTTGAATGCTCTGCGTGCCAGCGGCACGCACACACACTAAGGATACGCCGGGTTTCCCCGGCGGGGTGTTATTTACCCGCTTCTTTTTTTACCTGGCTCACCGGTTTTACCCAAGGGTTCTGAGCACGAACTTCCGCCGGTAGAGAGGCAACAGCGCGTTTAGCATCACCTGAAGTCGCATAAGAGCCACTCACCAGTACATACCAAGGCTGTCCGTTACGCGTGGTCTGATAGACATGATAGCCACTCAGATTTTGTTTTTTCGCCCAGGCATTCAACGTGTCTGAACGCGATGCACTGCTTAGCTGCAGCGTAAAGTTACCGCCGGGGGTGCTACCGCTACGCGCGGCTGGCGTACTCTGACTGGCTGTAGTCGCTGGTTTACTTTCTTTCGCCGCAGGCTTACTGGCAGCAGGCGTATGGGCCACCGCCGGTTTATTCTGATGCGTTGCCGTCGGACGTGGAGCCGTAACAGGTTTGTTGCTTGCCTGGCGCGGAGTTTCTGCCCCTGGTGCTACTGTAGCAGCCGCCGTTGGCAATGAAGACTCTCCCTGACCTGCCTGTGCTGCAGCATCAACCTGCCCTTGCTGGTCATTCAAAGCTGTATTCAGATCGCCTGGCAGCTCAACACGCTGTTGATTCGGCGGTGTCTGCACTGGCTGTGCTTCTGTCGGCGTTGGGGAAATCGGTGGAACACCCACATTCTGTGACGAAGCCGACTGAGTATTATTCGGGGTTGTACCGGTTTCAGACGTAGCTGGCTGGCCTGACTGGCCGCTCATTGAAGAGGACCCGGAGAGATCGATATTCTTTTCACCACCGGCGTTACCCGCAGGCGTTGCAGGCTGTTTCGCACTGCTGTTATCAGGTGATTTCAATGCAGACCCAATACCTAACACAAGCAGCAGCAGAACCAGGATACCAATTCCCATCATCATATGCTGTCGGGATACAGGGATTTTTGGTGCAGACGACGTTTTGCGGGACCGCGTTGGTCGGCGGTCGCTGGTGTCAGGTTTTAACTCGTCTTCCGGTTTAAACTCGTCCATTTAACCTCCTCCCATAGAGCGGCAATGCCGTTCGAACCCTTGAACGGCGATACATCAGAATAGTAGCCAGGAGACCTGGTTACAGATAATCGCTATGGCTTCAGACAATCCTGAATGGATGCAAGAACCATATCATGTGGTACTCCGCTGCGCACTTCGGCTTTGCCGATGGCCAGGGGAAGAATCAGACGCAGCTTGCCAGCCAGGACTTTTTTATCACGCATCATATGTGGCAGGTAGTCAGCCGCCGCCATACTTTCTGGCCCATGTACCGGTAACCCGGCACGCTGTAACAACGTGATAATACGGTCTGTATCTTGCGAACTGAACTGACCAAGACGTTCAGCGTTGCGTGCAGCCATTACCATCCCGGCTGCCACCGCTTCGCCGTGCAGCCAGTTGCCGTAACCCATATGGGCTTCAATGGCGTGACCATAGGTATGCCCAAGGTTCAGCAACGCACGCTGGCCGTGCTCATGTTCATCTGCTGCCACCACTTCCGCTTTCAACTCACAGCAGCGGCGAATACAGTACGCCAGCGCCGTGCCATCCAGCGCCAGCAAGGCATCCAGATTGTCTTCAAGCCAGGTGAAGAATTCACCGTCAAGGATGATGCCGTATTTGATCACTTCCGCCAGACCGGAAGAGAACTCACGCGCTGGTAGGGTATTCAGACAGTCAAGATCTACCACCACCGAGGCAGGTTGATAAAATGCCCCGATCATGTTTTTACCCAACGGATGATTGACGGCAGTTTTCCCCCCCACAGAGGAGTCAACCTGCGACAACAGCGTGGTTGGGACCTGGATAAAGCGTACGCCACGCTGGTAGCTGGCGGCTGCAAATCCGGTTAGATCACCAATCACACCGCCACCCAGTGCCACCAAAGTGGTATCCCGGCCATGAGGCCTGGACAGTAATGCGGTAAATACCTGATCCATCACGGCCAGCGATTTAAACTGCTCACCGTCCGGCAGAATCACCTGATCGACCACCACGCCCGCGCCCTCAAGGCGTGAACGCAATGGTTCCAGATAGAGAGGAGCCAGCGTCTGGTTGGTTACCAGCATGACCTGATCGCCCGCTTTAAGCGGCCAAAAAGAAGCCGGATCTGCGAACAACCCGGCGGCGATGGTAATGGGGTAACTGCGATCCCCAAGAGTTACGGTAATCCTCTCCATGACGCTGTATCACCTTTTTTGCTGTGCCCACAAGTGGGCCGTCAGAGCCTGAATCAGCTCTTTTCCAACATATTGATAATTTGATTAGCCACCACTTTCGCACTTTGATCGTCAGTACGAATGGTTACGTCGGCAATCTCTTCATACATCGGATTGCGTTCATCGGCTAATGCTTCCAGCACTTCACGCGGTGGAGAATCCACCTGCAACAGCGGACGTTTTTTGTCGCGCTGAGTACGTGCCAGTTGCTTTTCGATAGTCGTTTCAAGATAAACCACTACGCCACGGGCGGAGAGACGATTGCGCGTTTCGCGCGACTTGACGGAACCGCCACCTGTCGCCAGCACAATGCCCTGCTTTTCAGTGAGTTCATTGATGATTTTTTCTTCGCGATCGCGGAAGCCTTCTTCGCCTTCGACGTCAAAAACCCAGCCCACATCCGCTCCGGTACGTCGCTCAATTTCTTGATCGGAATCGAAAAATTCCATATTGAGTTGTTGAGCTAACTGACGCCCAATAGTGCTTTTGCCGGCACCCATAGGCCCAACCAGAAAGATATTGCGTTTCTCTGCCATTTTTTCGGTATTACTAAGACAATTCGTTGATGATACCCCGCCTTAAACCAGGCAGGACATGAACTGAAACCTCATGAGCGATAGTGCGAGAGTCAGACGAAAATTATCTCAACACTGAAGGTGTTTTGGCAACCGATTAAATTTACCTTGCCCATTGCACGCAATATTTTGGCGCGTTTCAGTCCGCTTCATTTATCAGCCGGATGTGGTTGCATCGGCTACGCCGGTTGCGCACGATAAAAAACGGTTAAAAAGCATTCGCTGCTAAGGGCACCTGGCCCGTAATTCAAAATCGCTAAACCTTGTAAGCTAATTCCGTCCTTGCGTCAAACCCAACTGTCAGCAATTCCGGAAAAAACATGCAGGTGTTACAGTTTGCCTCAAAAATCGCATTAATCGCTACGAATCAGTCTCGGTGTGATGAAGATCACCAATTCACGCCTTTTTTGTTCACGTACATCGTGACGAAACAGGCCACCCAGTAACGGAATATCGCCCAGAAAAGGCACCTTAGTGCGCCCTGTGGCGCTCTGTTGCTGAAAAATCCCTCCCAGCGCCAGCGTCTGCCCATCCTTCAACATCACTTGGGTATCAATCTCCTGTTTATCGATGGTCAGGACCTCGTTTTCACCGCTTCGCATATTTTTTCCGGGTACATTTTGAGAAATATGCAGTTTCAGTAAAATCCGACCGTTAGCCTGTACCTCTGGCGTGACTTCCATCGCCAACATCGCCTCTTTGAACTCCATGGTGGTCGACCCCCTATTTCCACTGGCAACTTCGTAGGGAATTTCCGTACCTTGTTTGATACTGGCCGTCTGCTGATGCGATGTGAACAAGCGTGGGCTGGCAATAATCTCGGCCTGCTGCTCTCTTTCCAGCGCGCTCAGCTCAAGATCCAGCAACTGACCATCCAGTTTTGCCAGCGTCAAACCCACCATACCTGCCGGGCGACTGACGCCAAGATCCACTCTCAGCTGGCTGCTACGCAGCGCCTCTGCCACCTGTTCAGATCCACTTAGCCCCCAGTTAACCCCTAATTCACGCAGATTCTCTTCACTGATGGTGACGATATGTGCTGCCAGCTCAATCTGAGCCAACGGCACATCCAGCTGGCGCACCCAACGTTCTGCCTGATCGAGGGCACTTTCAGTATCACGTAATAACAAACTGTTAGTCCGGCTATCCAGCGTAATGCTGCCACGCGCGGTCATTAATCGGGCGCGCTCATTTTGCAGGCTGCCGTTGACCGCTGCGGCATCGGCATGCTGGAGAGTGAGCGTACGATTATGCAGGGGGAGCGTCTGTTCCTGAGCTTCACGGCGTGCGGCCGTTTTTCGCTCCTCCTCTTGCTGCCAGCTCTCCGGATAAATCAGCATCACGTTGCCCTGTTTTTCCATTGTCAGGCGCCCCATTTTTAACACCAACTGTAAAGCCTGCTGCCAGGGCACGTCTTTCAGCCGAAGAGAAAGCGTGCCTTCAACCCCCGGTGCTACCACCAGGTTGAGCTGCTGGTAATCGGCCAGCGCCTGCAATACCTGCCCGACGGGAGCGGCGTCAAAAGCGAGAGAGAGGGGAATCTGGCTGGCTGATAACGGGCTTATCAGCGCCAGCCAGAGGTAAATTATCCTGAGCATGATGTCGTCCTTTTAAACCCAGCCGCCGTGACGGCGGGCAGTCCTGTAAAGTCGTGATCGTGACAGTCTGAGCATCAATCTCCGCGATACGCCACTCCGTGCCGGGTAATGGGTCGCCAGTCTGCCGCCAGAGCAATTTATGTTGAGACGAGACCAGCCACGCGTCATAGCGGCCCTCTCGGCCAATCAGTCCCAGTAAACGCCAGGTGAGTTCCGTCTCTGCAACGGACGCGCAACGCTGGACGTTCAGAGGAAAAAAGGGATCGCGCGCCCACACGTTACACATCAACAACAGCAATCCCCAGGCCAGCTTAATTTTCATCCGTTAACTCCATGACCAGGCGCAATTGCTGTTCCTCACGTTGCAGTTTGAACTGGGAAAACAGTAACGTGGGCTGAAGCGCAGAAAGATAATCCAGCAGCGCAATAAATTGTGGCCAGTTCAGCATCAGAGACAGCTCACCGCCCTGCCCGGCAGGGTGCCAGTATTCCAGTACCGCACCGCTGGCTTTGAGCAGGTCAGGCAGTAAAAAAGGCCGGATGACGTCAGAGGTAAGCCGTGCCTCGATCTGTTCTGTCTGCTGCTGCACGGTGGCAAGTGCGGGCATGGCGCGGAGTAATTGCAGCTGCTGACGATAACGGTGTGCCAGCTGCTGCCACTGCTGTTCGCCCTGCTGCTGCTTTTGTTTTATCGGATGCAACCAGGCGCCCCATAACAGCATCGCCAGCAACAGCGCAGCGCCACAAAAACTGCCCAAGCGTATCCATGCCGGCATTTGCAACCAACCGATCAGCCAGCGGTGCATCATTCGTCGGCACCAGGAGACAAAAACGGTAGTGCCTGCATATCAAACGTCATTTCGCCCGTGCGAACACGCTGGACTGCCCCCAAATTGACCTGTTTAAACAACGTGACCTCGCGTAATCTGTCACGCAACTGGTGCAGTTCCTGAATGCTGGCCGCCACTCCGCGTAACACCAGTTCCTTGCGGGTTTTATGCAACACGCTCAGCCAGGTATCCGGTGGAAAGAGCAGGCCAAGACCCCGCGCGAAATCACGCCACTGGGTCATCTGCTGTTGACGGTGCATGAGGTGATGCTGCTGACGTTGCAAGGCGCTGAGCTGCTGTCGTGCGGCCTGCGTGCGTGCACTCAGGGCCTGCACATCGTTTAGCGCGGCGCTCCACAGACCCTGCGTGCGACTCTGCTGGTGAT
Organism: Erwinia sp. JH02; assembly: GCF_013074405.1. Classification (NCBI taxonomy): domain Bacteria; kingdom Pseudomonadati; phylum Pseudomonadota; class Gammaproteobacteria; order Enterobacterales; family Erwiniaceae; genus Erwinia; species Erwinia sp. JH02. Next base: position 43,148 of record NZ_JABANZ010000013.1, read on the forward strand.
TGAGACTGCGCTGCCAGTATCCCTCCAGCATCAGCATGGAAAACACCAGAACTAAAACGCCCCCTGCCAGACGCCAGACGCGCCAGCGCTTCTGCAATTTCACCTGCCGCCAGGGCAATAAGTTCACCCATACCATCAGCAATCCTCCGGGCGTAATGCCAGACCGGTTGCCAATGCAAAAGCACCGTCATACACGGGCAACGGCGGCTGATAACATTGCACTGCGGCCAGCGGCGACAAGGCGAAGGTGCCTTCCGGCCGCTCTTCTGCCAGCACAGAGCTGTACCAGACTGAGTGGCTGCCTTGTAAATATCGCTGCTGTAGTGCGCTAAAATCGGCTGCATCTTCCAGTGAACACCAGCCCCAGGCATGAACACCCGACTGCGGGGCATACCACAGCCAGTGATCGTTCAGGCGGTGCACCAGTGCGGCGGACGCCTCCAGTGACAGTCCACGAGCCAGCGCATACAGTGCCGCCGGAGTCAGTTCCAGAACATCGGGAGCCAGCGAGGCCTGTTGCAGGCAGTCTACCCAATTTTGTAGTGCATCCTGGCGTGCCGCCGTCAGATACATCGCCCCGTCAACGTCATCACTACCACGGTAATCCAGCGCCAGCGCTTCGGGTGCGATAGGGAAAAATCGTCTCGCCGCCGCCATGATGTAACTGTTACGATCGGGCTCACGTAATCGTAAGGCAGGCTTCGCCAGTTGGCGCTGCATGACGAGCTGCGGGGGGAAGCCGACCCGCAGTGAAATGCGAGCAGGAAGGTGTTTACGCCAGCGTTGCAGTAATGCCACAACATCGTCCGGGCGTTGCACCAGGCCATTTCTTAACGTATCTTGCGGCAACGTATGCTGCCACCAATGACGTAGCTGCCAGCCGTTTCGACGGCGCTGGATGCCCAGGGCGCAGAGCTGCCCGTTTTGAATATCCAGCCCGACTTGCCATGTCTTAAAAGCCATTGCGCGATCTCCTTATCGTCTGTTGAAAAGGACGTATCCAAGGTACAGGCTTGCCTTTATACTACCGCGCGATTGTTTATAAACTGCCCAACCGACTTTAAGTGGGAAATATCAGGTGAAGTTCGTAAAGTATTTATTGATCCTTGCAGTGTGTTGCATCTTGCTGGGAGCTGGCTCGATCTATGGTTTGTACAAATACATAGAGCCACAGCTCCCGGATGTCGCCACGCTGAAAGATGTGCGTCTGCAGACGCCAATGCAGGTCTACAGTGCCGATAACGAGCTTATCGCACAGTACGGCGAGAAACGCCGTATTCCACTGACGCTGCAACAAATCCCACCGCAAATGGTGAAGGCCTTTATCGCGACGGAAGACAGCCGCTTCTATGAACATCATGGCGTCGACCCGATTGGTATTTTCCGTGCAGCCAGCATTGCGCTGGTTTCCGGTCATGCGTCGCAGGGGGCCAGTACCATTACCCAGCAGCTGGCACGTAACTTCTTCCTCAGCCCGGAACGTACACTGATACGTAAGGTCAAGGAGGTGTTCCTCGCCATTCGCATTGAACAGATGATGAGCAAGGACGAGATCCTTGAGCTGTATCTGAACAAGATTTACCTCGGCTACCGCGCCTATGGTGTTGGCGCTGCGGCACAGGTCTATTTTGGTAAAAGCGTTGATCAGCTGTCACTGAGTGAGATCGCCATGATCGCCGGCCTGCCAAAAGCACCGTCGACATTTAACCCACTCTATTCTCATGATCGTGCCGTGCAGCGTCGCAATACCGTTCTGGCACGTATGCTTGACCAGCACTACATCACGCAGATGCAGTATAACGAAGCGCGCAGCACACCACTGGTGGCGAACTATCATGTGCCGGAAATTGCTTTCTCAGCGCCGTATCTGACTGAGATGGTGCGTCAGGAGATGATCAAGCGCTTCGGTGAGAACGCCTACAACGACGGTTATAAGGTCTATACCACCGTCACCCGTAAGCTCCAGTTGGCGGCACAGACATCGGTTCAGGACAACGTTATTGCCTATGATATGCGTCATGGTTATCGCGGTCCGGCCAGTGTGCTGTGGAAAGTGGGTGAGCAGGCGTGGGGCCACAGCGAAATCATGAAAACGCTGAAGTCTTTACCGGTGTACGGTCCGCTGTTCCCGGCAGTGGTTACCACCAGTAATAGCGAGGAAGCCACGGCCATTATGCGTGATGGCAGCAGCGTTGCGCTAAACCTCGCCAGTGTTCGCTGGGCCCGCCCGTTCAAGTCAGACACCTTACAAGGTGCCACACCGCGTTCGGTGAGCCAGGTATTGCAGCCTGGTCAGCAGATTTGGGTACGCAAAGTGGATAACGACTGGCAACTGGGCCAGGTGCCGGATGTGAACTCCTCACTGGTATCGCTCGACCCACACGATGGTGCCGTGCGCGCACTTGTGGGCGGTTTTGACTTCAATCTGAGCAAGTTTAACCGTGCAACCCAGGCGTTACGCCAGGTCGGTTCGAATATCAAACCGTTCCTGTATACCGCAGCAATGGACCGTGGTTTGACGCTGGCATCTATTCTTAACGACGTGCCGATTTCTCGTTGGGATGCAGGTGCCGGTGCTGACTGGCGTCCGAAAAACTCACCCAATACCTACGCGGGTCCCATTCGTCTGCGCCAGGGGTTGGGTGAGTCGAAGAACGTTGTGATGGTGCGCGCCATGCGCGCCATGGGCGTCGACTATGCGGCCGAATATTTGCAGCGTTTTGGTTTCCCGGCACAGAACATCGTCCATACGGAATCACTGGCGCTGGGCTCGGCCTCCTTCACCCCATTGCAGATGGTACGTGGCTACTCTGTGATGGCGAACGGCGGCTTCCTGGTTGACCCGTACTTCATCACGCGCATCGATGATGAGCAAGGCAACCACGTCTTCGAAGCGAAACCGAAAGTCGCCTGTGCAGAGTGCAATCTGCCGGTGATCTATGGCAACACTCAGAAGGCCGTCGCACTGAGTGAAGACAGCGTAGAAAACGTGGCGGTATCGTCGGAAGGTAACAATGTTGCCGTACCACAACCGCAGCTGGAGCAGGTTCCACAGCAGGGTCAGCAGGATGGCCAGCAGCAATATGCGCCACACGTGATCAACACCCCGCTGTCATTCCTGATTAAAAGTGCGCTGAATTCGAATGTGTTTGGTGAGCCAGGCTGGATGGGCACTGGCTGGCGGGCTGGCCGCGACCTTAAACGTAACGATATCGGTGGCAAAACCGGTACCACTAACAGCTCAAAAGATGCCTGGTTCTCCGGCTACGGGCCGGGGGTTGTCACCTCGGTGTGGATCGGTTTTGACGATCACCGCCGTGACCTCGGACGCACCACGGCTTCCGGGGCGATTAAAGATCAGATATCAGGCTACGAAGGCGGTGCCAAGAGCGCACAGCCAGCATGGGATGACTATATGAAATCCGCGCTGGATGGTGTGCCGTTACAACCATTGACGCCGCCAGAAGGCGTAGTGACGGTCAATATCGACCGCAGCACCGGCAAACTGGCGAACGGTGGCGGCAATAGCCGCGCGGAATACTTCATCAACGGCACCCAGCCGACTGAATATTCCGTACATGACGTCGGAACCACACTGATGGACAACGGCGAAAGCCACGAGTTGTTCTGATACAAAAATGCCGGGCAATTGCCCGGCATTTTTTATTTCAGGTCAGTCAACCACACTCACCCGTTACGATGGCTCACATCAGTAACTCAGCCGGCCTTGCTTCACCAGCCATTCACGGACCAGAAACAGCGCACTGACGTTACGCGATTCGCGAAAATCAGGTTCATCCAGGAGCGCCAGCAAATTATTTAGCGGCCAGCGCAGTTGCGGTAATGGCTCAGGTTCATCCCCTTCCAGTTGCTCAGGATAAAGTCCCTCTGCCACCACAATGTTCATCTGACTGGAAAAATAGGACGGCGCCATCGTCAGTTTTCCCAGTGTCTCCAACTGATGAGCGCCAAACCCGGCCTCTTCTTTTAGTTCACGATTGGCGGCTTCAAACGGCGTTTCGCCAGCATCAATCAATCCCTTCGGGAACCCCAGCTCATAGCTTTCCAGCCCGACAGCATATTCCTGAATCAGAATCAGATGATCGTCGACAATCGGTACGATCATAACCGCTTCACGGCCAGAGGAACGCATACGTTCGTACACACGGCGCGCACCGTTGCTGAACTCCAGATCAACGGCTTCTACCGTGAACAACCTGGAGCGCGCAACAGCTTCAACTTTGTGGATAGTAGGTTTTTGTAATTGTCTGGTCATCATGGCCCCAGCGAAAAGCCGAATAAGGTTAACGTCATGCCCGGTACAAACACGGGTGTGCTATTGTCCATTGTGCGGCAGGTGCCGCAGGAATCCAATCATCGCATGAATCATTTTACTTTTTTATAACAAATCCTTGTTAATATGAGGAAAATCTTTTAAAGAATGTCAATTGAACGACTAAAAAATAGGATTATGCCGATATCTGTTATGGCAAATGCCTGGTAACATCACCCCCGGCCATGCTATACAATTATTCTAATTTTATGATTTTTAGCGCTATTTTTAATCACACAGTGAATTGCCTATTCTGTCTTCACTCGCCATTTTTGGCTGGTATTGACCCACCATCTTATGCGAGAGAAATGACAGGAGCATCGTGGCAGGAATGAGGGGAGCATGAGCACAATAGTCATCATATTGGCTGTAATGCTGGCCTGCTCGGTGACGGCAGGTTGTTTTTTTTGGTACGCTATGCGGCATCGCCCGCCGTTGGCGAAACCACTGCCATTCATTAGTCCCCCTTATCGCAAACTGAGCGACGAAGAACGCACAGCGGTAGAACGCTACGTCTCCATGCTGGCTAATAATCGGCACGATACCCAGCCAACCGGTGCCAGCAGCTCACCCGAACAACTGGTTCTGACATCTCAAAGCAACAATGTTTATCCCGTCACTCGCTCCATCACCCGCTACGGACTCTCCACCGACGACCAAAATAAATGGCGCTACTACCTGGATGCGGTTGAAGTGCATCTGCCCCCACTGTGGGAGCAGTACATTGCGGAAGAGAACTACGTTGAGCTCATTAAAACGCAAACGATCCCGCTGGTCATTTCACTCAATGGGCACTCACTGACTCAATATCGTTGGGAATCGCCTGCACTGGTGCCGATGGTACGCGCGACCGGGCAAAATGCCTCTATCCGCAAAGAAGAGGGCGAGAACGTTGAGCTTCTCAGCGTTCGCAAGGAGAGTCTGGAAGAGTATGCATTGAGCAAACCGGATGGCACCCGGGAAGCCCTGCTTATCAGCACGGGATTACTGCTGTTTTTCATCAGCCTCGTGGGGCCGGTTGTTCTGATGCCCTGGCTGATACTGGCGGGTATCTGCATGATTTTATTCAGCATCTGGATGCTGTACCGCCGCCCCACAGAGAAAGACCTGCGTGACATCCACTGCCTGCGCGGCGCACCGAAACGCTGGGGCTTATTTGGCGAATCCAACCAGGGTCAGGTCAGTAACATCTCGTTGGGTATTATCGATTTGATCTATCCGCCACACTGGCAAAGCTACGTAGCCCAGGACCTGGGTCAAACTACCGACGTTGATATCTATCTTAACCGCCAGGTCGTTCGCCAGGGACGTTTCCTCTCCCTGCAGGATGAGGTGCGTAATTTCCCAATCCAACGCTGGCGTAAAAATGTTGTGCTGGCTGCGGGTGCGTTGTTAGTGCTGGTACTGCTGATTTCCTGGATCCCCCTGAGCATGCCACTGAAGTTGAGCCTGGCATGGATTAAAGGCACGGAAAGTCTGCAGGTCACGCAGGTGAGTGACTTAGAAAACGTTGCCCTGCATGTAGGCGACAGCCTGAAAGTCAAAGGCACGGGGATGTGTTCGATTCCAACCACCTATCAGGGCAACCGCAGCTATGACTTTATGCCGTTTGACTGCTCTGCGGTGTACTGGAACAACGCTGACCCCCTGCCCCTGCCGCAGTCCGATATTATCGATAAAGCCACCGCACTGCTGGATACCACCCGGATGCAGCTTCATCCGCAGACCAGCACCGATCCAAAACTCAATCCGCAGCTGGCCACCGCCATTCAGAAGTCAGGCATGATCCTGCTGGACGATTTCTCGGATATCGTGCAAAAAACGCAGGATTTGTGCAGCCAGGAACAGGACTGTGTGCGTCTGAAAAATGCGCTGGTCAACCTCGGCAATGCCAAAGACTGGCAAACGCTGGTGCACCGTGCCAATTCCGGTGCACTCAACGGCATGAACGTGTTACTTCGCCCGGTGAGTGCCGAAGCGCTCGAAAATCTGGTCAATACCGCAACCTCCTCTTTCTTCTATCGTGAAACACGCCGTGCCGCAGACGCACTGAACAGCCCTCCTCCGGGTGGTTTTCTGATCCTCAGTGACGAAGGTCGCCAGTTGGTGAATCAGCCCTCCCCGACAGCATCACTGTTTGATTACAACGCCCCCGACCAGTGGCCAGAACTGCAACGTCTGGCAGGTATGCTGCTGCACACGCCGTTTAACGCTAACGGGATCATTACCAGCATCACCACCGATGCCAACGGCACACGCCACATCGCACTGCACAGCGAGCCGGACACCATCACATTATGGCACTACCTCGGCAGCAGCCTGTTGTTGCTGTTGCTCTCTCTGATCCTGGTCATTAACACGCTACTGGCACTGCGTCGCATCCACCGTAATCGTCTTCGGATGATGGAAATTCACCAGTATTACGACAAATGCCTCAACCATTCGCTCAACGATATACAGACCGTGCGGCCGATGTTCTGAGCCCATCGCATCTGTGCTATTTTTAATAGCTAATGCCCTCCATACCCAAAATAATCCTGGACGCCCCCACCCGTTAACTTGAAAGATGACGGGGGACACCCTATATAGGGGTATTCCCAAAAGGAGCAGCGATGAAAGAGAAACCCTCTGACGGGGTCCGGCTCGATAAATGGCTTTGGGCCGCACGGTTTTATAAAACCCGGGCAGACGCACGCGAAATGATCGAAGGCGGCAAAGTCCATTACAACGGTCAACGCAGCAAACCCAGTAAACTGGTGGAAGTGGCTGCCGAGTTGACGCTGCGCCAGGGTAACGATCAGCGCACCGTGGTGATTGAAGCGATCACTGACAAACGTGGCCCGGCGACTGTTGCGCAACAATTGTACCGCGAAACGGTAGAGAGTATTGAGAAGCGGGAAAAAGTGGCGCTGGCGCGTAAAATGAATGCCCTCACTATGCCGCACCCTGACCGGCGCCCTGATAAAAAGGAACGTCGTGACCTGATGAAATTTAAACATTCTGGCGACGAATAACGCCACACTCGAGAGAAACACTATGTCCCAGCAAGACCAAATGCACCGTTACCTGTTCGAAAACCATGCTGTGCGCGGCGAACTGGTTACCGTATCCCAGACATGGCAGGAAATCATTGAGGGTCATGACTACCCTCAGCCAGTGCAACAGGTCCTTGGCGAACTGCTGGTGGCCACCAGCCTGCTGACAGCTACCCTGAAATTTGACGGTGACATCACGGTGCAATTACAGGGTGATGGCCCGCTTAATATGGCCGTAATCAACGGTAACAATCTTCAGGAAATGCGCGGTGTTGCACGTATGCAGGGTGAGATTGCCGATGGGAGCAGCCTAAAAGAGATGGTCGGCAATGGCTATCTGGTGATCACCATTTCTCCGAAAGAAGGTGAGCGCTACCAGGGCGTAGTCGGGCTGGAAGGTGACACCCTTGCCGCCTGCCTGGAAGATTACTTTATGCGTTCAGAGCAGCTCCCTACTCGTCTGTTTATCCGCACCGGCGAAACAGAATCGCAGGTGGGTGCAGCCGGTATTCTGTTGCAGGTTCTGCCGGCTCAGGATGCCAGCCTGGATGAGTTCAACCATCTGGCGACGTTGACAGAAACGATCAAAACAGAAGAGCTGCTGGGCCTGCCAGCAAATGACGTGCTGTGGCGTCTCTATCATCAGGAAGAAGTCACCCTGTTTGAACCCCAGAACGTGAGCTTCAAGTGCACCTGTTCACGCGAACGTTGCGGCGATGTGCTGCGAACACTGCCGGATGAAGAAGTGGACCAGATCCTGCAGGAAGATGGCAACATTGATATGCACTGTGACTACTGCGGTAATCACTACGTCTATGATGCGGTCGATATTGCCGCGATCCGTAATGATTCTGCGACAGGTGACCAACAGGTTCACTAATCGCCAGGGGCCGGATATTACCCGGCCTTTTTCTTTTCAACGATGCCCCGTTTTTACCCCGCCTGTCTTTATTTTCTATCGAAAAACAATACGATACTCCCGTCACAAAAAATCGCATTTTCCCGCTAAAAATTCTTCATAACCTGGTATTTATCACTACAAAAAGACACCGACTTAGCACTATTGATGCAACAAATGCGATTCTTTTCATTGAACCCGGCGTGGCTTCTCATTTTCCTTCTTTGCCGCTTTCGCTGTTTTCTGGCGGGTGTAAACTGCGCGCGATCGTGGCATCACCCGGCACTGATGCAGAAGCCGGAGGTTGCTCGCGGTAATAAAGTTGAAATACCCCTACAATTTGACGCAGTACAAAAAACCGACAAAGGAGCAGTAACATGCACACTAACGACCTGACCTTGCAGGACCTCGTCGCTTATGGCATCACTGATACGGTGAAGGTGATTCATAATCCTGATTATGACACCCTGTTTAAGGAAGAAACCCTACCCACATTAAACGGTTTTGAGCGCGGTATCGTCACGCAGTCTGGCGCTGTCGCCGTTGATACCGGCATTTTTACCGGACGCTCTCCGAAAGACAAATATCTGGTACGTGACGAAACCACCCGCGACACGCTGTGGTGGAGTGACAATGGGAAAGGTAAAAACGATAACCACCCCCTCTCGCAGGAGACCTGGCAGTCGCTGAAAAACCTTGTCACAAAGCAGCTCTCCGGCAAACGCCTGTTTGTTATCGATGCCTGGTGCGGCGCTAACCCGGACTCACGCCTCTGCGTACGCTTTATCACGGAAGTCGCCTGGCAGGCGCACTTCGTGAAGAACATGTTTATCCGCCCGGATAAAGCAGCTCTGGCGAATTTCATACCCGACTTCGTTGTGATGAACGGCGCCAAGTGCACCAACCCGGACTGGCAGGCACAGGGGCTGAATTCCGAGAACTTTGTCGCCTTTAACCTGACGGAAAACATGCAGCTTATCGGGGGAACCTGGTACGGCGGCGAGATGAAGAAAGGGTTGTTCACTATGATGAACTACCTGCTGCCGCTAAAAGGGATTGCGTCGATGCACTGCTCGGCCAACGTCGGTGAAAAAGGGGATGTTGCCATTTTCTTCGGCCTCTCAGGCACAGGCAAAACCACACTGTCTACCGATCCAAAGCGCAAGCTGATTGGCGATGATGAACATGGCTGGGATGATGACGGCGTGTTTAACTTTGAAGGGGGCTGTTACGCTAAAACTATCAAACTGTCAGAAAAAGCAGAGCCGGAGATCTACCATGCGATCCGCCCGGATGCCCTGCTGGAGAACGTTGTCGTTCGCAGCGATGGTTCGGTGGATTATGACGACAGCAGCAAGACCGAGAACACCCGCGTCTCCTACCCGATTGATCATATCGACAATATCGTTAAACCGGTGTCGAAAGCCGGCCACGCGAAGAAAGTGATTTTCCTGACCGCTGACGCTTTCGGTGTGCTGCCCCCCGTATCACGCCTGACCGCCGAGCAGACCCAGTACCATTTCCTTTCCGGTTTTACCGCCAAACTGGCCGGTACTGAGCGTGGAGTCACCGAACCTACTCCCACCTTCTCAGCCTGCTTTGGTGCCGCGTTCCTGACCCTGCACCCCACACAGTACGCAGAGGTTTTGGTGAAACGGATGAAGGACGCAGGCGCAGAAGCCTGGCTGGTGAATACCGGCTGGAACGGCAGTGGGAAACGTATTTCGCTCGCCGATACACGGGCGATTATCAACGCTATCCTCAGTGGCGACATCGCCCATGCAGAAACCACCACGTTGCCTGTTTTCAACCTGGAGATACCGCTGACCCTGCAAGGCGTAGACAGCAAACTGCTCGACCCGCGTCAAACCTGGGCGAGTGAAGCCGAATGGGAAACAAAGGCTCGGGATTTGGCGCAGAGGTTTATCAACAACTTCGATAAGTTCACCGACACTAAAGCGGGTGAAGCACTGGTGAAAGCCGGGCCGAAACTGTAAGCCAGTCAGTGGAATCGGGTGAGGCATGCCTCACCCCTACGACATCATGCCGCACCCTTGCCTGTCACTGGGTAGGCCCTGGCGGAAGGCTGGCAGGTGGCAATGGCAGCCAGGCACGAATGCGTAAGCCCCCTTTTTCACTCTTACCAATCTCCAGCGCCCCCTGGTGAGCATCAATAATACGCTGCACAATCGCCAGTCCCAGGCCCGTTCCGCTGGTACTGCGTGCGCTGTCACCACGCACAAACGGCTGAAGCAGGTGCTTAAGCTGGTCGGGTTCAATACCGGGACCATCATCGTCTACCTGGAACCAGGCTCGATGCAGCTCACGCCCGGAACTGACCTTAATCCAGCCATTACCATAGCGGGCAGCATTGACGACCATGTTGGCAATCGCACGCTTAATCGCAAGGGGATTGATATCCAGCATCAGCTCAGCGGACATCACGGCATTCTCAATTTCACGCTCGTAACCGCTTTCTGCCGCCACCACTTCTCCCAGCACACTGTTGAGGTCCGCGCGTTCAAACTGCATCTCCTGCCCGGTACGCAGGTAATCAATAAACTGTTCGATAATCGCATTACATTCTTCGATATCTTTATTGATCGACTCAGCCAGATAGCCATCCTGCTCTGACATCATTTCCGTTGCCAGACGAATACGTGTCAATGGCGTTCTCAGGTCATGACTCACCCCGGCCATCAGCAGGGTTCGGTCATCGGCTAACTGCTTCACGCCAGATGCCATCTGATTAAATGCCCGCGTCACGGAACGGACCTCAGAGGCACCATACTCGCGCAGTGGCGGGGGGATAATGCCTTTACCCACCTGTAACGCCGCGTGCTCCAGCTCCACCAGCGGGCGGTTCTGGATACGTATAAACAGCCAAGCTCCACCGATCGCCAGCAACATAATCGCCAGCGTGTAGCGGAACAATGGAGAGAAATCGCCCTGATGGATCTCGGTCAGGGGGACGCGCACCCAGATATCCGGCGACAACCAGGTTTTCAGCCACACCACCGGGGAGTTCTTATTGACCTCCACACGGACATCGGTCGGGCCACCCAACTGCTGCGCCATCTGTTGGCTGAGAAACTGATAGTGCTGCGCCCAGCGTAATCCGCTCTCTTCCGCCGCTGCATTGGTATACAGCGAGATGCCGAGTTCACGGTAGATTTCACGGCGAAATGCCGGAGGCACTTCCAGCTGCGTGCCATCTTCCAACTGCAAACGGTCGGTCATCAACATACGAACTTCATAGGCCAGCACTTTGTTGAACTGTTGCAGACTGGGCAAAATTGCAAAGTTCAGCACCACCAGATAAGTCGTTACCAGGCTGACGAACAGCAGGGTAACGATCAATAACAGTGTGCGGGCAAATGAACTACGGGGAGAGAAGCGGAATCGCCTCATGCTTTACTGCCGTCCGGCACGAAGACATAGCCCAGGCCCCAAACGGTCTGGATGTAGCGTGGATGAGCCGGATCTTCTTCCACCATACGGCGCAAACGGGAGATCTGTACGTCGATAGAACGCTCCATCGCACTGTACTCACGACCACGGGCCAGGTTCATCAGTTTATCGCGCGACAGCGGCTCACGCGGGTGGCTTACCAGCGCTTTCAGCACGGCGAACTCGCCGCTGGTCAGTGGCATCGGCTCATCTTCACGGAACATCTCGCGGGTACCGAGGTTCAACTTGAATTTACCGAAAGCAATCACCGCTTCTTCCTGAGAAGGCGCACCCGGTAGTTCATTCGCCTGACGACGCAGCACCGCACGGATACGGGCCAGCAGTTCACGTGGGTTGAACGGTTTTGGAATATAGTCATCCGCACCGATTTCGAGGCCCACGATACGATCCACTTCCTCGCCTTTGGCGGTGACCATAATAATCGGCATGGGGTTGCTCTGGCTGCGCAGACGGCGGCAAATCGACAAGCCATCTTCGCCAGGTAACATCAGGTCCAGCACCATCAGGTGGAATGATTCACGCGTCAGCAGGCGATCCATCTGCTCAGCATTGGCCACACTACGCACCTGGAAGCCCTGCTCGGTCAGATAACGCTCCAGCAGTGCACGCAAACGCATGTCATCATCTACCACCAGGATTTTGTAATTTTCTTGCATTTCGTTACTCCCAAAGGCGCTATTGCCTGAGCCTGTATTTTTAAAAAAGATGCCTGAATGTAACAGTCAATAATGGTTTATATTGTAGCCGAAATTGTTACAAAGCATATTAAACAGCAGCTTATCTGTAATCTGGGTCAAAAAAACCAGGGGATGAACGGTTTTTTCCAGCGTATTTATCATGACAAACAAGCAGTAACGTTGCGGCATAATTCGGAACAATGAATTTGCATCCCGTCACACAGCACAACAAAATAGTCTGCATATCACGATGACGATGGCTGAATGATGAAAACCAAACTGATTACCCGCGAAGGCTACAACCTGCTGAAGCAGGAGCTGGACTTCCTGTGGCGTGAAGAGCGCCCGGAAGTGACGAAGAAGGTCACCTGGGCGGCCAGCCTTGGCGATCGCAGTGAAAATGCCGACTATCAGTACAACAAAAAACGCCTGCGTGAAATTGACCGCCGGATACGCTATCTGACCAAGTGCCTGGAACAGTTGCGTATTGTCGACTATTCCCCACAGCAGGATGGCAAAGTGTTTTTCGGTGCCTGGGTTGAGGTGGAAAACGATGATGGCGATCTGAAGCATTTCCGCATTGTCGGCTATGACGAGATCTTCGGTCGCAATGACTATATCTCTATCGACTCGCCGATGGCGCGTGCATTGCTGAAAAAAGAGATCGGGGATGCCGCCATCGTCCACACCCCAGTGGGTGAAGCACTGTGGTACGTCAATGCGATCAGCTACGTCAAAGAATCCTAAACTCGCCGTTGCAGCCATGCTGACAGTCTGATGACTGGCATTATGCTGCTGCAATCCGTATAACTGTTGCCAATTTCTTAAGCTAAAAAGTGTCCCAACAATGATGAATAATTCACTGAGCCGCCTGATTGCAAGTGAGCTAAAGGCCAGACCAGAACAGGTTGAAGCCGCTGTTCGCCTGCTGGACGAAGGAAATACCGTGCCGTTTATCGCACGTTATCGTAAGGAAGTGACCGGCGGGTTAGATGATACCCAACTGCGTCAGCTGGAGACCCGACTGGGTTACCTGCGCGAGCTTGCCGACCGCCGCCAGTCCATTCTGAAATCCATTGCCGACCAGGGAAAACTGACCGATGAGCTGGCAGCGGCAATCAACGCCACCCTGAGTAAAACCGAGCTCGAAGACCTCTATCTGCCTTACAAACAGAAGCGCCGCACGCGCGGTCAGATCGCGATAGAAGCCGGTCTGCAACCCCTGGCAGACACGTTATGGCAGGAGCCGTCTCACGATCCTGAACAACTGGCCGCTGGCTACATTGATGCCGACAAAGGTGTTGCTGACACCAAAGCGGCGCTGGATGGTGCACGCTACATCCTGATGGAACGTTTCGCAGAAGATGCCGGACTGCTGGCAAAAGTGCGTGACTACCTGTGGAAAAATGCACACCTGGTCTCACGTGTGATCGATGGCAAAGAAGAGGAAGGCGCAAAATTCCGTGACTACTTCGATCATCATGAAGCGTTATCCACCGTACCTTCCCACCGTGCGCTGGCCATGTTCCGTGGGCGTAACGAAGGTATCTTACAGCTGGCGCTGAATGCTGATCCGCAGTTTGATGAACCACCGCGCGAAAGCCACGGTGAGCAGATCATCACAGACCATCTGAATCTGCGCCTGAACAATGCGCCAGCGGATACCTGGCGTAAAGCCGTAGTCAGCTGGACCTGGCGCATCAAGGTGCTGCTGCACCTCGAAACCGAACTGATGGGCACCGTGCGTGAACGCGCGGAAGACGAAGCGATTAATGTCTTCGCCCGCAATCTGCACGATCTGTTGATGGCGGCGCCGGCGGGGATGCGCGCCACGATGGGTCTCGATCCTGGCCTGCGTACCGGGGTCAAAGTCGCCGTGGTGGATGCGACCGGGAAGCTGGTCGCGACAGACACCATCTATCCTCACACCGGGCAGACTGCGAAAGCCGCAGCGGCCGTCGCAGCACTCTGTACCAAACATCAGGTTGAACTGGTCGCCATCGGCAACGGTACGGCATCTCGTGAAACCGAGCGTTTCTATCTTGAGGTGCAAAAGCAGTTCCCGCAGGTCCAGGGCGAGAAAGTCATCGTCAGCGAAGCGGGAGCCTCGGTCTATTCCGCTTCCGAACTGGCGGCACTGGAGTTCCCTGGCCTGGATGTCTCGCTGCGTGGCGCGGTTTCCATCGCCCGTCGCTTACAGGATCCGCTCTCCGAACTGGTAAAAATCGACCCGAAATCCATTGGTGTCGGCCAGTACCAGCATGACGTCAGCCAGAGCCAGTTAGCGAGAAAACTGGATGCGGTGGTGGAAGACTGCGTGAACGGCGTGGGTGTCGATCTGAATACCGCCTCTGTGCCGCTGCTAACGCGCGTGGCAGGGCTGAGCAAGATGATCGCCCAGAACATTGTCACCTGGCGTGATGAGAACGGCCGTTTCCAGAACCGTCAGCAGTTACTGAAAGTCGGTCGTCTGGGGCCGAAAGCCTTTGAACAGTGCGCCGGATTCCTTCGCATCACTCAGGGCGATAACCCACTGGATGCCTCTACCGTGCACCCGGAAGCTTATCCGGTCGTGCAGCGTATTCTCGCCGCCACCGAGCAGGCTCTTAACGACCTGATGGGTAACCCGACTGAGCTGCGTAATCTGAAAGCCGTTGATTTTACCGATGAGCGTTTCGGCGTGCCGACCGTGAGTGACATCATCAAAGAACTGGAAAAACCGGGTCGCGATCCACGTCCTGAGTTTAAAACCGCACAGTTCGCTGACGGCGTCGACACCATGAATGACCTGCTCCCGGGGATGGTGCTTGAAGGCTCGGTGACTAACGTCACCAACTTCGGCGCCTTCGTCGATATCGGCGTCCATCAGGATGGTCTGGTGCATATCTCCTCACTGGCCGATAAATTTGTCGATGACCCACACAAAGTGGTGAAAGCCGGTGATGTGGTCAAGGTGAAGGTGATGGAAGTGGATTTACAGCGTAAGCGTATTGCGCTGACCATGCGCCTTGACGAGCAGCCAGGCGAAACCAACGCGCGACGCGGTGGCGGCAACAAATCGCCGGACCGTGACAACGCGCGCCCGGCAAAAGCCAACAACAAGCGCCCTGCCGCCCAGCCTGCGGGCAACAGCGCGATGGGCGATGCGCTGGCTGCCGCCTTTGGCAAAAAAAGCTAATCCCCCCGGCGGGCCTGATGGCCCGCTCTTTTTTCCTAACCTCCGCGTCTGCCCTGCGATTAAGTTGCTCCATATCAATGTGAGCAAGAATCACTCTCATTAAAATTATCAGTGTCTATTTAAGCAGGCACCGCCAATGCAAATGATCCCACAGCACGCCTACCGAATCGTCGGTTTTTCGTCATCCATCAATCCGGTATTTCGCCAGAAACTCATGGCGCTGGGCCTGTTGCCCGGCATCACCTTTCGGCTGATCCGTATCGCTCCACTGGGCGATCCCCTACATATTGAAACCCGCCACGTCAGCCTGATGTTGCGCAAAAAGGATCTTGCATTACTCCAACTGGAAGCCATGCAGTCAGCCGGAGAGGTCGCATGAAAACCACGACTATCGCACTGACCGGGAACCCTAACGTAGGCAAAACTACCTTGTTTAACCAGCTCACCGGATCGCGCCAGCGGGTCGGTAACTGGGCCGGTGTGACCGTCGAGCGCAAAGAAGGGCAGTTCACCACAGAAGAGCATCAGGTGCAGTTGGTTGATCTGCCAGGCTGCTACTCACTCACCACGCTCTCGGCACAGGCATCGCTGGATGAACAGATTGCCTGTCAGTATCTCCTGAGCGGTGATGCCGACCTGGTGATTAACGTGGTGGATGCCAGCAACCTTGAACGCAATCTTTATCTGACCTTGCAGCTGCTGGAGATGGGGCAGCCCTGCATCGTGGCATTGAACATGCTGGATATTGTTGAAAGCCAGCAAACAGAGTTAGACCTCTCGGCGCTGGAAGAGGCGCTGGGCTGCCCGGTGATACCGCTGGTTTCCACTCGCGGGCGCGGCATTAATCGCCTGAAAGAGACCATCGACCGTTATTCACGCCAGCCCACCCCGCTTGCTGTCCCCTATTCGCAGCCGCTGCAACAAGCGTTGCGTGAACTGGTCGCTGCCATGTCCGCCGCCACGCCAGAAGGGCAGAAACGCTGGCTGGCCCTGCATATGCTGGAAGGGGATATCTGGAGCCAGCAGCAGATGCCCGCAGCCCAGGCGTTACTGCCAGGCATCCATGAACGTCTGGGGGAGGATGCCGCTCAGTCCATTGCCAGTAGCCGTTATCAGACTCTCGAGTCACTCTGCCACAAGGTCATCCGTGCCGCCGGAAGCCGTAGCCTGTTCAGCCAGCGCCTGGATCGCCTGACCATGAACCGCTGGCTGGGCCTGCCGGTGTTTCTGCTGGTGATGTATATGATGTTCTTCCTCGCCATCAACCTTGGTGGCGCACTACAACCGCTTTTCGACCTCGGATCAGCGGCGATATTTATTCAGGGTACGCAGTGGCTGGGCGCTACGCTGCACCTACCGTTATGGCTGACGCTTTTCCTGGCGCAGGGCATCGGCGGTGGGATCAATACCGTCATGCCGCTGATACCGCAGATCGGCATGATGTACCTGTTCCTCTCTCTGCTGGAAGATTCCGGTTATATGGCGCGTGCCGCCTTTGTGATGGATCGGTTGATGCAGGCGCTTGGTCTGCCCGGTAAATCCTTTGTGCCGCTGATTGTTGGCTTTGGCTGCAATGTGCCCTCGGTAATGGGAGCACGCACGCTGGACGCCCCACGGGAGCGGTTGATCACCGTACTGATGGCGCCGTTTATCTCCTGCGGAGCGCGGCTGGCGATTTTCGCGGTCTTTGCGGCGGCCTTTTTCGGTCAGCGTGGTGCACTGGTCGTTTTCAGCCTCTATCTGTTGGGGATTTGCGCGGCCATCGTCACTGGCCTGCTGCTTAAGCATACGCTGATGCGCGGTAACGCCAGTCCCTTTGTAATGGAGCTGCCACTGTGGCACGTTCCTCACGCCAAAAGTCTGCTGTTGCAAACCTGGCAGCGTCTGCGGGGGTTTGTCCTGCGGGCCGGGAAAGTGATTGTGCTGGTCAGTATGCTTATCGGTGCGCTAAACAGTTTTTCGTTTAGCGGCAAGCCGGTGAGTCATCTGAACGACTCCGCGCTGGCCAGCGTCAGCCAGACATTGACACCACTGCTGGCACCGATCGGTGTTCACGATGATAACTGGCAGGCTACCGTCGGTCTGCTGACCGGAGCGATGGCAAAAGAAGTGGTGGTCGGCACGCTGAATACCCTCTACACCGCCGAAGCGCTGCAACAGCAGGCATTCGACCCTGAGCAGTTCAGTCTTCGCACGCAGCTGAGTGACGCGCTGATTGAGACATGGCAAGGCATCAAAGCCACTTTCAGCCTCAGCGTTCTCGCCAACCCCATTGAGGCCAGTAAAGGCGATGCGGAAATGGCCAGCGGCGCAATGGGTACGATGCACAGCAAGTTCGCCAGCGATGCTGCCGCCTACAGCTACCTGATTTTTGTGCTGCTGTACGTGCCCTGCGTTTCAGTAATGGGTGCCATTGCCCGTGAAAGCAGTAACCGCTGGATGCTGTTCTCGATCCTGTGGGGGCTGGATCTGGCTTACTCGCTGGCCACCCTGTTTTATCAGGTTGCCAGTTTCCACCAGCATCCAGGCAGCAGCAGTCTGATTATTGCCACTGTCCTGCTGTTCAATGCCCTGCTGCTGGGCGCGCTACGCCGCGTGCGCATCACCCCGGCCCAGATCCCGGTTAAACAGGTCAGTACCGGATGCCAGAACTGCGCCAAAAACGGTCGTTGCCACTGATGCAGGTTGCGATTTTGTGACCAGCGTCTACAGTGAAAAATAACGTCTGAATTTTTCACCCGCGGTGGCAATTCGAATAATAATGGATATTATCAATAACTTAATAGATAAGATCTACGATTACACTTTCCCGCCATCCTGCTTACAGCGGCTGCATACGCTGATTGCTGATGCGCGGGAGCGTATTCAACAGTCGCGTAAACCACACTGGGATGAAAAAGACGTGGTGCTGATCACCTACGCCGATCAGTTTCATGAAGAGAACACGCCCACCCTGACGACCTTCTCTCGTTTCTGGCAACAGCACCTGCAATCCAGCTTTAATCTGGTTCATCTGCTGCCTTTTTTCCCCTGGTCCTCCGACGATGGTTTCTCCGTCATTGACTATCACCAGGTGGACCCCAAATGTGGCGACTGGCAGGACGTCGCCGCCCTGCGCCAGCATACCCGGCTGATGTTTGATTTTGTCTGCAACCACATGTCATCTGAAAGCGCCTGGTTTCGCCATTATCTGGCGCAGGACCCCGGCTGGGACGATTTCTTTATCAGCATGCCGCCCACCACCGATTTAAGCGCAGTCACCCGCCCGCGCACCTCACCCCTTCTCACGCCTTTTGCGATGGCCGACGGTGAAACCCGTTTTATCTGGACCACCTTCAGCGCCGATCAGATCGACCTGAACTTCGCTAACCCGGAAGTGCTGATCGCGATGGTGAACGTGGTACTGGATTATCTGCAAAAAGGCGCCGATTACCTGCGCCTGGATGCGGTGGGTTATATGTGGAAAACGCCGGGAACGTCCTGTATTCATCTGGAAAAAACCCACCAGCTGGTCAAGCTGTTTCGCGCTATTGCCAACGAAGTGGCACCAGGCACGGTGGTGTTAACGGAAACCAACGTACCGCACAAAGATAACATCAGCTATTTTGGTAATGGTCGTGATGAGGCGCAGATGGTGTATCAGTTTTCACTGCCGCCGCTGGTGCTGCACGCAATCCATTATGGATCGTCACGTGCCCTTCGCCAGTGGGCCGCCTCCCTCGATGGCGGCAGCGGCAGCACCACATTCTTCAATTTCCTCGCGTCACATGACGGCATCGGCCTGAACCCCTTACGCGGCATTCTGCCGGAAACCGAGATCGTCTCGCTGGTTCGCGATCTGGCGATGGAAGGAGCGCTGATCTCCTATAAAAATAACCCTGATGGCAGCACCAGCCCGTATGAAATCAATGTCACCTACATGGATGCCCTGAATCAGAAAGCGGATGATGACGATACGCGCCTGCGACGTTTCCTGCTGGCCCATGCGCTGCTGCTGGCCTTTCCTGGCGTACCGGCCATCTACGTGCAAAGTATTCTCGGCTCACGTAACGATGTTGAAGGCGTAAAAACTGCCGGGTACAACCGGGCAATCAACCGCCAGAAATATGCCGTCAGCGATATCGAACAGGCGTTAATGGAAAAGGATTCACTGCGACAACGAGTCTACTATGCCCTCAGCCAGCTCATTCAGTTGCGTATCCAGCAGACGGCCTTCCATCCGGATAATCCCATGAGCATCATCGACAGTGACAATTCACTGCTGGTGATGAAACGCCAGGCAAGAGAAGAACAGGAATCCCTGTGGTGCGTGTTTAACCTGAGCAATAAAGCGGTGAGTATGATGCTGCCAGAGGCGCGCTGGTATCGGGATATTGCCAGTGGCGATCGTATTGATGGTGCGCAGGCGATGCTGCTGGAAGCGTGGGAATTCCGCTGGCTGAAAGCCTGAAACTGCCCACCGATGGCGGGCAGGGACTATCGCTTACTTATAGACGTCAGCCAATGCGTGATCGCGGTTCCCCTGCTGGGCTGCGATGATCACATAGTATTTACCGCCTTTCTCATCGGCTTTTTTCGATAAGCGGGCGTTGGCATCCATCGGATCGGTGGTGGAGTTTGTCGTCACCGTACCGATTTTTTCCAGCTTCATCTCCTGCGCTTTTTCGCGGGTGATCTGCTCGGCTGCACTGGCATTAAATGCCGCCAAGGTCGTCAACATCAGGGCAGAGATAGTGATCAGCTTTTTCATACAATTTCCTCTCCTTAGGTCAATATTTCCAGTTATCAATGGCAGTAAAAAATAGTGCCGTGACCATTATCGACCGCGATGTGCAAACCGACAACGCAGTGAATTGTTGCAATACGTAACGCCACTCTGCCTCCCCCGCTCAGTTGCCCAGAGATGGCGCTCCTCAGGGCCTGACGTTCTCACTGAAATCGATAATCTGCTGACAAAAATCGGCCGGATGCGAGATAAAAGGCGCATGGGCCGCTTTCTCAATAATATGGCTGGTACTGGCTGGCCAGGCATCATCAAGCAGCGGGACAATTTTTCGTGGTACTAAGCCATCCAGCGCCCCATACAGGCGTAAAAATGGTATGGACAGCGCGGCGAGCGCCTGGCGCACGTCTGCCGTCTTGAGAATTTCCAGCCCGCCGTTCAGGACCTCAACCGCAGGTACCGGTCGCTCAAACACCACGCTTTTCAATGCCCGGGCATCCTGGCGAGCGCTGTCCGTCCCCAGGGTTTGTAACGCGAGAAACCGCTCCACGGTGCGCTGGAAATCCTCACTCAACTGGTGCTGAAATGAGGTCAGCGTTTCCGGTTTTATGCCGGGCCAATCGGTTTCCGCACTGAAACGCGGTGAGGATGCCACGCTGACCAGACCACGCACCCGCTGCGGCGCATTCAGCGCCACCTGGCTGGCAACCAGGCCACCCAGCGACCAGCCCAGCCAGATGGCCTGCTCAGGGGCCTGCGCCAGCACAGCTGCCGCCATCTCATCGAGCGTCATTGCCGGGAATCCCTGGCTGTGACCATAACCGGGAAGATCCACCAGATGCAGACAAAAATGTGCGCTGAGCCGCTCGCTAATGCAATGCCACACCCCGGCGTTCAACCCCCATCCGTGCAGCAGCACAAGATGGCGATCGCCCTGTCCAATAGTCTCCCAGTGAAGCACCGTCATCGGTTATCGTCCTGTATTTAAATTACGAGGTCGCCATGCTACCAATGCCAGCAGGCTGTTGGCTATGTCTGATGCCGCTCAGCCTTGCACAGCACGGCTTGTGCACCGTTTGTTTACGCCACCTTCTGGCGATGCGCGGTGGTTGCCCACGCTGTGGACTGCCCAGCGGCGAAACAACCCGTGAATGCGGCCGCTGCCTGCACAGCCCACCTCCCTGGCAGTGGCTGGTGTTCGTCACGCCCTGGCAACCACCGCTCAGCCAGCTCGTAAACCGGCTAAAGTTTTATCGCACCACCGCACTTGCGGTAATGCTGGCCCGGTTGATACTGCTATGCTGGTTAATGCAACGGCGTGAAAGCGGGCTGCATCGTCCGGATGTATTGCTGACGGTCCCACTGCATCATCGCCGGGCGTGGCAACGCGGCTATAATCAGTTAGAGGATATGGCTCACTGTCTGGCACGCTGGACGCAATGTCGTTATTTACCCCGAGCCATCACACGTATACGTGCGGGGCGTATTCAGCACCGTCTGGGCGCTCTGGCGCGGCGTAAAAACTTACGCGGCGCGTTTACACTTGAAATTGATGTGCGCGGGCTGCATATCACCTTATTAGATGATGTGGTCACCACGGGCAGTACCGTCGCAGAGATAAGCCGCATTCTGCTGGCCAGGGGTGCTGCCAGCGTACAGATCTGGTGCCTGTGCCGAACCTTGTAGAGCGTCGGTGATGGGCGTATTATAACCAATGAAATTAGTTAACTATTGAGCAATCGCCATGATCCTAATTACCGACTCTGCACAAGAGCACTTCGCAAAACTGCTGTCAAAGCAGGAAGATGGCACCCAAATTCGTGTATTCGTGATTAATCCGGGTACACCGACTGCCGAGTGCGGTGTTTCCTACTGCCCACCCGATGCAGTAGAAGCAACGGATACTGAACTGAAGTTTCCCCTGCTGTCAGCCTATGTTGATGCCCTCAGCGCACCCTATCTGGAAGACGCTGAAATCGACTTTGTGACCGATAACCTGGGTTCACAGCTGACGCTGAAAGCACCGAACGCCAAAATGCGTAAAGTTAACGAAGATGCCCCGTTAATTGAGCGTGTTGAGTACCTGTTGCAGGCCCAGATCAACCCACAGCTGGCGAGCCACGGCGGTAAAGTTTCCCTGATGGAAATCACCGACGAAGGTTTCGCTATTCTGCAATTTGGCGGCGGCTGTAACGGCTGTTCCATGGTCGATGTGACCCTGAAAGAAGGCATCGAGAAAGAGATGCTGGCGGCGTTCCCTGAACTGAAAGGCGTACGCGACCTGACAGAACACGAACGCGGTGAGCATTCGTTCTACTGATGACCTGGGGCCGGATATCCGGCCCCTTCTCTTTTCTTTCCCCGCGATTTCACGCCCCTGGTTTAATTTTCCCCCGACTGCCTGTTTAATTTTCCCTGGCGTGATTGACGCTGGATCTTTCAGCTTACACGTGTACACTGAAACCTGTTTTCGCAACCTACAGGTCATCATGTTGAACAATATTGGCAGAAGAGTCGTGATCACAGGTATGGGCTTAATCAGCCCGCTCGGTAATGGCGTAGACGGTAGCTGGCAACGGCTGATCGCCGGTCAGTCCGGGATTCGTCATCTTCCTGAAGAGGCCTATGGCGATACGGCCATCCGCGTGGGTGGGCAGGTTCCCTCCATCGAACAAGACCCGCAGCACGGTTTTGATATTGCTGCGCTTATTCCGGTGAAAGAGCAGCGTAAAGCGGACCGCTTTATTCATCTGGCGCTGGCAGCGGCCGAAGAAGCCATCACGCAGGCCGGCTTACATAATCTGTCGGAAACCGCACGTCTGCGCACCGCCACCATTATTGCCACCGGCATTGGCGGTTTTCATGCCATCAGCAATGCGGTCAAAACCGTGGCAGAAAAAGGCAGCCGTAAACTGTCCCCGTTTACCATTCCGTCGTTTATCGCCAATCTCGCGGCTTCACACGTGGCGATCAAATATGGCTTCAAGGGCATGCTGGGAACACCCGTTTCCGCTTGCGCGGCCAGCATTCAAAGTATCGGTGACGGTTTCCGCGCCATCCGTTTTGATGATGCGGATATCGCCGTGGTGGGTGGCTGTGAATCTTGCATCAATCCGGTTTCACTCGGGGGCTTCCAGGCCGCCCGCGCGCTCTCAACAGCCTTTAACGACCATCCTGAGCAGGCTTCGCGCCCGTTCGACCAGGCACGTGATGGTTTTGTGATGGGAGAAGGTGCCGGGATGCTGGTACTGGAGGAATTGACCCGTGCTCAGGCGCGTGGCGCCACAATCCTTGGTGAAGTGGTCGGTTATGGCACCACCTCGGATGCTTACCACATCACTTCCGGGCCGGAAGATGGCGAAGGCGCTGCGCGTGCGATGACCATTGCGCTCCAGCAGGCAGGGATAACAGGGCGCGATATCGATTATATCAACGCGCACTCTACCTCGACGCCGGTCGGCGATCTTGCCGAAATCAATGCGCTGCGTCGGGTACTGGGTGAAGGCGCTCACACGGCGATCTCCTCAACCAAATCCGCCACCGGGCATCTGCTGGGCGCCGCCGGGGCTGTGGGGGCGATCTTCTCACTGATGGCAATGCGTCAGCAGATTGCGCCACCTTCGCTGAATATCACACAGCTGGACAGTGCTGCTGAAGGGCTGAACATCGTTAAAAACAGTGCACAGCAGATGACCATCCGCAGCGTGCTGGTTAACGGTTTCGGTTTTGGTGGTGTAAACGGTTCGGTGATTTTTAAAGCCTTTACGCCGTAAGCGCCGGGCGGACCGCAA
Organism: Erwinia sp. JH02; assembly: GCF_013074405.1. Taxonomy (NCBI): domain Bacteria; kingdom Pseudomonadati; phylum Pseudomonadota; class Gammaproteobacteria; order Enterobacterales; family Erwiniaceae; genus Erwinia; species Erwinia sp. JH02. The sequence continues at coordinate 67,254 of NZ_JABANZ010000013.1, forward strand.
GAGAAACGGGTCGGGCATGCCCGACCCCTACGTGATGCGGCAATAGTTGATACGGCGAGGCATGCCTCGCACGATTATTACGGGGCTTTACGTCGTTTATCGATATCCTTAATTAAGCGATTAACGCGATCATCGGCAAACATGGCCTCCAGCGTGACGCTCAGTTTACGCCGCCAGTTGGGATACTGATCGGTGGTGCCCGGTACATTCACCGGATCGGCCATATTCAGCCAGTCCTCTGGTTGCAGCCCCAGCAGTGCGCTGTTGCTGTCGGCAATAAAACGCTGTAATCCACGATTGAGCACCGTTGTCATCGCCAGCCTGTCCGCCCGTTTACCACAGCTTTTTGGCACACAGTGATGACGATGCAATGCCTCCAGCAATGCCTGTTTCTGGCGGACGCGATGCTCAAACAACCCTTTGAGGACCAGCTTGTCAGGATAAATACCCAGCGTTTCACCCAGAGTCAGATCCCCGGCACTCCAGAAGCCACGCAGCGTCGGCAGGTCATGGGTCGTCGCACTCGCCATAGACTGGCGTGGCCAAACGGAGGGTGCCCGGTAACGATCCCCACTCTCCTGCTCGAAGTAGAGAACCTTCCACGAATAGATACCACTGTCGCGCAGTTTACTGACAATTTCCGTCGGTACAGTACCAAGATCCTCACCGATCACCATGCACTGATGGCGCTGACTTTCCAACGCGAGGATTGCCATTAAGTCATCCACCGGATAGTGGACATAGGCACCGAAGTTGGCCGTTTCACCGTAAGGGATCCACCACAGGCGCAACAGCGACATCACATGATCGATGCGCAGTGCGCCGCAGCTCGCCATATTCGCCCGCAGCAGGTCGATAAACGGTTGGTAGCCACGCGCCGCCATCACGTGCGGGTCCATCGGCGGCAATCCCCAGTTTTGCCCCAGCGGGCCGAGGATATCCGGCGGCGCGCCAACGGAAGCTTTCAACCGGTAGAGTTCACGATCGCACCAGGTTTCGGCGCCGCCTTCCGCCACGCCCACGGCTAAATCCCGGTAAAGCCCCACTGGCATCTGGTGCTGCTGGCAACACTGCCAGCACGCATCAAACTGACGATTCGCCAGCCATTGCAGCCATGACCAGAAACGCACTTCATCCTGCTGCTCACGGCAAAACTGCTGCACCGCCTCGCTATCGCCCTGCTGTACATTTTCAGGCCATACCGGCCAGCCCCAGCGAGCAGGATCGTCCTTCAGCATAGCGCAGTGCAGGGCATCAAAGGCGGCCTGGTTTAACAGGCTTTCTCCCCCGGCGTTGATAAAGGCCTCAAAGTGCTGCACGCTGGCGTCCTGCGCATCACGTGCGGTGAACTGCGACCAGGCATGACGTAGCCCCTGAATTTTTAATGCCCCCACCCGCGCATAATCCACCCAGTCAGCATCGCGTGCAGTGTGTAACGCCGTCTGGGTGCTCTTTTTCTGCCACCAGCGCTGAGCGGCCTTGCTGTGCTGGAAATCCGGCACGGCAGCCACATCGATATACATCACGTTGAGCCAGCGCCGTGACGACGGGCTGTACGGACTGGCATTTTCAGGCAGGGAAGGATAAAGCGCGTGAATCGGATTGAGACCAATAAATGCACCGCCGCGTGTGGCGATTTCGCTGACCATGTGCTTCAAATCGCCGAAGTCACCGATGCCCCAGTTCTGGGCCGATCGCAGCGTATAGAGCTGCACGCAGGCGCCCCACAGTTTGTCGCCGCGCTTTAACTCTGCAGGCTCATAGCAGCGTTTTGGTGCCACAATAATCCGGCACGGCCACTGTTTTTTCCCCTGCGTGAGCAACAGATGATGATAACCTTCTGGCAGATTCGCCGGCAGCGTCAGCACCTCTCCACCAGACACAGACCCCTGGTGGGTTTTCCCCTGCTCACTGTCAAATTGCCACTGATAATTCCCTTTTCCCCCCACCTGAAGCTGTTGAGTCCGTTTTTTCAGCAGCACACGACAGGGTGGCAATGGTGCATTTCCCCTATCAGGAACGGCGGCCATTGCCTCAAGCAGCTTTTCGCGCGTCCCGGCGCTCACCGCTTCCGGCTGCCCGCGTGCATTAATATATTTCGAAGCAATACCCGCCGCCGTAGCGGCCTGCTCACGCTTTTTTAAGTCCATCGCCTCTCCCGGGCCGTTTTGCCTGCCAGATACGCTGCTGGTAATCCCGAATCGAACGATCGGAGCTGAACATCCCGGTGCGGGCCGTATTCAGAATAGCCGCTTTCGTCCAGGCCTCCTGGTCACGGTACAGCGCTTCCACCTTCAGCTGTGCTTCGCAGTAACTGGCGAAGTCGGCCAGCACCAGCCACGGATCGCCCCCTTTGCCCAGGCTGTGCAGCATCATGTCGAACGCGTGTTTATCGCCATCGCTGAAAAATCCTTTCTCCAGCTCTTTCAACAGGCTATCAAGATGTTTATCTTTTTTGCGTAACTTCAGCGGCTGATAGCCACTGGCTTTCAGCGCCTTGACCTGGTCCACCGTATTGCCAAAGATAAAGATATTCTCTTCACCCACCTGTTCAGCGATTTCAACGTTGGCCCCGTCGAGCGTACCTACGGTCAGCGCACCATTCAGCGCCAGCTTCATATTGCCTGTACCGGAGGCTTCATATCCGGCAGTGGAGATCTGTTCTGACAGATCGGCTGCCGGGATCATCAACTCAGCCGCCGTAATGCGATAATCCGGAATGAACACCACCTTCAGCTTGTCGCCCACCAGCGGATCGTTGTTGATCTTCTCCGCCACCTTATTAATGGCATAAATAATATTCTTCGCCAGGTAGTAACCCGGTGCGGCTTTGGCGCCAAACAGGAACACACGCGGCACCACATCCAGTTTCGGGTCGTCGCGCAGCCGTTTATAGAGAGAGAGGATATGCATCAGGCCAAGATGCTGGCGTTTGTACTCATGCAGGCGTTTGATCTGTACATCGAACAAGGCATCCGGGTTCACCACAATGCCAGTGCGCTGCACAATGTACTCAGCCAGGCGCAGCTTGTTGGCGCGTTTAATCTGTCGATACTGTTTGCGGAATGCTTTATTGTCGGCAAAGGCTTCCAGCCCTTTCAGCGCCTCCAGATTGTTCGCCCACTCAACGTTAAGCGTGTCATCGATCAACGCCGCCAGCGCCGGATTACACTGCTTCAGCCAGCGACGCGGCGTGATGCCATTGGTAACGTTATGGAATTTCTCCGGCCACAGCAGGTGATATTCCGGGAACAGGTCTTTCACCACCAGTTCAGAGTGCAGCGCAGCCACACCATTCACAGCAAAACCGCTGACCACGCAAAGATTGGCCATGCGCACCTGTTTATCGTGCACCACCGCCAGTTTCGCCCAAACGGCTTCATCCCCTGGCCACTGTTTCTCGACCACCTTTTTAAAGCGTCGGTTGATCTCTTTAATCAACGTGAAATGGCGTGGCAGCAGGCTGCGTACCAGCCGTTCATCCCAGCGCTCCAGCGCTTCCGGCATCAGGGTGTGGTTAGTGTAGGCGAAGGTCTGACGGGTGATGGCCCAGGCATCGTCCCAGCTTAACTGGTGCTCATCCAGCAGCACACGCAGCATCTCGGGAATGGCGATGGTCGGGTGGGTATCATTAAGCTGAATCACCTCATAGTCCGGCAACGTATGCACGCTGCGCCCGGCAAGGTGATGGCGACGCAGAATGTCGGCCACCGAACAGGCACACTGGAAGTATTGCTGCATCAGGCGCAGGCGCTTTCCTTCCTGATGGTTATCGTTGGGGTACAGCACTTTGGTCAGCTTCGCCGCATCAATACCCTGCTGCTCGGCCGCGAGAAACTTACCGTCATTAAACAGCGTGAGGTCGAACGGATGAGCATGGGAGGCCTGCCACAGACGCAGTGGCTGTACAACGCCGTTACGGTAGCCGGTCACCGGCAGATCCCAGGCTTCGCCGCGCAGAGTAAACGCCGGATGCCACGCCAGCTGGCCATCGGCATTTTTGATTACCGTCCCGCCGATGCCGACATTCACATCCAGCGCCGCATTGTGGCGAAACCATGGATAACGCTCACGCTGCCAGTCATCCGGTGCTTCAATCTGCTGACCGTCGTCAAACGACTGGCGGAATAAACCGTATTGATAATTTAGCCCATAACCCGTAGCCGGCTGCCCCACCGTGGCCATCGAATCCAGATAGCAGGCGGCCAGCCGCCCCAGCCCACCATTACCCAGAGCAGGATCAACTTCTTCTTCCAGCAGTTCACTGAGATCGCGCTGATGCTCTGCCAGTGCCGCTTTAACCTCGTCATACCAGCCCAGATTCAGCAGATTATTCCCGGTCAGGCGGCCAATCAGAAACTCCATGGAAATATAGTTAACGTGGCGCTGCTTTTTTACGGATTTCGTCACCGGCTTTGCCGCCAGCAGTTCTGCCAGCGCACCGCTGATCGCCTGCCACCACTGGTGGGCAGTCATGTCTGCGGCACGTGTATAACCAAGATGCTGCCACTGACGCGTCAACGCCGCATCAAAGCGCGCCTTATTGAATTTCTGTTGCGACATATAATCCCTCTTAAACAGGTGGGCAAAATGTGACTGAAGGCACCTTACAGTTAAGACGGCAAAACGAAAAAAAGCTCACCGCAGAATGCGATGAGCGAAAAAAAAGCAAGTAAACAACTAGAGGGAGACAACTAACCGGGCTGGGCTGCCCGGATAAAGCGCGCGGCAATAGGGTGCAGAACAGGCTGCACGCCCAGAATGGGAATAGGAGGTGAAAAAAAGAGACTGATCTGAGTATGAGTGAATTCGTTAAACGTGCCAGTAGCGGGCGACCTTTTTTTAGATCGCCCCGGCCGGGCTAGCAGAGTTCCAGATGAACTTCGTGCTGTTCGATCGTTTTCATGACACTCGGTGGCGGTGCCTGGTCGGTAAACAGGTAATCGATCAACCCCATATTGCCCAGGTTAACCATCGCGTTGCGGCCAAATTTAGAGTGGTCTGCCACCAGCATCACACAGCGGGAATTCTCGATTATCGCGCGCTTGGTGCGCACTTCATGGTAGTCGAAGTCCAGCAGGGAGCCGTCCATATCGATACCGCTAATCCCCAGAATGCCGTAATCGAGGCGGAACTGAGAAATATAATCGAGCGTCGCTTCGCCCATAATGCCGCCATCACGGGTACGCACTTCGCCCCCGGCCAGGATCAGGCGAAAATCGGGTTTCGCCATCAGCAACACCGCAACGTTCAGGTTATTAGTGACGATACGCAGATTACTGTGGTTCATGAGCGCATGCGCCACCGCTTCCGGAGTGGTGCCGATATCAATAAACAGCGAGGCGCCATCGGGGATCTGGCTGGCAACACGCTGAGCAATACGCGCTTTCTCTGCCGACCACATCATCTTACGGTCTTGCCAGGCGGTGTTTTCCGAACTGGAGGGTAACGCGGCACCGCCGTGATGGCGCTGAATTTTGTTTTGCTCGGCCAGATCGTTTAAGTCGCGACGAATGGTCTGCGGGCTGACATCAAAGTGCTCTACCAGCTCTTCGGTACTGACATATCCCTGACGGCACACCAGCTCAATGATGGCGTCATGTCGTTGTGTCTGCTTCACGCTGTTCTCCTTTTAGCTTTTTTTATGACGCGTATCGACAAAGGCCATCGCCAGCCCAACCAGCAGCCCGGTAACGTGCGCTGCATTGGCAATCGACAAACCAAACCAACCGAAATACCCCACCAGCAGCCACAAAACCGCAAAGGCCATCAATCCGCGTTGCAGAAAGATCCCGCGCTCAGGGCTGCGCTCACCGCTCAGCCAGGAATAGCCCATCAGGGCGTAGACCACACCGGAAAGCCCACCAAACAGCACACCGCTGAACTTCGCCTGCATCCAGCCGCTGAGCAGCGCGGATATCAGCATAATCACGAACAGCTTGCCGCTGCCGAGCCGCTTTTCCAGCGTGCCGCCAAGATACCAAAACCACATCAGGTTAAACAGAATATGCAGCAGCGAGAAATGCAGTAAGGCATGTGAGAACCAGCGCCACAGTTCAAAGTGCTGGTCTGCATCAGGCCAGGAGAGCAGGCGCATCACGGCGCCATCACCGAGCACCTGCATCAGGATAAAGACCAGCACGCAGGCTGCCATCACCGTCAGCGTGAGGACGCCAGCACGTTCACGCAGATTATCCAGCAGTGAAACATGCTGATAGTGAATGCCGCTGTCTGTCGTGCCCGAGGTCCAGCTGGCCGCCTGATAGCGCGCGTGGTTAGGGTCACGAATAAACTGGTTGAGTTCGTTTTCGACCACTGTCAGCTGCGATTCATCATCCAGCCACAGGGTGTAACCATTATCGTGCTCAACGCGCAACGTCACGCCGCGCGTCGCCATGTAATCGACAAACGCCTGCGCCGGGCGCAGATGAGTAAAATGGGTGATGCGCATAGAGAAGCGACTTCCTTTCAGTCAGACCAGACAAACCGAGAGTATAACGATTTCCCCTTACCGGTTGCAGGGGAAAGCGCGAGCGGTGACAAGAGAGGCGTCAGAGTGCGTCGACCTGCTGCGGGAAAGCGGCACGCCAGGCGTCAAATCCGCCATCAATACTGTAAGCCGCCGTGAACCCCTGACTGAGCAGGAATTGCGCTGCACCTTTACTGCTGTTGCCGTGGTAGCACATCACCAGCACCGGGGTCGTTAACGCCGCCTGGGAGATAAAAGCAGGCAGTGAATCGTTAGTCAGATGAAAAGCGCCGCTGGCATGGGCAGCAGCAAAACTCTGAGGGTCGCGAATATCAACCAGCAACGCATTCTCTTCAGAGAGTTTCTGCTGCGCCTGCTGTACGTTGATGCACTCAAATTGTTCCATGGTGGGTTCTCGTCAAAAGCTAAAAAAGTGACCAAATTACCCCCATTGTAGCCTGAAGGCGGCGCACAATAACCCGGGAGTTAGCAGGGAGATAAACTTTTTCTTGCAGCAAATATGTTACCTGCATCACGCATAATTGTTTTTATTAGGTTAACGCTAGCATCAATGTTGGTTTCCGATTAGTATAATGCTCGAAAACGAACATTAGTGAAAGATTCCGAACATCGGAGGAGATGACGTGGAAACCAAAGACCTGATCGTAATCGGCGGCGGTATTAACGGTGCTGGCATTGCGGCTGATGCTGCCGGGCGCGGCCTGTCAGTATTGATGCTGGAGGCGCAAGATCTCGCCTGCGCCACCTCTTCTGCCAGTTCAAAACTTATCCACGGTGGCCTGCGTTACCTGGAGCACTATGAATTCCGCCTGGTAAGTGAAGCGCTTGCCGAACGTGAAGTGCTGCTGAAAATGGCACCACATATCGCTTTCCCTATGCGTTTCCGTCTGCCGCACCGCCCGCACCTGCGTCCAGCCTGGATGATCCGCGTGGGTCTGTTTATGTACGACCACCTGGGTAAACGTACCAGCCTGCCGGGCAGTAAGGGTTTGCGTTTTGGCTCAGACTCGGTGCTGAAGCCGGAAATCGTGCGCGGTTTCGAATATTCTGACTGCTGGGTGGATGATGCCCGCCTGGTGGTGCTTAACGCGCAGGAAATTGAGAAGCGTGGCGGTGAAGTTCGCACCCGTACTCGCGTGACGCGCGCCTGGCGTGAAAACGGCCTGTGGATCGTGGAAGCTGAAGATATCGACAGTGGCAAAACCTTTACCTGGCGCGCCAAAGGCCTGGTGAATGCTGCCGGTCCGTGGGTTAAACAGCTGTTTGATGACAGCCTGAAGCTGAAGTCGCCGTATGGCATCCGCCTGATCAAAGGCAGCCATATCGTGGTACCACGTGTACACACCCAGAAGCAGGCTTATATTCTGCAAAACGAAGATAACCGTATTGTCTTCGTCATTCCGTGGATGGATGAATTCTCAATTATCGGCACCACCGACGTTGAGTACAAAGGCGATCCGCAGAATGTGAAAATCGACGATAACGAAATCGACTACCTGCTGAAAGTGTTTAATGCCCACTTCAAGAAAGATCTGGGCCGTGACGATATCGTCTGGACTTACTCCGGCGTGCGTCCGCTGTGTGACGACGAGTCAGATTCTCCGCAGGCGATTACCCGCGATTACACGCTGGATGTGCATGATGATGCCGGCCAGGCACCGCTGCTTTCCGTGTTCGGCGGTAAGCTGACCACCTATCGTAAGCTGGCAGAGCACGCGATGGAGAAACTGAGCAAGTACTACCCAAGTATCGGTGCGGCATGGACCAAAAGCTGTGTACTACCGGGTGGCAACTTTGCCGGAACACGTGAAGATTATGCCGCGACCCTGCGTCGCCGCTTCCCGTTTATTACCGAGGCGATGGCACGCCACTACGCGCGAACTTACGGCAGTAATACAGAACTGCTGCTGAAAGACGCGACCTCTCTTGAGGATCTGGGTGAGCTGTTTGGTCACCACTTCTATGAAGCGGAACTGCGTTACCTGGTTGAGCACGAATGGGTACGCGTGACCGACGATGCTATCTGGCGTCGTACCAAAGAAGGGATGTGGTTGAACGATGAGCAGCAGGCGCGAGTGACCGCGTGGCTGACCGAACACGGTAAGAAACCGGCCGCGCTGTCGCTGGCATCGTAATATCAGCGGGTCGGGCATGCCCGACCCCTACGTTATGGCGGGGCGCAGCGGGTTGGCATGCCCGGCCCCTGCGTTAAGTTATGGCGGGGCGAAGCGGGTTGGCATGCCCGGCCCCTGCGTTAAGTTATGGCGGGGCCCAGCGGGTTGGCATGCCCGGCCCCTGCGTTAAGTTATGGCGGGGCCCAGCGGGTTGGCATGCCCGGCCCGTACATGATTCGTAGGGGCGAGGCATGCCTCGCCCTTTCCGGCTCTGATTACAATCTTATCGGTTTAATCCCCCAGATCTCATCCGCATACTCCTGAATGGTCCTGTCCGACGAGAAATACCCCATATTGGCAATGTTGTGTACCGCACAGCGCGTCCACTCTTCCTGATTACGATACAGCTTATCGACCTTATCCTGAGTATCCACGTAGCTGCGATAATCGGCCAGCAGCTGGTAGTGGTCCCCAAGATTAACCAGTGAATCAAAGATATTGCGATAACGCCCAGGCTCCTGAGGGCTGAATACTCCGGTGGCGATCTGTATCAGGACCTGATGCAGTTCGGCATCCTCCTCATAGAAAGTGTGGGAGTTATAGCCACTGTTGCGCAGCGCTTCGACCTGCGGTGTGGTGTTACCGAAGATAAAGATATTCTCTTCACCCACGTGATCCAACATCTCGACGTTTGCTCCGTCCAGCGTACCAATTGTCAACGCACCGTTAAGTGCAAATTTCATATTACTGGTGCCGGACGCTTCGGTGCCCGCCAGTGAAATCTGCTCGGAGAGATCGGCCGCCGGAATAATGATCTGCGCCAGACTCACGCCGTAGTTAGGAATAAACACCACCTTCAGTTTATTTTTCACCTGCGGATCGTTGTTGATCACCTTCGCCACATCGTTGATCAAATGAATGATGTGTTTTGCGGTGTAATACGCTGAGGCGGCTTTCCCGGCGAAGATATTGACCCTGGGCACCCAATCGGCCGTCGGATCGGCTTTGATGCGGTTATAGCGGGTGATGACGTGCAAAACATTCAGCAACTGGCGTTTGTACTCGTGGATACGCTTAATCTGCACATCAAACATCGCACGCGGATCGATCACCACATCCATTTTTTGGCTGATGTAAGCCGCCAGACGTTTTTTATTTTTCAGTTTGGCATTCGCCACCTGCTCAATAAAGTTCGGATAGTCAATATGCTGTTTCAGCTCATCCAACTGGCTCAGTTCGGTACGCCAGGTACGACCAATCGTCTCATCCAGCACATCGGAGAGCGCCGGGTTCGCCAGTGCCAGCCAGCGACGCGGCGTCACGCCGTTAGTTTTGTTGCAAAAACGGCCAGGGAACAGTTTGGCAAAGTCAGCAAACAACGACTGAACCATCAGATTCGAGTGCAGCTCAGAGACGCCATTCACTTTATGACTGACCACCACCGCCAGCCAGGCCATACGAATACGGCGACCGTTGTTCTCATCAATAATGGAAATACGCGACAGCAGCTCCCAGTCATCCGGGTAATATTCCTGGATGGTTTTCAGGAAGTAGTCATTGATGTCGAAGATAATTTGCAGATGACGCGGCAAAATTTTACCGATCATATCCACCGGCCAGGTCTCCAGCGCTTCCTGCATCAGCGTGTGGTTGGTGTAGGAGAACACCTGGCAGGTGACTTCAAACGCGTCATCCCAGGTAAATTTGTTCTCATCGATCAGCACGCGCATCAGTTCCGGGATCGCCAGCACCGGGTGGGTATCATTAAGATGCAGGGCAATTTTATCGGCCAGGTTATCAAAGGTCTGGTGCATCGCCCAGTGACGATGAAGGATATCCTGAACCGTGGCTGACACCAGGAAGTACTCCTGCCGCAGACGCAATTCACGCCCGGAATAGGTCGAGTCATCGGGATAGAGCACGCGCGACACATTTTCCGAATGGTTTTTATCTTCCACCGCCGCAAAGTAATCGCCCTGGTTAAACTTCCCGAGATTGATTTCATTACTGGCCTGCGCGCCCCATAGCCGCAGGGTATTGGTGGCATCCGTATCGTAACCCGGGATAATTTGATCGTAGGCGGTGGCCAGCACCTCTTCGGTCTCTACCCAGCGTGCGCGGCTGCCTTCCTGCTGAATACGGCCACCGAAACGCACCTTGTAGCGGGTGTTAAAACGCTGGAATTCCCAGGGATTCCCATATTCCAGCCAGTAATCCGGTGACTCCGCCTGGCGACCATCAACGATATTCTGTTTGAACATGCCGTACTCGTAGCGGATGCCGTAGCCGCGTCCCGGCAGACCGAGCGTGGCAAGGGAATCCAGAAAACAGGCAGCAAGACGACCGAGGCCGCCGTTACCCAACCCCGGATCGCTCTCTTCTTCAATCAGCTCCTCAAGGTCGAAGCCCATCTCTTCCAGCGCCGATTTTGCATCGTCGTAGATGCCCATCGCCAGCAGCGCATTGGACAGCGTGCGTCCCACCAGAAACTCCATCGACAGGTAATACACCTGACGCACATCCTGAGACAACTGGGCACGGTTCGATCGCAGCCAGCGCTCGACCATACGATCGCGCACGGCCAGCAAGGTGGCGTTCAGCCACTCGTGCTTATTAGCAATAGACGGGTCTTTGCCAATGGTGAACATCAGCTTATAGGCAATTGAGTGCTTGAGTGCATCGACACTGAGCGTCGGTGAGGCATAGGAGAACGGTGCGTTCATATCAAATTTCCCATTTTCTGGTTACAACAAACGTTGATAGAGATCGCGGTAGGCCACTGCAGCCACCTGCCAGCTAAAATCCATCCCCATTGCCTGACGCTGAACATAGCGCCACAACGAAGGACGGGACCAGAGAACAAAAGCACGTCGAATTGCACGTAATAACGACCAGGCATTACTGTCTTCAAAACTAAAACCGCTGGCGATACCGTCAGCCAGATTTTCCAGTGAGCTGTCATTCACCGTATCTGCCAGCCCTCCGGTACGCCGCACCAGCGGCAGCGTGCCGTATTTCAATCCGTAGAGCTGTGTCAGACCACAGGGCTCAAAACGGCTCGGCACCATAATCACATCAGCGCCACCAATAATGCGGTGCGAGAAGGCTTCGTGATAGCCGATTTGCACGCCCACCTGGCCTGGATACTCGGCAGCCGCAGCAAGGAACCCCTGTTGCAGTTCTGCATCCCCTGCGCCCAGTAACACCAGCTGGCCGCCCTGCTCCAACAGTCCCGGCAGTGCTTCAAGCACCAGATCCAGCCCTTTCTGTTTCGTTAAACGGCTGACCACAGCAAAGACCGGCGCTTTGTCGTCGATCTTTAATCCCATGGTGATCTGCAACTGCCGTTTGTTCTCCAGCTTGGCATCCAGCACATCACGGTTATAGCGCGCATTCAGTAGCAGATCCTGCTCCGGATCCCAGATAGCCGGATCAACACCATTGAGTATCCCGGTCAGCCGCCCTTCCAGCTGGCGCTGTTTCAGCAAGTCTTCCATACCGTAACCAAACTCAGGCAGCGTGATTTCACGTGCGTAAGTCGGGCTGACGGCCGTGATATGATCGGCATAGAACAGCCCGGCCTTAAGGAATGAGATCTGCCCGTAGAACTCCAGCCCGTGCATATTGAAGAAGGAAGGCGGAAGCTGAAGCAGATCCAGATGCCGCGCTTCAAACAACCCCTGATACGCCAGATTGTGGACCGTAAACACCGATTTTGCCGGGCGACCACGCGCCGCAAGATAGGCACAGGCCAGCCCCGCGTGCCAGTCATGGGCATGCACCACATCCGGTCGCCACCAGTTATCCAGCCCACACGCCAGCTCACAGCCAATCCATCCCAGCAGCGCAAAGCGCAGATGGTTATCGGCGTAGGCGTACTGCGACTCATCGTGATACGGACTGCCGGGCCGATCGTACAGGCCGGGAGCATCGATCAGATAAATGCCGACGCCATCAAAATGACCAAAGTGTAGCTCCACATCACCGGCAAATGTTTGCAGCTTCGCCACCACCTGAGTCGGTGTAATGGCTTTCTTCAGCGCCGGAAAGGCCGGCAACAACACCCTTGTATCCGTGCCTTCTGCGATTTGCGCCGCCGGTAATGCCCCAATAACATCAGCAAGTCCGCCGGTTTTCAGCAGCGGGAAAATTTCTGAACAGACGTGTAGCACCTGCATTATCGGCTCCTTTTTATCCTTCATACTTGAAGCTGCCTCTGTGTTGGCTGCGTTCACTCACCCGAATCACTTACCTGAGTAAGCTCATCGGGACTCGTTCTCTTGCCGCCTGGATGCAACTTCAATTATTTTGGATTACGTGTGTGCTATCGCCAGCCAAGCTTCGCCAGCATGGTCCTGGTGACAAGAACGATCCCTTCTTCCGATCGGTGGAAACGCCGGGCATCATCATCCGGATTTTCGCCAATCACCGTTCCTTCTGGCAGTACGCAGGCACGGTCTATCACACAACGTCGCAGACGGCAGGAACGTCCCACCTCTACATCCGGCAGTAATACCGATGACTCAATATTGCAGAAGGAGTTAATTCGAACCCGGGAGAACAGCACCGAGTTCACTACCACTGAACCAGAGATAATGCAGCCCCCTGACACCAGCGAATTCATTGTCATCCCGTGACTACCGGAGCGATCCTGCACAAACTTCGCCGGCGGCAACGGTTCCATATGGGTGCGGATCGGCCAGGTACTGTCATACATATCCAGTTCTGGCATCACAGAAGCGAGGTCAAGATTGGCTTTCCAGTAGGCTTCCAGCGTGCCGACATCGCGCCAGTAAGGTTCTGCCGTCTCATCATGCTGAACGCAGGAGAGACTGAACGAGTGCGCCAGAGCTTCACCACTGGCGACAATTTTTGGCAGCAAATCTTTACCGAAATCATGGCTCGACTCCGGTAACGCCTGATCGACTTCCAGCAGGCCGAAAAGATATTCGGCATCAAAAACATAGATACCCATGCTGGCTAACGCCCGGCTGCTGTCGCCAGGCATTGAGGGTGGGTTCTCCGGTTTCTCAAGGAACTCAACCACCTTGTTATCATCATCCACCTTCATCACGCCGAAGGAACTGGCTTCCTCCAGCGGCACCGGCAGACAGGCAATGGTGCAGCGCGCACCGTTTTCTACGTGATCGATCAGCATGCGCGAGTAGTCCATCTTGTAGATGTGGTCCCCGGCCAGGATCACGATGTACTGCGCACGGTAGCGACGAATGATATCGAGGTTCTGCGTTACCGCATCGGCGGTGCCGCGATACCAGTGGTCGGTGGAAAGGCGTTGCTGCGCAGGCAGCAGATCGACGAACTCGTTCATCTCTTCATTGAGGAAGGACCAGCCGCGCTGGATATGCTGTACCAACGTGTGCGACTGATACTGGGTGATCACCGCAATACGTCGTATGCCGGAGTTCAGACAGTTGGAAAGCGCAAAATCGATAATGCGAAACTTGCCGCCGAAGTGAACGGCCGGTTTCGCACGCTTGGCGGTCAGGTCTTTCAGACGCGTACCGCGTCCACCCGCAAGGATCAGCGCAACAGTTTGTGTAGGGAGTTGCCTTGCCAGCATTACAGGGTCGTTCTTATCTAATTTGACCATGTCTGATTCCTATTATGATTGTTCCTGGAACACGCACACACCGTGGGCGGCTCCATGCCAGACCGTTGACAGAATCGGGTTATCATCCCCGGCAAAGGGAGGAATGGCATGCCATTTCCCTTCAGGTAACACCAGGTCATACACTTCTTCGGTGGCGTTGATCGTCAGTAACCAGTGCTGTGAAAGCCTGATCTGCAAACGATGCGCCCCCTGCTCCCACTGCTCAGTGGTCAACGGCTGTCCCTGGTCGTTCAGCCACTCCACATTGCCATCACCGTCCTGCCACCAGCGATCCTGCTGCAACGCCGGAATACGGCGGCGCAGATGGATCAGTGCGGCAGTGAAAGCAAACAGTCCGCGATCGTGCTGCTGCCAGTTGAACCATGTCAGCGGATTGTCCTGGCAGTAAGCATTATTGTTGCCGTGCTGGCTGTGCCCGTGTTCGTCCCCGGCCAGTAACATCGGCGTCCCCTGCGCCAGCAGCAGCGTGGCCAACAGGGCATGCACGCTACGACGGCGGTGTTCCATAATCAGTAACGGCGCCTGTAATCCTTCCACGCCGTGGTTATGGCTGAAGTTATTGTTGCTGCCATCACGGTTATCTTCGCCGTTCGCTTCGTTATGTTTATGTTCATAACTGACCACATCTCGCAGGGTAAAACCGTCGTGGGCAGTGATAAGGTTGATACTGCTGGAGGGCCGTCGGCCGCCACGATCGAAGATATCGCTCGACCCGGCAAAACGCCGTGCAAAGTCGCCGTTGGACAACTCGCCATGCAGCCAGTAACGCCGCGTAGCATCGCGAAAATGGTCATTCCATTCGGCGAATGGTGGAGGAAAATTGCCGACCTGATAACCCCCGATGCCGATATCCCAGGGTTCGGCAATCAGCTTGCAGCCTGACAGCACAGGATCGGCTGCAATCGCCTGAAACAATGGCGCATCCTGATGATAGTCCGGCGTGCGCCCCAGTACGGTGGCCAGGTCAAAGCGGAAGCCATCGACATGGCACTCTTCTACCCAGTAACGCAGGCAGTCGAGCATCCACGCCATCACCTGCGGGTGGCTGAGATTCTGCGTGTTGCCACAGCCGGTCCAGTTCTGATATTCCCCCTGCCCGTCCAGCCAGTAGTAGCTCTGATTATCGACGCCGCGCATCGACAGCGTGGGGCCAGTCTCCTCCAGCTCTGCGCTGTGGTTAAACACCACATCAAGAATCACTTCTATGCCAGCCTGATGCAGCGCCTTCACAGCCTGCTGGAACTCCTGACGCGGATGCAGCTGGTGCTGGCCGGAGGCGTAGCGCGCTTCCAGCGCGTAGCAGGCCAGCGGGTTGTAGCCCCAGTAATTACTCAATCCCATCCGCAGTAAGCGCGGTTCACTGGCGAAGCAGGCCACTGGCAACAGCTCCAGACTGGTGATCCCCAGTCGCTGAAAGTAGTCGATCATCACCGGATGCCCCAGCGCCGCGTAAGTGCCGCGTATCGCTTCCGGGATATCCGGATGCAGCTTTGTCAGACCACGTACGTGGGCCTCATAAATCACGGTACTGCCCCAGGGCACGCGCGGTGGCGCATCCTCGTCCCAGTCAAAATCATCGGCCAGCACCACACTTTTCGGTGCCAGCGGCCCGCTATCAAGGGGATCCGGCTGCTGCACCCCACACTGGAAACAAGGGTCGTCCGTGACTTCACCCAGCACTTCGTGTGCGCAGGGGTCGAGCAACAGCTTCGCCGGATTAAAACGTTGCCCCTGCTGCGGCTGCCACGGACCATGCACGCGATAACCATAACGCTGGCCCGGTTTACCGCCGGGGAGGTAGCCGTGCCAGATGTCGCCACTCCGTGAAGGAAGATCCACACGCGTCTCCGTGCCACTGGCATCAAACAGACAAAGCTCCACGCGTTCAGCATGCTGCGAGAACAGGGTAAAGTTCACCCCTTTGCCGTCATAGTGGGCACCGCGCGGTGCTGGAAGTCCCTCACGGAGTGATGTCATTCTGCCTCCCGTACCAGCCACAGCGTCGAGAGCGCAGGCAGCGTCAGACTGAGAGAGTGACTGCGGTTATGGCTGCCCCAGTCATCGGTGCTGACCGTTCCCAGGTTGCCGTTGTTACCGCCGTGATAATGGCCGGAGTCGGTGTTTAGCACTTCGCGCCAGCGCCCGGCACCCGACACGCCAAAGCGATAGCTTTCACGCTGCACCGGGGTAAAGTTACTGGCGACGATTAGTTCATTGCCATCGCGATCGCGGCGCACAAAGACAAACACCGAGTTATCAAAGTCATCCACCACCAGCCATTCAAACCCGGCCGGGTCGAAATCGAGTTGATGCAGCGGCGTCTGTGCCTGGTAGGTATGATTCAGGTCGCGCACCAGACGCTGCACGCCGTTATGCCAGTTGTCTTCCCCTTCCAGCAGATGCCAGTCCAGGCTGGTATCGTGGTTCCACTCTTTGCCCTGAGCGAACTCATTACCCATAAACAACAGCTTTTTACCCGGGAAGCCAAACATCCAGCCGTAATAGGCACGCAGGTTGGCGAACTTCTGCCAGGTGTCACCCGGCATGCGGTCCAGAATCGACTTCTTGCCGTGAACCACTTCATCGTGGGACAGCGGCAGCACGAAGTTTTCGGTGTAGTTGTAAAGCATACCGAACGTCATCAGATTGTGATGATGGCGGCGGTAGATCGGATCGAGCTTCATGTAGTCGAGGGTGTCGTGCATCCAGCCGAGGTTCCATTTAAACCAAAAGCCCAGGCCGCCCATTTCCGGCGGTCGTGACACGCCATCAAAGTCCGTTGACTCCTCCGCCACGGTAATCGAACCGGGGGCAGCATGGCCCAGCGTTCGGTTGGTGTAGCGCAGGAAAGAGATCGCCTCGAAATTCTCACGCCCGCCAACATGATTCGGCACCCATTCGCCTTCGGCGCGGCTGTAGTCGCGGTAAATCATGGATGCCACCGCATCCACCCGCAGGCCATCAATGCCGAAACGCTCGATCCAGTACAGTGCATTCCCCGCCAGATAATTACTCACCTCACGGCGACCAAAGTTATAGATCAGCGTGTTCCAGTCCTGGTGAAAGCCTTCGCGCGGGTCGCCATGTTCATACAGCTCCGTGCCATCAAACTTCACCAGACCAAAATCATCCGATGGAAAGTGGCCGGGAACCCAGTCCAGCAGCACGTTCAGCCCGGCATTGTGGGCCGCCGTAATAAAGGCACGGAAATCATCGCGAGTGCCGAAACGGCGCGTTGGGGCATACATTCCCAGTGGCTGATAACCCCAGCTCCCGTCGAATGGATGCTCATTGATGGGCAATAGCTCCAGATGGGTAAAGCCCATCTCTTTGGCATAAGGCACCAGTTGTTCTGCCAGCTCTTTGTAACTCAACCAGAAGTGGTTATCCGTGTGGCGGCGCCAGGAGCCGAGGTGCACTTCATAAATCGAGATCGGTGCGTCAAAACCGTTCGCACGCTGGCGCTCCGGTGACAGAGTGGTTTTCTCTGGAATACCGCAAATCATAGAGGCCGTTTGCGGACGCATCTGAGCCTCAAACGCGTAAGGGTCGGCTTTCAGGCGCAGTTGTCCCTGATGGTCGATAATCTCGAACTTATAAAGCTGCCCCTGCGTGGCGCCCGGGATAAACAACTCCCAGATACCAATTTCACGCCGCAGGCGCATCGGATGCCGACGTCCATCCCAAAAGTTAAATTCACCGACCACAGAGATGCGCTGAGCATTCGGCGCCCAGACGGCAAAGCGGGTGCCAATCACACCGTCAATCACATCGCCATGCGCACCCAGGGTTTCATAAGGCCGCAGATGGGTCCCTTCCGCCAGCAGCCAGCTGTCCATTTCCGGCAGCAGTGGACCAAAGCGGTAAGCATCGTCGATTAAATTTTGCTGACCGTGCCAGGTGACGGCCAGTTGATAGCGAAACGGAGTTTTACGTTTGGGGATCACCCCCTGAAAAAAACCGCGAGAATCGAGGCACACCAGCTGCACACATTTATTGCCCGTACTGGTTTCAATCACCCAGACTTCGCTGGCGTCCGGTAACAGAGCACGCACTTCAAGACCCTTGTCGGTCTTGTGCATGCCCAGTAAAGAAAAGGGGTCAGCAAAATGACCAGAGACTAAAGCGTTAATCACACGACGATCCATAAGCTCTGACATGACTTTCTTCCCGTGATGATCGGCAGTCGACTGGCGGAATCCCCGATTCGGGTATCGCCAATGCACTGCTCTTCATTGAGCCCAAAACACACTGACCGGCAGAGGTAACCTTCCACTGGGTAAAAACCGCCGCAGCGTGCAATAAAATAACGAAGTGAAAAAAAATAATGTTTTAGGAACTGTGGCTTTTTAAGCATAGCCAGGGGAAAACAATAGCCATGGATGAAAGCGTAAAAATATTTCTTTCAGATCAAAGTTTATTGCTTTAAAGGCGTGAGACAGGAACGTCAGACCCTTCTTAGACCTGCCAGGGTTCAAGCCCCGGGCAAGGGGAAGTGACTGAATTCTGGCGCGGAGAATCGCCAGTTAACACAAAGGAAGGTGCACGTAATAACAGTGAAAAATGATGATGCAAATCGAAACAGGGTGACATCCCCCCTGCCAGCGGCAGAGGGGAAATGACCCGAATTAACCCACCAGCAGACGCAACATACGACGTAGCGGTTCTGCCGCGCCCCACAGCAGCTGGTCGCCAACGGTAAAGGCGGAAAGATAATCCGGCCCCATGTTCAGCTTACGCAGGCGACCTACCGGGGTGTTCAACGTGCCGGTAACGGCGGCTGGCGTCAATTCACGCATGGAGATATCACGGTCGTTAGGGACCACTTTCACCCACTCGTTATGTGCGGCCAGCATCTGTTCGATTTCAGCCAACGGCACATCTTTTTTCAACTTCAGAGTAAACGCCTGGCTGTGGCAGCGCAGCGCACCAACGCGCACGCACAGACCGTCAACCGGGATGACGCTGCTGGTACGCAGGATTTTGTTGGTTTCCGCCTGGCCTTTCCATTCCTCGCGCGTCTGACCGTTATCCAGCTGTTTGTCGATCCACGGGATCAAGCTGCCTGCCAGCGGTACGCCGAAATTATCAGTTGGTAACACGCCAGTGCGGCTCAACTCGGTGACTTTACGCTCAATGTCGAGGATGGCAGAAGCCGGGTCCTGCAACTCTTTCGCCACGTGGTTGTGCAGCATGCCCATCTGGGTCAGCAGTTCACGCATGTGGCGCGCACCGCCGCCGGAAGCCGCCTGGTAGGTCGCCACGGATGCCCACTCCACCAGGTTATTTTCAAACAGACCGCCCAGTGACATCAGCATCAGGCTCACGGTGCAGTTACCGCCAACGAAGGTTTTTATTCCGTTGTTCAGGCCGTCGTGGATCACCTTGTGGTTGACCGGGTCGAGAATAATAATCGCGTCATCTTTCATACGCAGCGTGGATGCCGCATCAATCCAGTAGCCGTTCCAGCCGGCTGCGCGCAGCTTAGGATAAATATCGCTGGTGTAGTCGCCGCCCTGGCAGGTGATGATAATATCCAGCGCTTTCAGCGCTTCAATATCAAAGGCATCCTGCAACGTGCCCGCAGACTGGCCGCCGAACGCTGGCGCCGCCTGGCCGTGCTGAGACGTCGAGAAGAATACCGGGCGAATCACATCAAAATCGCGCTCTTCGCTCATGCGCTGCATGAGTACCGAGCCCACCATCCCACGCCAACCTACCAATCCTACAGATTTCATCATTACCTTTATCCCGGGCTACTTTACTTGCCATTTTCGCCCCCGGCAGTGCTCGCAATCCTCACGTACTTCAGTACGCTACGGTTGCTGTACGCTGGCGGTAAGCAAACTGGCTGCGACAGTGGCGCCTGACCTGTTAGAGTTAAAATATTAGATTGCTAAACCTTACAAGTTGCAGGAAAAGTGGCAAGTGAATTAAATCGATTAGACGGTTTTTTTTAGCAGCTCTGCTTATAAGAGGCGAACATTGATTAATAAAGAGAACAACAACGATGACTGAAATGATCTCGGCCACGATATTATTGTTGCTGATAATGGATCCATTGGGCAATTTGCCGATTTTTATGTCGGTTTTGAAGCATCTGGAGCCGAAACGTCGACGGATGGTGCTCATTCGCGAAATGCTGATCGCGCTACTGATCATGCTGCTGTTTCTGTTTGCGGGCGAAAAAATTCTCGCGTTCCTGAATCTGCGTACCGAAACGGTATCGATCTCCGGCGGTATTATTCTGTTTCTGATCGCCATCAAGATGATTTTCCCTTCGCAGGAAAGCAGCAGTAGCGGGTTGTCAGCAGGTGAAGAGCCGTTCCTGGTGCCACTGGCAATCCCCCTGGTGGCAGGGCCCTCTCTGCTGGCAACCCTGATGCTGCTGTCACACCAGTATCCACAGAATATGGGCCATCTTGTCGGTGCACTGCTGATTGCGTGGGGGCTGACGGTGGTGATTTTACTGCTATCGGGGCTGTTTTTACGACTGCTGGGAGATAAAGGGGTCAATGCGCTGGAGCGTCTGATGGGGTTGATTCTGATTATGCTGGCAACGCAGATGTTTCTGGATGGGATACGCGTTTATCTGAAACTGTAATCCTTACATGGCGTTAAGGTCGAGGCATGCCTCGACCCTACGACACAGGTGTTAATACGCAGGAGCGAGGCACGCTTCAATCCTGCCAACATCGTATTAATACCTAGGGGCGAGGCACACCTCGCCCTTGCTGACTACGACAACAATTCGAACGCAATCATACCGATAATTGCCCCAACGGTGCCGAGTATGGTTTCCATCAGCGTCCAGGTCTTCAGCGTCTGCCCTTCGGTTGCCCCCGTAAAGCGGCCAAACAGCCAGAAACCGGCATCATTGACGTGGCTACAGATAATTGAACCTCCGGCAATACAGATCGACAGCGCGGCCATCTGCGCACCGGAATAATGCAGCGGTTCAATCACGGGCATAATCAGGCCCACCGCTGTTAAACAGGCCACCGTTGCCGACCCCTGAATAATGCGCACGGCACCGGCCAGCACGAAGCAGGCCAACGCCACCGGCAAACCGGCCCCGGTCAGCGCATTACCCAGCGCCGGACCCACACCGGAATCCACCAGTACCTGTTTGAACACGCCCCCGGCACCAATCACCAGCAGAATAATCCCCGCAGGCTGTAACGCCGCACCGCAAATCTCCATCACGCGCTCTTTATCCATGCCCTGACGGTATGCCAGACCATAAATCGCCACCAGGCAGGCGAGCAGGATGGCGGTAAACGGATGACCGATAAACTCCAGCCACTCGTACAGCGTAGAGCCAGGCGTGGTAAAGCGGGCGCCAACAGTTTTCAGCCCCACCAGCAGCAGGGGAAACAGGATCAGCGACAGACTGAAGCCAAACGAGGGCAGTTTGCTCTCATCAAATTCAGGATGATCGCCTTCCGCGGGGATACCAAAAGTCACATGCTGGCTGATGAAACGGCCAAACAGCGGTCCGGCAATCAGCATTCCCGGAATGGCGGCACACAGGCCCAACAGAATCATCCAACCGAAATCAGCATGCATCTGCGAAGCCAGCAGCATCGGCGCTGGCCCGGGCAGCAGAAACGCCGCCGCAGCGGCCACCCCGGCAAACAGCGGGATAACCAGCTTCACCAGGTTATCGCCGGTACGGCGCGCAACCGCAAAGGCAATGCTGATTAACAGCACCACGGCCACCTCAAAGAACAGCGGCAGGGCACAAATCAGCCCGGCAATCCCCATCGCATAATGGGCACGGCTTTCACCAAAGGTTTTCAACATACGGATGGCGATCTGATCGACCGCGCCCGTTTCATGCAGAATTTTGCCAAACATCGCGCCCAGCGCAACCACGATGGCGAGGAAGCCGAGCGTACCGCCCATGCCCTTTTCCATCGTGGTGGCAATTTTATCCAGCGGCATCCCGGAGAACAGACCTGCGCCAATAGACACTAACATCAGCGCCACAAAGGCGTGCATCCTTGCCTTCATCACTAAAAACAGCAACAGCAAAACCGAGCCCGCCGCCGTTAACACCAGTGTTGCAGTACTCATTACACCCTACTTATTTTTTTCTGTCGCACCGTCAATGGTTTTGAGTGTTGCCGCAACAACGTCATCAAGTGACTGATTAATATCGACGACCAGCACATCATCTTCATCGCTGCCCGGCTCTTCCAGCGTGGCAAATTGTGTCACCAGCATCTGCGGTTTGAAGAAGTGCCCCTTGCGTGCACGCAAACGCGACTCAATGGTATCGAAGTCACCCTTCAGATAGACGAATGAGAGGTTGCTGTTACCTTTGCGCAGAATATCGCGATAACTTTTTTTCAGTGCCGAACAAACAATCAGTGACACATCGTTGGTGCGCTGCATGGCGAATGCCGCATCGTTGATCGACTCCAGCCACGGACGACGATCGTCATCATTCAGTGGATGGCCTTCAGACATTTTTTCAATGTTGGCGCGTGGGTGCAGAAAATCACCATCGAGGAAGGCCGCCTTCAGTTGATGCGCAACGGCATTGGCAACGGCAGATTTGCCGCTTCCGGATACACCCATCAGTACGAAGACGTGATTAGGCGATGAATGAGTGGTCATTGTTTTGGCTCCGGCAGAGAGGTAGCAGATGTGTTCGGTTATTTGTTATCGGTAACATTGTCTGGATGTGCAGTGAGTATGGCAACAGCCACGGCGGAAAAAGCTGGTAAATGTGAGGTGGTTCAAAAAAATGACAGATTCAGACGGAGAGAGGCACAAAGGGGTAAGTCGATGGAGGCGTAGGGGTCGGGCAGGCCCGACCTGTATTAAATACTCCCGCCCGCCAGAATCGTAAAGCCGACATCCACCGGTGCCGTATCCACGTTTTCACCGCGAATACGCGCCAGCAACAGCGCTGCAGATTCATGCCCCATACGCTCACGCGGCGTCTGCACCGTCGCCAGCGACGGGTTAACCACATGAGCAATATCGTGGCCGTGGAAACCGGCAATCGCCATCTGTTGCGGCACTTGCAGCCCCTGACGCTGGCACTCAAACATTGCACCGACCGCCAGGTCGTCATTGGTACAAAACAGGCTGTCAGTCTGCGGATAGCGCTTCTGCGCTTCGCACATCAGCATCGCACCGGCGGAAAACGACGATGCCGCTTCCATCATCACGCAGCGAGGCTCCAGCCCGGCTTCCTGCATCGCCAGGCGATAGCCCTGCTCTTTTTGCAGGGTGCGTTCATCCAGGCGTGCGCCGAGATACACCGTATGACGATGGCCTTTTTGCAAAATGGCATGGGTCATCTGGCGGGCCGCTTCGACATTATCAAACCCGACCGCCATATCGAGGCACGGCGAGATGCAGTCCATCATCTCAATCACCGGGATGCCGGCGGTTTCAATCATGCGCAGGCTGGCAGCAGTATGGGTGCGTTCGGTGAGGATCAGGCCATCAATGTTCCAGCCCAGCAGCGAGCGCAGCTGTAGCTCTTCTTTTTCAGCGCTGTAGCCAAAATGACCCAGCAGCGTCTGGTAACCCGCTGCATCGGTCACCGCTTCAATGCCGCGCAATACATCGGCAAAGACCTGGTTAGTCAATGAGGGAAGTAATACGCCAATCGCCCGACTGGTGGCATTAGAGAGCATATCGGGGGCGCGATTAGGGATATAACCCAGCTCATCCAGCGCGGCAGCGATCTTGCCCTGCAACGCGGCAGAAACCTGATCGGGATGACGCAGATAGCGGCTAACGGTCATTTTAGTGATGCCTACGCGATCGGCAACATCCTGTAGTACCGGTCTTTTTTTCTTCATCTGGCTTCAACGAATAGGAACGAGTTGAGCTGAGTGTAACAAAGATAGGGATAAAAAAGAGGAAGGGTGCGGTAAACCGCACCCAAAATGTGACAGGGAGAACACTTAGACCGGTGGCAGGTCGAACAACAGGATTTCGGCATCGCTGCTGGCAACAATCGCCAGGGATTTTTCATCCCAGATGGCAAACGCGTCAGACGTTGTTGCCGCTTCACCGTTGACGGTAACCGCCCCTTTCACCACCTGGATCCAGATACGACGACCCTCTTCCACCTCTACGCTACCCTGCTCAGCGGATTTCAGCGCCCAACGGGACAGCGTCATATCCTGGAACACCTTCAGCGAACCCTCACGGGCATCCGGTGACAGCACCAGCTGGCGTCCCTGCACATCGTCGAAGCGGCGCTGCGCGTAACGTGGCTCAAGACCGGTTTTTTCCGGGATGATCCAGATCTGGTACAGATGCAGCGGTACATCTTTGCTGGCGTTGTACTCAGAGTGACGGACCCCGGTACCGGCGCTCATAATCTGGAATTCACCCGCCGGGATCTGCTCTTTGTTGCCCATGCTGTCTTTGTGTTCAACCGTACCGGACAGCACGTAAGTCAGGATTTCCATATCTTTATGAGGATGCGTACCAAATCCCTGACCACCATCAATCACATCTTCGTTAATCACTCGCAGTGCCGAGAAGCCCATAAAATTGGCATCGTAGTAATCGGCAAAAGAGAAGGTGTGGTAACTGTCCAGCCAGCCATGATTTGCATGACCACGATCTTGTGCTTTGCGTAAGTAAATCATATTCAATTCTCCTCAACGTTTTGACACAGTCTGGACCTGTAGCGCTGTGGATGATAGCGGATAAAATTGTCTTCTCTGTTCAAAATATTCGATATAAATGCGCAGAAAGAAACAGGAGAATTGCAGATGTGCGGCGGAAGACAGGCAAAAAAAAAGCCAGCACCCGAGCTGGCTAAGAAATACTGAAGCAATGTGAGCAATGTCGTGCCTTCTCAGTCTGTGCCAGAGGCCTTCCTGAAAACGCATGACAATAATAATCATTATCATTCGCACTTGTAAAGCCATTTTCTGATTATTTTTTGCTTGATATGGCGATAAAAAACCCTGATTTTAAAGAGGATTATACAATCTACGGAGAGGGAAAATGAGTGAGATTATTGTTCGACATGTGCTTGCGGAAGATGCCACTGCCATTTATCAGTTGTACAGCCAGCCGGAAACCTATGCCGATACACTACAGCTCCCCCATCCCTCGCTAAAAAAGTGGCAGGAACGCATCGCCTCTGTGCCGGATGGCATGCAAATGCTGGTGGCCTGCAGGGGTGATGAAGTGGCTGGCCAGGTCACGCTGGAGGTCAACAATCGCGCCCGCCGCCGTCATACCGCCACGTTTGGCCTCGGGGTCGATGTCCGTTATCGCGGCCAGGGTGTGGCGAAAGCGATGATGCGTACGATCATCGATCTCTGTGATAACTGGCTGAACGTTGAGCGTATCGAACTCACGGTCTTTGCCGACAACCATGCCGCTATCGCGTTGTATGAACAATTTGGTTTTGAAACTGAAGGCTGCGCCCGGCGTTATGCATTACGCAATGGCCAGCAGGTTGATGCCCTCTACATGGCGCGCTTCCGGTCATAACTGGCGTGGTGCCAAAGCGAGCACTATCTTGCGGGGATGAGCTCAGTATGAGCCCTCCCCTGCATCATCAAATCCTGATCGTTTTCATTTTACCGCGACGCTCAATCTTGAGCACTAATTGCCCTGCCGGAGTGTCCGCCAGGGCAATACGGAGTTGATGAAGGCCTTCAGGCAGGACTTTACTGCCGTTAACTTCCACCAGCACATCCCCATTTTGCAGACCAAAGCGGGCCAGTGCGGTCGGGGAATGAGAAAAGAACTCAACCCGATGTGCGTAATAACGAACGGAAAGGATGCGCTGCGGTTCAGGCTCGTCGCGAGTAAAGTGTTGCTCCCGATAACAAAACAGCATTTTTTTCGGCATGAAAAGATAGCTATCAAAGCGGGCCAGAAAGTTCATCCCCAGACCATATGCTCCCTGTTTGTTCTCACGTACCAGCAGCTTACCCAGCGGCATCTGATTAAAACTTAAGCCTGTCAGTGAATACCCAACACTTACCGCCTGGCCAGTTAGCCCCAGAACGGGCTGATTGATGCCTGTCAGCACCGCGCTTTCAGGACGTTCGCGGCTTGCTTTAATCAGCTCATCACCGATGTAACTGTAATAAACGCCGGTATCAACCCGCATATGGACCGGGCGATTGTGATAGTCCAGCAACAATTCAGGCCCGGAATCATAGGCATCGCGGTAGGGAACACACACCGGGTAATCCAGCGTGCCGGGCGCTTGCTGCCAGACGCTGAGCTGCCCCTGTTGATTATCAACCTGCCACGCAAACTGGCGAAAAATATCCTGGCCTAAAATCCCGTCAATTTTCACACCGGTCACCTGAGTAAAGGCACTGAGATCCATCCCCAGCCACGGGGCACTGGCGGGCAACACGCGATCGCCAATAGCCAATGCCATCGGCTGCCAAAGCAGGAGTGCATCTGCAGGCAGCGGCCCACCCGGCGTCTGAAGACCTGCCGCCAGGATAGCCCGTTGCAACGCCGACACCTGGTCAACGGGAAGCCGATGCGTCAGCTCACTCGCCAGCGCATTATCAATCACCAGCGTACTGATGCCCGTATCCAGCAGGAAATGGTACTGCTTGCCGCTGATGGCCACCGGCACAATCAGAACATCGGGCCGCACGGGGCTCGTTAACACGGCCTGTGGGGCGGAGACAGGAATGCGGTCGGCCAGAGCCGATAATGATCCCGACAGCAGCGCAGCGGAAAAAATGATGGTCAGTGCAGAGTACTTCATAACCTTCCTTGTAGTGGATGCCCCATGTTCCAGTATTGGGGGCCCTGTGACGTTTACGTTTCTTCAATCTACGTTAAAAAGAGGACAAAACGAGATTTAAGCGTGCTAATTGTCGAGAAAAAGCAAAAAACACTGGATTGAACCCAACTCACTCATCCCCCTGTCACACTCACATTTGACACCTTTTTTTGAGGTTTTTTTGAGGTGATTCGTGCGTATTGTTAATGAAATGTAAGTGATAAGGTGGTCTGGAGCCATTTCCTCTGACGACCAACCCTACATAAATCAACAATAAAGGCAGTTTAATCATGAGCTTAAATATTAATCAGCAGTTTCACGGTAACGTCTATGTGGTCACGGGCAGCACTCAGGGACTGGGCGCTGCCGTTGCAAGATTACTGGCAGAACGCGGCGCGCGCGGGCTGATTCTTTGTGGCCGAAACCGCAAGGCCGGGGCGGCTCAAGAAGAGGCGTTACGGGCACTCGGCTGTGAAGCCTGGTTTGTCGCCGCCGATATCAGTGACCCACAAGCCTGCGAACAGGTGATTGCCGAAGCGGCAACGCGCTTCGGTACGCTGCATGGTCTGGTGAACTGTGCCGGAATGTCCGATCGTGGCACCATCCTCAATACGACCCCCGAACTTTTTGACGCCATCTTTGCCGTCAACGTCCGTGCGCCATTCTTTCTGATGCAGGCGGCGATCAAACTGATGATTGCCAACAAGGTGGAAGGCAGCATCGTCAATATTATCACCATGACCTCTCACGGCGGCCAGAGCTTCCTCACCACCTATGCCGCCTCAAAAGGCGCACTGGTTACGCTGACGAAAAACGTTGCTTTCAGCGCCATGCGCAACCGCATTCGCGTTAACGGCCTGAATATTGGCTGGATGGATACACCACACGAAGATGACATCCAGAAGCAGTATCACCAGGCGAGCGACGACTGGCTGGAAAAAGCCGAACGCGAGCAGCCCTTTGGCCGACTGTTGAAGCCCCGGGAAGTGGCCCGTGGCGTGGCATTTTTACTCTCTGAAGAGTCCGGGATGATGACCGGTGCCGTCATCGACTTTGATCAGAACGTGGTGGGCTGCGGTGATGATGGTGCACCACAGCCTCAGCAGATACTGGCCCTGTAAGGAGCGACCGATTATGAACGCAATCTATCTCAATGAAGCACAGCTTTCGCTGGATGATTTCGCCACCGTATCACAGCAGACCCTGCATCAACAGGATTACCCGCTGGCGCACGGCGCACAACGGAATGTTTTGATTTATCAGGCTGAGTCGCTGATCAATGCCGCCCGTGACGATCGCCAGTCGGTGCTCAGTGAACTGCATCGGGCGCTCTCATCCGGGCCTGGCGTATTTGTTGTTAAAGGGCTGTACCGCGATCTGGCGGCCGTCGACCACAGCAGTCAGTTGTTTGAGGAGATCCTGCGTGATGAGGCGGCCTCCGGCGGCGGCGGCGATCATTTTGCCAGGGCGGGCAGCAATGGACGCATCTGGAATGCCCTGCAAAAAGTGGCAGAACGCGATGCCGATGCCTTTATCGATTACTACGGAAATCCCCTGCTGGCGCTGATCTGCGAAAGCTGGGTCGGGCCGGGCTATGAGATCACCGCACAGGTGAATCAGGTACGGCCGGGCGGTAAAGCACAGCAGCCACACCGCGATTATCATCTGGGTTTCCAGAGTAATGAGGTTGTGGCCCGCTTCCCGCTGCCTTTACAGATCCTGTCGCAGTATCTCACCCTGCAAGGCGCGGTAGCGCATACGGATATGCCGCTGGAATCTGGCCCAACCCAGTTGCTGCCCTTTTCCCATCAGTATGAGGGCGGGTATCTGGCCTGGCGCCAGCCCAAATTTATTGAATACTTCCAGCAGCATGCGATTCAGCTACCGCTGCAAAAAGGCGACGGGCTGTTCTTCAACCCGGCGCTGTTCCATGCGGCAGGTAATAACACCACGGCAGATCATATCCGCACGGCCAACCTGCTCCAGGTCTCTTCCAGCTTTGGCAAAACCATGGAGAAGGTCAACCACGTCAAAGTACTGCTGAGCCTCTATCCCGCTCTGCGTCAGCGCCAGCTGGAGACAGAACAGCGTCATGCGGTGATTGCCGCTGCGGCAGAGGGCTATTCGTTCCCGACCAATCTGGATACCGATCCACCGCTGGGCGGACTGGTGCCACAGACGCAGCAGGCGCTGCTGTTGCAGGCATTACAGGAGGGATGGTCGGAAGTGCACTTTGATCAGCAGTTAAGCGAGCACGTGCAGAAACGTCAGGCGTGATTTTCCGCGGGCCGACCTGTTGTTTCCTGGTCGGCCCGCATCACATCAATACCCCGCGGTTAAATCATCAATGGTGCGCGGATCTGACGCACCGTAACGCATCCCGTCCGGCCCCAGCATGATGCTCTGCGTGCTGCCCATGGCAGACATCACCTTCACATTCTGCCCCTTCTGGCTCAACAGTTTCAGTGTATCCGGGCTGAAGCCTTTCTCTACACGTAGCTGATCCGGTAACCATTGATGATGGAAGCGCGGCGCGTTGGTGGCTTCGGCGACGTTCATTCCGAAATCAATGCTGTTCACGACCATTTGCAGCACAGTAGTGATGATGCGGCTCCCGCCCGGACTGCCCGTTACCAGCCAGGTTTTCCCGTCTTTAGCGATAATGGTCGGCGACATGGAAGAGAGCGGGCGCTTGTAAGGCTGTACCGCATTGGCTTCACCGCCCACCAGCCCGTAAACGTTTGGCGTTCCCGGTTTCGCGGAGAAGTCGTCCATCTCATTATTCAGCAGAATGCCGCTGTTACCGGCGACAATTCCGCTGCCGAAATTGGTGTTCAACGTGTAGGTAACCGCTACCGCATTGCCGTCTTTATCCACCACCGAGAAGTGCGTGGTCTGATTGCTTTCATACGGGGCCAGCTTACCGGGTTTAATCTCCGCGGAAGGGCGCGCTTTGGCGACATCAATCTGCTGCGCCAGCGATTTAGCATACGCTTTGCTGGTCAGCGCCTGCCACGGCACCTTGACAAAATCCGGATCGCCCAGATATTCCGAGCGATCGGCATAGGCATATTTTTCTGCTTCCGCCATCACCTGAATGGCATCTGCGCTGCCAAATCCCATCTTCGCCAGGTCAAAGTTTTCCAGAATATTGAGGATCTGCACAATATGAATGCCGCCTGATGAGGGTGGCGGCATCGAGAAGACTTCATAGCCACGGTAGGTGCCGCTGATCGGCTTGCGCTCGATCGCACGGTAGTTCGCCAGGTCCGTTTTGCTGATAAGCCCACCGTGCTGCTGCATCTCGCCTGCGATCTCATCGGCAATTTTGCCTTTATAGAAGGCATCCGGTCCCTGCTGTGCAATCAGTTCGAGGCTGCGTGCCAGATTGCGTTGCACCAGCTTTTCGCCTTTGAGATAAGGCGTACCGTCGGCTTTAAAGAAGATGGCTTTACTGTTCGCATGCCCTACCAGCACCTCTTTACCGTAAACGTTCAGGTCATCCGCCAGCGAGTCGTTCACCACGATGCCTTTACGTGCCAGCTCAAGTGCCGGTTTGATTAAGGTACTCAGCGGCAGCGTGCCATATTTCTGACTGGCCAGTGAAAATCCTGCCACCGTTCCCGGCACGCCGGAGGCAAGATGGGAAGTCAGTGATTTTTTGCTGTCGGCGTTGCCCGCCGCATCCAGGAACATATCGCGGCTGGCGTGTACCGGAGCCATCTCGCGAAAATCAATCGAGGTGGTATTACCGGACGCGGTGCGCAACAGCATAAAACCCCCGCCGCCGAGATTCCCTGCCTGTGGATGCGTCACCGCCAGCGCATAACCCACGGCGATAGCCGCATCCACCGCATTTCCGCCCTGTTCGAGGATTTTCACCCCAACCTCTGTCGCCGTTGCATCCACCGAAGCGACCATACCGTGCTGCGCTTTCACCGGATGGAAGGTGTCCGCCCCAACCCCGTAAGAAACAGGCGGCGCAGTGGGAGCAGCACCTGCCCCCTGCCACACCAGTAACCCGGCTAACAGCGACCACGACAGGCGCTTCAGAGTAGCTTGTGTCATCATTGTTACATCCTTTAATTATATTTACGTTATGTTTGCCTTTGATAAATATGCACAAAAATGGATGAAAGGCGAATTTTAACGCAAATCAGGAACACTCCTGGCGTGCAGGGCTTGTTGCTGAAGTAGACTTAAGGCAGTAACACGGAGGAATAAAAATGAAAATGAAATGGTTAGTTATCTTTGCCGCCATTTTGCCGTTAACCGGTATGGCGAACATGCTGAGCAACAACAGCAATAACAGCAACCCACAACAGCCGGGCTACAATCCCAGCACGCAGCGTTTGCAGCAAAATATGCAGAACCAGCAGTCGCAGCAGAAGCTGAAACTCCAGCAGGATCAACAGCGTCAGCAGCAGGATTTGCAGCGGAAAATGCAGGAGCAGCGTGACAGTGCGGCCCAGCGCACCAAAGAGGGTCAGGTGAAACAGCTGCCACAGAATTGACGCTCAGGGCGAGGCATGCCTCGCCCCTACATAAATCCCATCAGTTCACACGATTCGTAGGGGGTCAGATATGCCTCGCACCTACATAAAACCGTACAGCGCGATGCCTCATCGGTCACACGATTTGTAGGGGGCGGGCATGCCTCGCACCTACATAAAACCGTACAGCGCGATGCCCAATCAATCACACGATTCGTAGGGGTCGGGCATGCCCGACCCGCTATTCAGCGGAAATCCGGTCCAATCACATCAATGCGGTCGGTGCAGATCGCATCCACGCCCCACTGCAACAGCTCACGCGCCCGATCCGGGTTATTGACCGTATACACCAGAATACGCAGCCCGGCCTGTTTCAGCAGTGCAACGCGCGCCTTATCCAGCAGCTTATGATTCAGGTGAATCGACACGCAGTCCAACGTGGTGGTCAGTGTCTGCCAGTTGTCATCCCACTCATCCAGCAGCAGCCCGCGTGGCAACTCCGGCGCCGCCTGTTGTGCCGCTTCCAGCGCCTGATACGAGAACGATGACAGCAGCGGCATCACCTGCCCTTGCCACATCACCCTTGCCGCCAGCGCCAGCACCCGCCCGGTTTCTGCATCCAGACCAGTGGTAGGTTTAATTTCGATATTCGCCATCAGACGATGCTGGCGGCAGCGTGCCGCGACATCAGCCAGCAGCGGCAGGCGCTCATCGGTGAATGCACTACCAAACCAGCTACCGGCATCCAACTGGACCAGCTTGTCCCACGGCAACAGCCCTGCCACACCCCAGCCGTTGCTGGTGCGGTCAAGGGTGTCATCATGCAGCAGGAAAATTTCACCGTCCTGCGACAGTTTGGCATCAAACTCAATCATCCGGTGTCCCAGTTGCGCACCGATATCGATAGCGGCCAGGGTATTTTCCGGCGCCAGTTTCCCGCCGCCGCGATGGGCAACAATGGGCGGGTATGGCCAGGTCTTATTCATTAGTCGATCCGTTGTCCATTAGGGTCAAAGAAGTGCAATGACTGCGGCGGCAGATGCAGCCACAGCGTGCTGCCCATCTCAGGTCGCACCGAATGCGGCAGGCGCACCACCAGTTTATTATTGCCCCAGCGACCGTGTGCCAGGTTATCCGCTCCCAGCATTTCCAGCGTATCCACCACCAGTGGAATGCCGCCGTCCTGCCGGGAGGAGAGTTCAATATGCTCCGGACGAACGCCCATCGTCAATGCGCGATCGGCCCATTTTGCCATCGGTACGCTCAGGGGAAGCGCCATACTGTCGCTGAGATTAAAACGTGAACCGTCAGCATTCACCTGCCCTTCCAACAGGTTCATCGCCGGGGAACCAATAAAGCTGGCGACAAAACGCGTGGCCGGGCGCTCATAAATTTCCACCGGCGTACCGAGCTGTTCCAGCACGCCTTTATTCATCACCATCACCCGCTGCGCCAGCGTCATCGCTTCTACCTGGTCATGGGTCACGTACAGACTGGTGGTGTTCAGACGACGATGCAGCTGCTGCAGCTCCAGACGCATCTGCACACGCAGCCGGGCATCCAGGTTAGACAACGGTTCATCAAACAGAAATACCGCTGGTTCCCGCACAATGGCGCGCCCCATCGCCACACGCTGGCGCTGCCCACCGGACAGCTCACGCGGGCGGCGTTTCAGCAGTGCCTCCAGCTCCAGGCTGCGTGCCGCCTCCAGCACGCGCTGGCGGATCTGTTCTTTGCCCATACCGCGAATTTTCAGGCCCCAGGCCATATTCTCTTCCACGCTCATATGCGGGTAGAGTGCATAGTTTTGGAATACCATCGCGATACCGCGATCTTTTGGCTCCTCTTCGGTCACACGGCGGGTATCAATATAGATATCTCCGCTGGTCACCCGTTCCAGCCCGGCCACCATGCGCAGCAGTGTCGATTTTCCACAGCCGCTTGGCCCGACCATCACCATAAACTCACCGTCGCGGATTGAGACATCCAGCGGCTGAATAATCGGGTTTATCCCATCGTAGGATTTCGTTACTGCCTGAAGTCTTACACCTGCCATCGTTATTTCTCACTCTCAACCAGACCGCGAACAAAGGCGCGCTGCATCACTAAAACAATCACTACCGGTGGGATCAGCGTGAGGATCATCGCCGCCATCACCAGGTTCCATTGGGTTGCCGCATCACCGGTGGCAATCATGCTGCGGATACCCGCGACTGCCGTCCCCAGTTTGCTGTCGCTGACAATCAGCAACGGCCACATGTACTGGTTCCAGCCGTAGATAAAGGTGATGACAAACAGCGCTGCCAGATTGGTTTTCGACAGCGGCAGTACGATGTCCCAGAAGAAGCGCATCGGGCTGGCACCATCAATACGTGCAGCCTCCATCAGTTCATCAGGCAGCGTCATAAAGAACTGACGGAACAGGAACGTGGCGGTGGCCGACGCCATCAGCGGCAGGGTTAACCCGCTGTAGCTATCAAGCATATTGAGGTCGGCGATCACATCCACCGTCGGGAAAATACGCACCTCAACCGGCAGCATCAGGGTGATAAAAATCATCCAGAAAAACAGGTTACGCAGCGGGAAGCGGAACCACACCAGCGCAAACGCCGACAGCATGGAGACGGTAATTTTTCCGGTGGTGATCGCCAACGCCATGATCAGGCTGTTAAACAGCATGGTGCTGAAGGGCGCGCTGTTTTGCCCCACGCCGTGGGTCCAGATACTGGAAATGTTATCCCACAGGTGCGTACCGGGGATGAGCGGCATCGGCACCTGAAACACCTGTTCCGTACTGAGAGTGGCGGCAATAAACGCCACATACAGCGGGAACAGCACGGTGAGGATACCGAGGCCCAGCAGGGTATGGCTGAAAATATCCAGCCCGCGTCGGTTTTCGATCATTGGTAGCGCACCTTCTTCTCGACATAGCGGAACTGAATCACCGTCAGAATAATCACCAGCACCATCAGCACCACGGACTGCGCAGAGGACGAGGAGAGATCCAGACCGGCAAAGCCTTCACGGTAAATTTTATAAATCAGCGTCGTCGTCGCCTGTACCGGGCCACCGCCCGTGGCGGCATCAATCACCGGGAAGGTATCAAAGAAGGCGTACACCAGATTGACGACCACCAGGAAGAAACCCACCGGGGCGATCAGCGGCAACGACAGGCTGAAGAAACGCCGCACCGGGCCTGCGCCGTCAATCGCGGCCGCCTCTACCAGGGATTTAGGAATAGACTGCAACGCGGCAAAGAAGAACAGGAAGTTGTAGCTCATTTGCTGCCAGATCGAGGCCAAAACGACCAGGAACATCGCCTGGCCGCTATTTTGCGCATGGTTCCAGCTGTAACCCAGCAGCCCTAAGAAATGGGTAATCAGACCGAGGCCCGGACTGAACAGAAACATCCACAGCACCGCCGCTACCGCAGGAGCCACCGCATAAGGCAGCAGCATCAGCGTCTGATAAAAGCGTTTAAGGCGCAGCACGTAGTCGACCAGCGCGGCAAACAGCAGTGACACCACCAGACCAATCACGGTGACCAGACCGCTGAATACCAGCGTGGTCCAGAAAGAATCAAGGTAGTAGCTGTCGCCAAACAGGCGAATAAAGTTTTCCAGCCCGACAAACGTGCTGGAGATGCCGAAAGGATCGACGTTTTGGACCGAGTACCACAGGGCTTCGCCCGCGGGCCAGAGGAAGAAAATGATCGTGATTAACAGCTGTGGCAGCACCAGCAGGTAGGGCAGTGCTTTGGCGCGAAATACGGGACGAGGTTGGGACATAAAGGTTTATCTCGTGCGAAAAACGTCACAGGGGCCGACCGCTGTTCTGGTCGGCCCTGATGGGCGGATCGGGGATCCACCCCTACATGCGTCAACGTTATTTGGTCTGTTGTTCGAAACGACGCAGCAGTTGATTACCCCGTTCAACGGCGCTATCCAGTGCCGCCTGCGGAGTTTTCTTGCCGGTCCAGACGCTTTCCAGCTCCTCATCCACCACGGTGCGGATCTGCGGCATATTGCCCAGACGCATCCCTTTGGTGAACGGCAGTGGATCTTTGTTCAGCATCTGACGTGTCGCAATGTCCGCACCCGGGTTCTTGTCATAGAAGCCCTGCTGTTTGGTCAGCTCATACGCGGCCGTGGTGATCGGCAGGTAACCGGTTTTCTGGTGCCATTCAGCAGCAATTTCTGGTTTCGCCAGGAACTGCATGAATTTGGCGACGCCTTTGTAGGTTTCTGCATCTTTGTTTTTCATGACCCACAGGCTGGCCCCACCGATGATGGCGTTCTGTGGCGCGTTCGGCACGGTTGCATCGTACGGCATCATGCCTACGCCGTAGTTGAACTTGGCGTGGCTACGAATATCCGCCAGCGAGCCGGAAGAGGCGGTAGTGATGGCACAATCGCCGTTATAGAACTTGGCGGTGGATTCATCTTTACGGCCGAAGTAGGTGAAATCACCCTTCTTGTTCATCTCTTCCAACAGGGCAATATGGCGAACCTGCGTCGGTTTGTTGAATTCCAGTACCGCGTCAGTGCCGTCAAAACCGTTGTTTTTGGTGGCAACGGGCAGACCATGCCAGGCGCTGAAGTTCTCAATCTGGATCCAGCCCTGCCAGCCGCTGGCGTAACCACAGGTCATGCCCGCTTTACGCAGTGCTTCCGTATATTTCGCCAGATCCTGCCAGGTTTTTGGCGGCTGCTCTGGGTCAAGGCCGGCTTTTTTGAAGGCGTCTTTGTTGTAGTACAGCACCGGGGTGGAACTGTTAAATGGCTGGGAAATCAGCTGGCCTTTCGAATCGCTGTAGTAGCCTGCCACCGCGGGCACAAACTGCTTCGGATCCATCGCAATGCCCGCGTTTTTAAACACTTCATTGACCGGAACAATCGCTTTCGATGCCATCATCGTGGCCGTACCGACTTCGTACACCTGCAAAATCGCTGGGGCTTTGCCAGAACGAATGGCAGCAATACCCGCTGACATGCTCTGCTCGTAGTTACCTTTGTAGGTTGGTACGATTTTATAGTCAGGGTTTTCTGCGTTAAAGCGGGTGGCCAGCGAGTTAACTTCTTCACCCAGCGCACCTTCCATTGAGTGCCAGAATGGGATCTCAGTGGCGGCCAGCGCATTGGCGCTAAGAGTCAGTCCCAGTACCACGCTAAGTGCGGTATGACGAAAGGCGATTGATGACATGTCGGTTTCCTGTACCCGGTGTTATAAGGCGCGTTATCGCGCATTCTTTGAGTCGGGAGGTAACATGACATGCGAAAATGACAGAAAAATAACGAAGTTATGACAGTGGGGTGACAGCGAGGTGACGGTCGGGGGTGCATTATTGATATCGGGCGAGGCATGCCGCGCCCCAACGGATAACGTAGGGGTCGGGCATGCCCGACCCGTTTTATTGGCATGCCCGCCCCGGACATTAACCGCCTAAATACGCACTACGTACCGCTTCATTGGCTAACAATGCAGCCCCGGTATCTTCCAGCACCACATGACCGTTTTCGAGCACGTAGCCCCGGTCGGCCAGCTTCAGCGCCTGGTTGGCATTCTGTTCAACGAGGAAAATCGTCATGCCTTCCTGACGCAGCTG
Source organism: Erwinia sp. JH02 (assembly GCF_013074405.1). Lineage (NCBI taxonomy): Bacteria > Pseudomonadati > Pseudomonadota > Gammaproteobacteria > Enterobacterales > Erwiniaceae > Erwinia > Erwinia sp. JH02. The sequence continues at coordinate 104,342 of NZ_JABANZ010000013.1, forward strand.
TTCGATGGTGTCGAAAATCTGCTGGATAATGATCGGGGCCAGGCCCAGCGATGGCTCGTCCAGCAGCAACAGACGCGGCTGGCTCATCAGCGCACGGCCAATGGCCAGCATCTGCTGTTCACCGCCAGACATGGTGCCGGCACGCTGTACACGGCGCTCATAAAGACGGGGGAACAGCTCATACACACGTTTGATGCGCTGCTGATACTGCTGACGCTCGGCAAAGAAACCGCCCATTGCCAGATTCTCATCCACCGTCATACGCGAGAAGACGCGACGCCCTTCCGGCACAATGGCAATCGCCTCACGCATAATACGCGCCGTCTGCCAGTCGGTAATGTCTTTACCGTCGAAGGTAATTGACCCCTCGGTGGCACGCGGTTCCCCGCACAGCGTCCCGAGAATGGTGGTTTTACCCGCACCGTTCGCACCAATCAGGGTGACAATTTCGCCCTGATTAATATGCAGACTGACATTGTGCAACGCCTGTATTTTGCCGTAATGCGCACTGATATTATTCAGGGAAAGCATAGCCTGACTCATATTATGCTTCTCCCAGATAAGCACGGATCACGTCCGGGTTATTACGGATCTCATCCGGCGTACCGTTAGCCAGCGGCGTTCCCTGGTTGACCACGTAAATACGATCAGAAATACCCATTACCAGTTTCATATCATGTTCAATCAACAGTACCGAAACGTTGTGCTGGTTGCGCAGTTCCGCAATCAGCTCATCCAGTTCGTGAGTTTCTTTCGGGTTCAGGCCGGCTGCCGGTTCATCCAGCATCAGGATTTCCGGACGCGTCACCATGCAGCGGGCGATCTCAAGACGGCGTTGCTGCCCGTAAGCGAGGTTACCCGCCTGGCGGTTAGCCAGCGCCAGCAACCCGACACGGTCCAGCCAGGTGGCTGCGCGATCAAGCGCTTCGCTTTCCGCTTTGCGGAAGGCTGGCGTTTTCAACAGACCCGAGAACACGCCGCTTTTCAGGTGCTGATGCTGGGCAACCAGCAGGTTTTCAATCACCGTCATCTCGCGGAACAGGCGCACATGCTGGAAGGTACGGACAATCCCCATGCGTGCGATTTTCTGCCCGGGCAGACCCGCAAGCTGCTTGTCCCCCAGCGTGATGGAGCCACCCGTCGGGCGATAGAACCCCGTCAGGCAGTTAAACACCGTGGTTTTACCAGCGCCATTCGGGCCGATAAGCGAGACGATTTCCTGCGGGCGCAGCTCCAGTTCCACATTATTGACGGCCAGCAAACCACCAAAACGCATCATCAGGCCATTAACGGCTAACAGAGGCTGAGTCATGCCTGGTCTCCTTTTTCTGCCGTTTTCAACTTCAGATGCGGGCGCTTCATCGGCAACAGTCCCTGTGGACGCCAGATCATCATCAATACCATTAAGCCACCGAGCACCAGCATGCTGTACTCGTTAAGATCGCGCATCAGTTCACGTGACACCACCAGCAGGATCGCGGCAAGAATCACGGCAAACTGCGATCCCATGCCGCCCAGTACCACGATCGCCAGCACAAACGCCGACTCGGCAAAGGTGAAGGATTCCGGGCTGACAAAGCCCTGACGGGCGGCAAACAGGCAGCCAGCGAAACCGGCAAAGGCCGCACTGATGGTGAAGGCGGTCAGCTTGATGCGCGTTGGGCTGAGGCCCAGCGAGCGGCAGGCAATCTCATCTTCACGCAGGGCTTCCCACGCGCGCCCCAGTGGCATACGCAGCAGACGGTTGATCACAAACAGCGTGATCACCACCAGCAGCAGCGCCACCATATACAGGAAGATAATACGGTCGCTCGGGTCATACTTCAGGCCGAAGAAGTTATGGAACGTATCCCAACCGCCGTCACGTGCGCTGCGGTTAAACTCCAACCCAAAGAGAGAAGGTTTCGGGATCTGGCTGATGCCGTTCGGGCCACCGGTAATCTCTGTATTGTTCAGCAGCAGAATGCGCACGATTTCACCGAAACCGAGGGTAACAATCGCCAGATAGTCACCGCGCAGACGCAGTACCGGGAAGCCCAGCAGCAGACCAAACGCCGCAGCGACCAGACCTGCCAGCGGCAGGCTTTCCCAGAACCCCAGGCCATAGTAGTGGTTGAGCAGCGCAAAGGTGTAGGCACCGATGGCATAAAAACCGCCATAACCCAGCACCAGCAACCCCGACAGCCCCACCACTACGTTCAGGCCAAGGCCCAACATGACGTAAATCAGCGTCAGTGTGGCGATATCCACCGTGCCGCGTGACACCAGGAACGGCCACACGGCGGCGGCAACAATTAAAGCCAGCAGGAACAGTTTTTGCTTCGGGGTTGAACCATCAATCCCCGGCAGGACCAGCGACGGGCCGGAGACTTTTTTCAGGCTGCTCTGCACCAGCGGGCGCAGCAGCTGGAACAGAAACACCACACCACAACCCAGCGCAATCCAGTTCCAGCGCACGTTGCCCGCGTTATTAACCACCAGTTTGGTGCCATCAAGATCCAGCCGCATGCCCATAAAGAATGCCGCCAACACCAACAGCATCAGCGATGAGACAAGGGCGTTAAGCAGGTTGAGCTTTTTCATACTTTCTCAACCTCCGGACGACCCAGAATACCGGTAGGCATCACCAGCAGCACCACAATCAGCAGCGCGAACGACACCACATCTTTATATTCCGTGCTGAGGTAGGCCGAGGTCAGGGCTTCTGCAATCCCCAGAATCAGACCACCAATCATCGCACCAGGAATACTCCCGATGCCACCCAGTACGGCAGCGGTGAAGGCTTTCATCCCGGCCATAAAACCGATATAAGGGCTGATCACGCCGTAGAACTGGCCCAGCAGCACGCCGGCCACCGCCGCCATTGCCGCACCAATCACGAAGGTCAGTGAGATCACCCGGTCGGTGTTAATGCCCAGCAGGCTGGCCATTTTCAGATCTTCAGCACAGGCGCGACAGGCACGGCCCATACGTGAGTAGCGGATAAATATCGTCAGCGCCAGCATGGCGAGGAACGTCACGCTCCAGATCACGATCTGCATGGTGGAAATGGTCGCTGCAAAGCCATTGCTTTCGCCAATCGTCCACTGTCCGGTCACCAGACTTGGCAGCGCGAGATCGCGCGAGCCCTGGGTCAGGCTGACGTAGTTTTGTAAGAAGATTGACATCCCGATGGCGGAGATCAGGGCAATCAATCGCTTCGACGATCGCACTGGCTTATACGCCACGCGCTCAATGCTCCAGCCATAACAGGAGGCGATCACCACGGCGACAACGAAGCCGCTGCCAATCAGCAGCCAGCTGGCATCAATCCCCATCATCATCAATGCGGCGATGACGATGAACGAGACGTAGCTGCCGATCATATACACTTCGCCGTGGGCAAAGTTAATCATGCCGATGATGCCGTACACCATGGTGTAACCAATGGCGATCAGCGCATAGGTGCTGCCCAACGTCACACCGTTGAACATTTGCTGCAAGAAATAGAGAAACTGCTCGGACATACCTTAATACCTTACGAATCCACCTGCACAGCGGGTGCAGGTGGATGAAAACGACAAAGGGCCGGGCATGCCCGGCCCCTACGGGGATGCGCTGAGCTACCCCAAGGATACCCGTTATTCCGGGGATTCACCGGGTTACCCCACGGATCTGCATTATTCCGTAGGGGCCAGGCACGCCTGACCCGCAGCCTGGTTTATTTCACGGCAGTGGAAGAGCCGTCAGCGTGCCACTTGAATACACCAAACTCGAAGCCTTTCAGATCGCCCTTCTCATCCCAGTTGAGGTCACCCATCACCGTTGGTACTGCTGCGCCTTCTTTCAGGTTTTTCACGATAGCTTCCGGCTCTGCGCTCTTGCTGCGCTCCATACCGGCGGCCAGTGACTGCAAGGCAGCGTAGGTTGTCCAGACGAATGGACCTGTAGAGTCTTCTTTTTTCGCTTTCAGCGCATCAACGATAGGTTTGTTGGCAGGCACCTGGTCATAACGTTTTGGCAGCGTCACCAGCATCCCTTCGGAAGCCGCACCCGCGATGTTCGACAGGGAAGCGTTACCCACACCTTCCGGGCCCATAAACTGGGTTTTCAGACCGGCCGCACGTGCCTGGCGCAGGATCTGACCCATTTCCGGGTGGTAACCGCCAAAATAGACGAAGTCGACGTTGTCTTTCTTCAAACGCGCCACCAGCGTAGAGAAATCTTTGTCGCCTGCGGTCACACCTTCAAACAGCACCACGTTGCCGCCCGCTTTTTTCAGGCTGTCCTGTACGGAACGCGCCAGGCCTTCACCGTACTGCTGCTTATCGTGAACCACGGCAATACGCTGCGGTTTAATCTCGCTCAGGATGTATTTTGCGGCGGTCGGACCCTGGTCAGAGTCAAGACCGGTCGTACGCATAATCAGCTTATAGCCACGGCTGGTCAGGTCTGGTGCGGTTGCTGCCGGGGTAATCATCAGCACACCTTCATCTTCATAGATATCAGAAGCAGGCTGGGTAGAAGAAGAGCACAGGTGGCCGATGACGTAACGGATACCGTCGTTAATCACTTTGTTGGCGACTGCAACCGCCTGCTTAGGATCGCAAACGTCGTCATACTTCACTGCGACCAGTTTGTCGCCGTTAACACCGCCTTTAGCGTTGATATCGGCAATGGCCTGCTGCGCACCTGTCCACTGCATGTCGCCATACTGGGCCACCGGGCCGGACATCGCACCCACGATGGCCACTTTGATGTCTTTTGCCATTGCTGCATGGCTCATTGCCAGGGCAACACAGCCCGCCAGGAACGCACTACCTTTACTCATTTTCATCCGAACTACCCCATCTGTTGTGGTTACTATTTATTATGTGCCGTGTAATCAGCGATAAACGCTTAACTAAGAACGAGTTAGAGTGATTACCGGCATTTTTTATGAATAAGGCTTTAAATTTCAGGTTATTAAACAGGAATATTCTGCTGTAAATCAACTGACATATTCAGTAAATAGCGGGAGCCACAGGACAATTCACTAACACGAACGGTGGCATTTTAGCCGAATACCCAGGAGTTTATGCTGGCTGATAAATCATCAACAATGATTTACTCGGCATATAGGACAGAGACTCAACACATCGCCTCGTTTTTGTACGCAAAAACTAACACGTTATAGTATGGTCAACTTCGCTACAATATGCCTTTCTCACGTACGGGTTATTCCGATGAAACTGACTATCATCCGCCTGCAACAGTTCTCAGAGCAGGATCGCAGTGATTTAAAAAAAATCTGGCCTGAGCTTGAGACTCAGGTGCTGGAAGCCACACTGAACGAACAACATCAACTGTATGCGGCACGCTTTAACGATCGGCTGTTGGCAGCCGTTAACGTCGAGATCACGGACAGTGAGGGGCGATTATCGCAGCTCGATGTGCGTGAAGTTACCCGCAGACGCGGTGTCGGCCTTTACTTAGTAGAAGAGGTGTTGGCACAAAACCCGGCAGTACAGCACTGGTCGGTTGCCGGGGATGGCACCTCAGACCCCGTGGTCATAGCCGCCTTTATGCAGGCGGCCGGGTTTACACAGCAGAACGATGAGTGGGCTTATAACAGCCAGCAGAGCAGATAAAACGCCAGCAGGGTCAGCAGCACGCTGAAAATCATATTTCTTACCCATGCCGCGATAACCACCCCAACAACGGCACCTGACAGGTAAGGGTTATCCGGCAGACTGCGCAGCATACCGTCTTGCAGCAAAATGATCGGCCCACAGATTGCCGTCAGTAGACAAGGGGCGGAATAGTTTAGCGCCTGGCGCAACGGCGCCGGTAACCGGACAGGCACGCGCGGCTCCAGAAACAGATAACGATTGAAAAACACCAACCCTGCCAGGCTGAGCAACAGTAGCCAGCTCATTGCACTTCTCCCCGGGCACGCGCCACCATCACCGCTATCGCCATACCCGTTAATCCCGCCAGCATCACCGCCCCGTCGACCTGCATCAGGCTGAAGACCATCGACAGCACCAGTGAACTCAGTACACCAGCCAGTACGCTGAGGCGCTTTATCATCGGCACCACAAGGGTAATAAAGGTCGCGACAATCGAGAAATCAAGATGATAACGCGACAGATCAGGGATCGAGGCCGCCAGTAATATTCCGGCCAGACTGAACAGATTCCAGCAGAGGTAAAAGGTCAGTCCGGCACCGAGCAGGTAACCCGGCGTCAGGGATCGTGCTGCCTTTTGTCCACTGCTCAGGGCAAACAGTTCATCACACAGCAGGAAGCCCGTGGGCAGGCGGAAGCGGGCCGGAAAGCGCGACACGGTATCGCGCAGGCTGAGTGCATAAAGAAAGTGCTGTGAGGTGATGAAAAACACCGACAGTACGATGGTGGTGACTCCGGCGCCAGAGGTCAGCAGGCCTAGCGTGACTAACTGCGCCGCCCCGGCAAAGACCAGCGCCGACATCCCGACGCTTTGCGGTAACGTTAGTCCGGACTGCACTGCCATCGATCCGGACAGTATCCCCCAGGGCACCACAGACAGGCACAGCGGCAGCATATTCACTGCGCCGGTAAAAAAGCCAGACCAGCAATGAGCATCTTGCGGCGGCTGGGGTGAACTTAGTGTGTCTGACATAGATAATGTGCTCCTCTGAATAAAATCAGGGAGCAGTGTGAAGACGTGACGGGATGAAGGATTGAATAAAATTGCGCGGGGAATTAGCGCGATGCTCCCGGTTTTATTGCCCGCAGATAGTCGCCGGGTGTGACGCCCATGGAGTTTTTGAAATGACGAGTGAAATGACTCTGATCGGAGAATCCGCACAGCGTAGAGACCTGAGCCAGCGTTTCCCCGCGCCCTAGCCGTTCACGTGCTTTACGCAGGCGTGCCTGCACCAGCCAGGCGTGTGGCGTCATACCCGTGCTCTTTTTAAACTGACGCAGAAAATGCCACGGACTGAGCCCGGCAACATCGGCCAGCTGTTGCAGTGACCAGTTCTGTTCTGGAGCCGCCGCCATTAAGTCCTTCACCGGTAACAGCGCCCGACCAGCCTCGGGCATCACCAGCGTCGCGGGACGCGTCCGGCTGTAACGAACCATCAACCAGGAAAATGCCGTCAGCAATAATGACTCTTTCAGCAGGCTGTTGCCCGGCTGCGGCAACAGCGAGAAAGCCAGCCGCAGCTGAGCAGAGAGTGCCGGATCGTGCAGCACCGCATCAGGAAACCACGGGACCGGGCCTGCATCGCTGCCTGACACGGCCGCCAGCCGCGCAAACAGGTCGGGATGCGGATAAATTGCACGATACGACCAGCCGCCAGCGACTTCCGAACAGCCGGTGTGCACTTCATCGGCATTGACCAGAATAATGTCACCGCTGGGCGCAACATGGTCTCCCCCGGATCGCCAGAAGCGCTGCGCACCGGTTTCTATCACCCCAACGCAGAAGGTCTCATGCACATGGCGCGGGAAACGACGGCGGTGATAATTCGCCTCCAGCATGCTCAGTCCATCAAATTCCTCGAAGCAAAACAGCGTGGCCTTCTCTTCGGGGGCAGCGTTTGCGTCCATTTTCATTCCGGGTAGTAGAACAAAATTGCTCTTTGCTCAGGGTTAAAACCCTCACTTTACGTCAGCGGCGGGGAAATTTCTTGTTTTGCACGCCAGCAGAAAACAAAAAACCGCCCCGAAAGGCGGTTTTTAACGTCAGGGCCAACAGGCCTGTCCAGACAGAAGGTGCTATCAGGCTTCAATCGCCAGACGCAGTTTCTTCATCGCGTTCTTTTCAAGCTGACGCACACGCTCTGCGGAAACGCCGTACTGATCGGCCAGCTCCTGCAGGGTGGTTTTGTTGTCGTCGTCCAGCCAGCGGGCGCGGATAATATGCTGACTGCGTTCGTCCAGCCCCAGCATCGCATCACTCAGCTTATCAGCCGCGTGATCGTCCCAGTTATCTTCCTCAATACCATTCGCAAAGTCGGAAGACTTATCCTGCAGGTAGAGCATCGGCGCCATTGAACGCCCTTCGCCTTCGTCGTCCGGCGTTGGGTCAAAGGTCATGTCCTGCGCGGCCATGCGCGATTCCATTTCCAGCACGTCTTTGCTGCTGACGCCCAGTTCACGCGCCACCATTTCGACTTCTTCCTGGTTGAACCAGCCCAAACGCTGCTTAGCTTTACGCAGGTTAAAGAACAGCTTACGTTGTGCTTTGGTGGTGGCAACTTTCACAATACGCCAGTTACGCAGAACGTATTCATGAATTTCGGCTTTGATCCAATGCACAGCAAAGGACACCAGGCGCACCCCTACTTCCGGGTTAAAACGGCGCACAGCTTTCATCAGGCCGATGTTACCTTCCTGGATCAAGTCTGCCTGCGGCAGGCCATAACCAGAATAGTTACGAGCAACATGAACGACAAAGCGCAGGTGAGACAGGATCAGCGTTTTAGCTGCTTCCAGATCGCCCTGGTAATGCAGCTGTTCAGCCAACGCTTTTTCCTCTTCTGCCGTCAGCATAGGCCAGGCATTAGCTGCCCGGATGTACGCATCCAGGTTGCCTAAGGGAGCAATAGCTAAAGTTTGCATTTCTTTGGTCATTCAAATCCTCTCTGTGTTAAGCGTGGTGACAGCGCCAGTCCCTGACGCGCTGACTACACTACGCGAATTGCCGACAAAAATCGAAAGCAATCTGTGCGAAGCTTTGGGTCTAAATCTGCCTACTATGATGCTAAAACCACCCAAAAGTTCAATCAGATTAGTGGAGGTTTTACACATAATATGCGGCGCATGAAAGGAGCAGAATCGCAGGGGGAAGTGACAAGTTGATGAACTTCCTCTGCGGTAAACTCTCACGCAGCAGAGGAAGATTATATCAAAAAAACGTGTAAAGGGGTTACTGAGGCGTAAATCGGCGTAAATGTTGTACCGTTGCCAGCCACGCGGCCACCCAGCCAATCATTGCGGCAATCAGTAGCAGCAGCAGGCTTTCATCCCACGCCAGACCGTGCAACCCGAAGGTGGTGCCAAACACAGAAGCCACCTGAGCCACCACCGACTCAAGCCGCAGCACCAGCACTTCAGACAGCACCAGTGACAACAGTGCACCACAGAAGCCCAACAGTGCGCCGCCGTATAGGAAAGGTCGCAGAATAAAACCATCGGTGGCACCGATCAGCTTTTGCACATTAATGGTGTCACGCCGGGCAAAAATACTGAGACGTACGCTGTTACCAATCACCAGGAACACAGCCACAATCATCAGAATACCAATCATTGATGCAACCTGTCCCACCAGCCCGGTCAGCGCCGCCAGGCGGGCAAACCAGCTGTCATCCATCTTCACTTCATCAATACCCTGCACTTTTGACACGCGGTCACGCAGGCTATCCATGGTGGATGAGTTCTGGAAATTCAGCTTCGGCGTAATGATCGCAACCGCTGGCAGCGGGTTCTGCTCCAGCATGTCCATCGCACCGCCAAAACCAGACCAGTTACGGAATTCGCCCAGCGCCTCTTCGCGTGACAGGTAGTTAACCTTGTCGACGCCCTCTTCTTTTTTCAACTGCGCCACGACATTTTCAGCGGCGTCGTTATCCAGTGTTTTGCTCAGATAAACGGTCAGTTGCGGGGCGGGATACCACTGATCTGCCGCCTGACTCACATTTTTCCAGACCATATAGCAGACACTGGGCAGCGTCAGAGAAATGGCGATGACCATTACTGTCAGCAACGTGGCCAGCGGCTGGCGCCACATGTCAGAGAGTGAGCCATGCATTGCATAACGCCACTGCTCTTGCCATCCGCCTTTTAGCGCTTTGCTTTTAGATGGCACCTTCTGCTTCACCGCTTTGGCTGCTGCCGGGCGGGGATTGCGCTTATTCGCCACGATGACCTCCGTGCAAACGTCCCTGGTTTAGCGTCATCAGTCGATACTGACGGCTGCCAATCAGTCCCATATCATGCGTCGCCATCAGAACGGTGACGCCCACACGGTTGAACTCTTCAAACAGACGCAGAATATCTTCTGATAATGCCTCATCGAGGTTACCGGTTGGTTCATCCGCCAGCAGAACGGCGGGCTTGTTGACGACCGCACGGGCGATGCCCACACGCTGTTGTTCACCGCCAGACAGCTGAATCGGGAAGCTTTTTGCTTTATCGAGCAGGCCAACTTTATCCAGTGCGGCTGAAACGCGACGGCGAATATCTTCACCGCTGGCCCCGCTGATAATCAGCGGGATCGCCACGTTGTCATACACCGAGCGATCCATCAGCAGATGGTGATCCTGGAAGATCATACCGATCTGACGGCGCAGAAACGGGACTTCACGGCTTTTCAGACGGCTGATGTCGTGGCCGCCAAACCAGATATGCCCGGCACTCGGGCGCTCAATGCCACAGATCAGCTTCAGCAAGGTACTTTTCCCCGCCCCGGAATGTCCGGTCAGAAACGCCATTTCGCCAGGACGCAGATGAAAATCTACCCCCTGCAGCGCTTGCCGACCGCCGAGATAAGCCTTACTGACTTCTTCAAAGCGAATCATCCTAATTTAATCCTCTCGGGCAAAAAGTGCCTCTATAAAATCGTCAGCCTTAAACGATCGTAAATCTTCAATACCTTCGCCAACGCCGATGTAGCGAATCGGAATGTTGAACTGATCTGCCACCGAGAAGATCACCCCACCTTTCGCTGTACCATCAAGCTTGGTCAGGGTAATCCCGGTCAGGCCGACGGCCTCGTGGAACAGTTTAGTCTGGCTGATGGCATTCTGGCCGGTGCTGGCATCGATTGTCAGCATTACCTCATGCGGCGCCTGCTCGTCGAGCTTCTTCATCACGCGGGTGATTTTTTTCAGCTCTTCCATCAGGTGCGATTTATTCTGTAAACGCCCGGCCGTATCGGCGATCAACACGTCAACGTGGCGCGCCTTCGCAGCCTGGATGGCATCGAAGATCACTGAGGCGGAATCTGCGCCAGTATGCTGCGCCACGACGGGAATATTGTTTCGTTCTCCCCACACCTGCAACTGCTCAACGGCAGCGGCACGGAAAGTATCGCCTGCGGCCAGCATTACGGATTTACCTTCAGCCTGGAACTGACGCGCCAGCTTGCCGATAGTGGTGGTTTTACCCACACCATTGACGCCGACCATCAGGATAACAAACGGCGTTTTCCCCGTAACATCCAGCGGCGCTTCAACCTTAGCAAGAATCTCAGCCATTTCGCTTTTCAGCAGGCCGTACAACGCTTCGGCATCACGTAACTGCTTACGGCTCGCCTGCGCCGTCAGGCTGGCAATAATGCGGCGTGTGGTATCCACGCCAACATCTGCAATCAGCAGCTGCTCTTCCAGCTCTTCAAACAAATCGTCATCAATTTTTTTGCCACGGAACAGGCCGATGAAACCAGAACCCAGATTTTCACGGGTTTTGACCAGGCTGCGCTTCAGACGGGCAAAGAAACCTTCTTTGGTCGGGCGAACTTGCTCCACCACTGGCTGAAGTTCTTCTTCCATAACCTCAGCGGCCAGGGCAGCCGCTTCGGCTTCGGCACGGGCAGCCGCTTCGGCTTCAGCACGGGCTGCCGCTTCGGCTTCAGCACGGGC
>NZ_JABANZ010000014.1:0-134198 GCF_013074405.1 Erwinia sp. JH02
GTCCGGTGAGCCGTTATTTCCCACGCAGGCATTGTATGCCCCCATTGCATGATCGCCACGGAACAGGGCATTCCAGTTCAGCTGCGCCGGACGTGCTCCTCCCCCAGTAACTGTCTTTGAATCAGTCATTTACTTTCCTTTTCTGAAAAAATTCTGCTTTTTCGCTACCTGAGCGATGTCTAAAAAAATTATCTCTCGAGATGAAGGCTTGGGGCAGATCGGGGTCATGTATTAGATACAGTATAATCACCTCCGGTTCTGTCATAAACCGGATCTGAGAGTGAAAGAAAACGCCCAAACCATAAAGCAATAAAGATTTACAGATTTACAGATTTACAGATTTACGTTTATAAAATATGCTCAACGCACCAAGTAAAGCAAAAATGCTTTACGAAATAATTAAAAGCCCTGAAGGATAAAAACATCATGGTAATGCTCAATGCCCGCATCGATGATGAACTGAAGAAACGCGTAGACCCGATGTTACAGGCGATAGACTGCACGGCCACCCAGGCCATCAGTGGACTCTGGCATTACATCGACCAGCACGGCCGCCTTCCCTTCTTCATAGAGTCCCGGACTTATACTCCGGAAGATGCTCTCATCGACCTGCTGACGCATCTGCAGTCAGCCGGATACCTGCTGACCGTGTCAGGTGAACGCATGGCTGCAGGGGAAGACGCCAGGGAAAACCGCCTTGCGGTCTGTACGGCGCTTACGCCGCTTCAGAAGTTGGTCCAGGATGACCTGCGCCGCGTGCAGTTCGGGCGCGATGGTGAGCATCTGGTGAATTATCTTCAGACGCCGGCAGGAGAAGCCTATCTGGCACTGACAATCTGCGTCAACATCCTCGGTAACGAGGCGAACGACCATAACCAGGCAATGTATCTGAACAGGGCGCAGCATTTCCGTACCGAACTGGAAGCACTGGAAAAACGCATGAGTGAAATGGGGCTGTACCAGCATGAACCTGCCGTCCGTTCGTATCATGCCGTCGGTCAGCACTGTGCAGCTGAGATTTTTCAGCCCGAAAGTTACGGGCACGGTGCATGGCAGGTCAGGGTGACGCTGAAACCGGGCAAGAAAGGCAGCGAGCCGGGCGATCCGTACTGGTACGGATTGCCATTCCCGACAATTCCCGGACGAATCTTTAACCCGGGGACACCTTACAGTATCCCAGTCAGCGGGAAACATGGCACCGAGATAGGGTTTAAGTTTGTGGAGGGGGTCAGCTTCTTCCACATGTACTCCAACGGAATGCCAGAAGAGCAAAATGAAAACAGCGCAGAGACGGTCACCACTTTGCTGTGCCGGCATGTGGATGAGATCCTGGCTGGTTTTAACGCTTCATGATTCTGGAGGAGACTGGGGTCAGTTTGGATATCGAAAATTATTGTACGTTAAGGTGATTTTTTGTACCTCTGAGCTGTGGTAGAGCTTGACCATGTTGACAGGCAGCTCTGAGCGAACAACGGACATAGCATTTTGCTAAAAAATCAGTCGTTGTATGTTTTCATACCTGATATAACCCCCCGCATTATTGACAGTATAATTTTATATCGGCCCTATTTCTCCTTGCTGAACGATTCACAACTCATTCGAATAGCGTTTCTTAACCACTGATGGGCAGGATCCCTGTCTTTTCTTACATGCCACGCTTGTAAGTATGAAAAGCCCGGCAGGGCAACCGGTGGAGAAAATCTGCACAATGACTCGTGGTAACTCTCAGGGCTGACTGAACGGCTGGCAACGGTCAGAACTAAATCGGTACCAGGCAGCAGGCGCACGGCTGCGCTCCAGTGCGGAAGTGCAACGCAGATGTGCCTTTTAAGTCCCTTTATTGCCAGAGCTTTTTCAATTTCATCAACAGAGTCTGGCTTCAGGCCCAACATGACATGGGGCTTTTCAAGCCATTCCTCCAGAGTTAAATCTCTTCCGTCCGGTAAAAAATCCCTGTCGGCCAGACAGATGAACTGCTCGGGGAATAAGTCTTCTTTTTTGATCTCACTTCGGGCGTCAGGGAATATGCCCAGCGCCAGATCCAGCTCTCCGTCTTCCAGTTGAGCCAGCATCATTTCACGACTCGCCTGGCTGATGGCGAAATCAAAGCCCGGTGCTGCTTTGCGCGCGTAGTTCACCAGCGAAGGTAACACGATGCGTGCTGCGTAATCTGACATGGCAATTCTGAAAGTGCGGCGAGCCGTTAAGGGATCAAATTCAGGTGCACCTATCAACTCGTTGAGCTCAGACAACGCACCGTCCAGAGAAGGAAGCAGGCCCTGTGCTCTGACCGTGAGTACCATCTTTCCTTCCCTCCTAACAAGGAGGGGATCATCAAAATGCGCGCGAAGCTGGGCCAGAGCATGGCTGACTGCTGGCTGACTGCGGTGAAGCCGGATAGCCGCGCGGGTAACGTGTTTTTCTGTCAGCAGCGCGTGCAACGTTAACAACAGGTTCAAATCAATTTTTCTGAGCTCATCCATGCTATGCATACTCCACATACATACAAACGATTTTTATAAATATAACTGATAAGTGAAAATAGTCCCATCAAGTCATTACGCTACTGAAGAGGTTTCAAATGTTGAGTAAAGCAATGGTTCTGACATTCGTGCCCGCCGCAATGGCATTTCTTGCCGGTGCCGTGCTGCCTTTTCAGGCAACAAGCAACGGCGCGGTGGGCAAAGCTCTGGGGCATCCACTCTGGGGGGCTCTGGTTTCACTCACCGTCAGCACGATGGTGATTCTGCCTCTGCTCTGGTTACTGAAGGTGCCGGCTCCGCGAATCGGTACTGCTCTGCAGGGCCCCTGGTGGATGTGGATTGGTGGCGTGCTCGGCGCGATCTATGTCGGTAGCGCTGCGGCCTTCGCGCCAAAACTTGGGGCCGGCGGATTTATCGTGCTCGTAGTCGCCGGCCAGATGATTGCCGCGGTAATCGTTGACCACTTTGGTCTGATGAATCTGACGCCGCGTCCCATCAATCTGGCACGCGTTGGCGGAGTGTTGCTTATCCTGGCCGGAGCCCTGTTTATCCAGTTCGGGGGTAGCACGCAGTCTGCCAGTACAGCACCTTTAGCCGATGAGCGGACGTGACCCTTATCGTTCCACATTAAGCAATAATGCAGCCAGGCTGCAAAACTTATCAAAGCAACGTAATTGAGGAGTATCTGTATGAGCATCGTAAAAATTCAGTTCAGTGATGGCCGCCCAGACGTAACCGGCATTCAGGATGCAAATAATGTCCTGCACACAGTAGGTGTTCGCGCCAGTACGATTGAAATCCCGGCGGAGGCACGCCCTTTACTGAAAGCGTATAAAGACCGCGCTATCACCGAGGGTGAGGAGCATCAGTTGATTTCTATGTTCAACCTCACCCGCGCTGAGCTGATGGAGCAGATCCGTCTGGCAGGCCGAACTCCGGTCATTGAGGGCGGCGGTGAGTTCACCACCGAGGGGGGGCAGTCATCATATCCTAAAGTTTACGATATGAAGGCAATGCCACCGGACGTACAGAAATTCGTCCTGAATAAATATGGTCGTCTTCACGTCAATACCTCGGATAAAGGAACAGGGATTGACGAAGTTATGACTGTTATCGCCGGTGGTCCTTTCACCTGGATGTTCCTGCTTACAGACGGAACTCTTGCGCGCCTGACTGTTGGATTCGTTGGTGAAAATGACGATGCCGTCCGCCTGAGTTATCCGGGTATTCGCATGCATGCAGGCTACATGGATGCGAAAGAAGGTCTGGTTGTGGCCTTTGCACACGGTCCGGATAACTTCGAAATCCGTTATGAAGCGGACATCAAGCATGCTGAGCTCTTAGGTGATAACCCGTGGGTAAACTTCTCGGGTGACATGCCAGAACTGCACAGCAAGCTGGCCTGAATGTAAGCAACATCTTGAGCGGCATAAGGATGTGCCCTGAGTGAAAAGTGAACGCAGATTTAGAAGGGGAACAGAAATTCAACATTCCCCGTCTATCCTGTGCTGTTACCTTGTCAGTCGCGCAGACGGTTGACTGTTTTCCCTTCAAGCCTCTAAAACACATATCAACCTCCCGAACATAGTTACCTTGATGTAAAGTAATTACCGTTCTACTGTTTCCTGATTCGCATACAACGCATATCTCAATGCTAAAGACTGCTATATCGTCTCTGAAGGAGAGAACTATGGAAAACTACATATGTAAGGGCTGCGGAACTTCTTATACAGCCTCGGTGTGCCCGCCAGAACTCTGTCAGGTCTGCAACGAAGAAAGAGCACACGTGCCTGGCGGTCAGCAGGAGTGGACGACGCTCAGGGACATGCAAAGAAAATATCGTAACAGCTGGAAGATGCTGGAACAGGATATGTTCGAGATCACCACCGTGCCCCGATTCTCAATCGGCCAGCGGGCCATACTGATTCGTACGCCAGCGGGCAATATCCTCTGGGACTGCATCTCCTTCCTCGACAATGCGACTAAACATCTGATTGATTCTCTGGGCGGCATTTCTGCCATTGCCATTTCTCATCCTCACTACTACACAACGAGTCAGGATTGGGCTTCCTCGTTCGGTTGTCAGGTTTACCTGCACGCGGATGACAAAGAATGGCTTATGCGACCAGATTCTTCTATCCGTTTCTGGGAAGGAGACTATGTTGAGCTTAATAAGTATGTCTCGCTCGTCAGGTTAGGTGGCCACTATCACGGCGGAACAGTTGCACATCTTCCCTTCGCTGCAGAAGGAAGAGGTGCAGTGTTGTCAGGAGACATAATTCAGGTTGCCGCCGATCGCTGTCGGGTGTCCTTCATGTGGAGCTATCCAAATATGCTGCCACTTTCGGAGCGTACCGTTAGCAGAATGACTGAAACGGTGCTGAAATATCGCTTTGACCGACTTTACGGTGCCCTTTCCGGTCATGACGTCTTGTCCGGAGCAGGAAAAATCATCCGTACTTCAGCCGATCGATACATTGATTTACTGAATGACAGAACAGGCACAGAACTACCGGCTACTGAATGATCTGCTTCGGTTCCTACAGGAGGAAACATGGCCATTCTTGAAAACGGGACATGGTATCCCGATAAAAACGCATCTGAGCTGCTAAACGTGGACAGTCTTGAGCACAGCTTCGTGCCTGAAGTCAGCCGTTATCATCTATATGTTTCGCGCGCCTGTCCTTTTGCGCACCGTCCGTGGCTGGTTATCTCAGTTCTGGGACTAGGGCATGCCATCAGCGTATCTTCAGTAGCCGCGCGACGTTACGACAGGGGCTGGGAGTTTGACGCCGACGACCGTGATATTGTTGGTGGTAATCAGCGCCTAGCGGATATCTATCTGCATAGCAAGGCTGACTATTCGGGACCGGTTACCGTTCCGGTAATGTTTGACCTTCATGAAAGAAAAATTGTAAGCACGGATTCAGCGTCAGTTGCGCTGAAGCTGGCAACAGAATGGCTGCCCCTCGCAGCAACACCATTGGATCTGGTTCCGGAAGGATCACGCCAGGACATCAACTCACTTAACACATGGCTCCATGCGTCCGTTAACAGGAAATTCTATCAGGTTGGGTTTGCACAGCAGCAGGATGAATACGAACAGGCCAGCCGGGAACTATTTACCGCCTTGGGCGAACTCGAAAACATATTGGCAGCACAGCCCTTCTTGTTAGGGGAATCGCTCACGCTGTCAGATTTGTTTCTGCTTCCAAGCCTTCTTCGGTTTGAAGCAGTGTACGCTATTCACTTTAAAGCTAATTCAAAATCGCTGACTCAGCTGCCAAATCTTTACTCTTACATGTTGAGAATGCTTGAGGTGCCAGGTGTGCGGGAAACTATAGATATGGAGCACTCAAAGCTGCATTACTATTTCTCACACCGCCATATAAACCCCACCGGCATTGTACCAGCTGGGCCTGTTTTGACCTGGCTGAAACACCAGTAGTTTAGGAAAACCTTCCGGTATTATTATCGGAAGGTTTATGCGCTCCGTATCAGGCGTGCTCAAACCGGACTTGCGATGTAGGGCGGACAGAGCAAAGGCTAGTTTTGCTCCCCTCTGGAGATATCATCAGCCACTTTGCGATGTTCTTTGGGTATAACGTTCTGTGGACCTTAAGGAATATACGCACTCAGGGAATCGCGCTCTGTAAGAGAGTTTACGAATTCTGCCGGAACAGCGACATGGCAGGGGGCATGATCAATACATCTCCTAGATAAACCAGCTTAAACGCATCTGTAATACTGACTGGTGATCATGATCATGAATGCATAACAAGTTGGCTGTAGGTGTTATTATCAAAGAAAGAGTTATTATTTACCTTCACATCAAAGCAATAAGTATTAGTCCTTCAACTTCCACCTAATAGCAGGGTATCAGCAGCGCATGAGCACAAATCGTAAAAGAGATCCCGTAGACGACATCCTTGAGCAATGGCAGCGCGAGCGCCCTGACATTGACTCTTCGCCAATGGGCCCCCTCGGGCGACTGGTTCGATGCACTGCGCTTGCGGAACCACTGCTGCAAGCAGGCTATCGCCGGCACAACCTGGAAGTATGGGAGTTTGACGTGCTTTCCGCTCTGCGCCGTGCAGGGGCGCCTTTTATTTTAACTCCAACCCAATTATTACCCGCACTGATGATCACTTCAGGCACAGTAACGCACAGGCTGAAACAGCTAGAAAAAAGGGGATTGATTAGCCGGAAAGCAAATACGGAGGATGCCCGAAGTAAATTTGTCTGCCTGACTGCAATTGGAAGAAAATTGATCGACGTGGCAATTGAAGATCATGCAAAAAATGAGAAAGAAATTGTATCTTCACTCTCACCTGAACAGCTTCGCCAACTGGACGACCTTTTATCAGTTTTCATGCAAAGCCTTGCTTCCCGGTCGAAATTTTAGCTGGGAAATATTAAAAATATTCATATTTTTTAACAGGTTAACTTTTACATCGACGTGCAGGTTAACTTTCATTCAGCAATATAAAATACGTATTTACATTCGAATGTACACGGTGAAATGTGACAAACCGCACTTACCTTGACATAAAGGTAACTATGTTTTAGGCTTTAGCTATGCCGAATTACCGGTCAATTCAATACAAATTTGCACTATGTGCATATTAGCATGCAGTGTTTAATGCTGTATATATATTGAATGGTTAAAGTTATCAAGTTGAAAGGTTGATTATCATGAGTTTAAATTATTTTTCTGTGGTTAAGTTTCGGAGAGCCACATTTTTTAAAGCTGCAACATTATTAATATTATCAGGCGCGTCACTCTCGTCATTTGCGTCAGGTGGATATCAGAATCATAAAGAAGAGCCACAAAAGGGTGACGTCTACGCAGGGCATATGATTCCGAAAGAAAATATGCAAAGCACCGTGACTGCAGTCAGCTCTTTTAAACAAAACTCATGGATTACACTTGAGGGAAGCATTATCAGTCAGCAGGAAGGGAATCATTTTACATTCCGTGATAATACGGGTCATATTCCTCTGGTAGTCAGTGACGATGCCTGGCGTGGACTGGACGTTGATGCTCTTTCGTTGATAAGGGTCAGTGGATACGTAAAGGAAAATGATAGTCAATATTATCTTGATGTCAGACATATTGAACTCCCCTAGTTATTATGTTTAAGGTTAATGTAATATAGGAAGCCTGATCGATTTATTTTCATTTAAAAAGATTATTCCTGTTACTCACACTAATACATAAGCACCTTTCCCCCGGTTAGTTTAAAGAAACATACAGCATGCTGATTTTGCCCGCATCACAATCCGAATCCGAAGAGCTGCAATCTATTCTTAATGCAGCATTCGATTCAAACGCCCGGTACTTTCCGGAAGATATGGAAGAAGATGAGGATAGTGGCGAAGAATTAACTATCCGGTCCGCATTATATGCAGAGGACATAATTGTTCTGGCCTTCTGGGAGGGTATTCTCCTGCTAGGCGGTGCCATTATCAGAACTGGGGAACAAGATATTAATTATCTTGAAAGATTATTTATACTGCCTCAGTTCCAGCGAAGAGGGCTTGGTTACCAAGCCTGGCTATGCATCGAAAGGCTTTATCCCTGTAAAGGGGGATGGAGGCTCAGAACTCCAACGTGTCTAATCAACAATGTCTGTTTTTATGTAAATAGATGCGGATTTGCGATCACTTGTGTCGAGGATATGGGCAACGATGGCGTTGGAATGTTTGTTTTCACAAAGGCATCAGCACAGGATGAAGCCTGTATCAATGGTGTCGGTGATTGACAGAAGATTTCTGCGCTGATTATCAACGTCCACTCCTGGCACTGAGCGGAAGCGCATGTCAGGTCCGCTATGAGCGAAATTGGCACACCTTTTTATCAGCCATTTGCATTGTATATTGCTAATTCATTCGCGATAACATCGATCAGCTTTGTTACCCGACGGGGTTGAACGGGAGCTGGCGAGTAAACGATATGTAGTGCAGTTGGTGAAGGGGCGTAGGCAGCCAAAACTTCGACGAGCCTGCCACAAGCAAGATCATCCTCAACATCCCATATGGACTTTTTACACAGCCCATGTCCCTGCAATGCCCACTGTTTGATTAACTGGCCATTGTTGGTTGTCCGCTGTCCGTTAACTGAGACGGCATAGGGTGCTCCATGGTTTTGAAATGACCAAATACGCTCGATTCCCTGCGTAAAGCGCATCATGATGCATTCGTGATTTAAGAGATCATCGGGGTGTAATGGAATGCCTTTACGGTTCAAATAATCGGGAGACCCACAAATCAAACGACGATTTTCTCCAATCGGCCTGGCTTTGAGTGTGGTGTTAGAAAATGTTCCATAACGTATGGCGAAATCGACTCCCTGACTCACCAGATCAACAAAACTGTCGGTCAGGTTGAGATCAATGGTGACATCGGGATGACTGACAAGGAACCGATCGAGAATGGGCACAACACGGGTTTGTCCTAAATCGACGGGCGCGGTGATTTTGATCGGACCAGATATTTTTTGTGTTCCTGATTTGATGCGGCTTTCAAGTTCATCGGCCTCGGCCAGCAGTCGGCGTGCACCTATCGCGAAAATTTTTCCCTCTTCAGTAAGGCTTAACGAACGAGTCGTTCGCGCCAGGAATCTCGTCTTGTAATAAGACTCCAACATCATCAGACGTTCAGACACAGAAGCTGGAGAAAGTCCAAGTTCACGTCCTGCTGCTGACAGGGTGCCCTTTTCAACAATCATAAGGAACAACTTCAAATTTTCTAACATTATTCGGAATTCTCGAAATATACATTCGTTATTGCACCACTTATCAATAATTTCCGCAAGGTTTACACTCATCCTCCTTAAGAAAAAATTGAATAAGATTGGGACATGATTTGACGACACAAACGACGCCGCACCCTGACTCTGCCCCCAAAATGGCAAGCTTAAAGACTTCCACTGTCATCCTGTTTGCTTTTGCCTGCGGAGCCACTACCGCGAATGTTTATTACTCACAATCAATCGCCGGATTGATTGCAAGTAGTATGCATCTCCCGGCGAGTCTCGCGGGGCTGATTGTCACTACCACCCAGCTTGGCTATGGCATGGGTCTGTTTTTTCTGGTTTGCCTGGCCGATTTGATTGAGAACCGTCGGTTAGTATTGATGACCACCGCGGGTACTATACTTAGCCTGATTGGTGTAGCGATCAGTTCTGGTCCCGCAGCGTTGGTGGTCACTTCGTTTTTGCTTGGAGTTTGTACCGTAGGCAGTCAAGTCCTGGTGCCGCTTGCGGTTCATCTTTCGCCGGAGCGTAAACGTGGGAAAATTATCGGCAATATCATGTTCGGATTGGTCTCTGGCATTATGCTGTCTCGCCCCTTAGCGAGTTTTTTGGCAGGCTATTGGGGATGGCGATCCATCTTTGTTTTCTCTGCGGCTTTGATGCTCGGTACCTTCGTGCTAATGATGCGCGCGTTACCACAATGGCATCCCCAATCGAAGCGAAATTATTGGGCTACGCTGCGGTCAATGCTTAACTTGCTGATAACTTCAAGAACTCTGCAACGCCGGGTGGCCTATCAGGGTACGATTTTCGGCATATTTAATATGTTTTGGACTGCCGCTCCTCCCATGCTGCATCTGCGTTTTGGTCTCGCCCAAGCGGGAATTGCTGCCTTTGCGCTGGCGGGAGCGGCAGGCGCACTTTCAGCTCCCGTGGCAGGTAAAGTTGCAGACCGCGGGGGAGCAAAAATCGGCACCGGTATAGTGATCGGTTGCGCGGGTATTGCGCTACTGATGAGTGGCTGGGGGCACGCGGAAGATTCATTGATGATTTTGGTCTTTGCCGCGATAATTCTCGATGCCGCAACACAGGCGAATCAGGTCTTTGGCCAGCGTGCCATCCAGAGTCTGGATACCGGGGCGCGGGGAAGGCTAAATGCGGCTTATATGACCGTGATTTTCATTTGTGGTGCAGTGGGTTCGGCGCTGGGTTCATTTACTTTTTATCATGGCGGTTGGAGTGCGATCGCTGTGGTCGGAGCATGTTTGGCAATGGCAATTCTGCTGGTCTTTATGACTGAACTGCTCACAAATAAATCTGCATAAATCTTGTCTCTGCTATTGTCAGCATGCTGATTTTCTGTAAAAGCGCAGTGTACTGTTCCTGACCGCAGCGCGTAGCTGCAAATAAATGAAAAGCCCGCCGGATTTACTGCGGGCATTTCAGTAAGAGAAAACGGGATACGGTAATTTAATGACTGTGCCTGCATTTGCAGCATTTGCTCGCTGTCTTTGTCAGTAAGTTTTCGTCAAGTCTTCCCGCAAAGAGGCCGCCACTTCTTTAAGGATAGCGTTGCGTCGACCCGTTGAACTCACAGCACAAAGCGGACCTTCCCTGAATATCCTTTCTCAAATTGGCTTAAAGAAAGGGTCAGCGGGTGCTCATGACAAGCTGAACGGCATTATTCCAGCTGATTCTGAATACAGGGGCATTATCTGATGAAGGCATATCGGATACTGTATGCTCGGTAATAACTCCGCCTAGCCTTTGGTAATAGTTGGTTGCCCTGACGTTATCTTCAAAAACCCACAGGTAAAGTGGTGACTTCGCATCTTCGCTGCATACCCACTCTGCTGCATGATGGAGCAATTTTTTTCCTGCACCCTGGCCTCGCAGTGCAGAACTGACATGCAGGCTGTCAATGTACGCCCCCCATTGAGCATCCTTCTTTAGCATTACACATATAAACCCTTCAATGTTCTCTTCATTTTCTGCGACAAAGACAGCCACATCTCGGTTGCTCTGATTCAACAGAGACTGCCAGTGGGAAAAGCGCTCATTTTGCGCATGATTTTCGAGAAAATCTGAAGACATCACATTTCCATAGGTATCACGCCATCCGGCTGCGTGGAGATGTGCAATTGCATCGGCGTCACTGTATTGAGCTTTTCTTAACTGAATCACGTATGTGCCTTGTCTGAAATCATTATGAGGAAAAAGCGATTATGCCCTGGCAATTAGATAAATATTTATCGTAGAAAACAAGACGTGATTACCAAATTGTCACCATTCCGGGAACGTCCGTTTCTGGCACCAAGCCGCCTGCTGAGAAACGTCGTCGGCTAAGAGCGAGGAGCAGACACTGAATGTAAACGGCGCGACATGGATGTTTATTGTTCTGATTTCACGGGCGGGAGAGATGTTTTTGCCTCAGATATTAATTTTTCCACCACTTCCAAAGGGATGTTCTCTTCGTAGCAGGTTAATACTTGTCTGTCTGAGACTGAACGAAGGGGGCGGACAGATAACTGTTTATGACACTTCATCCTAACTGCTGTTAAAATAACATTTATCCTCGTTATGAGATGCTAAGTGCCGACCAACATTGATAAGGAGTTCAGATGTCTATTTGGCAGCCAAAAAGCCATGAAAATAGCCTTAAATTACTACTGAAAGATATTCCTGATTGTAATTGGGCACCTTGTATCGAGATGACCGTAGGTGGTTTAACCGAAGTCGCTTTTTCACGCAAATATAACCACTTGCTCCTGATAATTTCCTCTTCCGGAAGAGGGGTGCTTGATTGCCTGAGTGGCGAGATTATTGCCAGAAATTATGAAGAGTATGGAAACTGGTACGACTCAGTTGGCCTTAAATGTGCAGGTATAGGACCGCTGAGTGGTGAGATTCTTTCCATTGCAGGTCTGTGTGGCGGTGGCTTACCCATGTATAACCGGTATGGTGAGTCACTGGAGCGAGTATCCCCAGAGTGGCCTTTGGAAATGTTAATCTGGTGCCCGCCGGGTAAGAGCGCATTAATTGCCTCCCATAAAGAGGGGTGTCTCAGGCTTGCAAATGATTACTTTCACTGTGTTGGTTTCTCATGGGATGGTGAGTTAATTATATCTGCAACAAGCAGTGATATTACGGTCTGGAAAAGGCAGGGTTGATTAATCTGGCAGCTACGTGATGTTATACATCAAAGCAGAGCATGTTTTACAATTCCTGGCGCCACAGCAGTTCAAAATGGCTCACAATAACCTGCAAACAGCTACGGCTATGAACAAGGTGGATATAGATTAATTTCGAACCAAAAAACCTTTGAAATATGAATTATTGTCAAATGAAGTGAACGATGTTTTCTATATTTCAGATGAAAATATAGAATTAAAGATGTGATAGGGTGGTATGAGCCATGCCCAATTTTTTGATACACAATAGCCATCGCAACGTCCGCTTCTGGCACAGGTTGTGTGAAAACTTTTTTGGCCGCTGAAACTGCCAAAAACAGAGCTGAAAACCGCGCTCATACGTAAAATTCGGCTCTATTAACCAGTCGATCAATTCCAGATTTTGCGTAGACGTGCGCACTTCAGTTTTTGATCAGGGTTTTCACACAGCCTGGGCACACAGCTGACCTGCTCCCCGTTGATTAATACAGACTGAATAGACCTAGTTTTAGGCCTCCATCACAGATAATCGTTTGTCATGGGGTCCGCTTGGAATTCGGAAATTATCCTACGTTAAGCGTTTTAAGCTTAACGGGTGATTTCGTTCCATTGAGCGGAAACCCCTGACCGTAAGTGATGTACGGTACGTTCAGTCTGTCCGTTTATGGTTTTGCTCACTTTCGGACATGCAGACAGAATGGTGTACGTAATCGTTCGGTTTCGGACGCAGAAACACCACAGCAGCTGCAATTAACGTAGTTGCAGACACCTTACTGGTTAATAAATAGCCTTGGCGTAGGATGTTTTCCCTTTTCCAAGCGGACCCCAATACGGCCAATTTCCCTCAGTGCTTTGGCAAGTCCGTTTTGCTTGGGGTAGCTGGCAAGCTTTTTCAGCATCAGGGATGCCGTCACTGTTCCCTGCTTTATCGAGGTCGCCAGACGCAGCACTTCACGCCAGTGGATTTCGATCTCTTTCAGATTCAGGCTGGTCGTTGATATCAGTGACTGAAGTGCCGGGTATTGGTCCGGTTTCCCTTTGATAAATAGCTTCTTGTCGTGGAGATCCCTGATTCGCGGACAGAACGCAAATCCCAGCAGATGCATCAGGGCAAAGACATGATCGGTGAAACCCGCGGTATCGGTGTAATGCTCCCTGATTTCCAGGTCGCTTTCGTGGTACAGCAAGCCATCGAGCACATGGGTTGAATCCCTGACCCGACTGATTATGCAGGTGTAAAACGGGCTGTATTGATCCGAAATATGGGTATAAAACTGACGTCCAGGCTCTTGCCCATATTTCGGGTTAACCTGCCCTGCGTAGCGGCCTGAGCTGCCTGTTCTGAAATTCTGTCCATCTGATGATGACGTTGTCCCGTCTCCCCAGAATGTCGCCAGTGGTCTTTTCCCCTGCGCATTTACCAACTCTGCAAGAGCGGCTGAATAGGTTTCGTCGCGGATGTACCATGCCTGTATATCTTCGAGCGATGATTTGGTGCTCCCGGGGCAGGCTTCCGCCATTTTGGTCAGGCCAAGATTGATACCATCCGCAAGAATGGTGGTGAGAAGAAGGCGGGTATCGGGACGGGTGATGTCATTTTTTATATGCGAAAAATGTCGGGTAAATGTCGTCCAGCTGTTTACCTCATCGAGAATTTCCGTGATTTTAGGGCGCGGTAGCATGCTGTAAACCAGCTCTGCCAGCGGTGAAACCTGCACCGGAACGCTGTTGTCCAGCGGAGAGACTTTTACGCCCCTGTCGGAAATCTCCACATCGGGCAGTTCACCAAGGGCAGCCATGGCATTGACCTCTTCAAGTCTGGACTGAAGCAGGGTCATACGGCTGGTAATGTACTCATGATAATCAGCAGATACAGGCAGCGCCGGTGTGAGTTTGTCAAAGTCCTTTTCGGGAATGAGGTAATCATCAAAATTTTTGCAGCGGCGTGAACCTTTAACCCAGATGTCCCCGGAGCGCAACGCTCCCTTAAGCTCGCTGAGCGCACAAAATTCATAGTACTGCCGGTCAATACCTGCAGGTGTAATTACCACCTTGCGCCAGCTTTCGGGGACAAACTCCAGCGGCGCTGTCGCCGGAACTTTACGTGACTGTTTCCGGTACATATCCTTGATCACAACCTAGCGGGTTTACAAATAAAATTTCTCATCTGCTCTCCAATGAGAATATACGTGTGACCGGGTTGTATCCCCCGGATTTCGAACTGACAGGGTTAGATACGTTTATCCATAGCCAATCCAAAATGGGGGAGCGTTTATTGAATGGGCGCTCGATCTGGGAAACCATTCGTTTTGTGCTGGGACAACCGCGTAGTTGTCATATCAGTAGCATCTACTTTGAAGGCCCCACCCGGTAAAAACTGGGAGATTAAGGCGCTATCTGGCGACGTTGAGTAGTCTGCTCAACGTCCGACCCCTTGTTCTAATACAATGTCATCTTCTCAGGGATGGCCCACTTTATAGCAGAGGCGGGTTTTCACTCTCCGTATCCACCCGACTATCCATCAGGATGTACTCTCCCCCCTACGAAACACCACCCTGTCATAAAGTTATCTAAAATCCTTATATAATTTTTTGTGACAGTCGTGATATACAAACGTTAATGAAATTCATATTTCCACGAAGATAAAATATAAAACAAAGGAAGGGGGACAGATATTGGGAAATACTCACCGCCTGTATACGACCGCATTAGTTGGTTTTGGACCAGCCAATTTAGGATTGCTTCTTTCTGCATATCGGAAAAATAAACTTTCAGAGATAGCAAAGAATGGTATTGCCATCTTTGAAAAATCACCCCGATTGGGAGCTGGCAAACTGGGATATTATCAGATAACAGCCAATTCCCTCTCATCTGTTTTTTTAGAATGCATCGACGATCCACGATTTTATGAATTAACTTCTGATTTTATCGGCGGCGACGCACTCACATTTTTAAGAGATTATCCGGATACAGCACCACAGCTATCTCTGGTAGCCGATCTGTTAGAAAGACTGGCAGAAAAAATAATTTCACGTCTGGCTGAAAAATATCAGATAACACTCTATCGTGAAGCAGAGGTTACGCAGATAAAGAGGTCAGGGAAGAGTTTTTCTATTTCTTTTAACCATAATGGCAATATTGCCACGGCAGAAAGTGAATTCGTGTTCGCCAATTGTGGCGGATACCAGACGGCTGAGCAGTCGCTACTCAATGATATCGCCCCCGTTGCTGTCACCTCTGACGAGTTTCTGAGTATCGATAAAGATGATGCCAGCGCCCTGTTACACCGGCATAAGATTCAGCGCGTCGCGATTATCGGCGGGTCACACAGCGCGATCTCCAGCGTTATCAGACTCTCTGAGATTGCCGACAACGCAAGCCTGGCTATTACGATCTACTGTCGCTCGCTTCCACGTCTCTATTTTGAAACCGCAGCCGCTGCCCAGGATGAAGGATATGCATTCGATCCCGTCGCGGATGTCTGCCCTCTCAGTGGTCGCATTAACCGCTTTGCCGGACTGAGATACGACTCCCATCAGGCAGCACTCTCTATTTTCCGCACCGGCTCTGTGAGCCCACAGAGTCCTGCAGTCAATTTTATCGTTAGCGATAATCCCTTTATTACTGCCAGCAACAGCAGTAATCAGGAGCTCTGTATCCTCGCAACAGGATATCGTTCAGCCAGCCCCGTTACCGGGTTATCCGGGAAAGATACAGATGGACGAGTCAGAGATATCGCTGGAAATCCCGTTCCTGGCCTTTATTCATTTGGACTGGGAGCAGGCTTATCTCCTTCAGAAAAAGCAGGAGGGGAACCCTCGTTTAAAGGGCGATTAGATGGCGTCTGGCTTTACATAAACGATGTCGGAGATGTAATTATTGACGCATATACCGAAGATCAACATATCCCGGAAAATATTGCCACAGGAAGATAAATATATGTCTGATGAATCTATTAAGAAAGCTGTTATTCTTGCAGCCGGAACAGGCAATCGTCTCTTCCCAATTACTGAAATTATCCCGAAGCCGTTAACTCCCGTTAACGGTAAGAGCATTATTGAACGACTGGTTATTAATCTGCTGGAAACTGGTGTTAATCAGATAGTGGTTGTAACAGGACATTTTGGTAAAAAAATTCAGTCGCAGCTGAATCATGCATTCCCTGATGTCGATATCACCTTTATTGAAAACACCCGCTATCAGACGACAAATAATATCTATTCACTATGGCTTGCCAGAGAGTATTTTACTGAAGACTTTCTGCTGTTAGAGGCCGATGTTGTTTTACGCAGCTCTGTGCTTGAACAACTGGTCGGCGGTAAGAAAAATACCAGCGCCTGCATGGTTGCGCCAAAAGCGATTTTTATGGATGGCGCATGCGTGGAGTTGAGAGGTGTTCCGCTGGTTGTCACCGCGCCAAAACAGGTGCCGGTGCATAAGCAGGGCCCGCATCATTACAAGACGTTAAACTTCTACCGTCTGTCATCATCATTTGCCAGCGGCTGGCTTTTACCGCAGCTTCAGCACAAGGTAAATAGTGACGAACTGTCAGATTACTATGAAACGCTTTTTGCTCAAGCCATCTCCGAGGGGATTGAGGATTTTCAGGCATCCATTGTTCCTTCATATGACTGGTATGAAGTCGATAATCTTAACGACCTCGATATTGCCGAATATCTGCTCAAGCCGGTTGAAGATCAACAGACATGGCTTGAAAAAAGGCACGGCGGTTACTGGCGCTATCCGGTGCAGGATCACTGCCTACTGTATAACTTCCATTATCCACCGAAAAAATTGCTGGATCACCTCTCCGCCCGGTTAGTGAATCTGGTACGTGAATATCCCTCAGCGCAGAGGCCGATAGTTGAACATCTATCATCATACTATGGCGTGCCGGCAACAAACCTGGTGGTGGGAAACGGCGTCAGTGAGCTGATCCCCCTGCTGTTATCCGGCATTAACAAACCGCTGGTGATCCCCAGCCCCTCCTTTAACGAATATGAAGCGGTTATCCCCGCGCATCAGGTGCGACGCTTTATGCTGAGCGAAGAAGATGGATTTGCGCTCAGTCCACAAAAAATCCTTGAATATGCAAGAGAAACCGGTGCCGGGCACATTGTGCTGATATCCCCCAACAATCCGACCGGTAATGCTCTGACCAGAGAGGATATCGCCCTGATTGCTCGAGGCGCGCAGGAGCTGGGTATTGAGGTAATTCTTGATGAGTCTTTTGTCGACTTCCAGGGACAAGGACGCACGCCGTCATTCCTGCCTGATCTGCTGCAGCATACTAATCTGTCGCTGCTGTTCAGCCTGAGTAAATCGCACGGTATTGGCGGCATTCGTCTGGGATTATTTGCCTCAGCAAATCAGGAGCGGGTTGCTGACGTGCGCCAGCGGCTGCCAATCTGGAACATCAACTCCTTTGCTGAAGAGTATTTAAGAATGTTTTCCGCTCACCGCAAAGAGTACGAAGCCTCATGTCAGAAAGTGTTTGATGAAACGCAAGCATTGCAAAAAGCGCTCAGCGATATTCCCGGATTACAGGTTTTCCCTACTGAGGCCAACTTTATCTTTTGCCGTCTGGATAATGAACTGGGAACCGCACGTGAATTGATCACAGAACTTCTGCAGACAGATGCCATATTCCTTAAAGACTGCTCCGGAAAAATATTGCAAGACTCTCAGCAATATTTCCGCGTTTCTTCGCGTAATGGTAAAGATAACAGAAAACTGACAGAGGCTATTTCACGCGCGGTTTTACGTAAAGCCAGTAAATTTATTTCTGCAGTGGCGTCTTAATATGCTGAGTTTTTATCAAGACCGGGCCAACCTTTGCTCTTTTTTCGGGTTTATTGCGGGCTGTGTGGCACTTTATTCTCTGACCCAATCAGAGATGTCTCTGGCCCTGGGCTTTATTCTGCTGGGTGCCATTGCCGACGTTTTTGACGGGCCTTTAGCCAGAAAAACGCTAAACCGTCCACCGCTTTTCAGCGAGTTTGGCCAGGGGCTGGATACGCTGGGAGATATGTGTCACAGCGTGCTGGCACCCGCGCTGTTTGTCACGCTTGCACAGGGAGGATCGCTGGCTGGCATTCTGTGCGGCCTTATCCTTGCCGCCGCAGGAACGACAAGGCTGGCCTATTTCACCGCCGTGGGCTCAGACAAACCCGGTTTCTTTGTTGGCGTGCCGGTGACATATCTACCGCTGACCCTGGGTATTGTTGCCAACCTGTTCCCGGCGCAGCAATCAGCATCGGTCGTTTATATTCTTTACTCACTTATTATGGTGGCACTACAAACCGGTAAATTTTATTTCCCTAAATTCAGCCACAAGTGGCTCTATCTTTTCGCATTGATTCTTATTTTGCTGGCTACTCTTTCCTTCAGCCGTGCGTTATTTCCGGCAACATTTTAACTGGAGATCTTTTAATGTCATCCGCAGATTCAATTATTGTTCTTGATATTGACGGCACGCTGACTGACAGCGTGCGTCCACACCAGATTGCGTTTGAACAGGCGTTACGCTCTTTCCCTTTCCCGGCATTATCCACTGACTGGGGGCAATACCAGCACCACTCAGATAGCGGGATCTTTTATGAAGCCTGGGAGCTGGCGGGCTTTAACGGTAAACCAGACCTTATACAGCTTGAAGAGCAGTACCGCCTCGCTTATGACCAGGTGCTGGCGCAGCATCCGGTGACGCCAGTTGCGGGCGCTTCTGCTTTTATTGCCAGCCTCAGCCAGACGTGGGGCATTGTTTTCGCCACCGGCAGCCTGCGTTCAGGCGCTCTGCACAAGCTGAGCGTGATTGGCATTGATCCTGATGACTTTATTCTGATTACGGCATCAGAGTTTCATACGCGTGAAGAGATTGTCCAGCAGGCCGTTCAGGCTGGCAGCCTGCGTTATCAAATCCGCCAGCCACAGCGGGTGATATCGATAGGCGATGGCATCTGGGATCTGAAGACCGCCAGAAATCTTGGTTATGAGTTCCTGGGCATTGGCGAAGGGACAAAAGCAGAACAACTGCGCACGTCGGGTGCAACGGTTTATGCCGACTTCAATGACCTGCTTGCCGACTATCGTCAAATTTTTTCAGCGCAGAACAGCGGGGAAACAAGGTGATCGCCATGGGAACTGGTCAGGTATTTTCTGCGGGTATCCCCTTCAGGGGAGAAAGGGAGATTTTAACCACCCGAGAGATCCTCTTTGCCATACATAAAGTGCTGGATGCAGATTGCGATGTTATTGAAGTGCACTCCTCAATACCAACGCTCTCCGGGCTGAAACGCGGTACAGCCAAATGGAGTTTTCTGCGTGCAATCAGAGAACTGGTAAGACAGGGGAAAACGTTACTGTTTCCCGCATTTACGTTTTCCTATTCAGCGGGCAAAGAGTTCAATATTCACCATTCTCCGTCGGAAACCGGGGTGCTGGCGGACTGGGTGCTGAGTCTGCCGGAAGCGAGGCGCACACCCAATCCAATTTTCTCTTTTGTGGTTATCGGCCCCAAATCCCCCCTTTTTTTAAATGCCGATCACCACGATGCCTATGGTCCGCGCTCGGTTTTTGCGGTGCTTGAAGAGCAGAATGCCGGTGCGCTGATGCTTGGCGCAGCCTGGGATTACCTCAGCTTTCTGCATAAAATGGAGCAACAGCACGCCGTCCCCTACCGTGAATTTAAAACCTTTAATATCCTGGCGGACTTCGGCAACGGGCCGGTTGACCCGGATATGCGCGTTTATGTGCGCCGCCGCGATATCAACACTGAACTGAACTTTGCCGCGGCGGGGCTGACAGCAGAAGCAGAGGGGGTCGTTACCTCGTTTGCGCTGGGACAGGGAGAGATTAAATTTGTCTGGCTGCGCACTATCGTGAACATCTGTAACCGGGAGATGGCCGCCAGCCCATTTTTCTTATTGCAAGAAGGCAACCGGGTCGCTGCCGATATTGCCAACCTTGAGTTACAGCAGCAGCAGCAGCCGTTTCGCGTTGCACTGCTCAGCGCCGAGAATCCCGATTACCTTGTAGAAGCGTTAAAAAAGCAGCTGGCGATCGCTGCTCCGTCAAGACGTTTTGTTTTTTATGCCAATCACTATGGCAACTTCTATCAGGATCTGACCTTAAACGACTCTTCCCTCCGCGACTTCAAACCCAACCTGACGATTATTGCCGATACACTCGAAAGCATCAGCGGTAAGGCCGGGCGTTATGCGCTCGATGAGGAGAGCCACCACAGTCGGTTACAGCGCTGGCACAGCGCTGTCTCTTCATGGATGGCAACCAGTGACCATCAGGTGGTGGTGTTTAAACCGGTCTGGAGCATTTCTGCGCCGGCGGATGAAGGCGTTGGTGCTTCTTCCACACGGTATGACGCACAGGTAGAAGAGCTTGCCGCTCAGCTAAGCGCAGAGTTACGTCAGCGCGGCGGCATCCTGATAGATACCGCAACCCTGGCCGCAGAGGCAGCCAGCCCGCTTCGCGATCCGCGCACCTGGTATCTGGCGCGTACGCCCTGGTCCCCCCAGTTTGCCCGGGCTGCGGCCAACCGGATAGCCGGTTTGATCCTCGACCGCTGCGGTCTTTCCGTGCGTCTGATTGTGGTGGATCTCGATAACACGCTGTGGGGCGGTGTGGCAACCGATGATGGCATTGAAGGCGTGGCGCTGGGAGGAGACTATCCGGGCAACGCCCACAGAGATTTTCAGCTGCTGCTTAAGTCCCTGTCGCAGTGTGGGATCGGACTGGCTGTCGCCAGTAAAAACGATGCAGATGTCGCATGGGAAATTATTGATCGCCACCCGGAAATGGTTCTGCAGCGGGATGACTTCGTCGACGATGAGATCCACTGGCAACCAAAGGCGGACTCAATCCAGCGTATTGCGAGCCGTTTAAATCTCGGTCTCTCTAATATTATGTTCCTGGATGATAATCCGATTGAGCGCGAAGCGGTCAGACGCACGCTCCCGCAGGTCATTGTGCCTGAGCTGGGCAATGAACCAGCCCTCTATTGTGAAGTGTTGATTAAAACACCGGGGCTTAACCGGGCGCTGATCACCGAAAATGACCGTCATCGCGTGCAGTCATTTAAGCAGCTCAAAACCGTAGCCACAGCGCGCAGCAGCGCCTCTGACGCATTCTCCTTTATTAAGGAGCTCAATGTCACGCTGACATTTTCGGCACTATCGTCCGGAAACAGTTCGCGTGCTGAACAGCTGATGACAAAAACCAATCAGTTTAATACCACGATTAAGCGATACAGCGCGCTGGATTTAAAATCTCTGCAAGATCGTGGTTATACGGTAACGGTATTAGAGGTGACAGATAAATATAATCCGCAGGAGATAATGGGCGTACTGGTGATGAAAGATGAGGTTGTCGATTCAATCGTTATTTCCTGTCGCGCATTTGGTAAAGGTATTGAGCAGGCTATTTTTCACGTGCTGACAAAACAGACTTTCGAGCGTTTCGCGCGTGCTCTCCGCGTGGAATTTATTAAAACCAGTAAAAACCATATCGTCGCCGATATTCTCAGCGGCTTAAAGTTTACCGAGCAGGATGGTAGCTGGACTGCCAGCGCCGACAGCATCAGTGTTGCCATCCCGGCAGTGACCCTTTCAGGGCTTGAGGAACTCCCTTTATGAAATTCAGCCAGTTTTCTGTTGGGCAGTATGTATCGTTTGACAAAACATTCTCTCTGACAGATTACGAGAAATTCCGCGACTTCAGTGCAGATTCAAATCCTCTGCACTGGAACCGCGACTTTGCTCTTGCCTCGGGAAGTGCTCAGCCGATACTTCCGCTGGGGCTGGCGACCTCGCCGTTTTCAGCTATTGCGGGAATGGCCTTTCCGGGGGTGCCATCCTTAATTATCTCATCATCGTATAACGCACACAGCCCGGTACACTATGACCGGGATATTACCTACTCCGCTAAAATAACCCATATATCTGCGGAAAAAAGGATTTTGAAACTTGAGCTCAAGGCATACGAAAAAACCGTTGCGCTGATTTCAGGTGAAATGGTGGTACAGGCCAGATTTGATGAATGGGAAATTCCCGCCGATCTCACCGCTGAATTTACGCTTAAGCAGCCAAATAATCTTGTGCTGATTACCGGATCTGACGGTGCAATAGGCTCCGCTTGTGCAACGCAATTTGAAAAAGCAGGCTGGCGAGTGATTCGTCACAGCCGCAAACGTCAGGCCGCAGAGGTTATTACCGCAGACTTAAGCCAGGAAGAGGGGCGCAGCAGGCTGGCGGAGGCGGTTAAACAGTACCAGCCAGCGCTGATTATTCACAGCGCCAGCGCCGACATCATCGCACCACTGCAGGAGCTGATTGCCACCAATTACCAATCGTTGAAATCGCTGACGGAAGCCTCTCTGCCTGGCATGCTTGCCGCCCAGCGCGGGCGCATCATTAATATTGGTTCTGTTGCTCAACAACGTGCCAGTGAACCACTAACCGACTACGCAGGAGCGAAAAGCCTCGCAGACTGGTATCTGCAGCAGACCGCTCTGCGGTACCGGGAAAATGGCATCGAAACCACCACTATTTTGTGTGATTTAACGCGCAGCGCGTTTTCATCTGCTCTGGATCTCTCTGGCACAACGCCGCTTGAACCGGAAGAAGTGGCAGAAAGCGTGCTCACCACGGGGCTTCAGCAGCAGCGTCTGGCAGGGCATTACATTCTGACCAGTAATGGACTTTTCGAGTTACGGGATGAAGAAAGAAGCGCCGCTGCGCTGCACGATATCCCGCCAGAAAAAACAGCCCCCACGCCGGCGGGGGTCAACGCTGCAGTAACGCACTCGCGCAGCGCACTACGTGCCCTGCTTAATCAGATTTTGCCGGACTCGGTCGGTAAATCCGATCAGCAGCTGCGAATGAATAATATTTCTGGCTGGGACTCAATGATTCAAATCGCAATTGCGCTGGAAGTTGAAGAAAAATTTGGCATTACGCTCTCCGGTAGCGCTATTTCTGAACTCACTTCATTTGACGCTCTCTGTCAGGCTATCGAATCAAGGTGAAGATCGCGTTTTTATCGCCGCAGATGGTCTCAATACTATTTCACGGTTAATTTCCTCGGTGACGTACAGGAAGAAGAGATATGGAAGCAAAAAGTTCACACCTGGTTTTTGTGGAAACGCGTTATACCAATCTTAAAACGCTCCATTACGCGTTGGATGCAGGCTACCGGGTCAGCTATATCGGTTCACGGCGTTATTCTGACTCTTATGACGGGCCGGAATTCCGCGCGCTGCAGTCGCGGTTACAGAATTTAATCTGGGTGGACAATAGCGCCGAACGCGAAGATGTCAGATCCGCATTAGCCACCATCACTCAGCAGCATCAGATCGATGCCGTTATCTGTTTTTTTGAAATAGCCATTAATGCCTGTGCGCAGGCTGCAGATGATTTGGATCTCCCCTTCACTCACGCTGAGGCTGTCGCAATCTGCCGGGATAAGCTGCGCTGCCGCGCCTTTCTGCATGAGCAAGGTATTCCGACTTTGCCCTGGTATGAACTACGCGAGAGAGGAGAAATTTACCGTGCCGTTGAGGAAATCGGCCTGCCGCTGATTGTCAAACCTCGCCGTGGGGCAGTCAGCAAATTTATCGATATCATAGAAAATGAAAAAGATTTACAGCTGTTTCAGGTGCAACATGCCCAGCCCTCGGCAAATGATACCGGCATTGATGCCGAGGTGTTATCACATGGATTTCTAGCCGAAAGGTATTTATCCGGCAAAATGTACTCCGTGGAGCTGATTGCCAATGGTCGTGAATTAAGATGTATCACCGTTACTGAAAAAATTGTCTGGAATACCTCATCCTTCGTTGAGCTGGGCGCAATTATACCCGCCAATACCAGTGCAGATAAATTCAGAGAAATATCTTCCTACGCCATCAACTGCGTCGCCGCCATCAATCTTGGGCGTGGGATATTCCATGTCGAAGTGATTGATACGGGTAATGAGATAGTACTGATAGAGATCAACCCAAGAATAATTGGTGGTAATGGCCGTAAGATGATTATCTCTTCTTATGCGTTTAATCTCGACCAGGCCATTATTGATGCTTACCTTGGCAATGACTTTGGCGATATCCCGCAACAGCCAGTAAAAACCACTGTCGGACATCATATCGCGCCGCTGGAAGCAGGAAAACCAGCGGTACGGAAAAATGCTGCACTGACTATAGATGATCATGTCGATCTCTATATAAAAATTGATGAGAACGCCTCGTTTAACGCCTTCAGAAGCAATTATGACTCCCAGGGCTGGTTTATTAATGCCGCAGAACAACGCAGCCTAGCGCTTGAGCAAAACCGTCACGGACTGAATGCCATCGCACAACATTATGGCATCAAACTTATTATCGACACCCCGCTGGTGTAACCTATGAACAGAACATTTTTTATGCAAGGGAATCTGAAAGAGAACTACCATAAAATAATCTTTGGTTTTTCTATTTTTCGCGTATTCAGAAACCTGACCTTTCACTATGCCATCATGGTCTCTTTTTACCTCAGCATCGGGCTGTCCGTTGCCCAGATAGGCTGGCTGGAGGCAGCATACTGGGGAACCAAAATGTTCTCCGACGTTCCCTCAGGCTATGCAGCTGACAGATATGGACACCGGCGCGGACTTTATATCGGCAACGCACTGATTATTGCCTCTCTTACGCTGCTGGTGTTCAGCACCAGTTTTTCACAGTGTGTTGCAGCTCAGATTATCGTGGCGATGGGGCACA
Organism: Erwinia sp. JH02; assembly: GCF_013074405.1. NCBI lineage: Bacteria > Pseudomonadati > Pseudomonadota > Gammaproteobacteria > Enterobacterales > Erwiniaceae > Erwinia > Erwinia sp. JH02. The sequence continues at coordinate 25,174 of NZ_JABANZ010000014.1, forward strand.
GTCTGACTGCCGTTTCAGATTCTGCAGGCTGCCGCCAGTCTTTGGTTAACCTGAGAATTGCCAGCAAGTATCGTGTGGCAGAATCTGTTGGTACGGCAAGTCGCAATTTCTCTCTGTTCGTCGGTGTGAACTGCGGTGCCATTCTTTTACATTTTTATGGATTGCGTGGGTTGTTTATATTAAGCATTGGCGCAATCGCAGCAGCTATCGCCACGGTTCATCTGTTTTGCCCACACCATGATGCTGAAAACCGTCAGGTCAGCGGCAAAAGCACGCGTGAAAGAGGCTCACAACGGCAAGACTTTTCTGGAAAATTATGGATTAGCTCGCTAGCGATTGCTTATTCCTGCCTCTACTTTATTGAATTTTTCTCCATCCCTTTTACCCAAGTGCTGCTTGGCGAAAAAGGATTCTCTTCAGACTCGATAGCCATGCTGTTTAGTTTCCTGCTATTAGGCAGCGGGGTTGCATCTACCGTTATATCAAGGCTCTCGTTATCGTTCGGCGTATTAATAACATTTATCCTGATAGCGGTATTAATTCACGGTATTTTTCTGGTGATTCTGGTCGAAAACAGCTGGTCTTACGCACTATTTTTACTCACTTATAGCGGGTTTATAGTTGGTAAAGGCGCTTATATACCGATAATAAGAAGTGAAATACTGAGAACGGCCGATCCCGCCAGAGCATCTGCCGTTCTTGGATTTATTTCTATGCTTGGCGGGGCAACGCTGTTTTTCCTCTCCCCGGTGATCTTTGATCTGATAAGCCAGAAAGGTAGTATCGCTGGTGCGATAGTCATTCTCGCCGTCGGTGTGACTGGCGCTCTCGTTATGCTTATTGGCTGGCTGTATTCCCGTTTGTGCGTCAAAACAAAGATTGTGCCTTCCACTGTGTCAGAGTAGTGCTCAGGGATTAGTGCACAATCCGCAGAGAGGCAAGATAAATCTTGTCTCTCTGTAAACCTGCCATCAGGAATACTGATCCTACCCACCATTGACGTCGGTTCAGAAGTCATACTCTTCCCGCTCCTGACGGCTTAGCGGCCTTGCACGGCGGGGGCAGTTTGCGGCTTCCTGAGCATCCACCAGGTTATCTTTTTGGCTGAAGGCGTCAGCCAGCGTTGCACCAGGGCGAATAATGCTGAGTTTGGTGATTAATCAGATCGCACAATCCGGCTGAGTGCCCTCAAAGTGATCTCCTATTGCGAACAGTTATTTAGGGTTCATCGCGCTTTAATAACGATTTTGCGGAAATATTTACGGCCTTAAGCAGCTATTCCAGATTAACACCCTGCATTTTTCCCTCTTTTTTTACAATTCGACCATCGATGATCACTGTCTCAACATTATCTGGTTGAGCGGAGTAAACAATAAGTGATGAAGGATCGCCGCCGCCAAAACCTGCCACATTGAGACTGTCAGGGTTAATTATCTGCCCGTTTTCTCTCTTCCAGAGTGCCGGTAATATCACTCAGCCCCAGAGATTCAGCTGAGCGCCGCATTGCTAACCTCAGCAGTTCCCGAGGATCAGGCAGCGTTTCATCCTTAGCTTCTCCGCTCTGGGTAAGCGCAGAGATACGAAGCGTTTCAAACATGTTTCCTCCCCCGGCCAGAGCATTTCCGTCGATACCCAATCCCTGTCTTTCAATGCCCCTGAAATGATTAAGCAGCGTAAGTCCGTAACCAACGCGCTGCTCACTGACCGGTGTTAATGCCAGCCCTCCTCCGGCTTCCTGCAGTGCGTTCAACTGCTGTGGCAGGGCGTCGCTGGCGTGAACCACCGTAAGAGAGGGTGAAAGGTAGTGGCGGTCTATCAGGGGGAAGGTCACTCTCCCGAGTGAACAGCAGCGAACTTCTGCTGTTCGCTCAAAGCTGCCTGTCAACATGGTCAAGCGCTACCACAGCTCAGAGGTACAAAAAATCACCTTAACGTACAATAATTTTCGATATCCAAACTGACCCCTATTATGCCAGTCGCCTGTACGCAGAAGGAAAGGGTGCGATCGTTGACGTTGACGCCCCGGATTTTCAGTCGATGATGAATAAGCTTTACGGCAGCATGACGACGCTCATTGAAGAGCCGCCGGAGGCCCACCTGTCGGCCACGGGTAGCGCTGAGGAATAGACCGCTGCCGTCTCCCGCACGATGCGCCAACCCGCACAGACGCAGCTCATTGGCGGCCCCGGTAAAAAGCCATAGCCCCACCTGAACGGAACCCCGCCCACTCTGCACCAAAAGCCGCACTTGCGGCTTTTTTTATTTCACCCGGTTCACCTTTATTGAGCAGTTCGGTGTGGCGATGCTGCTGAGTCTGGCCCGCCTGAGCAGTGGCGGTCTGCTGCTGCCGGTACTGCTGCATGCTGAAGCCTCCGTTATTGCCCTGCTGCTTAACCTTTGATCTGCTGCTGCCGTCCCTTTGTAAAGTTTACTTCCGCCAGGTACTATTCGAATCCCCGGCTCACCGCCCCATTATTTTATGCGCGTCAGCGCATGAAGGCGACATCCTGTGTGTCATGTGGCTCAACCGGTAAAGGTCGCCGTGACGCGGCGTAGCCGCCCTGCACTGATAGGTTCCACCAATCCCAGCCCCCTCCCTGCTAAGCCAGACCCGCTCATAGCCTCGAAGAAGCTTTATTTGCGCCGTCGGAGTGGTCCGGTCGAAGACCGGGCGTATCTCCGCGTTAGCGGGCCCCCAGGGCCGCTTACGGGCGTGTACTCAGCACCTGAAGCGACACCTCTTACAGCAACTCAGTCCTTAGTTACAACACCCATTCTAAAGCCACACAGTTCCGGGCCTCTGGCCCGGGGCGGCGGGGCTTTGTAGTAGGAATCAAACACCTTTTGTACACACAAAAAATGATCTGGCAGGGGTAGCAGCATGGGTATCATTCACGATGTTCAAACGATATAAATCTCGCTGATAAAATCATTCATCACACACAAATAGCCATCACCCCAAAAATCTGCCAATATACGTTCCATATATGTTTCGTATAGGTGCCATATGGGAATCGTCAAAATTTCCGACCTGATGCATGAGAACCTGCGCATTGCCAGCCAGGCGATGAGTCGTTCGATCAATTCACAGGCGGAGCACTGGTTAAAAATCGGCATGCTGGCCGAGCTCTATCCCACGCTCACGCATCATGAACTGGCCAGAGCGCTGGTGCAGGCAGAGCTGGATGGGGGAATGGAGATGGCCCGTATTCTCAATGGCGACGTGAAAACAGAAAAGGCGGTCTGAAAACGATGGTAACTCTCCACTCTGCTGATGAAATCGAACGTGCACGCGCAGCGGGCCATGCCGCGGCACAGGTCCTGGCAATGATCGTTCCCTTTGTGCAGGCCGGTGTGACGACCGATGAACTGGATCGGCGCTGTCATGACTATATTGTCAATGAACTGGGCATCATCCCGGCGAATATTGGCTATCACGGCTACACCCGCACCCTGTGTACCTCCGTGAATCACGTGGTGTGCCACGGCATCCCGGATAACAAGGCGTTGCAGGAAGGGGACATCGTGAATATTGATGTTGCGGTAATCAAAGATGGCTGGTTTGGTGATACCAGCCGCATGGTGTTTGTCGGAAAACCTTCAGAACAGGCGCGGCTGCTGGTTGAAGTGACTTACCAGTCACTGCTGGCGGGGATCCGGGCGGTACGTCCGGGTGCCCGGCTGGGAGATGTCGGTGCTGCCATCCAGCAGGTGGCGGAAAAAGCCGGTTTCTCGGTGGTGAGGGACTACTGCGGGCACGGTATTGGTCAGGTTTATCACGATACGCCAGATGTGCTGCACTACGGCACGGCAGGGCGCGGGATGCGACTAAAGCCGGGAATGATTTTTACCATTGAACCGATGATTAATGCCGGAAAGGAAGAGACCGATGTACTGTCCGATGACTGGACGGTGGTGACGCTGGATGGTTCGTTGTCCGCACAGTGGGAACACACGATTGCGGTGACAGAAACGGGGTTTGATTTACTGACGCCGTGGCCGGATGGCACGGGGCAGTACCCGGCGGTGTGAACAACAGGGTGAAGCTTCTTCACCCTGTTTTACAACAAGCACTGATAGCTGCCTTTTAAACTATCTATTTTTATTGGTTTTTTTTCTTGGCCATAAAAAAGTTACAATACAGCTGATTAGTAGTATGGAAATGCTTGTTAAAAACCATCTGTCGGGGGAAAGTATAAATGAAAGTAAACAAACGAAAATGACATATAACTCAATAAAAAAACAATCAATGAGTGATTTTATGAAAAAGTTATTTTTGAGCGTTTCTGTTTCCTGCTTTTCGGAAGATAAAGCGCGAAATTAAGTATGATATTACACTTGATATTACCAATAGTAGAATAAAAAACGAATCAAAGTCGCTTTCAGAGCTAAAAATGTTTGTTGTTTTGGCAATGCGGTAAATTATATCAGATGGAAAGAATTTAAAGATAAGAATGAGGGCAGTGGTGATGACCACTATGAATGTGATTAGCAAGGTTAGTGTGAAAAAAATCCATTTCTTCAAAGTACAAACTCCTGTATTGTAATTTCCGCATATAATACTACATCTGATAGAAAAGGAAATCTATTATGTGATTAGCATCACATCTTAAAGTTAAAATGGAATCGGAACGAAGCGCAGCGCTGGCTCTGGATAAGGCTGCAGAAGCTTTCAGAACGGTGTAGTACTCAAGTTCTTAATGATGTTAGAGGTGGATTTGAGAGGGTAACCTGGTACGGTTCATGCCTGTTTGACAGATATAATGATGTATGTTCTGAACTCAACAATGAGAATAAAAGGTTTTTCTTATCTATTTCTGAAGTTTATAAAAGAAATGATGTAATATTAGATATGGTAAAAATATATTTGAACTATGAATTGGACAAGGTTCATGGAAAAATATTATTCAAGAGTTAGATAGAAAAATACTACGCGTAAAAATTATGGAGGGTTTATTTTGTCTAAATGGATATCAAAGAAGCTGAGTTTTGTCTTTATTTTCATGTTATTTACTGTTGCTTTTTTTGAACTATTTTTTAGATTTATTCCAATAGATATCGCTGATAAGTTTGCATCTTATTCAAATCCTTTTTACATCTTTAGTAATCTTAGTGTCATTGTCGTCGCGCTTATATTGATATCTTTAGCTGCAACAATATTTCTACATTCGATAATATTTCGAAAAAACAATAAGTGATATAAGGGTGAAACTTCTTCACCCTGTTTTGCTATACGCAGCTTACGCGGCGGGCACGAAAGGTTCGCCCAGCGTCAGCATCAGGCGGTTGGCCCAGGCGAAGAACGCGGTGGACTGCACCAGATCGAGTAACTCCAGTTCGCTCAGCCCCTGGGCACGCAAGGTCTCCAGCTGTGCCAGACGGGGTGTCGGCGGCGTGGCTGAGAGGGAAGCGGCAAGGTCAATGATCGCCAGCCAGCGGTCATCCTGATCGGCCGCCAGCGGCTGGCCAGGCGCGATATCAATAAAACGCTGCACGTCTTCCGGCTGTTTCGAGAGCTGTCCCGCCTTACGCGCATGAACAGAGGCGCAGAAGATGCAGCCGTTGACTTTACTGGCCACCGTTGCAGCCAGCTCACGCTCTTTGCGCGGCAGTCCGCCTGCTGTATAAAAAATCCCTTTATCCGTCAGCGTGCGCTGTTCCAGCAGCGGCAGGTTACGTGCCAGCAGGCGGAAGTAATCAGACTCTGAGTGACCGAATTTTGCCAGCGTGGCCTGCTCGACCGCATTAAATTCCGCCAGAGGTTTGGCGGCCAGCCACGGTTCCCAGCCCAGCTCATCACGGGTAAAGCGCACCGGCGCCTGCTGGCCACTCAGTGTATGCGATTCGGTGCGCCAGACGGCGGCCGGAGTCCGCTCGACAGTGCCTGCGGCCACATCTTCGCCACCCAGCAGGCGCAGGCCGCGTAACAGACGGCTCTGGAAACTCACAAACGCCACCAGCTGTGACAGCGTCACGATAGCGGCGGCTGACCATCCTGCCTGCTCCAGCTCGCGCAGATGCTCAGGCTCAGCGGCTGCGGGTTTAAATGTCAGCCGCTCCGCGTGAGCCAGTGCGCTTTGCCACTTTGTTTCCGGCTGCGCCCCGGCCTGGCGTGCGGCGTAATGCTCTGCCAGGCGTGATTCGCCGTGCCAGTGGGCAACCTGCTGGGCAATCGCCAGCCGTGCGATCAGGGGGAAGTCATCGCCGTTGTGTGCAGAGAACAACACCTCGTAGCTGCCCTGAGTATGTTCAGTGGCGGCATCACGCGTCTGGCGTGCGGCGGCCAGTGCACTTTCCGGGGCGATCCCGGCCAGCTGTTGCAGTAAATCAATGGACTGTGTCATACGGTTTCCTTGTGGGAGAAGGCGGTAACAGGGGCGCGCCAGCCAAGCGCCGGGGCGACGTCAGTGGCCAGCAGCTCAATGGAGGCCAGGATCTGCTCGTGCGGTGGATCGATCGAATGTACCTGGAACGACACGTCAGTGACACGGGCCAGGGCGGTGTCGCGCTGCAGGGATGTGACCACCTGTTGCGGCGTACCGAGATGTACATCGAAGGCGGCAATATAATCGTCCAGCGTATTCCCCGGCACCACATGACCCGCTGCACGATGTTGCGCAGCCTGTGCCGTCAGGCCCGGCAGTGCCAGGCGGCGCGCTTCTGCCCCGTCGCGACTGACGAAAGCCGTACGCGAGGCAAGAATGCGGGGAATCGTCCCTGCCGGGAGCGCCGCGAGATAGGCATCGATCATCGGGTTCTGTATCTCATCCAGCGGCAGAAGAGGGGTGCCGACAGGCCGCGGCTGCGTGCGCGACAGCATCAGGCCATGCCCGGCTGCACCGGCGCGGGCGGCACCCGCCACGGAGAAGGTCGCCTGCCAGATGCGTTCTGCCAGCTGTGGTGCGGCCGGGTAGAGGCGGTTGTCGTCATGGCCCAGGGTATCACCGCCCCAGGCCTGTAGCAGGGTGTTCAGCCCGGTATTAAAGGCGGCGGCGCGCTCATCAAAGGTCAGCCCGAACGGCAGAAATGACGTGTGCGTTCCGCCGGAACCCAGCCCCAGCTCCAGACGCTGGTGGCTCAGCAGGTCGAGCACGGCGGCGTCTTCTGCCACGCGCAGGGCATTTTCCATCGGCAGAGTGATAATGGCCGTGCCCAGGCGGATACGCGAGGTCTGCGCCGCCACACTGGCAAGAAACAGCAGCGGAGAGGGCAGGCCGCCTTCGTTCTCATGAAAGTGGTGCTGGGCGATCCAGGCGGTATCATAGCCCCAGCGCTCCGCGTGCTGGATCTGCAGGGTGGCGAGACGATAGCGTTCTCCGGCACTGGTTTTATCCAGCAGGCGGGTGAAAAACCCAAGGCGTTTGGTGGTCATGCGGTGTCCTTAGCGCGGGTCAGCGCAGGGATGGCGGCGATCAGTTCACGGGTATAATCGCTGGCCGGAAGCGAGAAAATGTCGGCAGTATTGCCGCAGTCAACCTGTTGCCCGGCACGCAGTACCGACACGCTGTGCGCCAGCTGGCGAACCGTGGCGAGATCGTGAGAAATAAACAGATAGGTCAGCCCCAGTTCCTGCTGCAACTGTTGCAGCAACGTGAGGATCTGCGCCTGAATGGTGACATCCAGCGCGGAGGTGGCTTCATCCAGCACCAGGATCTGCGGGCGCAGCACCAGCGCCCGGGCAATGGCCACGCGCTGGCGCTGGCCGCCGGACAGTTCATGAGGCTTACGATCCAGCAGGGCGAGAGGCAGCGCCACGCGGCTGGCCACCTCTTCCACTCGCTGGCGGCGTTCTTCCCGGCTGACCGGAGCAAAGTTCAGCAGCGGCTCTTCAATCACCCGAAACAGCGTCTGGGAGGGGTCGAGTGAGGCAAACGGGTTCTGGTACACCAGCTGGATCTTCTGGCGCAGCTGGCGCAGGGCTTCACCGTGCAGTGCGCTGATATCAATGCCGTCCAGCACGATGCGCCCGCTGTCAGCCTGCTGGAAGCCCAGCAGAATGCGGGCAAGGGTGGTTTTACCGGAGCCGGACTCGCCCACCAGCGCATGAGTGGTGCCGCGTGCCACGCTGAAGGACACGTTGTTCAGCGCCTGAAAACCTTCCTCTTTGCCCAGGGAAAAGTATTTGTTCAGGCCGCTGATCTCGATGGCGGGCTGGGAAAAACTGGCTTCAGGCGGCGTGGCGAGCGTACCGGAAAGCGCAGGTGCATCGGCAAACAGCTGGCGGGTATACGCATGCTGCGGGCGGTGGATAATCGCATCGGTGCTGCCCTGCTCCTGAATCTCCCCCTGGCGAAACACCAGAATGCGGTCGGCTCGTGCCGCCGCCACCGCCAGGTCATGGGTAACAAACAGCACCGCCGTGCCGGACTCGCGCCGTAGCTCGTCAATCAGATCAAGAATGCGTTTTTGTACCGTAACGTCCAGCGCACTGGTCGGTTCGTCAGCAATGATCAGGGCCGGTTTCAGCGCAATGGCGATGGCAATCAGTACCCGCTGTTTCATCCCGCCGGAAAGCTGGTGCGGATATTGCCGTGTGCGCTGTTCAGGGTGTGACAGGCCGACGCGGGCGAGCAGGGCGATCACCCGTGCTTCGCGTTCCCGGCGTGACAGTCGTTCATGCAGCAGCAGGATCTCACCCACCTGGTCGCCAATGGTTTTCACCGGGTTCAGTGAACTGCCAGGGTCCTGTGGGATCAGGCTGATGCTGGCACCGCGCAGGGCATCCAGACGTTTTTGCGACCAGTGGGTGATCTCGGTACCGTTGAGCCAGATTTTCCCGCTCTCGCGTTCACCGTTTTGCGTCAGCAGGCCGATAATCGCCTGCGCGGTGGTGGTTTTACCGGAGCCGGATTCCCCCACCAGCGCCACCACTTCTCCACGGTTCACCTGGAAGGAAACATTGTGAACCACGCGTTTATGCTGCTGGCCACTGCGGTAGGCGATGTTGAGGTTCTCGATTTTCAGTACCGGAGTGATGGATTCGCTCACCGGCGGCCTCCTGAATAGTGATGGCTGATACGGTTAGCGGCCAGTACTACCGCCACGACGATCACGCCGGGGAAGGTGGTCAGCCACCAGGCGGTGGAGATGTAATTACGGCCTTCGGCAATCAGCAGGCCCCATTCCGGGGTCGGCGGCGGTGTACCGTAGCCAAGGAAGCTCAGCGTTGAAATTGCCAGAATCGCGCTGCCGAACTGCAGCGCAGAGAACGCCAGCACCGGAGTCAGTGAGTTCGGCAGGATATGACGCCACAGCACGGCGATAAAAGTGCCCCCGCTGCCGCGGGCAGCTTCAACGTATTCTGAGTGACGTACGCGCACCACTTCCGAACGGGCCAGACGTGCGAAATTCGCCACTGAGGTGATACCCACGGCAATGGCGGCGTTGACCGTGCCAAAGCCGAGCAAAATAATAATACTTAATGACAGCAGCAGGCCGGGGATCGCCAGCAGAACGTCGACCAGGCGCATCATCACGCCCTCGCTACGCCCGCCCAGCGATCCGGCGGTTACGCCCAGTAAGGTGCCGACCGTCAGGCCCAGGGCCACGGCCACCAGTGCCCCGCTCAGTGAATGGGAGGCGCCCCATACGATGCGGGCATACACATCGCGGCCCAGCTGGTCCGTACCCAGCCAGTGACCGGCCTGCGGTGCCAGACGCTGCGCGCCGGCAACGCCTTCCGTGCTGCTCCAGTCGGTGAACCAGCCGGGCACCAGTGCCCAGAGGATCACCAGAATCATCACTGCCCATGCCAGCGTCAGGCCCGGGTTCAGGCGCTGATACCACCCGCTGCCTGCACGGCGATGGCGGGTTCCTGTGATGCTGTTCAAATCCACCAGGCTCATGATGTCGCCCTCGTAAAATGTTTCAGTCGCGGATCGAGCAGCGGTGAGAACAGATCGACCAGCAGATTAATCAGCACAAACCCGGTCGCTGAAATCATCACTACCGCCTGCAATACCGCCACATCCTGATTGTTGACCGCCTGCTGAGTCAGCTGGCCGAGGCCGCTGAGACCAAAGACCGTTTCGGTGATCAGTGCGCCTGCAATCAGTTCACCCAGCAGCAGCCCGGCGATGGTCAGTACCGGTAGCAGGGCGTTGCGCGCCACGTGATGCCAGAGTACGCGCCGCTGGCTGGCACCTTTGGCACGCGCGACCGCCACGAACGGCTGGGTCTGGACCTGGTCAATACTGCGGATCAGGATCTGCGCCAGCGGGGCGGAAATCGGTACCGCCAGCGTGATGACCGGCAGGATCAGTCCGACCCATTCGCCGGGGTTAATAATCGGGATCCAACGTAGCTGGAAGGAAAATACCTGGATCAGGGCAATCCCCAGCCAGAAGGTCGGCAGTGAGATAAACAGCGACGGTAGCGCCTGCAGGGCATTACGCAGCCAGCGCAGGCCCACCAGGCTGGATGAGAAGGCAATCAGCACCGCCAGCAGGGTAGCCAGCAGAAACCCCGGCACGGCCAGGCGCAGGGTGGCGGGGAAATTCTCCGCCAGAAGCTCACTGACCGGCACCCCGGCCTGCACGGAGAAACCAAAGTCACCGTGCAGCATGCTTGCGAGGGTATGCAGATACTGCTGCCAGAGTGGCGTACTGGCACCGTAGGCCTGACGCATCTCTTCGATCTGTGCCGGGCTGAGGCCAAGGTCAGGATTCTGAAACTTAATCAGGATCGCATCGCCGGGCAGTACCTGGAGCAGAATAAAAGAGACGGTAAACGCCGCCCACAGTACCAGCAGTGCCTGCCCCAGCCGCCGGGTAAGATAACCGGTCATGGTGGCTTACCCCCGTTTTTCCAGCCAGACAGCATAGAAGCTTGGTCGGCCGACGGCTTCAAACGTCAGACCTTTCAGCCACGGCGCGCCCGCAAACACCTGCGGTTCTTCGAAGATAGGAATGTTATAGGCGTTATCGATCAGATAGCGCTGAGCGTCGCCCGTGAGTTCCAGACGTTTTTTCGCATCGGTTTCGCTGGCGATGCCGTCCAGAATGGCGTTCAGTTTGTCGTCGCGGAAGTTTTTCACCAGGCTGCTGGAACCGCCTTTCTGAAGCAGCGCATCACGCACGGTCGGATAGAACGAGCTTTTCACCACATCCGGGTCGGCGCGGCCCACTTCGGTCACATTGAGCGGGGTTTTCAGCGGATCAAGGCTGTCGACGGTTTTGCTGCCCGCATCGCCTGCACGCACAGTCAGGGTGACCCCCACCTGCTTCCACTGCTGAGCCACCAGCTGTAACACTTCTTTATTCTGCGGCTGTGGCAGGGACTCATACACCGCCAGCGCCAGCTTTTTACCGTCTTTCTCACGGATGCCGTCGCTGCCCGGTTTCCATCCTGCTTCATCCAGCAGTTTTTTCGCCAGTACCGGATCAAACGTCAGTCGATCGCTGAGGTCGACGAAGCCTGCGGCTGAAGTGGCCAGTACCGACTTCGCCTGTGGGTAATTTGGAGAGAACAGCGTATCAACGATCTGTTTGCTGTTGGTGGCATGTAACAGCGCTTTACGCACCTTCACATCGGCGACCAGCGGGTTATCCGGGCGGAAGCTCAGGCTGTCATTAACACCGCGTGTCGGAGCCGCATAAATCGGGAAGTTCTGCTGCTGTGCCTGTTTCTCATCATAAGCCTGCACCTGGCGGATGGCATCCGCCTGGCCTGCCAGCAGCGCGCCGATGCGCACACTGTCTTCCGGCGTCACGATAATTTTGATGCCATCGAGGTTCGCCCGCCCCTGCTGCGCGAGGTTTTTTGGCCCCCACTGATAGTCTTTGCGCACCGCCAGATCGACTTCACGCCCCAGCTTCTCGCCACTGACAACAAACGGCCCGGAACCGATGATGTGGCGGGCATCGCCCAGGGCATCAAAGTTACGTGCCAGCGTGCTGAGTGATACCAGACCGGAACCGATGGTGGCGGTACCCTGCAGGAAGCCAGGAGACGGCTTTTTAAAGAAGAATTTGACCGTCAGCGGGTCAACCACTTCGCTGTGATCGTAGTTATTGATCACCTCTGAAACGGGCAGACGCTGGGCTTTATTCCCCAGGCCGTAAGTATCAAAGTTTTTCGCTACTGCTGCGGCGTCCAGCGGTGTGCCATCGGAGAAGGTGACGCCCGGGCGGATTTTGAAGGTGTACTCGGTATTATCAGCGTTGTGCGTCCAGCTCTCTGCTATCCACGGCTCCACCTGCAGGGTTTCCGGGTTCTGCCAGGTCAGCTTATCGGTGATCTGGTTCAGAATCCCGCCGTTCGGATAGAAGCCCCCGGCCGGAGGATAAAGATTGGTGTGAGCCTGCTGCTCCAGATACACCAGGGTGCCGCCCTGTACAGGTTTGTCTGCGGCCGATGCGGCGGTGGCGTTCAGTAAGGCAATGGCTCCGGCAAGTGCCGTCAGGCGAAGAGCAACGCGCATGGTGAATTCCTTTATTGTCAGTGTGCTAAGTGGCTGACAATAAATATCAGGCCTGACAAGGGGTCAGGAGAACCAAGAAATTCATCTGGCTATTTGCGTTTTTTGCATAACGATCAGGCGTATTTTTGCACACAGGTCATTTCAGGGGTGATCGCATCTCCCTGCTGGTTGCACACCACCAGCGGTGCCAGCGGTTTACCGCTGGTGGTTTCCAGTAAATCGGAATGGGTTTCACCGGCAGCAAACAGATGCTGTTCCCCAAACTGTTGCAAAGAAACAATCAACGGAAACAGGTCCCCGGCGCGGTCGGTCAGCACATACTCCTGCCAGGCCGAGCCATCAGAGGCCGGTTGCACCCGCAGCAGTCCGGCTTCGACCAGCTTTTTCAGCCGATCGGCGAGAATATTGCGTGCCACCCCCAGGTTACGCTGAAACTCGCTGTAGCGGCGCACGCCGTCAAACGCATCGCGCAGGATCATCAGCAGCCAGCGATCGCCAATCAGATCAACACTGCGTGCGACCGGGCAGGACGACTGGCTGAGAGGTAAACGGTCAGTCATGATTTGTTCCTCGTCAATTTAGTTGCATTTTAAAACCACTTGCGGCAGGCTGCAAATGGTTTTAATTTGAAACCAATTGGGGCATGGCATGAATACATGGGTAGCGAAGAGCGCGGACAGTACAGGCTTATCGTCATTGCAGGTAAGTCTGTTTGCCTGCAGTAGCGGCCTGAGCGTGGCGAACGTCTATTATGCGCAGCCGCTGCTGGATGCGCTGGCGCACTCTTTTTCCATCTCCTCTGCGGCTGTCGGTGGGGTGATTTTTGCCACCCAGGTGGGTTGCGCACTGGCGTTGCTGCTGCTGGTTCCGCTGGGGGATGTGTTTAACCGGCGTCGACTGATGCGCTATCAGCTTGCCGGATTAATTCTGGCGCTGTTACTGGTCTCTGTGGCCACGCATGTGCTGATGTTACTGGCAGCGATGTTGCTAATCGGCCTGCTGGGAACGGCAATGACGCAGGGCATGATTGCCTATGCGGCCGCGGCGGCCAGCCCGGAAACGCGTGGGCGTGTGGTGGGTGCCGTTTCCGGTGGCGTGGTGATTGGATTACTGCTGGCGCGTGCGGCCGCGGGTCTGGTGTCAGATATTACCGGCTGGCGTGGCGTTTACGTCTGTTCTGCGCTGGTGATGCTGCTATTGGCGGCGATCCTGTGGCGCAGGCTGCCTGATTTACCTCAGGCTGCGCCTGTACGCTGGTCACAGGTAATGTTTTCTCTGTGGCGTCTGCTGCTTACTCACCGGGTATTGCAGGTGCGTGGTGTGCTGGCGTTACTGATGTTTGCCAGTTTCAATATTTTCTGGAGTGCGTTGGTATTACTGTTGCGTGCCCCGCCCTGGCAATTGACCCATGGACAGATTGGTGCACTGGGGCTGGTGGGCGCGATCAGTGCGCTTATCGCGGGTCGTGCCGGACGCTGGGCTGACAAAGGGCTGGCAGAACGCACCTCTTCGCTGGCGCTGGTGGTACTGCTGATGAGCTGGTTGCCACTGTGGCTGGGGGCAGGGTCATTGCTACTGCTGATGGCCGGGATCCTGCTGCTGGATGCAGCCGGGCAGGCATTACATGTCAGCAGTCAGAGCCTGATTTTTGCCAGTCAGCAGGAAGCCGGAGGGCGGTTGATTGCGGGTTATATGCTGTTTTATTCCACTGGCAGCGGCGCTGGAGCGCTGATTTCAACCCAGGCGTTTGCCCGGGGAGGGTGGGACGCGGTGTGCCTGTGCGGCGCTGCCGTCAGTCTGCTGGCGTTACTGTTTTGGGTGATGATGCGATTAATACGAGGTCAGTTATGAACGAACGGGAATTACTCTCTGCCGCAGATGCGCGTGCCCTGAGCTACAGCGCCTCGCTGGCTACCCGCCGGGTGTTTCCCGATGCTGCGGCGCTTGCCGGGCTGGCGCGTTTTGATGAAGCGCTGCCGGTGAACGGGTTACCCGCAGAGCAGACGCTGGCGTTGTTGGATGATGCCGGATCGCCCGCCACCACGGCATCCAACGGCCCGAACTATTATGGTTTTGTTATCGGTGCCTCACTGCCCGTGGCCGCGGCAGCCGAGCGGCTGATGATTGCCTGGGATCAGTGTGCTTCTGGCTGGGATAACTCACCCGTTTCCGCCACGCTGGAGCGGCTGGCCGGGCGCTGGCTGCTGGAGGTCCTCGACCTGCCACGTGACAGTACGGTAGGGTTTGGCACCAGCGCCACGGCCTGTACGCTGAGTTGCCTGGTGACGGCCCGGCGTGAGTTGTTACTGCGTCAGGGCTGGGATATTGACCATGACGGGCTGGCAGGCGCGCCGGAAATCAGGGTGGTTGTGTCCGAACTGACGCATATCACGGTGAAAAAAGCCCTGCGGGTTCTGGGCTTCGGACTGCGTCACCTGAACGTTGCGCCGGTGAACGGTCGGGGACAGATTGATCTGACGCGCCTGCCCGCCCTTGATCACCGCACGATTCTTTGTTTACAGGCTGGCGAGGTAAATACCGGCGAATTCGATGATTTCTCGGCGCTGATCCCGGCGGCGAATGCTGTCGGTGCCTGGGTACACGTCGATGGTGCCTTTGGTCTCTGGGCGCGCGCCTCAGCGCTGAAAGCGCTCACGGAGGGTGTTGAGAAGGCGGACAGCTGGACGACTGACGGACATAAGTGGCTGAATACCCCTTATGATTGCGCCATGGCGATCTGCCGTCATCCGGGTGCGCTTGCCTCGGCGATGAATGCTGATGCGGCCTATGCAGTGGCGGCACCGGATGCGCAAAAAAATCTGACGCTGGAGTTTTCCCGTCGCCCGCGGGGTATTCCGGTCTGGGCGGCATTGCGTACGCTGGGTCGTGAGGGCGTGGCCACCCTGGTTGAGCAGCATTGTGCGCTGGCGTGTCAGATTGCGTCAGGTCTGCAGGACGCCGGGTTCGAGATATTGAATCGGGTGATACTCAATCAGGTTTTATTTCGTGCACAGGACGATGAACATACTCAGCGCGTACGTGAAGCACTTCAGGGATCCGGAGACGCCTGGTTTTCAGGGACGTTGTGGCAGGGAAAAGCGGCATTACGCATCAGTGTGTGTTCATGGCGAACGCAGGAGGAACATGCGAAGAAGCTGGTGGTATTATTGAGGCAGTTGTTTGAGCAGACGCAGTCTGTCAGCTGAAAATGCATCCGGCCGCCTGTCAGGCGGCCGGTTGGCATTTACTTGATCAGGAAATCTTCAAGTTTTTTGCCGGCATCCAGTGCCTGCTTAATCACAGCCGGGGTACGCCCCTGGCCGGTCCATGATTTCTTCTCGCCATTTTCATCAGTATATGAATACTTGGCTGGGCGTGGAGCACGTTTAGCGCGAGTCTTACCCGTCGTATTATCGGCAGCAGTCAGTTCGCTTAAGTCGATACCGTCTTCCAGCAGCATCTGGCGGTATTTAGCCAGTTTCTCTTCTTTTTCTTTAATCTCAGAAGCAATAGCGGCTTCTGAGTCACGTCTTTCGTTCACTACCGCTTCAAGTTTTTCCAGCATCTCTTCCAGTTCAACCAAAGACACTTCACGAGACTGGGCACGAAGGGTGCGAATATTATTTAATACTTTCAGCGTTTCGCTCATAACGGAATCCGTAACCTGTAAGTTGGTTTAAATTAGTAACTATTGTGACAAGACTCAGTGTACAGACAAATGAAGAGTGAAAAAACACTAAACTAGAAAAATGTTAGTTCAAATGTTACCTGGATACCATTTTACTCTGCTATTGGGTAAGTCCGGGTGTTCTTATATTTACAACTTATGGGATAAATCTTAACAATTCTTTTGATTGAGGTGTTTACTTCTGAAAGTTTACCCCTATTCGCCACTGGTAAATCATACTATATTTTCCACAGTCATGCTCTTTGCAACGTGTTGTAATAAATGGATTTTATGTTTTACAATATAATTTCTTTGAGGCGTTTTTTCACATCGTGTTAGTTACGGCATCACGCAATATGACTGAGTACCGTCAGACCGTCGTAAAGTCATTGTGTATTGCAGATTGGGAAATTGAGCGCGTTCATTCGGGAAGTAAAAAATCGATGTCAGTTCGACTGATTTTTATCCGTGTGATGAGGCAATTTATCCTGTGCTCCTATTTTCACCCTGGTTCGGGATGAACATGAATGTTGCGTCAGGTATTATCACTGTTGTTTGAGGGCGATCGTGACGGGGTAAAAGACAAAGGGGACGTGTTTTTTTTCGTGATTGGGAGTGACTTATAATTTTTTAGTTACAACATTCTAAGTGTGAAATATAACCTGACATGCGATTATCTTCAGCATATTCGCCTGGGTTTTTCAGGATAAAAACGGTGAGTTTCCTGACGAAACCTTGTTTCAGGGGTTAATGTATCTCCCCTCTTACCCCTATATCCTGGTCGTGCGTTCTGCTGTGTGGTGGCTGAATTAACATAACAGAGTGCGGTCACTCTGAATGAAATAGCCCAGTAAATGTCGATATTTCCTTTCTGTTGTCTACTTTTGGTTGGTCATTTCCTGCTCCGGTTATCCTGCAGCCGGATATTTCCTGTTATCTGTCCGGGGTACACAACATGCCATTCCTCTGTCTTATTATGGATTGCCGTCAATGGATAATTAAAGAGGCGCCATTCCCTCCGGAATACTGCTCAGATGAGGTATCCGATCTTTCCTGGGAAGAGTGAGAACAAGGTGGTCGGGCCTTATTTCTTTTCATGGCTAATCTCCTTTACAAGAAACGGAAGTGAATGCGCTGCGTAATCTGTGTGACTCCAGACCTATTAAGTCTGGAGTCATATGCTTTTACGCGATAAAATCAACCTCTCAGTAGCGTTAAAAGTCCGTTGGCAATGTCTCCGAAAGGTGAAGATGATAAAATCATATGATAAGAAAATCTCAGGATTACAGGATGTCTGAATCCCAGAATCCTGAGATTCTTACTTCTCCGCATGTCGGGCGTCATGTGGTGTTGTGGCTGAACGCGGTAAGTACGTCATCCCTGACCGAGCTGGAAGCCAGCGGCGATGAAGGGTCTGTGGCGCAGGTGATGAAACTCTGGGTCAGGTTGTCGCTGCTGCAAACGCGCCGCCGCCCGGAGATTGCTATCTCATCCTTACTGAAACATGTGCTACCGGCAATAGGTGAACGACCCCTGTCATCCATTACACGACTTCAGCTGAACCGGTTGTTTAATATTCTGATCGCCGACGGCAAAAAAGAAGAGGCGCGGCGGGTGTTTGCGTTGTGCAAGCAGTTCTTTGCCTGGGCCGAAATGCAGGGTTACCTTGAGCATTCCCCCCTCAGTGCGATGAAAAAACGTGATGTTGCGGGCAGAAGTGCACCTCCGGGTAACCGTACGCTCAGCGATGCTGAAGTCTGGATCTTCTGGCACGGCCTGGATGCCTGGGACCTCTCAGAACAGTGCCGCTGGGCGCTGCGCTTTTGTTTACTGACGGCCCGCAGGCCGGATGAAGTGGTGCAGGCGCGTAAAGACGAGTTCAATCTGACTTCCGGGATCTGGCGGCAGGGCACGCGTAACAAATCGCAGCGCGAACATATTCTTCCGCTGACTCCTCTGATGCGCGTCTGTATTCACGCGCTGATGCAGTCCAGTCCGGAAGAATCACCCTGGCTGGTGCCGTCCCCCGTGACGTTGTCACAGCCTTTATCACGCGGTGCCATTACACAGGCACTGCGTCGTATGATACGTGCTGACCGTGGTCTCGGAATTGCCCCCTTTACCACCCGTGATTTGCGGCGCAGCGCGCGTTCAAGGCTGGCCGCATTGAACACGCCGAATGATGTCGCCCGTAAGATCATGAATCATGCGCTGGAAGGGATTGACCGTGTTTATGACACCCACAATTATTTGCCGCAGATGCAACACGCGCTGAATGCGCTGTCTGACAGTATTGAACATATTATCGCCGCTGAGTCTTACCACCTGCTGGAACATCGCTATCCCGGGGAAAAACTTCAGCTCGACGAACGCGCACTGCTCTACATGGAACCTTAACATGACCACATCACCGGTTTATCGTAATGAAAAGTTCATCCCACGCCATTTCACGGGCAGCATTGTAGAAAACACGCAGTTCATCAACTGCGATTTCTCGGGCTGCGACCTGACCGACACGCGTTTTCTTCACTGCCAGTTTTACGATCGGGAAAGTGAGCAGGGTTGTAACTTCAGCCGGGCAACATTGAAGGATGCCAGCTTTAAGCACTGTGATATCTCGATGAATAATTTTCGTTCTGTCAACGCGTTGGGCATTGAGATCAGTGAATGCCGAGCGCAAGGGGCTGACTTCCGCGGTGCCAGCTTTATGAACATGATCACGACAAAGAGCTGGTTCTGCAGCGCGTTTATCACCAAAACCAATCTGAGCTATGCCAACTTTTCCAAAGTGGTGCTGGAGAAATGCGAACTGTGGGAGAACCGCTGGGTGGGTACCCATGTGCTGGGGGCGACCTTCAGCGGTTCCGACCTCTCCGGCGGTGAATTCAGCGCATTTGACTGGCGTTCGGCTGACTTCACCCACTGTGATTTGACACGTTCCATCACCAGCGAACTCGACCTTCGCAGCACTGACCTGGAGGGGGTAAAGCTGGACAGCGCTCAGGTCAGCATTCTGGTTGAAAGGCTTGGGATTATGGTCGTGGATTAACCGTCTTCAGCGGCAGGAAACCCGTGCTGTCGCGCCGACAATATGATCAGCCACGTCAGGATAAGTAACACCAGTAAAACCGGTGAGAAAAGGGTGGAACCAAAGCCGTTCAGTATCGCGGCACCCGCCAGCCCACCGCCGGCAATCGCCATATTCCATGCGGTGACCAGCATCGACTGCGCAACGTCAGCGGCATCCCCGGCGCTGTTTGCCAGCGCGGTCTGAAACAGGGCCGGGGCACCTCCGAAGGCCAGCCCCCAGACGCCTGTTGCAAGATAAATCACCAGTGGATTTCCCGACGTCAATGCCAGTGCTGACAGTGCGAAAAGCGCGGTAGCCAGCAAAGACAGCCCTCTCAGCCCGCCGTCCACTCGCGTCCCGACAACCCCTATCCCCAACAGTGACGTCAGGCCAAACACCAGCAGGATCAGGCTGATGCTGTTGCCCATCCCTGCATGCTGGAGAAACGGTGAGATATAGGTGTAAAGGATGTTATGCGCCAGCACGAATATCAGGGTAACCAGCAGGATGGGGCGCACCCCCGGAAGTCGAAGAACATTCAGCAAGCGCTGACGTTTTGCCGCTGCCTGACCGGGGAAATCAGGCACGCTAATCATTATCCATCCCGCCAGGACCAGAGTCAGCACGCTGATCGCCAGGAAACAGCTCCGCCAGCCGATGATCTCACTCACCCAGGTGCCCAGTGGAATGCCTATTGATAACGCCAGCGGCGTGCCGACCATCGCCAGGGCAATGGCGCGTCCTTTGATGGACTCGTGCACCATTCTGGCGGCATAACCGGCAATCAGTGCCCACAATAATCCCGCCGAAACACCGGCAATGAAGCGTGCGACCAGCGTCAGCGCATAGTGGTGGGAAAGTGCCGTGAGGGTATTAGCGACAGCAAACCCGGCAATGGCGCTTAACAGCAGAGGCCGGCGTCTCAGCGTTTGCGTAGCGAGCGTTAATGGAATGGCGGCCAGAAGAGAACCGATGGCGTACACCGTGACCAGTTGCCCGGCCAGCGCTGGTGTAATCAGCAGGCTGCCACCGATCTGTGATAACAGACCCGCCGGAAGGGCTTCGGTGAGAATGGTAATAAATCCCGCCGTGGCCAGCGCGAGCAGGGCGGAGACAGGCAGTTTTGAGGATACATCCATCATTTTCATACGCCGTACACCGTATCACGTTGCTCGTCGATGGCTTGCTGTACCACGGTTTGGAAGGCCGCCGGGAGGTCATCAGGGCGGGCCAGTGAAGATAAAAGGGTGTGCATCAACAGAGTCTCATCATCAGTAAGGGGATCGTCATCACACCTTAATCGACACCTCATTAAAGAAAAACCAGGGTATAGTTCAGTTAACTACGGAATAAAATTCTTGAATGGAGTGATGATGGACAGCCTCAGTGGATTTAGCGTCTTTGTGCAGGTGGCTGATACCCGTAGCTTTGTGAGTGCAGGGCGCCAGCTGGGCCTCTCGCCTTCAGCAGTGGGAAAAAATGTGGCACGCCTGGAGGAAAAACTCGGTGTGCGCCTGTTCCACCGCAGTACCCGCAGCATTACCCTGACAGCGGAAGGGGCACTGTTTCTGGAGCGCTGCCGCCGTATTCTGGCGGAAGTCGAGGCCGCGCAGCTGGAGCTGTCTCAGGCGAGCGGAAAACCCGCCGGTCGCCTGCGTATCAGCCTGCCGATGGTCAGTACGCTGATGCTGCCGGTGCTCGGTGATTTTATGCGCCAGTATCCGGATATTGCGCTGGACCTGGATTTTACCGACCAGTTAGTGGAGGTCATTGAAGAGGGATTCGATGCCGTGATCAGAACCGGTGAACCGGCTGATTCGCGCTTATCGGCCAGGCATCTGGGCTACTTCAGCGCTTTGCTGGTTGCCTCTCCGGCGTATCTGGCAGAGAAGGGAACGCCTCAGGCTCCTGGCGATCTGCTCCGACATCACTGCCTGCATTATCGTTTTCCGCATACCGGGAAGCTGGAAAAATGGCCGCTGCGCGGGGCGGCCGACCTGGCGATCCCCACCTCAATGGTTTGCAATAATATCGAAACGCGCGTCTGCTTTGCACTGCGTGGACTGGGGATTGCCTGTCTGCCGGATTTTGCCTGTCGTCATCTGGTGGCTGACGGCAGTCTGGTGCCGATCCTCGGAGACTTTGTCGAATGGCAGGGGACGTTTCATATCCTGTGGCCCGCCAGCCGCCATGCTTCACCGAAAATCCGTGCGCTGGTTGATTTTCTTGCTGCCAGAGTGTTTCCGTCATGAGAGCGGGGCAGGTTAGTGCGCCGGGTACCCGGCTTTATGGTAAATTAACCCGTTTTTTGTGAGCCGAAGAGGGAAAATGAATACTCCGTTAAACCGCACCACCCGTGAAATGCGCAAAAATAATGTTGCGCGGGTCGTTCGTACGCTGAAATCACTGGGCCCGGCGACCAAAGGTGACGTGGCAGCCCAGACAGGGCTGAGTGCGGCCACCTGCGGAGCCGTGCTTAACGAATTGACGCTCAGCGGAGAAGTGCTGGCGCTGGAACATGAGGCTTCCCGTGGCGGCAGGCCTGCACAGCGTTATGCCTGTAATCCTGATTTTTTCTCTGTCCTCAGCCTCTACGCGGCAGGCAGTGATGATGACGCCGAACTGGTCTGGTCGTTAACCTCTGCCACCGGCGGCCTGCTGGCAAGCGGCGACCGTCCCTTTTTGCCGCTAACCGCAGAGACGTTTTATCAACTCATCGATACACTGCTGTCTGAGTTCCCTGGCGTACAGACCATTGGCTTAGGTCTGCCCGGGGTGATCGTCGATGGTGTGGTCACGTCCTGCGATATTTCACTGTTTACCGACAGGCATATTGTTGAGGAAATCCGTTTAAAGTCAGGTTGTTTCACTGAAGTCGGCAACGATATCAACTTCACTGCCTGGGGCTTTTACCGCAGCAGCTGCGCGGGAGTCAGCGCACCGGTTGCCTATATCTACAAACCGGAAGTCCCCTGCACGGGATGTGGGATTGTGATCAACGGGCAGGTGCTGGCCGGCGCGAATAATTTTGCGGGGGAAGTGTCCCGGCTGCCCTTTTCTGCCACCGCGTTAACGCTGACGCAGGAACTGGCTAATATTGTTGTCTCGCTGGCGGCGCTGATCAATCCTGTGACGGTCGCGCTGTCAGGGCCTCGTCTGTGCGAAGCAGATTTGCCCGACATCATGCAAATCTGCCAGCAATCTATTCCGCAGAAACATCTTCCTGCGCTGATCTATCGCCCCTCGATTCGTCAGGACTATCTGCAAGGTATTGCGGAGCTGACGCTGGAAAACTACAACTTCCATCGCTTGTTTATCGTGTAGATCCTGCTCTTCATCCCTCGGGTTCTGTGTTAAACCTTTCCGTCGCCGATTGACATCCTTTTCGCTCACGCTTTATACTTTTACTTATTAAATGTCTTTTAATAAGTAATTAAAGAAAAGGATAAATTGCCGATGACAGTCAAAAACGACCCGCAAGAGACAGGAAGCCCCGCCCGGTGTAGGGCTACCCGGGCCATTTTTTTTGTCACGGGTATGGCAATGGGGTTATGGGCCGCACTGGTGCCTTATGCTCAGATGCGAACCCATGCCGAAGCGGGTCAGCTGGGCCTGTTGTTACTGTGTCTGGGCGGCGGATCGCTGATAGCGATGCTCGGATCAGGACGTATTATTGGCCTGGCAGGGTGCCGACGGGTGATTATCGCGGCGGTGGTGTTGTATTGTCTGACGCTGCCGTTGCTGGCAACGCTCAGTGATATCCGTTTACTGGCCATCAGTCTGTTTGTTTTTGGCATGGGAATCGGACTGGCAGATGTGGCGATGAATGTGCAGGGGACCCTGGTCGAGCAGGCCGCCGATAAACCCCTGATGTCCGGGTTTCACTGTCTGTGGAGCGTGGGAGGGATTGCCGGAGCCGGTGGTGGAGCCATGCTGCTGAGTGCCGGTCTGACGCCGCAGGCCACGTCATTCTGGGCGATTGCGCTGGTTGTGCTGGTGACCGCCTGCTCTTTTCCTGCCTTACTTGCTGCCAGTGGCGAAACCTCGCAACAGGAGAAGGGGAACGCCGGCCGACCCAATTTCCGTCTGGTGTTGATGGCGATTATGGCGATGATCTGTTTTATGGCCGAAGGCGCGATTCTCGACTGGAGCGGTATTTTCATCACGCAGGATCGCCAGATGGCGGTTGAACATGCCGGATGGGGGTTTGCCACCTTTGCGATTGCGATGTCCCTGATGCGTTTTATTGGTGACCGTGTGGTAAAGCTACTGGGGCGTAAGCGCGTGCTGATGTCGGGTGGAATACTGGGTATTGCGGGTTACCTGATTGTTGTGCTGCTACCGGGATGGGGATCTTCCCTGTTCGGCTTTGCCCTGGTCGGTATCGGTGCTGCCAACATTGTCCCTGTCCTGATCACCCTGGCAGGGCAGGAGAAAGCGATGCCGGTGCATCGATCCGTGGCGATGGTCGCTACGCTGGGCTATTTCGGGGTGCTGGGCGGTCCGGCCGTGATTGGCTGGATTGCCCATCTGGCCAATCTCTATGTGGCCTTCTCTCTGGTCGCGATGGCATTTGTGGTGATCGTTCTCGGTGCCTCTAAGCTGAAATACGCATAAATTAACGAGGAGTGGTAATGAGCATCAAACTGATTGCGGTGGATATGGATGGCACGTTTCTGAATAGCCAGGGTGACTATGCACGCGCCCGTTTTGCTGACCAGTACCAGCAGATGAAGCAACAGGGGATTAAATTTGTGGTCGCCAGCGGTAACCAGTATTACCAGCTGAAAAGCTTCTTCCCGGAGATTGATGCTGACATTGCCTATGTGGCGGAGAATGGGGGTTACATTGTTGACAGACAGCAGGAGGTCTATTGTGGCCGGCTGGCACCCGATGACGTCAACAGAGTGATCGCGACGATTGGGGCGATGACCGGCGTCCGTTTTCTGGTCTGCGGTAAAAAGGGCGCGTATATGCTGTCCAGCGCGGGTGAAGATTTCTTTGCCGATATGCGTGTTTTTTATCATCACCTCGACAGGGTTGATGATTATGCAGAGATTGACGATACCGTTTTTAAGTTTGCCCTGGGTTTTCATCAGCCCGATGTCAGTGAGCTGATGGTGAATATTGAGCGAGAACTGGGCGATATTGTTGTACCCGTTTCCAGTGGTCATGGCTCTGTCGATTTGATTATCCCCGGAAATCATAAAGCCAATGGGGTGAAACGCATCCAGCAGCGTTACGGTATCGAAGATAATGAGGTACTGGCATTTGGTGACGGTGGAAACGACCTGGAAATGCTGCGCCATGCGGGCTTTGGTTTTGCCATGAGTAACGGATCAGAAGCAGCAAAAGCGGCCGCTGGCTATCTGGCACCGTCGAATGATGAAGAGGGGGTGCTTCAGGTTATTGAGCGCTGCTTGTCTGGAGAAGGTCTTTTTACGACGAACGTATAAAGTGAATGTTGCTGAATCGGTTACCGATGCTTAATGTATCGATAACTGACTCAGTGATATGTATGTTGTAACTATAATGCGTTACTTGCTCAACCAACCCGCCTCTCTTCCGTCTTTATCGCAAACTGGTTCTCAGGCTCACTCAACCCCAGTTGTTCACGCAGAGTATTGCCTTCATAGTCGTGACGGTACAGGCCGCGCTGTTGCAGGATCGGGATCACCTGATCGACAAAATCATCAAACGCCGTTGGCGTTCCGCCGCGTACGATAAACCCATCGGCCGCGCCACGGGTAAACCACTGTTCCAGACCATCCGCGATCTGTGCTGCCGTGCCGGAAAAAGTCGGGCGCGGAGTGGCCGCTTCCAGCGCAGCCTGACGCAGGGTTAAACCACGGTCGAGCGCCTCTTTCTTGATGGTATCGGTGGTACTGCGGAAGCTGTTCTGCCCCAGATCACCAATATCCGGGAACGGTGCATCCAGCTCATGCTGGCTGAAATCGTAATGCTCGAAGTAACGGCCAAGGTACTCCAGCGCTTTTTCCGGTGTGACCAGCTGTGCCGTTTGCTGATAACGACGCTCGGCATCGGCACTGTCGTCACCGATAATGACACTGATGCCCTGGAAAACGCGAATGTCATCGGCATTGCGCCCGCGCGCCACCAGCTGGCGGCGCACATCTTCACGAAATGCCCGGGCAAGCTCCGGGGTTTCCTGGCGGGTATAAATGGCATCGGCGGTTTCGGCGGCAAACGCTTTACCGGCCTCAGATGCCCCCGCCTGGAAGATCACCGGACGCCCCTGCGGCGAACGGCCAACGTTCAGCGGCCCCTGCACGGAGAAGTAGTGGCCTTTATGATTCAGTGTATGCAGCTTCTCTGGCGCGAAGAATTCGCCGCTGTGCTTATTACGCACAAAGGCATCTTCCTCCCATGAATCCCACAGCCCTTTGGTGACCTGTAAATATTCGCTGGCGATACGATAGCGTTCGCTGTGCTCGGGATGCTGGTCACGGGAAAAGTTCTTCGCCGACCCTTCCAGTGGCGAAGTCACCACATTCCATCCGGCACGTCCGCCACTCAGCTGGTCAAGGCTGGCAAACTGGCGGGCGACGGTAAACGGCTCGCTGTAAGAAGTGGACAGCGTCGCCACCAGGCCAATTTTCTGCGTGACCAGCGCCAGCGCTGACAACAGCGTGACAGGTTCAAAACGGTTGAGGAAGTGTGGGATCGATTTAGCATTGATGTACAGTCCATCCGCCACGAACAGGAAATCAAATTTTGCCCGTTCTGCCTGCTGCGCCAGCGCGGTGACATATGCAACGTTGATGCTGGCATCGCTGATCGCATCAGGATGACGCCAGGCCGACATATTGCCGGACGGGCCCTGGATAATCGCGCCCAGCCGGATGCGGGTTTGAGTCTGACTCATGATAGAACTCCTTTCAGGGATAGCTCAGGCAGCGCGGCCGGGCAGTGCCGGTAGCGCTTCCAGTAATTGTCGGGTCCAGGGATGAACAGGGCGGTTAAACACCTGTCCGACCTCACCACTTTCCACCACACGGCCTTCTTTCATCACAAGTACCCGATCGGCAAGGTGGTGGATCACGCCCAGGTCATGTGAAATAAACAGCAGGGCCGTCCGGTGTTCGGCCTGCATATCGGCCAGAAGATCAAGGATCTGCGCCTGCACAGAGACATCGAGTGCGCTGACGGGCTCGTCGGCCACCAGCAGCGCCGGATTAGGCGCAAAGGCACGGGCGATGGCCACGCGCTGACGCTGACCGCCGGAAAGCTCTCGCGGGTAGCGCGTCAAAAGGCTCCGGCTCAGACTGACTTCATCCAGCAGCTGTATCACCCGCTGCCGGCGGGCTTCGCCATACACTCCTGCGGCATCCAGGCTCTCACCGATCAGCCGTTCCACGTTGTAGCGCGGGTCAAACGAGCTGAGCGGATCTTGCGCAATCAACTGCAACTGCTGACGGCGTGCACGGCGCAGTGTTTCCGGCTGGTGACTCCAGCGCTGCCCGCCAAGGGTGATCTCACCGCGCTGCGGCTCCGTCAGCCCCAGCACCAGCCGGGCCAGAGAGCTTTTGCCGGAACCCGACTCACCCACCACACCCAGGGTTTCCCCGGCGCGCAGTTCAAACGACACATTGTTCACCACATGCCGGTCGCCATAGTATTTGTGCACGCCATTGACGTTAATCAGCACGTCACCGGGAGGCGCTTTCTCCGGTAATCGCTGTGGTTCGGGCGAGGCCAGCCGCAGGCCACGGTTCTGTGGTCGTGGGATAGCCTGCAACAAACGGCGGGTCCAGGGATGCTGTGGCTCCGTCAACAGCGCGTGGGTCGGACCACTCTCCACCACTTCACCTTCACGCATCACCAGCACACGATCAGCGAGCTCGGCCACCACCGCCAGATCGTGACTGATAAGCAACAGTGCCTGACCCTGTTCACGCCGTTTGCGCAGTAAGGTGAGGATCTGCTGTTGCACCGTCATGTCCAGCGCTGTGGTCGGTTCGTCCGCCACCAGCAGGGCCGGTTGCCCGGCCAGCGCACAGGCAATCAGCACCCGCTGACGCAGGCCACCGGAAAGCTGATGCGGATAAACCGACAGCCGCTGTTGCGCATCAGCCATACCTGCTTCGTGTAGCAGTTGCAGGCTGCGCGCCTTAATCGCTTCAGGCGGGGTTTGCCGGGCAGCCCATAATGCATCGGCAAGCTGTTGCCCGACGGTACGCAGGGGATCGAGTGACACCAGCGCATCCTGTAGCACATAGCCGATTTGTCGCCCGCGCACCCTGCGCCACTGACGCTCAGAATGGTCCAGAGCGGGCTGTCCCATAAGGGTAAACGTCTCAGCGCTGAGCCTGGCCTCCGCGGCCTGTAACCCCAGCAGCGCCCGCGCCGTCACCGTTTTACCCGAACCGGACTCTCCCACCAGCGCAACCGACTCACCGGGTTGCAGGGTCAGGCTGAAATCGCGCACCGCGTGATGGTGGCCAAAATGGATATTAAGGTTGTGAATATCAATCAGTGCCGTCACAGTCGTTTCCCTTCAAAATGCGCCTGCCAGTGGCGGCCGAGAGTATTGACCGCCACCACGGTCAGCGTGATGGCGACACCCGGCCAGACGCCGGTCCACCAGGCGTTGCGCAGATAGTTACGCCCTTCCGCCAGCATCAACCCCCACTCCGCTGTCGGCGGCTGTGGCCCCATGCCGAGGAAGCTCAACCCGGCTGTACCGATAATGGCCGTTCCCAGCCCCAGCGTTGCCAGCGCAGGCACCTGGGCTATCGCATGGGGCAGCACATGGCGCCACACCAGTACCCGCCAGGGCAGGCCAAAGGTACGGGCCTGTTCCACGTAGCCCGAACGCGCCACCATGAACGTCTGCGCCCTGACCACGCGCGCAAAGCGCGGCACCGATGCCACGCCCAGCGCAATGATCAGGTTGGTTGTCCCGGGTCCGGTAAAGGCAATCAGCATCAGCGCCAGCAGCAGATCCGGGAAGGCTGAAATCACATCCAGCGTGCGGCCAATGGCTTCATCGAGAACACCCCGCGCCAGCCCCGCCAGCAATCCCAGCAGACAGCCACCCAGTACCGCCAGCATCATCGCGGCAACGGAAATCAGCAGTGAATAACGACTGCCGTAAATCACACGGCTTAGTAGATCGCGCCCCAGTTGATCGGTCCCTAACCAGTGCTGCCAGGAGGGGGCCTGCATGGCGTTAACCGGGTCAGCCAGCAGCGGGTCGTCCGGTGCCAGCCAGCCGGGGAAGCAGGCTGCCAGCGTCAGAACGGTAAGAAACAGCAGTGACAGCAGCAGCCCAACGGGCAGGCGCAGCGGTACGCGTAAACTGGCGATATCCGACATTTTTTACTCCTGTGCCTGATGGCGTAAGCGGGGATCCAGTAACAGATAGAGAATGTCCACCAGCGTGCTCATCACCACATAAATCAATGCGGACAGGATCGCCACGGCCAGCACTACCGGCAGGTCTTTCCCCAGTACCGCGTCCACCGTCACTTTGCCCAGACCGGGACGGCTGAACACCTGTTCGGTGATCACCGCGCCACTGAGCAGACCGCCAACCAGCCAGCCTGTGAGGGTGACCGCAGGCAGGGCAGCATGACGCAGGGCATGGCGCAGACGTATCTGCAGATTACCGATGCCCCAGGCACGCAGCGTCAGCGAAAACGGCTGATCGAGCGCATCTTCCAGACCGCGACGCAACACCTGAGACACGACCGCCCCCTGGGCCAGCCCGAGCGACAGCGCCGGCAAAACCAGCGCAGAGAAATTGCGATCCCCGGCCACCGGAAACCAGCGCAACGTAAAGCTGAAAACAAACAGCAGAACAATGCCCAGCCAGAACGACGGGGTGGAAGCCAGTACCAGCTCCAGCCCGCTCGCCAGCCGGCGTCCCCAGCGACGATGCGCCGTGGTCACGGCGACGACCAGTGCAAAGATCACGCTGACCACCAGCGCTGCACCGGTCAGTTTCAGCGTGGGCAATAACTGTGATCCCACCAGCGGTCCCACATCGACGTTCAGCAGATAGGAA
This sequence comes from Erwinia sp. JH02, assembly GCF_013074405.1. Taxonomy (NCBI): domain Bacteria; kingdom Pseudomonadati; phylum Pseudomonadota; class Gammaproteobacteria; order Enterobacterales; family Erwiniaceae; genus Erwinia; species Erwinia sp. JH02. Next base: position 54,362 of record NZ_JABANZ010000014.1, read on the forward strand.
CGACCAAAATCACCATGAGCAATTCGCCACAGATAGCTCAGATACTGCTGCCACAGCGGTTGATCCAGCCCCCACTCGGCGCGGATAGCCGCTTCGATGGCCGGTGTACTTACCTGCTCACCCACCAGCAGGCTGACAATGTCACCCGGTGCCAGCCAGACGCCAATAAACGACAGACTGACCGCCGCCCACAGCACCAGAACACCACCGCCAATGCGGCCGCTAATACGCCACCACAACGTGGTAGCCGGGGCCGGACGTGACCGCACGACATGTTTAAGGAGGGGCGTGGTTTCGCTGCTCATGATGTTTGCCTTTAGTGATCGCTTAACCAGATGTCGTACGCATTTTCCGGCATCTGTTTGAAGGGACGGAAGCCGGCACCCTGCACGTAGCTGGCGGCGGCAATCTGATCTTCCGGCTCGTATAACGGGATGGCCACCGCCTGCTGCACAATCGCAAACTGTTGCAGCTGGCCATAGAAGCCGCGACGCGCAGAGGTATCGAGCGTGGAGGAGGCGGCTTTCAGCCACGGCAGCAGTTCAGGTGCCGATGTGCGGCTGTAGTTAATTGCCCCTCCCGCCTTCACCGGCAGGTAGTGGTTTTCAATATCGATCCCGTCGGTTTCGGTATTGGAGTTGGCAATCGACCCAAACTGCCCGCTGTTACGCAGCTCGCTGTAGGTGCCGGAGTCGACATAACGCAGCTTCAGCTCAACGCCCAGTCGCTGGCGCGCCTGGGCCTGAATGGCCTGCAACAGCACGTCACGCTGATCGCGCACCGTGGCCTGCGCCTGAATAATTTCAATGCTCAGTCGCTGACCGTTCTTCGTACGGAACCCTTCCGCATCCCGCGATGTCCAGCCCGCTTCGTCCAGCAACTGGTTACCCAGCGTCGGGTTATTGCCGTATTTGCCTTCCAGACCTGCGTCATACAGCGGATCAACCGGTGAGGTGATGCCCCAGACGCGGGTGCGTTCGCCGCGATAGATCGACTTCAGGATCGGATCAATATCCAGGCCCTGTAGCAGCGCCTGACGCACTTTCTGCTCGCGGGTCGGGCCATATTCCACATTCAGGAAGAGCGAGTAAGGCGTGCCGGCATTCAGCGCATGCTGATAGCTGAAGTCAGGGTTATCTTTAAATTCAGCCGCATCGTTCCCGGAAACCCCTTCAATCAGATCCACCTGACCTGATAACAACGCCCCGGTACGCACTGAAGATTCAGGCAGGAAACGGTAGGTCACACCATCAAGCCAGGCCGGCCCCTGATGCGCCGCGTTGGCCGATGCCCAGCGATAATCTTTGTTTTTCACATAGACAATCTGCTGGCCTTTTTCGTAGCGCTGGAGAATAAACGGCCCCGTTCCGGCGAGATCGGTTCCGCCTGATTTCAACTGCGGCGACTGCCAGGATTTTGGCGAAATCAACTTCAGCCCGGCAGCAAAGGAGAGGAAGGGCGAATACGCGTCTTTCAGTGTAATGATCAGCGTACTGTCATCCGGGGTTTCCACCGTGGCGATATGGCCGCCCAGTGCACACAGGCTTGAGCCTGCGCAGTAGGCCGGATCCTGAATATGGCGGAAGTTTTCCGCCACCGCATGGGCGTTGAACTTCTCACCATCGGAAAAGTGCACATCCTTACGCAGGGTGAAGTGCAGGCGTTTCCCGCCGTCTTCAACGCGGTAGCGCTCGGCCAGCCACGGAACAAAGCTGCCATCGGCCTTACGTGCCAGCAGGGATTCATAGGCCACGCGCAGGATCAGTTCGGCCTTTGACTGGCCATTGAGCTGAGGGTTGAGCGTATTAGGCTCGGTTTCCACACCCCAGGTTAAAGTGCCTCCGGAACGCGGTTTATCAGCAGCAAAAGAAGAGGCAATAGAGATCGACAGCAATGACAACGTGGCCATCATGGCCACTTTATTATTTAAGCGCATAGTTTTCCCAGATAAGTCATCAACACGTTCAGGCGGTGAGTGAGGTTTCAATAAAGTCGTGCACGTATTCTTTTATTTTGGCGTTTTGATATCGCTGCTGATCGAGCACCTTGGTTAAATACACCAGTTCCACGCCCAGTGGATTAATTGCCCGGTGAAAAGGTTGATAGCCGCGGCGTAAATAGAGATCGGTCAGCCAGGGATGTTTAATGGCGGTGGCTAAATAAACGGCAGGCGATTTTAAGGCGTCGCGCAGAAAACTTTCTTCGACATAGCGGATAATCCGGCTGCCTTGCCCCTGGCCTTTGTGAGCCGGATCAACGGCAAACCAGTGCAGGAACGGCCACGGCGCCAGCTGCCGCCTGGTCTCAGTCCACGGGAAGCGTGCCGTCAGCGTGGCCACCGGTTGTCCGTTCTGTTCCAGGACGAAGGTGGATTCACTGGCAATGACGGCGGCAACATCCGCCACCGAGGCCTGGGTAATGGTGAAATGAATACCCTGCGTTAATAACGGTGCATAGGCACGTTGTAACAGATCATGCAGTAATTCAGCGTCTTCCGGTTTAGCTAAACGAATACGTTCAGTCATGATCGCTCCACCTTTGTGGCGTTAAGGTGAGACAATTATTAACAGCATGATGAATAACTGTGAAAGATAAATATATGATAACGATGCGTAGTTAAAAGCTTACTCTCAGGCAGGAAAGAAAATACGTGCTGATGGGATAAAACCGGGTTCGGGGCACTGACGTGCCCCGGAATAATTAATGGCTTAACTGAGTGGTATAATTTGCCGCCACCCAACGGTAGCCGCTGCCGTCACGTTTGACATGACCGAATCCCGGGAAAGCAATATGTGCGGCCGCTACCCAGTCACCTTCCTGCGCCATCTGCGCCAGTACCGCTTCACGCGTCCGCACGGCCTGCTGCTGATTCACATCAAAGTGAATCGCCACATGGGGATCCGGCATCTGCACCGTTTTCGCATGAATGATATCGCCCCACAGTACCAGCGTCTGCCCTTCACTTTCCACGCGATAGAGCACACTGCCCGGTGTGTGTCCTGCTGCCGGAACCGCCCGGATGCCAGCGAATACCGTAGCCGGCGCAGAGAAGGTCGTCAGGCGACCGGCATCAATTACCGGGCGCAGCGTACGTTCAGACTCGGCAAAGGTATGCGCCTGGCTGGTTTCCACCTTGCTGGTGTTAGCAGAATTGAGCCAGAAATCCGCATCTTTCTTTTCCACATACATCTGCGCATTGGGGAACGCCGGCCTGCCGCTGCGTGAAACACCCCCAGAGTGATCGGCATGGATATGCGTTAACAGCACCGCATTGATGGTCTCTGCCGGGTAGCCTGCTGCCGCCAAATTTTCCAGCAGATGCCCGCCGTTGTCGCCGAACAGATCCCCGGCTCCCGCATCCACCAGTACCCGCTGCTGGCCATTATCAATCACAAAGGCATTGATCGAGGTCTCCACCTGCGGAGTCATGGCATCGGCGGCCAACCGTTCACGCAACTGCTGCGGGGAGATATGAGTCAGTAATTTGTCCAGCGGAATCGTGACCGTGCCGTCAGACACGGCGGTGATGCGCAGCTTGCCCAGCGTCATACGGTAATAGCCCGGAGCCTGAGTTTCCAGCGGAGCTGGCGCTGTCGCCGCCAGGGCAGTGCCGGAAAGGGCCAGGCTGGCGATCAGCATTTTCAGAAGCGTCATGATAGTCTCACTTAGTCGTGTTGTTTTGGCGTGGATGACAGTATCCTGACCGCCTCATCATCATTCAAATCGATTAAAATAATGAGCAACATCAGAGAAAATGATTTTAGTCGCATTGACCTGAACCTGTTGACGGTGCTGCTGGTGCTGCACCGGGAGGGGAGCGTATCCCGTACGGCTGAGCGGCTGCATCTGGGGCAACCTGCCGTCAGCGGCGCGCTGGCGCGGCTGCGCACCATGTTTAACGATCCGCTGTTTGTGCGCACGGCAAAAGGCATGGCGCCGACGCCGCGTGCGGAGGCGCTGGTCGCCTCACTGCTGCCGATGATGGAACAGATGCAGCAGGTGCTGTTTCAGCCGCCCACATTTAACCCGACAACGGACGAGCACACTTTCCGCCTGGGGATGAGTGACTGGGTGGAACGCTGGCTGATGCCGGGGCTGCTGGCGACACTCGCCAGCGAGGCACCCGGAATCCAACTGCAGACGACGGCCAGCGATCCGTTTCTCGACGAAGAGCTGGTGCAGCGCGATAAGGTTGATGTGGCGATCTCTGTCGGGCAGGGGGCGCCTGCGGATGTCATCCGTGAGCCTGTCGTTCGCATGGGGTTTTGTACGCTCTGGCACCCCCACCAGTTAGCACTTACTTCGCCGCTAACCATTGAAGAATATCTCTCTCACGATCACCTTCTGGTTTCTTATCGGGGAGCCAGCCACAGCCAGATAGACGAACAGCTGGGCCGCCAGAATCTCACTCGCCGGGTACGCTATGTGACGCCGCATTTCTCGTCACTGCCGTTAATGCTGAAGCAGATCCCCGCGCTGACCACCGTTCCCACCGGGCTGGCCAGCGGCTGGGTTGACCATTATGGTTTATGCCGTAGCGCCGTTCCGGTCAGCGCCCCGGACTTTACGCTCTCCCTGATGTGGAACACCCGCCGCAGTCACGACCCGGCATTGCTGTGGCTACTGGAAAAACTGCGGGGGGAGATGGGTAAAACGGGTGAGGATGAAACGACAGCCAGCGCGGATTGGATGTCTGAGCGAGACCAACCGACATGCCAGGAACGAGAGGATTTTTAATGTGAAGGCAGAAACGGAGTACGCCAGTGAAGACGTACTCCAGGCGGTAAGGCTTTATCCGTTTTATCAGGCTGTTTAATCGCATCCCGGTTCGGATTCATCGCCCATGGCATAAGTACACTCGAAATGGTCATACCATTTGTTGTCTTTGTGAAAAAAATAGATGGCCTCTTTGTTCCCGAAGTTACCCGAAGTGAATCCACTTGACTGTAGTGTAAAGCTCACTGAATTTCCGTCTTCGAAGGTAACTTTTCCTACTGTTATGCACGGTGAATAATACTGATGCCCTATTGAACCACCCTCGTCCATTCTGGTAGCCTTATTAAAGTAGTCAATAAGTTGTTCTTTAGTTGGACTGAACAATGCACACCCTTCCTGCTCAACCTTACTGCGCCCTTCATCGACGATGTCATATTTGAGGTTCTCAATATTTTTGACCTCCTTTGAATATGAAAAACCTGAAAATAAATAAATGATAAAAAATGCCATTAACTTTATATTGACCATTTTTCAGTTCTCGCTGCTGTACGTGTCTTCAAACGGATCTGTCCATTGATAGTCATCATAAAATAATGTTGCCACATCTCCAGTATCCCAGAGCAAGGTTCCCCCGCCACTGGAGGATATTTTCCACTCGCCTCGTGTGTTATCGCTAAACTTAACTTCACCTCTGGAAAAGCAGGGAGAATAGCGATCGTGAACATTGAATTTTAATGGAACTGGATAAGATTTTGAAAAAAAGGATCTTACATCCACCTCTGTAATGACGAATGTCCGACAGCCACTTTTAACATTTTCCGATGCATCTTCGCTTTTACCCACTTCATTGATTTTTATCTCAACAATTTTCCTGGACGGTACATGTGTTGCAAAAGCTACAGGGATGGCGAATACCAATAATAATATAAAATAGCCGTACCTTACCATTTTGCAGTGCCTGCCTCAGTCTTAACTTTGTATGACACTTCCGGATGTCTAAACACCTCAGACATTGATATTTTCAACGTATCCGACAATTCATAAACAAGCCATTTTAATGCACTGTTTTGTGCATCATTGACTGTTTCATAAATGGCATTTTCTCCCTCACCGGAAACAGGTTTACCCACAACTTCAATGCCTAATGAGTCGAAATTCGCTGGATACCTTTCAGGATATGATTTCTTCTGTTCTAAATGAGAAAGTTTTTTATATTTATTTAAAAATGGTCTTATTGTGGAAATCTCAGATGGAGTGCATTTTTTCTCCATGTAACACCTGGATCTTATATTTCCAACATGATTTGTCACTTTAAACAATGACGCGGTTTGATAGATCTTACCTTCTTTATCTATCAAGAAATGAGCGCCGTTTGCACCTGCACTTTGGTAGCTATTGAAAGCACTCTCAGCAGTTGAACCACCGGTCTGATGCACCACAATCCCATTCACTTGATCCATATCCCCACGTTCTATCGTACGGAATCGTTTTACACTAATACGTGTTGCATCTACTAAACCATTTTTATCCACAAATAACATATTTACCCTTCCTTGTGTTCAGCTTACTTAAATGATGGCATTCGCTTTAATGTCGAACCCTGTAGAAATCGTACCCGCAGATGTCCCTTCCGCATTCTGTAGAACATAATCAACCTTTACGCGTGAGAAAGAGAGTGCGACCTCCTCTCTGGCGGCAGGCATGGTGTTATAACCGACAGACTCAACCCCGGTAATAATAATTTCCTGAAGCGTGATACGCAGATATTCCAGTGGAGAACCGCCTGCTTTGCGCATGATCAGTACCGCCTCCGGGATATGTTTTCCGGTCAGGCAATACTGCAGAAGGTTTGGGCTGGCTTTATCGAAATAATGTTCAAAACGAAGATCCCCGACAATGCATTTCCCCGCACCGCCACCACTGCCAGAGTGCATATTCGCTGTTTGGCCCACAGACCAGTCCCAGCTAAGAACCTCAATATCTCCTTTGTGCGTAGCGTCCAGAGATTCCCCTGTAATACCCTCGATCTTTATAAAAACGTCCTGCGCCATAATTTCATCCCTGTTGAATACCAGTAAAAAATCTACACCTCAGGTAACGGGTTGAAATCCATGCATAACCCGTACCGCATGACGGGCAGCCTAAATAAAATAACGATCTGTTTGTGCCTGTCAGATCACACTATCCTCATAATGGACAAAAAATGACCTGATCTACTTCACCTTAAGACTGCTGTTCCGCTATCGCCTGTTGCAATACGCGGTAAACACGGGCATTCAGATGCGCCACGTTGAAACGCAAATATGCTGTCGCTGACTGGGAAACGCTGAACACATTCCCCGGGGCAAGTACGACACCCTCTTCCCGGCAACGCTGGGCGATCAGTGCAGAGTCAACGCCCTCCGGCAGGCGACACCAGAGGTAGAAACCGCCGCGTGGCACCATCCACGGAGTAATCCCCAGCGCGCTCAGGCGTTCGGTGGCCTCTTTTCTGGCGCGATCCAATCGCGTGATGACGTCAGCCAGATGTTTGCGATAGCTTCCCCCGGCCAGTACGCTGGCGATCAGCTCGCTGGATAATGGGCTGGGGCCACCGAAGTTGGTGGCAATTTGCAGGTCAATCAGTCCTTCAATCCACTCTGCGCGACAGGCGATATAGCCACAGCGCACGGAAGCCGAAAGCGTTTTCGAGAAGCTGCCCGTACGGATGACGCGATCAAGCCCGTCGGGGATCGCCAGCCGTGGGGAAGGGTCAGGTTCGAAGTCGGCAAAGATATCATCCTCAATGATCAGGGTGTCGTTTGCCGCGGCGGCACTCAGCACCCGATAGGCCGTTTGCGCGGAAAGACAGGCGCCGGTGGGATTATGCAGCGCGGAGTTGGTGATATACAGGCGCGGACGCACCGTCGCGACAACCTGCTCAAACACCGCAATATCCGGCCCGGTTGGGGTATAGGGCACACCGACTATATTCACCTGATGAGCACGCAGCAGTGCCTGGAAATTGAAGTAGCAGGGGTCGTCCACCACCACGCTGTCACCTGGACGCAGCAGAAAGCGGCAGAGTAAATCCAGCGCCTGGCTGCCCGACCCGGTCAGCATCAGTTGTTCCATCGAGGCCGAAAGCCCTTCGCGGGCGAAACGAGCCAGCAGCAGATGCCGCAGAGTCGCTGACCCTCGCGAACTGCCATAATCCGTCAGTAGCGTATCGGAAGAACGCGTCAGCTGGCGTAAACCTTTGCGCAGCGCCTCATGGGGCATCCAGTCGGCAGGCAGCCAGCCGCAGCCGGGCGTCAGCTCCCCGGCACTGGCATCCAGCGACTGGCGCGAGACCCAGAACGGGTCAACTTCGCGTCGCCGCGAGTTGCTGTTATCCGCCAGACTTCGGGTGACCAGCGGGGTTCCAGAAACGTAGAAACCCGCCCCGCGACGCGCACGGATCAGCCCTTCGGCTGCCAGCCGATCATAAGCCTCCACCACCGTAGAAGGGGAAACCGTCATCATGGCGGCATAGCGCCGCACCGACGCCAGCCGATCGCCCGGTACCAGTGCGCCTGTCGCTATCCTGCGGCGAATATCATCAATCAGTGTTTCTGTGCGGGTCATGCGTTTTCAGCCATCAACTGTATGGGTGGTGTAAGCCATACAGAACAACAAAATTGTATGGCCGTGTATCTTCGAACTGCACGCGATGCGCTCTACTATCTGCGGGAGTTTACCGTTTATATTCATAGCAGAGGACATATGGCGCGAGCAACAGCAGGGTGGTGGAGTGGGCTTTCCGGCGTGATCATTTTCAGCGGGTCACTGCCTGCGACAAGGGTAGCGATCGGGGGATTCTCGCCCCTGTTTCTGACCTCTGCCCGCGCGGTCATTGCCGCGTTACTGGCCGGGGGATTATTACTGCTATTACGTCAGAAACGTCCTGCGCGCAGTGATGCCCTGTCGCTGTTAATTGTCGCCACTGGCGTCGTCGTGGGTTTTCCGCTGCTGACCGCGCTTGCCCTGCGAGAGATGACTGCGGCGCATTCGCTGGTGTTTATCGGTCTGTTACCGCTTTCCACCGCCATTTTTGGCGTACTCAGAGGCGGTGAACGCCCCCGCCCGGCATTCTGGCTGTTCTCCCTGCTGGGTGCAGGCATCGTTGCGGGATTTGCCATCGCAAGCGACCAGGCGGGATCGTTAACCGGGGATCTGCTGATGGTGGCCGCTATTCTGCTGTGCGGTCTGGGCTACGCAGAAGGGGCCGGGTTATCGCGGCGGCTCGGTGGCTGGCAGGTGATCAGCTGGGCACTGCTGCTGGCGCTGCCGGTGATGGTGGTGACAGGGCTGATCAATTTGCCGCATAGCTGGCATGGCATCAGCGTTCCCGCGTGGTTCAGCCTCGGTTACGTCTCTCTGTTCAGCATGCTGATTGGGTTTATATTCTGGTATCGCGGGCTGGCACTGGGGGGCATTGCCGGGGTAGGGCAGCTCCAGCTTCTGCAACCTTTTTTCGGGCTGCTGCTCAGCGCCCTGTTCCTTCATGAACCGATAGCCCTCGGAATGGTGGCCTGTGCGGGCGCGATTATTCTCTGTGTGGCGGGGGCGAAACGTTTTGCCTGAAAGGGGATACCCGGAGGAACCGGGTATCAAAACTCAATCAGTCGCTGATACAAAAGCTGCACAATATCCTGTCGTTGAGACAGTACCGCGTGTGCCCGAATCCGAAACCCGTCGACGGAGTAGAGTACCCGGTAACCCTTCTGCGTATTGCATTCTCGATAGCGGTCAGAACCAATTTTAAGTAATTCAGGGCACAGCTGGCAGCCCACAGGAAAAGCGGATACTTTGCTTTCGAACTCATCAATAATGCACTCAATGACGGGCAAAGGCGCAACGCCGCAGGCGATAAGATGATTTCTCAACTGCAATAATGTGCTTCTTGCCGTCCCGGTGTATTCAATCGTGACATCTGCCATTCCGGTTAGTTATCCAGACTGGCTAACAGTTGATCGCGTGAGTAAACCTTACCCTCAGCCGCATCTTTTTCCGATAACGTCATCAGTTTCAGCAACGCAACGGCACTGTCGCGAGCCTGCCTGTCAGCATAGGATTCGATAACGTAGGCCGGGATACCATTCTGCGTCACGATGATAGGCTCGGAGACGTCGAGCGTGGCGGCATTTTTTTTAATGTGGCTGATCGTTTCTACTCTCACTGGATTCTCCCGTTGAACGTGTTGCGCAACCGGTCTGAATATAGACCATTAAAAGATGATTATCCCCGTTTGATGCAAAAAAAACCAGACCGGAGTCTGGTTTTTATACCCGTTACGCTTCGGGGAAAGGCATGGCGTTACCCGGCGCTTCCCGGTGAATATGCAGGAAGGTCAGGTGCCGTTCATACTGGTCGAGAATGTCATTGATGATCTGCTCACGGGTGTAGTCCATCAAATCGTTGCCCTGTGTCCCCTCCAGCAGGAAGGTCTCCAGACGGAAGTAGTCCGATTTCCCACTGCGTGCACGATAAGTAAACGCCGGAACCGAATAACGCTGCGGCCAAATCTGGTAGAGGAAGCTCTGCTCATCAGCCATATCCACCAGCAGTTCCAGATGGTTCAGACGCTCGTCATCCACGGCGGGCAGCTCATTCACCTGCACTTTCGCCCCTCGGCGCTCCAGCTCACGTCCCACCTCTTCCATGGCAGGGCGGCAGACCTCATCCAGCATTTTACGCGTATGAGTCGTGCCCGGATAGTTCATCACACGCGAGATACGCTGTTTCCAGTTAAGGCGATCGTCGCGCGATACCGGTACCGGTGGCGTGTTCACTGTTGCACTGGCACGGCGATGATCTTCCACGCGCAATGATTTATACAGACCGGCCATCACAAAGAAGATCACAAAGCTGAACGGCAGCCCCATGATCACCGTGGTTTTCTGTAATGCTGTGACGCCGTTCACCATCAGCATCCCCAGCGTCAGCACACCAATGGCAACCGACCAGAAGATACGCAGCCAGTTGGGCGCATCATTATTGATGTCGGCCAGACGCGAGGTAAAGTTACCCAGCACCAGGGAGCCGGAGTCAGCGGAGGTAACATAGAACAGCAGTCCGGTAATGGTGGCCACCGAGGCACTGAAGGTAAAACCAGGATACTGCGCCAGCAGACTGTAGAAACCCCGCTCCGGATGCGCCATGGTCTCCTCAGCGAAAGCCATATTGCCGTGAATGATCTCATACAGCGCGCTGTTACCGAAGATCGACAACCACAACAGGGTGAAGATAAACGGAATGGTCAGCGTCCCCACCACAAACTGACGAATGGTACGTCCACGGGAGATACGTGCGAGGAACAGACCGACAAACGGCGACCAGGCAACCCACCAGGCCCAGAAGAACAGCGTCCAGTTGTTCATCCACTCGGTCGGACGGTCAAAGGCGAAACTGTTCAGCGTCATGCCCATAAAGCGGTTGATATAATCCCCGACGTTGAGCACCAGCGCGTTCAGCAGGAAGCTGGTATCGCCAACGAACAACACGAACAGAATCAGCCCAAAGGCCAGTAACACGTTGAGTTCCGACAGGAAGCGAATGCCTTTGTTCACCCCAGAGGTCACAGAGATGGTGGCCATGATCACCGACAGGACAATCAACCCGGCCTGTGCTGTCAGCCCTTCCGGTACGTCAAACAACACCTTGAGCCCGTAGTTAAGCTGTACCACGCCAATACCGAGCGTGGTGGCAATACCAAAGATGGTCCCCAGCACGGCAGCGATATCCACGGTATGACCAATGGGCCCGTTAATGCGCTTACCAAAAATAGGGTAGAGCGCCGAACGGATAGTGAGCGGCAGGCCATAACGGTAGCTGAAGTAGCCGAGGGCGATGCCCATCAGGGCATACATGGACCAGCCAGTCAGACCGTAGTGGAACAACGTCCAGACCATCGCCTGACGCGCCGCTTCCATCGTCTGGCCCTGGCCTTCCGGTGGCATCATATACTGGGTGACCGGTTCCGCCACCGAGAAGAACATCAGGTCGATACCGATACCCGCAGCGAACAGCATGGCCGCCCAGCTCATCAGGCTGAATTCAGGTTTCGACTGTTCGGGACCGAGCTTGATGGAGCCAAAGCGTGAGCAGGCCATGAAAATGACGAATACGATGTACAGCGTGGCTGCCAGCAGGTAGTACCAGCCGAAGGTATTAGATACCCAGTCGAGGGTGCGATTAATCCAGCGGTCGGAAAAATCAGTGAACAGGATAGTGGTAAAGGAGAACAGCAGGATAAGCGCTGCTGAGGTATAGAAAACCACGGGATTAATACGATCTTTTTGAGGTTTTCCTGGTATTTCAGTCGTCGGCATAATGTCTCCGCAAAAAATGCTCAAGAAAATAACCTGAAGTCCGCTCTGCGAAGCGCGCATTAGCGCATACTGGGTAACATCCGCCGTATATCCGCTAATTACACTGGGAGAACCATCAGGGTGATTATCAGGTGTAATATATTGATTAATCGTTAGTGTTTTTGATCTACGTCGCCCCCTGAAAGTAAATTTTGTGTAAACAAGAACAGGAATGATAGGTTTTATTGATTGAGCATTCAATTAAAAAAAACTTCATCGTCTCATTCTGTCCCATTTTTTCCGTACGAAAACCTCATGTCACTTGACGATTGTCACCCGGTAAAATACAACTAGTCCCTGTCAGGGGAGTCTCGCCAGAGAGACTGAGAGGCTAATGAGCGATTTTTTGCGGCTTAGCGACCCTTAGAACCTGACCCAGTTGATACTGGCGTAGGAAGACGCGTACCCGATGGCGTATCAGCCAGGGTACCTGCCACGTGGGCTGGCTTCTGATCGTCCCCGTCTTTTCCTTACTCTGTATCACGGGTCTCCGCATCGATTGAGAGGCTAACGTGAAACCATTTATTCCCCCCTTTATTTGTACCGGAAACCGCACATCATGAGCCGCTGGTCGGTGATCGGTGATGGCGTCGCCGGGCTTTGTGTTGCCACGTTACTTGCTGAACGGGGTGAATCCGTTGAAGTGATCACCGCAGAGCAGCACTGTGCCGCATCGCACTGGGCGGGCGGTATGCTCGCCCCCTGGTGCGAAGGTGAAAGTGCCCCCGAAGAGGTGATCGCACTGGGTCAGCGTTCCGCGCCCTGGTGGTCGGCCCGCATTCAGGGAGTGGAACATCAAGGCACTCTGGTGGTGGCACCCGCACGTGATACCCCCGAACTCAGCCGTTTTGCCCGCATGACGCGGGCGCATCAGTGGGTAGAGCCGGCATCGCTGGAACCCGCGCTGGAAGGGCGTTTTGCCCGTGGGCTGTTCTTTGCCGGGGAAGCACACCTTGATCCACGCAGTGCGCTGCACCAACTACGGGCGACCCTGCAACGCAGGGGTATTCCTTTTCATACGGGCAATCCCGGCGGGACAGTCATTGACTGCCGGGGGATTCATGCAGCCCCTGATCTGCCTGAGCTACGCGCCGTACGCGGGGAGATGCTGATCCTGCACAGTGAAGAGGTGCAGTTCTCACGCCCCATCCGCCTGCTGCATCCCCGTTTTCCCTGCTATCTGGTGCCGCGTGCCGGAGGGCGCTTTATGCTGGGTGCAACGATGGTGGAAAGCGACGATAACAGCCCGATCAGCGCACGCGCCATGATGGAACTGCTCAGCGCCGCCTGGGCTATCCACCCTGCGCTGGCTGAAGCGCGGATACTGGAAAGCGGCACCGGGTTGCGCCCCGCTTATCACAATAATATCCCCGCCATTCGCTACCAGAACGGCGTCTGGTCCCTGAACGGCATGTATCGCCACGGCTTTCTTCTCGCGCCAGTCATGGCGGAAAAACTGATGCTGCAACTGCAGCAGGAAAACCTGATATGAAAATCCAGCTTAACGGCCTCCCGATCGACACCACCGCCCGCACGCTGGCGGAACTTTTGCGTGAACAGCAGATGGATGCGGGCTGCGTGGCCAGCGCCCTTAACGGCGAGTTCGTCCCACGCTCGCGCTATGAAACACAGCCACTGACCGCAGGCTGTGAGCTTGAAGTGTTATCACCGATGCAGGGAGGGTAAAACATGTTTTACGATTTTATTCCGCAGTCACGTTTTTTGCTCGGCACTGCCGGGTATCCCTCTCCGGCGATCCTGCAACAGGCGATTGAGGCCTCCGGTAGCGAAATCATTACCGTCAGTCTGCGCCGCGAAGGGCGGCAGGGTGCGGCATTTCGCGACCTGCTGACCGGGCTGAACAAGCGGGTGCTGCCCAATACCGCAGGATGTCATAGTGTAAAAGAGGCGGTGACCACGGCGCATATGGCGCGCGAAGTCTTTAACACCCGCTGGATAAAACTGGAGGTGATTGGTCACGCTGATACGCTGCAACCCGACCCCTTTGCCCTGGTGGAAGCCGCCCGCATCCTGTGCGCTGAGGGATTCCAGGTGTTTCCCTATACCACGGAAGATCTGATCCTCGGCGAAAAGCTGATTGAAGCGGGCTGTGAGTTGCTGATGCCGTGGGGCGCGCCGATTGGCTCCGGCCAGGGGTTACGCAACATTGAGGGGCTGCGTTCAATGCGTGCCTGGTTTAAAGGCATTCCACTGATTATCGATGCCGGGATCGGCGCACCCAGCCAGGCTGCACAGGCAATGGAAATGGGCTTTGACGGTATCCTGCTGAATACGGCCGTGGCCAAAGCACAGGATCCGGTACGCATGGCCGGGGCGTTTTCTGCCGCTATCCACGCCGGTCACGATGCCTGTCATGCCGGCCTGGTAGAGCGCCGTGATATGGCCAGCGCCTCCACGCCGATTTTTGGTATGGCGCAATTTCTCTCACGGGAGCCATAACGGATGGACCGATATCAACGACAAACCATGCTGCCTGAGATCGGCGAGGCAGGGCAACAGGCCCTGCTGCAAGCCCGCGTGCTGGTGATCGGTGCTGGCGGGCTGGGTGCCACACTGCTGCCACTGCTGGCCGGGGCCGGGGTGGGCTACATCAGGGTGTATGACGGGGACCGGGTAGAGGAGCACAACCTGCACCGCCAGACGCTGTACAGTATGCAGGACTGCGGGAAGCGTAAAGTCGACTGCGCGCAGCGTGCACTCAATGCACGTAACCCGGACTGCGTAGTCGATGCACGGCCGCAGGCACTGAGTGCCAGCATGATGGCCGACGCGCTGGACGGTATCGATCTGGCGATCGATGCCGCCGATAATTTTGCCGTCACCTATCTGCTTTCCGATACCTGTCAACCGCGTCATATTCCGCTGGTCAGCGCCTCGGTACTCGGTCGTCAGGGCTATGTTGGGGGCTTCTGTGGCACTGCCCCGAGTTATCGTGCCCTGTTCCCGCAACTGCCGGGCAACGCGGCGAACTGTAACACGGCAGGTGTCATGGGCCCGGCGGTGGCCACGCTGGGTGCCATGCAGGCGCAGATGACCCTCAGTATTCTGCTCGGGCTGACGCCTTCACCGCTGGGCTGTCTGATCAATTGCGATTTCACCACCTGGCATTTCCGCCCGTTCCGTTTTGACGGTGCCGGTGAGCCTGACCAACCTGTCGTGCCGTTTATCGATCGCCACCTGCTGAACAGTGAAGACTGTATTGTTGAACTGCGTAGCCGCGAGGAAGCCCCCGACAGCGTGGCGAGTCACGTTCACCGGGTGCTGCCTGAGGAACTCAATCACTGGCAGCCCCCTGCGGATTGCCGCATCGTTCTGGTGTGCGCCAGCGGGATCCGCGCGGCAAAAGCGGCGAAGGACCTGCAACTCCGGGGCATCACTCAGCTGGCGATTATGGCGGCAAACCGATAGAAAAATAAAAGACACCCTGTGGAAGGTAAGGGATGACAGCTTTAATTGTTATGTTATAACATAACAATAATGTTTATGCGGGTGGCCCGGTACTGCCCGGTGCAAACACGCTGTCAACGCCTGAGAGGATGTCATGATGCAAGAAAAATACGCTTTACCCGGTAACGATACCCGCCTGCCCGTAACCGTTTTGTCGGGTTTTCTCGGGGCCGGGAAAACGACACTGCTTAACCATATCCTGAACAACCGTGAAGGGCGCCGCGTGGCGGTGATCGTCAACGATATGTCGGAAGTGAATATTGATGCGTCACTGGTGCGCGACGGGGGTGCAGAGCTGTCGCGCACCGACGAGAAGCTGGTGGAGATGAGCAACGGTTGCATCTGCTGCACATTGCGCGAAGATCTGCTGCTTGAAGTAAACCGCCTGGCACGCGAAGGGCGCTTCGATCAACTGGTGATCGAATCGACCGGCATTTCAGAACCCCTGCCAGTCGCGGAAACCTTTACGTTCGAAGATGAAACCGGGGAGAGCCTGTCCGCCGTGGCACGCCTGGATACCATGGTGACCGTTGTCGATGGCTACAATTTCCTGCACGACTATGAATCCCGTGACAGCATCCGTTCACGCGGTGAGTCGCTGGGTGAGGGCGATGAACGCTCGGTCGTCGATCTGCTGATTGAGCAGATTGAATTCTGCGACGTACTGATACTGAACAAAATCGATCTCATCAACCCCGATCAGCGCACACGGTTATTTGCCATCCTGCGCAGCCTCAACCCCCGCGCACGCATTGAATGTGCCCGTTTTGGTGAAGTTCCGCTGGACCGGGTACTGAGTACCGGTCTGTTTGACTTTGACGAGGCGGCACAGGCTCCGGGCTGGATGCAGGAGTTACGCGGCACCCATGTCCCGGAAACCGAAGAGTACGGTATCAGCAACTTTGTCTGGCGCGCCCGTCGCCCGTTTCACCCCGAGCGTTTCTGGGCATTATTTTCCGCAACACTGCCAGGCGTCGTGCGTTCGAAAGGCTATTTCTGGCTGGCATCACGGCCTGGTTATGCCGGCAACTGGTCGCAGGCTGGGGGCGTGGCACGTCAGGGGATGGCGGGTAGCTGGTGGGTCAGCGTGCCACGCGAACGCTGGCCACAGGATGAGGAGTCCCTGCTGGACATTATGCACCACTGGCAGGAAGGCATCGGGGATGCCCGACAGGAACTGGTATTTATCGGCATAGAGATGGATGAAGCCAGGCTGCGTCAGCAGCTGGATAACGCACTGCTGACGGAGAGTGAGATGGCGGCTGGCCCGCAGAGCTGGGCCAGATTGCACGACCCGGTTCCCGCCTGGTTTAACTGATCACCCCTGCCAGGGACGGCAGGTACCCGGTTAATTATTGCATCTGGCGTTGGCGCTCAGTATCGTGTGCGCAATTTCTTCAGACTCGCCGGACACCACAATGACCTCTCATACCCCAAAAGATCCTTTGCATGGCCTGACGCTGGAAGCCCTGTTAACTGCGCTGCAAGCGCGTTATGGCTGGGAGGCGCTGGCGAAGCGCGTCAATATCAACTGTTTCAAAAGCGATCCGAGCATTAAATCCAGCCTGAAATTCCTGCGCCGCACTCCATGGGCGCGTAAAGAAGTCGAAGAGTTGTACATTGCTTCACTGGATGAGGTGGAAGAAGCCCCGGCAGACGGCCCCTGGGGCAACTGGCAGGGGAAGAAATAGTCGCCTGATCGCGCGCTGATGGTGCAACACATTTTATAAGTGGCACACATTATGCTTAATACGCTTATCCAATTTCATCGCTGGAGAGCGTCTAATGCGTGCCACCACACCTTCACCGCTTATGTACCTGACAGCATCGCGACAGTGTGAAATTGCTAATCTGCGTAATTTGCTCCATACCGGCCATCTGACAGCCATCATCAGCCAGCTTATCCATGAACTGCAGCGCGAACGCGGTGCCAGCAATATCTGGCTCTGTTCTCAGGGACGGATGTTTGGCGACGAACTCCCCCAGCGTGCACGCCAGGTCAGCCAGATCATCGCCAGTATGATGGCAAAACTGCCCGCCATTCCCTCTCCGGAGAACGCATCACAGGGCAGCAGCCGGGTATTCAGCAGGATTGCCTCTGCGATCTACGCGCTGAGCGAGCTGCCCGCGCTGCGGGATGCCATCCGCCAGTTCACGCTTAGCCACGCCCAGGCCATGGCACAGTTCAATCACATTATCCGGCAGTTGCTGAACCTCGCTTTTGAAATGATCGATACCGCTTCTGACCCTGAAGTATCCCGCGCCCTGATTGCTATGTTCAGCTTTATTCAGGGGAAAGAGCTGGCAGGGCAAGAAAGAGCCACCGGATCTGCCGGTTACGCCGCGGGTGAATTCAGCCAGGAGCAGAGCGAGAGGATGGTGGCGCTGATCGGTGCACAGGAGCGCTGTTTTTCCAGCTTCAGCCAGTTTGCCGATGAGGAAAACCTGCAACGCTGGCGCAGCATTGCCACCTGCGACAGTGATGTCGAACGGCTGCGGCGCATTGCCTGCACACGCACAACGCCGGAAGCCGGAGGGACAGAGATGGCCCTGCGCTGGTATCAGCTGATGACCCGTCGTATCGACGGCCTGAAGGTGATCGAAGATGGCCTTGCGCACCACCTGACCCGCTGCTGTCACGACAGCATACGCCGTGCTGAAACCCGGCGCGAGGAGCAGGAAGAGGATATCCATCAGGCGGTCAGCGGGCTTGAAAATCGCTCAGCGTACAGCGTTTATGTGGCAGGGCGCGACGGGTTTCAGCAAGAGGTACAGCAACTGGATAGCGGGGGACTGACACCGCAGTTGGGACGTTCAGTACTGGAGCTGGTTCAGGCCCAGTCCGAGAGGTTACAGGCCCAGGACAACGAGCTGGCTGCGATGCGTGCCACGCTGAATGAACGTAAACAGATTGACCAGGCCAAGGTGTTGCTGATGCGTCACCACAACTATAACGAAGAGCAGGCCTGGCAGACCCTGCGTAAGATGGCGATGGACCAGAACAGACGTATTGCCGATGTTGCCATCGCACTGCTCTCCGTGGCCGCCGCTTTTACGTCACGCGCAGAGTAATACTTGCACAAACAGTGGGCACTCTGTGCTTCGCAATGGGGCACGGGTCGTTCGCTGTGAACTTCTCAACAGGATAATCCGCACGGCAAACGCCTGACACCATGCGGTTATTCCTTCCTCTCCTGACCTGGCACATCGCTTGCATGACTAAAAAAACATAATGACGCATTTTTGCACCAATGGCGGTGTAAGAGTGCTTTGGATAAAGGCGTCCAACCGCATGCTCAGGCATGTCGGTAGGACGCCTTTTTTTATGCTTTTTTTCAGGAAGCCAGACGATGAGCAAACCGATTTTTCCGCTATCCAGACGTCAATTTCTCACGGGTAGCGCCCTTCTGGGCGGCAGCTACCTTGTTCCCGGGCTGATGAACAGCGTCTGGGCTGCCGGCTCCGATGCCCCGGAGAAAACCAATATTCGGGTAGGCTTCATTCCCTTAACGGACTGTGCCCCCGTCGTTATGGCGGCGGTAAAAGGCTTCGACAAAAAATATGGCATCACCCTGACTCCGACCAAAGAAGCGAGCTGGGCTGCCGTGCGCGACAAACTCACCTCGGGAGAGCTGGATGCTGCACATGTGCTGTACGGCATGATCTATGGCTTGCAGCTGGGTGTCGCCGGGCCACAACATGATATGGCGAACCTGATGACACTGAATCAAAACGGCCAGGCAATCACGCTATCAAATCAGTTGAAAGAAGCAGGCGTCACTACGGCGGAGGGGCTGAAAAAGACCATTGCAGCTCAACCCGCAGGCAGCTACACCTTTGCTCACACCTTTCCCACCAGCACCCATGCCATGTGGCTTTATTACTGGCTGGCCAATGCCGGTATCGACCCTTTTGCCGATGTCCGTACCGTCGTGGTACCGCCGCCACAGATGGTGATGAACATGAAAATCGGCAATATGAGCGGCTACTGCGTAGGCGAGCCATGGAACCAGCGTGCCATCAGCGACAACATCGGTTTTACCGCCGAAACCACCCAGAATATCTGGCCCGATCATCCGGAAAAAATCCTGGGCACCCGTGCAGCATGGGTGAACGAGAACCCTAACAGCGCGCGGGCACTCACCGCCGCCGTGCTGGAGGCCGCACGCTGGATCGATGCCTCTGACGACAACCGCCGTGAAACCGCGCAGGTGATCGCCAGCCGCGCCTACCTCAACACCAAACCTGAAACCATTGAGGGCCGCATGCTGGGCCACTACGACAACGGTCTGGGAAAACGCTGGCAGGATGCACACCCGATGCGTTTCTTCAACGACGGGCAGGTCAACTACCCCTGGCTGTCTGACGGAATGTGGTTCCTCACGCAGCAAAAACGCTGGGGTCTGCTGAAACAGGAGCCGGATTATCTGGCCGTGGCAAAGCAGGTTAACCGCATTGATATCTACACACAGGCAGCCAGCGCGGCAGGCAGCATCTCACTCCCGCAGAGCGGGATGCGCAGCAGCACCCTGATCGACGGCAAAGTCTGGGATGGCAGCAATCCGGCAGAGTATGCCGCCAGTTTCGCCCTCAAAGCAGGAGGTCAGTCATGAAAAATCAGGCAACCGTCATACCGCTGGTGAACGAAACCACCACGCAGCATGCACAAATCATCCCGCTGAATAACCACCCTGCACCTAAAACGCGGCGACGCTATACGCTGCGCCCGCTGTTCCAGCGCATCATTCCTGGCGTATGTGGGATGATCCTGCTGCTGGGCGTGTGGCAGATTGCCGCACTCTACAGCACCGGTTTTCCCGGACCGCTCTCCACCTGGCAGGCGGCAGTCACGCTGTTCGCCGATCCCTTCTACAACGCCGGGCCCAACGACCAGGGTATTGGCTGGAACGTCCTGGCTTCGCTGCAGCGTGTCGCTATCGGGTTTGGCCTGGCGGCACTGGTCGGGATCCCGGCGGGCTTTCTGCTGGGAAGATTTCTGTTTTTAGGGCGCATGTTCAGCCCGATTATTGCCCTGCTGCGCCCCGTCAGCCCGCTGGCCTGGCTGCCCATTGGTTTGCTGCTGTTCCAGCGCGCAGAACCGGCTTCCAGCTGGACTATTTTCATCTGTTCCATCTGGCCAATGGTGATCAATACGGCAGAAGGCGTGCAGAGAATTCCCCGGGACTACCTCAACGTTGCGCGGGTGCTCAACCTCTCCGAATTCACCATTATGCGCAAAATCCTGTTCCCGGCGGTGCTGCCCGCGGTACTGACCGGCGTACGCCTCTCCATTGGCATTGCCTGGCTGGTCATCGTCGCCGCCGAGATGCTCACCGGAGGCCTGGGCATCGGATTCTGGATCTGGAACGAGTGGAACAACCTCAACGTGGAAAACATTCTTATCGCCATTGCGATTATCGGTGTGGTCGGTCTGCTGCTGGAACAGGTGCTGATGCTGCTCGCACGCCGCTTTTCCTGGCATGACAGCCAGCAGGAGAACAAATAATGCCGAACATTATTGATGTACAGCAAGTCAGCCAGCGCTTTAACACCGCCCAGGGCGATTTCCTCGCGCTGGATAACGTCAGCTTCAGCATCCGCAAAGGCGAAACCCTGAGCCTGATCGGGCATTCCGGCTGCGGGAAATCGACGCTGCTGAATCTGATCGCCGGACTGACGCTGCCCAGCGAAGGCGGTCTGCTGTGTGATAACCGGGAGATCGCCGGGCCGGGACCAGAGAGAGCGGTGGTGTTTCAGAACCACTCGCTGCTGCCATGGCTGACCACCTACGACAACGTGGCGCTGGCGGTAAACCAGGTCTTTAAAGGCAGTATGAGCAAGGCAGAACGACACGAATGGATCCTGGAAAATCTTGAACAGGTGCAGATGGGGCATGCCCGTGATAAACGGCCGGGCGAGCTCTCCGGCGGCATGAAACAGCGCGTCGGTATTGCCCGCGCGCTGGCCATGAAACCCAAAGTGCTGCTGATGGATGAGCCTTTTGGGGCTCTGGATGCGCTGACCCGCGCCCGTCTGCAGGACGCCGTTATGAGTATTCAGCAAAAACTGAATACCACCATCGTGCTGATCACCCATGACGTCGACGAAGCGGTGCTGCTCTCCGACCGCGTGATGATGATGACTAACGGCCCGGCGGCAAAAATTGGCGAGATCATGAATGTAACACTGCCCCGTCCCCGTTCCCGGGTGGCGCTGGCGGATGACCCGCAGTATCACCAGTTGCGTCAGCGCGTGCTGCATTTCCTCTACGAAAAACAGTCAGCGGCATAAGGGGCACATCATGGCGGAACATCTGGTGGTGATCGGCAATGGGATGGCAGGCATGCGTATGGTGGAAACCCTGTGCCAACTGGTGCCTGGCCGTTACCGCATCACAGTGATTGGCCGTGAACCGCTGGGCAACTACAACCGCATCATGCTTTCTCCGGTACTGGGCGGTGAAAAAGCCTTCGAGGAGACACTGCTGCATACGCCCGACTGGTACCACCAGCACGGCATCACGCTGTACAGCGGAGAAACCGTGACATCACTGGACTCGCACCGACAAACGCTGACCACCGGACAGCGGACCCTGAAGTGGGATCAGCTGGTGCTGGCCACCGGCTCGCTGCCGGTTTTTCCTGAGATCCCCGGTATCCGGCTGCCGCATGTTCAGGGATTTCGCACCCTGGCAGATGTCGAACAGATGCTCAACAGCACGGGCCCTGTGGTCGTACTGGGCGGCGGACTGCTGGGTATCGAAGCTGCCGCGGCCCTGCGCCTGCGCGGACGCGCGGTCACGCTGATCCATCGAAACAGCTGGCTGATGGATCGGCAGCTTGATCCAGAAACCGGTGGTCTGCTGGCCGCCACACTGGCGCAGCGGGGTATCGACTGCCGCCTCGACACCGCGCTGAGCCGTGTCGATCCGACCAGGGTAACGCTGCGTGACGGCACCCGGCTTCCCGCCACCTGCGTGCTTATCGCTATCGGCGTGATACCCGACACCGCGCTGGCACGTGAAGCCGGGATCCCCTGCCAGCGCGGCGTGGTGGTAGATCGTCAGTGTCGTACCGCCCTGGCAGGTATCAGCGCGCTCGGTGAGTGCTGTGAAATCGAGGGTGAAACCTTTGGTCTGGTCGCCCCCTGTTTCGCCCAGGCAAAGGTGCTGGCACAGCGGCTGGCGGGCATGCCCGTTGCGGACTATGTCAGTGAAGACAATGGCACTCGCCTGAAAGTCAGCGGCATTGAGATGTTCAGCGCCGGGGATATCTCCTCACGACAAAACCGGCACAGCGCCAGCGCCTTTGATCCCATTGCGGGTCACTACCGGCGCCTGTTTTTTCGACAGCAACAGCTTGTGGGGATCCTGCTTTACGGGGATACCGGCGACAGCGCCACCCTGCTTGCCCACCTGCAGAACGCGACCCCACAGAGTCCGCACCTGCTGCTTAACCCGGAACACACAACGCAGCCACAGGCTGCAGGACATCATCAGATGAGCAAACCGACCCTTGTTGTTATTGGCCACGGCATGGTAGGCCACCATTTCCTTGAGCAGCTGGTTAACCGACAGCTGCATCAGCAGTTTCATATTGTGGTGTACGGTGAAGAGCGCCATATGGCCTACGACCGGGTACATCTTTCGGAATATTTTGCCGGTAAGGGTCACGCCGAGCTGTCGATGGTGAGTGACCATTTTTTTGACGACTATGGCATCGAACTACGCACCCACTGTGCGGTAACGGAAATTGACCGCCAGCGCCGCTGTGTTCGTGATACCCGCGGTCACGAGATGGCATGGGACAAACTGGTACTGGCCACCGGATCCTGGCCTTTTGTGCCGCCCATCCCCGGAGGGGACAGCGACAGCTGCTTTGTCTATCGCACGCTGGATGACCTTGATGGCATCGCCGCTAAAGCACAGAGCGCGCGGCACGGCGTGGTGATTGGTGGTGGCCTGCTAGGCCTGGAAGCGGCCAATGCGTTGAAGCAGCTCGGTCTGGAAACGGCAGTGGTGGAGTTTGCCCCGCGCCTGATGGCCGTACAACTGGATGAGGGCGGGGCGGCCATGCTGCGGCACAAAATCGATGCGCTGGGGGTACAGGTGCTCACCGGTAAATCCACCCAGGAGATCGTCCGTCAGCAGGATGGCCGCTTACAGCTCCGCTTCGCGGATGGCAGCCAGATCGACACGGACCTGGTGCTGTTCTCAGCGGGTATACGCCCGCGTGACCAGCTGGCTGCCGCTGCCGGGCTGACCCTCGGACCCCGTGGCGGTATCGATATCAATAGCAGCTGTATCACTTCCGATGACGATATTCTGGCCATTGGCGAATGTGCACTGTGGAACGGGCAAATTTTTGGGCTGGTGGCACCAGGCTATCAGATGGCACGCGTGGCTGCGGCGGTACTGGCCGGGGAAGAAGCCGCATTTACCGGTGCCGATATGAGCACAAAGCTGAAACTGCTGGGCGTGGAGGTGGCATCGTTTGGCGATGCCCACGGCCGCACGCCTGGCAGCAAGAGCTACTACTGGAACAATGAACCGCAGGAAATCTTTAAAAAAATTGTCGTCTCTGCCGATGGCAAACAGCTGCTGGGTGGGATCCTGGTGGGCGACAGCAGCGAGTACAGCACGCTGCTGCAAATGATGCTGAACGGTATGCCGCTGCCTGCCGCTCCCGAACATCTGATCCTGCCGCAGCGGGAAGGCGGGGCGGTAAAAGCGCTTGGCGTGGCAGCGCTGCCGGACAGTGCCCAGGTCTGCTCCTGTCATAACGTCAGCAAAGGCGATATCTGTGCAGCGGTATCCGGCGGCTGTGGCGATATGGCTTCGTTAAAAAGCTGTACCAAAGCCGCTACCGGCTGCGGCGGTTGCACAGCGCTGGTAAAACAGGTGATGGAGTATCAGCTGGCCAGTCAGGGCGTGGAGGTGAAAAAGGATATCTGCGAACACTTTGCCCACTCACGCCAGGAGTTGCATCACCTGATACGCGTCGGAGAGATCAAGAGTTTCGATGCGTTGCTGGCGAAGCATGGCCGCGGGCTGGGCTGTGAGATCTGCAAACCTCTGGTGGGATCACTGCTGGCATCGGTATGGAATGAGTACCTGCTTAAACCCCAGCATCTGCCGTTACAGGACACTAACGATCGCTACTTTGCCAATATTCAGAAGGATGGCACCTACTCAGTGGTACCACGGGTCCCGGCGGGTGAAATCACCGCACGTGGCCTGATTGCCATTGGCGAGGTCGCAGAGCGCTATAATCTCTACAGCAAAATTACCGGCGGGCAGCGCATCGACCTGTTCGGTGCCCGCCTCGAACAACTGCCGGATATCTGGGAGACGCTGCTGGCCGCAGGATTTGAGACCGGGCACGCCTACGGAAAATCACTGCGCACGGTGAAATCCTGTGTGGGCTCCACCTGGTGCCGCTACGGTGTTCAGGACTCCACGGGTTTCGCGATTGCGCTGGAAAATCGCTATAAGGGGCTGCGCGCGCCGCACAAAATCAAAATGGCGGTCTCTGGCTGTACCCGTGAGTGTGCGGAGGCACAGAGCAAAGATATCGGCGTGATCGCCACCGAGAAGGGCTGGAATCTTTACGTCTGCGGTAACGGCGGTATGAAACCCCGCCACGCTGACCTGTTTGCCAGCGATCTTGATGACGCCACGCTAATCCGCTACGTCGACCGCCTGCTGATGTTTTACATCCGCACCGGTGACCGGCTACAGAGAACCAGCGTCTGGATGGACAATCTGGAAGGAGGGCTGGATTACCTGCGCCAGGTCGTCATTGACGACTCGCTCGGCATTGCTCATGAGCTGGAACAGGAGATGGCCCGGGTGGTAGACAGCTACCAGTGTGAATGGCGTACCACGCTGGAAAGCCCGGACCGTCTGGCTCTGTTCCGTTCAACACTCAACAGCAGCCTGCCTGATGAAACCGTGCAGTGGCAGCAGGAACGCGGGCAGATACGTCCGTCCGATGCGCCTCTGGCGATTGTGCAGGATGCCACCCCTCTTCCCTGGACCGATATCTGCCGACTGGATGAAATTCCGGCGCAGGCCGGGATTGGCGCGCGCATCGGAACCCAGCGCATTGCACTGTTCCGCCTGAACGATCGGGTTTTCGTGCTGGATGATAACGAACCTGGCACGCGGGCCAGCGTCTTGTCACGCGGCATACTGGGCGATGCAGGCGGCGAACCGATGGTCATTTCACCGCTGTATAAGCAGCGTTTCCGCCTGAGTGATGGTCAGGCGCTTGACGGTAGCGGGCTCGCCGTACGTTGCTGGCCGGTGAAAATCGAACAGGACCGGGTCTGGGTAGCCAGTGAGGAGATGGCGCAGGTTCAGGTGGTAGCCTCATGAACACCACCTGTCCCTACTGTGGTGTCGGCTGCGGAGTGACCATCACCCGCGATGACAGTGACAGGGTGCAGGTCAGCGGTGATAAACAGCACCCGGCCAATCTGGGCCGCCTCTGCGTCAAAGGGGCGGCACTGGGCGAAACACTCGGCCATCAGGGCCGCCTGCTGCATCCGCAGGTCAACGGTGAGCGCGTAAGCTGGGAAAGCGCACTGGACACGGTGGCAGACCGCCTACAGACGGTGATCGGCGAATACGGCCCGCAAGCCGTGGCCTTTTACGCCTCAGGGCAGCTTCTGACCGAAGATTACTATGTGGCTAACAAGCTGATGAAAGGCTTTCTCGGCGTGGCCAATATTGATACTAATTCCCGGCTCTGCATGGCCTCGGCAGTGGTCGGCTACAAACGGGCACTGGGTGCAGATGCCGTCCCCTGTTGCTATGACGACCTGAACCATACCGATCTGGTGATCCTGGCGGGTTCCAATACCGCCTGGGCGCACCCGGTGGCGTTCCAACGCCTGGTTCAGGCCCGTAAAGAGAATCCCCGCCTGCGCGTAGTGGTGATTGACCCAAGGCGTACCGCCACCTGCGATATTGCCGACCTGCATCTGGCGCTGAAGCCGGGCAGCGATGCCGCGTTGTTCACCGGTTTGCTGAACTGGCTGGCGCAGCATGGCGGTATCGATAACGAGATGCGTGCGGTCGTTAACGGGCTGGATGAGACGTCAGAATCCGCATCCGCATGGAGCAGCGAAGCGGTAGCGGACTTCTGCCAGTTGCCACAGGAGAAGGTGGAAACGTTCTTCCAGCTGTTCCTTCACGCCAGCAACGCACTGACGCTCTACTGTATGGGCATCAACCAGTCGAGCAGCGGCAGTGACAAATGTAACGCCATTATCAATGTCCACCTTGCCAGCGGAAAAATCGGCCGGGCAGGCAGCGGGCCATTTTCACTGACCGGGCAGCCCAATGCGATGGGGGGCCGCGAAGTGGGCGGTCTGGCCAACCAGCTGGCGGCGCATATGGGGTTCAGCGCGCAGGAGGTGGATCGGGTGGCACGATTCTGGCACAGCCCGGGGGTAGCCGATAAACCCGGTCTGATGGCCGTCGATCTGTTTCACGCTATCGGCTGCGGGAAAATCAAAGCCGTGTGGATTATGGGCACCAACCCGGCAGTGTCACTGCCGGATGGTCTGACGGTGACGCAGGCGCTGAAGCGCTGTCCGCTGGTGATCGTATCGGACGTCTGTGCACAGACGGACACCACTGCACTGGCCGACATACTGTTACCCGCCCAGGGATGGGGGGAAAAGAACGGCACGGTGACCAACTCTGAACGCCGGATTTCACGTCAGCGTGGTTTTGTTGCACCGGCAGGCGACTCACGCCCGGACTGGTGGATCCTCGCCAGGGTCGCACAGCGTATGGGGTTTCCTGAAGCGTTTAACTGGCAGCATCCTGCAGACATTTTCCGGGAGCACGCGGCACTCTCGGGCTTTGAGAACCAGGGCACCCGGGCCTTTGATATCAGCGCACTGGCGGATATCACTAACGCGCAGTGGGATACGTTGAAACCGATACAGTGGCCGGTTAACGCAGCACATCCCGCAGGGTGTACACGCCTGTTCAGCGATCGCCGTTTCTTCCACCCTGATGGCAAAGCCCGCATGCTCCCGTTGGTGCCCACGTTGCCCGTCGCACAGCAAAATGAGCGCTGGCCGCTGCTGCTGAATACCGGCCGCATCCGCGACCAGTGGCACACCATGACACGCACCGGCAACGTGCCGCGGCTGATGCAGCACATCAGCGAACCCTTCTGTGAGCTGCATCCGCAGGATGCCGCCCGGTATCATCTGCGAGAAGGTGATCTGGTACGCGTTCAGTCAGAAAATGGCTGGATAGTGTGCCGTGCGTGCCTCAGCGAAGATCAGCAACCGGGTTCCCTCTTTGTACCGATGCACTGGAATCGGCAGTTCTCCAGCCACGGTAACGTGGATGCGCTTATCGCTGCCAACGTCTGTCCGCACTCCGGGCAGCCGGAGAGTAAGCAGACGGCAGTGCGCGTACGACGCTGGCAAAGTGACTGGCAGGCTGTACTCTGTCTGCCTGGTGACTGGCAGCCCGGCGCAGGGGTCTGGTGGTCACGCATTGCGGAAAACGGCGTTACACGCTGGCTGCTGGCCGGGCAGGGTGACGCGCAAAGCTGGCTGCATCAGCAGGGTTTATTACATGAGATGGCGCTGCAAACCGCTCAGGCTGAGGGCGAATACTTTCATCTGCTGGGCTGGCAACAAGGCAGGCTGGCACTGGCGTTCTGGAGTGCCGCAGAGAGGCCGGCGATCGACGCCCCCGCGGTGGTTGCCGCCTTCAGCGAGCCCCCCACTGATGCTGCCGGACGCTTTGCATTACTGGCAGGAAGGCAGCGGGGAGGTGAGGCACGTGGAAAAACGGTTTGCAGCTGTTTTGGCATCGGAGAAAATCAGATCCTGAACGCCATTGCCGGAGGATGCGGCACCCCAGCCGCACTGGGTACAGCGCTGAAATGCGGCACCAACTGTGGTTCATGCCTTCCTGAGCTGGCCCAGCTGATCGCGCTAACGGCTAACGATAAACGACATAGCTAGCGGCTCAGCTGTATCCAGCGCCGCCCGGTCAGCACTGTCAGCAACACAATGGTCGCACCTGCGGCCAGGTGCATCGTAAAATCGAGCCTGTGCAGGTGAACTTCGTGGCACAGCGACAGCAGCGTCGATGACATAAAAGCGATGCCCGACCCCGCCAGCGCCAGGCTTTGTCGTGGATAAAGAGAGCGGGTGCGGTTAAGGCAGACAATCGAAATCACCATCATCGGCAGGCTGGCCGAAAGCATAAACAGATAGCAGTGAATACCTTCGCCAAAACGCCCGGCGCCGGCAGTCGCGGCAGCAGAGGCCGTGTTCAGCAGGTTGATCGCCAGCCAGACCACGGCCAGCAATGCGGCCCACCTCAGCCTGAGCGGTTTTAGGCCGGCAATGCTCAACGTAAACGCCCCGGCCATCGCACTGGCCCCTATGCCAAACGCCAGCACCAGGGTGAGCAGCGCCAGCCCCGCCCCCGGTTGGGACCAGTCGGTGAAACGGCTGTGCCATGCCCAACTGCTCAGCATGCCACAGGGCAGCACGGTGATAATCCAGGCCACCACACGCCAGCCGACGGGCCAGGTACGTTTTACGGGCCGGGCTGACTGGCTGAGTGTGTCGATCAGTTGGTCATGATTTTTCATCATTCCCCCGTCCATATTTACGCAGGTTGAGCATCGCGCGATGCAACAGTGATTTCACGGCAGACACTGACAAATGGCTGGCGGCAGCGGCCTGCGCCAGGCTCTGCTCGCGCAGATGCACACTCTCCACCATCTCGCGCTGACGTGCAGGCAGACTGCCCAGATATCCGGCTAATTCATCCTGAACGGCCCGTTCTCTGTTTTCAGCGCCGTCGCTTTCAGCAGCCTGGTTCAGTAAGGCATCATCATCCTGAACTTCCGGGCGACGTCCGCGCTGGCGTAACGCATCAATGGCCCGCGCCGACGTTATCGCAGCCACCCAGGGCAGGATCGGCCGCTGCGGATCGTAGGTCTGCCGCACACGATGGATCGCCAGCAGTGACTCCTGAACCACATCTTCCACCAGCGCTTCATCACGGATTTTTTGGCGTGCAAAGGCCCGGATGGCAGGCACCATCGCTTTCAGCAGTTGGTTATAGGCGTTCTGATCTCCCGCCTGCGCACTGGCCATCAGATGCGGCCACGTCTGCGCCCGGGTATCCGTTTCAGCCATTCACTGCCCTGATATTCAGCGCAGCGTCAGAAGACATTGCGCTGGCATTCACACACAGATCGCATTAGGTTTTTTTCCCGGTTTCTGTTGCATGGTCGAGCGCGTCGATCACGATACGCGGCGTCAGCACCTGCGGCAGCACCACAGGTTTGCCACCATCGGCGGGGTACACCACATAGAGCGGCAGTCCACCGCGTCCAAAATCACTGAGCGCCTGTTCCACATCTGGATTGTATTTTGTCGAATCCGCGACCATATAAATCGTACTGGTACGCGCCATCGCGGCTTTGACCGCCTGTGTTGAGAGCGATGTCCGATCGTTCACCTGGCACGTGATGCACCATGAGGCAGTAAAGTTCACCAGAATCGGTTTACCCTGTCCTTTGATGGCATCAACGTTCTGCGGTGACCAGGCCACCGCAGCGGCGGCATCCGTACCCTCGTCCGCCTCCGTCTGTGAAGAAAGTGAGGTCAGACTGGCCAGCGGCGGCACCACCAGCAGCACAAACAGCGCTGTGGCAAGGTGTTGCGGCCAGTGGCGGCGTCCCATCATACGGCGTTTCTGCGCGATGCCATAAAGCCAGGCGGCAAAACTCAGCACGAGGCAGCAGGCCAGAATCAGCGCCAGCGCCGCAGAGCCAGCCTGCCGCTCGAGGACCCAGATAAGCCAGGCGACGGCGCCCAACATTGGAAATGCCAGTGCATGTTTCAGCGTCACCATCCAGGCCCCCGGCGCAGGCAACACGCGTGCCAGCAACGGGAAGAAGGAGACCAGGGTAAACGGCGCGGCAAACCCGAGCGCCAGTGCGGTAAAGATAGCCAGACTGACCAGCGGCGGCTGCGTCAGCGCATAGCCAACGGCACTGGCCATAAACGGTGCACTGCAGGGCGTGGCAACGATAATCGCCAGTGCCCCGGTGAGCGCGGATCCCGTTAAACCGCCGCGCCCGCTGCCCACTTCCCCCACACGCTGTACCGAGAGCCCCACTTCAAACAGCCCAAACAGATTCAGCGCTGACGCCAGCATGACCAGAATCAGCAGGGCAATCACCAGCGGTGACTGGAGCTGAAAGCCCCAGCCAACGGCCGACCCACCCGCACGGGCCAGCAATAATGCGCCGGCCAGCAGCAGCATGGTGATCACCACCCCGCCGAGAAATGCCAGCCCTTCCGCACGGGCCTGAGCGGGTTGGTCGTGATGGCGGATCAGACTCAGTGCTTTCAGTGAAATCACCGGAAACACGCACGGCATCAGATTCAGGATCATGCCGCCCAGAAAGGCGGCTGCGATGGCAGTCAGCATACTTTACCTGCTTAAGTGAACAAGGTTATGCCGGGTTGGCCTGACGGTATTTTTTCACAGCATCCATCGCTTTCTGGATATGCGCATCCGGGTTCTTATCGGTATAACTCAGCAGGATTTTGCCGTCCGGCGCGATGACATAGGAGGTACGGTCAGACAACGTCTGCCCCTTCATCTGCATGGTGCTCTGATACTCGCCGGCAACTTTCGCGCCCGGATCGGCGGCAACGGTAAATTTGTCGCGGCACTCCAGCTGGGAAAATTTGGCAATCTGATCCACATTCCCTGCGGTCACACCAATCACCGTCGCACCCTGTTGGGTAAATTCGTCGGTGGCTTCAGCGAAGTCGTGGGCTTCCAGCGTACAGCCGGCGCTAAAGGCAGCGGGGAAGAAGTACAGCACGACCGGGCCTTTTTTCAATGCCTGCTGAAGTGAGAAGGTGGTCGGTTTTCCGGCCAGCGCCGCCTTAAGCTCAAAGTCAGGGGCTTTTTCACCGACCGCCAGGGCGGCAAAGGCGGACGTCACAGGCAATGCCAGGCCAAGAACGGCAGCAACAGCCAGGGTACTCAGGGTGTTTTTCATACGCATCATGATCTCTCCAGTGTGGGGACAGGCGACAGCGCCTGATGACCTTAACCAGAGGTTCGCCCGACCGCAGGCAAAGGTTGCGGTCGGATGAAAATATTGTTTAAGAGGCCATCACCTGAAAAACTATTGATGACTTACTGGCTCACGGGATTGCCGGCTGGCGATCGGGAACCCCTGCTCTGAACGCACAACAACTATAACAGCAACCATTAACACCACGAGGAGAGCCCAGGGAAAAGACCCCGTTCCATAATGTTCCAGCAGCAAACCGCCTGTCATGCCTCCCAACGCGATAGCGCTGTTCCACGTCACCACATTCATCGATAACGCCACATCGGCATGCTCACCCGCAGCATCCGCCAGCGCCGTCTGGAGCAGTGTTGCCGCGCCGCCAAACGTCAGCCCCCAAAGGGCTATGCCAGTGTAAATCACCGCCGGGTTGCTCGCATCCAGACCAAAAACGAGGGACACCGCCGCAAAAGTTGACAGTGACAGCAGCACTGCTTTGCGCAGATGGGTATCAATGATTCTGCCGGTGATAAAAATGCCGCACAGGGCGGTAATACCAAAGACCAGCAATACCAAATCAATCCTTCCGGCCAGACCCGCAGGCGCAATAAACGGCGCAATAAAGGTGTAAAGAATGTTGTGTGCCAGCATCCACGCCAGCACCACACCCAGCACTGACCGTACGCCGGGGAGACGCAACACGGAACCCAACTGCACTTTTTTTGTGTCTGGCTCACCCGGATAATTTGGCACTGCAAGCAGTATCCAGCCAATGAGGATGACCGACAGCCCTGACATCACAGCAAAAGTCAGGCGCCATCCGAGAAATGCCCCCATCCATGTGCCTGCCGGCACCCCGAGAGACAAAGCAATCGGGGTGCCAACCATTGCCAGTGCCAGCGCACGTCCATGAAGCGAGGGAACGACCATTCTTCGCGCATATCCGGCGATCAGGCTCCATGCCAGGCCCGCTGAAGCGCCAGCAAGGAACCGGGCGATTAAAATGACGGCGATGTGAGAAGAGATCGCCGTCAGCGTGTTGAAAATCAGAAATCCGCCAACCGTGCTGAGAAGAACGGTTCGGCGTGACCAGGTTCGGGTCATCAGCGTAAGGGGAATGGCGGCCAGTAACGACCCCACTGCATACGCCGTCACCAGTTGCCCGGCCAGAGACGGTGAAATATCGAGTCCGGCACTCATTTCCGGCAGGAGTCCGGCGGGTATGGTCTCGGTTAGTATGCAGATAAAGCCTGCCATCGCCAGGGCAAGCAGGGCAAATACGGGCAGTTGCTGAGCTTCTCTGGTGCGTTGCTGTACGTTCATCATTCAACCTGTTCAGTCAATTCGGGGCTTGCCGTTATCGCTTCAGGCGACGATGGCGCTATCACGGGCATACAATATATACCGATCGATACATATGTTGCATTGCCGCTCTCAGCGTTGTCAATTAAATATGTATCGATTAGTATAAATCGCGGAGGAGGTGATAATGAAAACAGGCCGACCAAGACAGTTCGATCGGGATGACGCGGTGATAAAAGCCATGCACCTTTTTTGGGAACATGGTTACGATTCAACCTCACTCGCGATGCTGAAAGCATCAATAGGCAAAGGGATTACAGCCCCCAGTTTTTATGCCGCTTTTGGGTCAAAAGAGGCGCTTTTTAATGAGGCCGTGAACTGTTATCTGAACACGCATGCACAGGTGACAGAATCTTTGTGGGACAGTGGGTTGCCTGCCCGGCAGGCACTGGAGACAGCATTGATACATTCAGCCCGGATGCAGTACGGGGCTGAGCATCCCAGGGGATGTATGGTCACACTCAGTGCCATGTTTACCTGCACGGCAGAAAACAGACATATCCTCATGCCGCTGGAGGCGTCCCGCCGCCGTACCCGTGAAGGAATACTGCATTGCGTAAAAAGGGGCATCAGCAGCGGTGAGTTATCGGATAACGAGGACACACTGGCACTGGCCGTCAGCTTTGACAGTTTCCTGGTGGGAATATCGACACTTGCGCGGGATAATGTGCCACTGGCAGCCGTGGAACGGGCCATTATTCATATGATGGGATTATGGGATGCTGCCCGTGTGGTAGCAGAAGAATGATAACGTTTAACGAATGGCGGAACGGCCAGCCGGCGGACGAAAACTACTTCTGCATGCGTGCAATATTGTCATCGATACGCCCCTGAAGGGTGCGCAGTGTCTCAGCGGTGATGCGTCCGGGAAACAGCTCCTCCGCCTTGCTGGCAAAACCGGAGGCAATGGTACAATGCTTCTCCAGCATCGCCTCTATCTGCGACGCGGTCAGTTCCGTTTCCTGTTCACCCAGTGCGAGCAGATGTTCACGGCCAATATCCAGCGCTTCGCCCATCACGTCCATCTGATGATAGCCACCCGGGCCTTCGCAGTACGTCACATCATATGCCGGGGCCAGCGTCCACTCGCCACTGGCTGACATGCAGTACGCGACGTTCTTCGGATGATCGTCGCGATTGTTGAACACCACGTTGAACACTACCCGTTCAAATGCCAGCGCTTTCTGCCTGACATCATTAGTGCACAACTGGGTGGCACGCAGAAAATTGGTGTAGTCCAGCACGCCCGCCACCTGATAATTGGCCCCGGTGTAAGCCGCAAGACTCTGCATCGGTACACGCAGGCCGTTTTGCCGATCAAATCGCCGCGAAGCAAAAGCAGCCTGTCCGTTGGGAAGGGCAAAATACGCGGTGTCTGGCGTACTGATACGACATTCACGCAGACACTGGGCATAAACAGCTTCGATGGCACAGACTTCCGGATGCTCCTGCCGGGCAGGGAACTTGATGAGCCAGGCCTCAAGCCCGGGAGTGCTGGCGGTGCTGAAGTGACCGCTATCCGGATCGCGGTACAGCAACGCTTTCGGTCTTGCACCCTGTGGAGAACCGCCCATCTGCAACAGCCTTTGCAAAAATTCACCGCCTTCGCCCTCCAGCACGTCCTGCACTTCTGCTGAGAGCTGCGCAAGGGCAATCTCTTCAACCTGGCCTGCGGCATCAGCCTGCGACGGTTCAAATGACATCGCCCCCATCGCATTGTTGCCGATCCAGGTCAGTCTCTCTAACGGTCCAATCCGTGCCGCATTTAGCCCGCGCTGGCGAAACAGTCTGTCCATTAACAGCATGCCCCAGCCATCAGGGAGCGCGTCGTAAACAGGGCCGGGAAGGCCCATCTGGTGAACAGGGAAGTCTCTGCGTAAGCGTGGGCCTTTCAGTGGCAGGGTGAGGGAGGCCAACTCCAGTCCACGACGGATGGCCTCTTCACTGTACTCAAACAGGATCACCGGTCGCCCGGTGAGCGCCGTAGAGGATACCAGCGATCCCCAGAGCCAGCGGTCGCCCCATCCTTCGTACCAGACATCCACTTTATTCACCATGATGCGTACTCTTTTTGACCCGCTGACGGGTGGCGGTTTTCTCAAAGCGCAGCAAATCGTCCAGACTGTCGATCTGAGGGGCAAAGAGCGACTCCAGCTCTTTCCCACGGCCGAGTACCATCGCCACTCTCACCAGATTTTCAAACCCCACATTGCGCCCGGACTCCAGGTTGGACACGGTGTTCACACCGATCCCCGCCCTGGCAGCCACGTCGGCCTGGGTCATTTGTTGCAGGAGGCGCTCTTTGCGCAGCCGCTCGCAGAGCAACTTAACAATTTCATCAGGCTTGCTGAGGGTTAAATCCATCATGACGCGTTTTAAAACCATAAATTGAGGTTAACACCCATTATTATAGATTTATAGCATAGCGAAGAAAAGCCACATAACTCCATTATTACGTGGTTCAGGTAAAATTTAAGGCATAAAACACAAAATACAGGTGTTATTCATTTTCCCTCTGAATCGCTTTCAGCAGGAGGTCTTCTCTGCCACGCAAAGCCGGCAGCTCCAGCCCCAGCGGGAAATTTCACTGACATATTAGGCATACACCCAAGCCGCTTTGCACGAGAAGGTTTATTATTTTCAATTTATCGGTATTTTTAATACCTAAAATTATTTATTTTTAACCCTCTAACAACCCGGCCGAGTGGCAGGCACAGATCGATAAGCTGGAAGCCGTGTTCAGTAGGTAACAGATAGAAAGACGGGGAAAACTCGCTTTTCCCCGGTAACAACGTTACAGATACATATCCGTTTTATGGATTCTCACATGAAATTTAATAATAAAAATCAATAATTTAACTTCGCATAACGTTAATTATGTTAAATTGAGAATCAGAGTATGGCGACGAGCCAATATTCTCTGCAAGTTTAATCACCTCAACACCGCCTTTCCTGACACCCGGAAGAAAACAGGTTTACCCTTTCAGTCTGCCCGCCGATTTCAGCGTCGCTAATCGTCTCTTTTCAATAAAGGGGGCAAGCCGTTCTCTCATCTGTCTGACCTGCTCTTGCGGTGCAGAATGCGGAGATCCGCTATTAAAGGGGGGCTCGGGATCATATTCCAGACCCAGCTGAATGTTTTGTGCGATTTCAACGCCGTAAAGTTCCGCCACAACATACAACGCAAAGTCGATACCCGACGTCACGCCCGCACCGGTAATACGATTACCATCCCGAACCACCCGCTCACTGACAGGTTCTGCGCCCAACAAAGCAAGCTGGCCGATGGATAACCAGTGAGACGTGGCTTTATATCCCTGAAGCAAACCTGCCGCCCCCAGGATCAGGGAGCCTGTACAGACGGACGTCACCAGCCTGGCCTGCTGGCTTTGGTGCCTGATAAACGCTAGCGTGCTGTCATCGTCCATCAGGTTTATCTGCCCCGGCCCGCCAGGTATGCAAATCACATCTAACGGCGGGCAGCTGTCGAAGGTCTGTGTCGGTAGCATCGCCAGCCCGCGATCGGAGATGACAGGGTCCAGGGTTTTCCAGATAAGGTGGACTTTCGCCCCAGGCGCACAGGCAAAAACCTCATACGGTCCGGTCAAATCCAGCGAGGTTAATCCGGGGAACAACAGCATGCCGATAGAAATGTCAGGCAAATCACTCATGGTCGCATCCTTATAAGAGAAAGATTAGAACACCCGTTTAAACAGCCGCTGCACGCTGACGTAAAGCAGGCCCGCATCATCATTCAAATGGAAACACCATTCAGGATACACGACAGGCTCCCCTCCATGTTCACGCTTCTTTTGCACAAGGCTATCCGCAGAATGTGCGTCAGCACGTGCCAGTATTGCGCCCGCCCCTCTGAAAACGTCTGCGCACGTCAGGCACAGCCTGTCTGTATCCCACTGATATTTGTCGCCTCTCTCTCACATTTTTTATTGATTAAACAATTTCGTCATGTAATCAATAAAGTTTGGCTTACAGCCGCCGATACCGATCCTAGCCTGGCCCCGCTTCACGGCCGATAATCTGGAAAGCGAATCTGAATATGAGCGGGACTTTTTGTAGCGACGAGGCTAAACGCCTGGCGGCCCTTGAGATGCTGAAGGCCGATGATGCGGACCGTGATGATATTCTCGAAAAATTTACCCGGCTGACCAGTGAACTGCTGGGCATCCCCGGCAGCTTTGTCTCCATTCTCGATGACGAGAATCAGTTTATAAAAGCATCCTGTAACTTCGACCTTAAACAAACGTCACTGCAGAATGCTTTTTGCCGCCATACGCTGGCGCTGGGAACCGTGCTGGTATGCAACGATACGCATCGTGATCCGCGCTTCAGCCAGCATCCCCTGACGCTTGGGGAGCCTTTTATAAGGTTCTATGTCGGTGCTCCCCTGCGTAATCGTGATGGCATACTCATCGGCACCCTGTGCGTTACCGATATCAAACCTCAGACATTTTCTGATGACAAAATTGAATTGCTGGAGCTGTTAGCCGGTCTGGTCATCGGCTATCTGGATGCGTGGTACATTGCCGGTTATCAGGACGTGGTGACACGGTTACCGAATCGTCAGCGCCTGCTGAAAGATATCGAACTGTTGCAGCAGGCCGGTAACGATGAGACTCATCATCTGACCCTTATCGACTGCATTGATATGCCGCGTGCATATGAGATTGCGCGTTCGGTAGGAATGAATGCGGTAGAAAGCCTGCTCAAAGAACTGACATCCATGCTGCGTTCGCGTCTGCAGCTGGAAGATGACGACGTGCTGTATACCGTCGCGGTTGGCCGTTTTGCGTTGTTGAGTGGCAAGAATAATGGTGCCCGCGCCCGTGAGCTCAGCAAGCGGCTCGGCGGCATACGCGCCCAGATTTTTGACAATATTACGATTGATGCTAAACCGCACCTCGGTGAGGTGAGCTTTGTTCCGGCTGAGTCACAGGTCACTGAAGTGCTGCGTCGGGCGGTCAGCGCCCTGCATGAAGCCATCACGCTGAAGCAGAGTTACATGGCCTACAATGCTGACAGTGATGGCCGTAACAGCCAGAACTTCCGCCTGTTGCATGACCTGGCGGCAGCGCTGCGCGGCAACAAAGGGCTGTACCTGGTTTATCAGCCGCAGATCTCCCTGCTGCACGGTAAACCGGTCGGACTGGAAGCCCTGCTGCGCTGGGATCATCCGCTGTTCGGCAATATTCCGCCGGATGAATTTATCCCGCTGGTGGCACAAACCAGCCTGATGGAAGAGTTAACGGACTGGGTGATCGACCACACCCTGGCGCAGCTGCGTCAGTGGCGCAGTACCGGGCTAAACCTGCCGGCCTCGGTGAATCTGTGCGTCAGTGATTTTTCACGTGCGGACTTTGCCGATAAGCTGGAAGAGAAGATGCTCAATGCCGGGCTTAATCCCGACGATCTGTGCATTGAATGTCTTGAGACCGAGCAGGTACTGGGGAATCCTGATGCACGGCGGGGGCTGGATAAACTTAAGCTGCGCGGTTTCCGCATAGCGTTGGATGATTTTGGTTCCGGCTACAGCAATATCAATACGCTGTGCCGTATTCCGGTGGATGTGATAAAGCTGGACCGATCGCTGATCCAGAAGCTTTCTCACGACCCGGCCAGCGAAGTTATCGCCCGCCATGTCATCACCATGCTGAAAGAGCTGCACTATGTGGTACTGGCCGAAGGGGTGGAAGATCAGCAAACCCTGGCCTCATTGCAGCGTTTAGGCTGTGATGAGATCCAGGGGTTTTATTATTCACGCCCTCTGGCACCGGAAGGTCTTGAGCACTGGCTCAGCAGCCACTACCCGGCGGCCGAAGACAATCAGGACTCAATCCAGACCGTCTGAGTATTGGTAAACTCACGCAGGCCGAAGTGTGACAGCTCACGGCCAAACCCGCTTTTCTTCACGCCACCGATCGGCACACGCGGATCGGAGAAGCTCGGGGAGTTAATAAACATCCCCCCCGTTTCAATCTGCGACGCCAGCTGTTGTGCCCTGGCAAGATCGCGGCTCCACAGGCTGCCGCCCAGGCCGAACTCAGAATCATTGGCCATCTCAACGGCATGCGCAGCATCGTCTGCCACAATCAGCGAGGCCACCGGCCCGAACAGTTCCTGATCAAAGCTGGTCATGCCGGGTTTGACATCACTGAGAACCGTTGGCGCATACCAGTTCCCTTCTCCCGGTAGCGCGTGGCCGCCCAGCAGCAGCGTGGCGCCCTCTTTCAACGTTGCCTGCACCTGCGCGTCCAGTTCATCACGCAGATCGAAGCGTGCCATCGGGCCAATCCAGGTCCCTGACTCACGCGGATCGCCAACTTTCATCGCTTTGACGGCACTGACAAATTTCTCGCTGAACTGTTCAAACACCGCCGCCTCCACAATAATGCGTTTTGCCGCGATACAGATCTGTCCGTTGTTCATAAAACGCCCGGCGATAGCGCCCTTCACGGCCGCATCGATATCTGCATCGGCCAGCACGATAAAAGCATCGGACCCGCCCAGCTCCAGAACGCATTTCTTAATCGCGGCCCCGGAGAGCGCGGCGATGGCCGCACCGGCACGCACGCTGCCCGTTACCGTCACGGCGGCAATACGTTTATCGCCGATCGCCTGTGCCACACCGTCATTGTCAGCATTCACGACAGCAAATAAGTTCTGCGGCACACCGGCATTCGTCAGAATATCTCGCAATAACAGCGCACAGCCCATCACGTTCGGTGCCGGTTTAAGCAAATAGCTGTTGCCCGCCAGCATGATGGGTACAGCACCACGCAGCACCTGCCACACCGGGAAGTTCCACGGCATCACGGACAGCACCGGGCCGAGTGGCAGATAGTCCACGAAGGCTTTGTTACCTTCCACCAGCGTCGGTTCACGCTTGAGGAATGCCGGACCATGCTCACCATACCATTCGCACAACCTGGCGCTTTTTTCCACTTCAGCCAGCCCCTGATCGACAGGCTTACCCATTTCACGGGTCATCATATCGGCCAGTGCCTGGGCCTGCTGACGCAGTCCGCCTGCGATGTTTTGCAACAACGCCACACGGTCGCTCATTGCACTGTGGCGCCACTGCTGAAACGCCGAGTTAACAGACGCCAGCGCCTCGCTGACATCCGCGCTGCTGGCGAAAGGATAACGGGCAATGATCTCGCCCGTCGCCGGATTACGTGAAACTGCTACCGCAGAAGAGACATTTGTCATGATGACCGCCTTATCAGAAAACAGAGAATGTGGCACCGCGTATTCACCCAAACGACGCGATATACCGTCATCATAGGCTTGCGAGAGATTCTTTTAAAATGAATAATAGAGAAAATTATTAGCTCAAAAAGAGAATGATATGGAATTAGCCCAGCTTGAAATTTTCCGTGCCATTGCAGAGGAAGGCAGCGTCACGGCGGCGGCCGAAAAGCTACACCGGGTGCCGTCTAATATCTCCACACGTCTGAAGCAGCTGGAAGAAGAACTCGGCTGCGCCCTGTTCCGGCGCGAAAAATTGCGTCTGTACATTACAGACAGCGGCAAAACGTTCCTCGACTACACCCAGCGTATTCTGGCCCTGACGGAAGAAGCGCGGCAGAGCGTGTCCGGCCAGCATCCCAGCGGCATTTTCACCCTGGGGGCGATTGAAAGCACTGCGGCCGTGCGGTTGCCGCCGCTGATTGCGCGTTATCATCAAACCTGGCCCCAGGTCGAGCTGGATCTGACCACCGGCCCGTCCGGGGATATGATCGATGGTGTGCTGGCCGGACAGTACAGTGCCGCCTTTGTTGACGGGCCGCCAAAGCATCCACAGCTGGAGGGCGTGGCGGTGTTTGCCGAAGAACTGGTGCTGATTGCCGCGCTGAATCATCCCCCGGTACCCAGCGCGGCCAGTATCTCCGGTTCAACTATCTACGCGTTCCGCGCCAACTGCTCCTACCGCCGGCATTTTGAAAACTGGTTTTCACGGGAAGATGCCGCACCAGGTAAGATTTTTGAGATGGAGTCTTACCACGGTATTCTCGCCTGCGTCAGCGCCGGGGCAGGACTGGCGCTGATCCCCGCCAGCATGCTGGCCAGTATGCCCGGCAGGGACAGCGTACGATCCTACCCGCTTAGCGGCGGACGCGGCAAAATTGCCATCTGGCTGATCTGGCGTAAAGGCACACAATCCACTAATTTACAGGCCATGACCCGGCTGTTACAGGCCAGCGCTACCGATGAACAGGCAGCCATCACCACTGAAAATACAGGGAAGAAAAGAGAACCATGAAGATGAAAACAGGCCTGACGATCGCCGCATTCTTACTCGCCGGCAGCGCCCACGCTGGATGGTATGTGGTCGATAACTATGAAGGTTCGCTCGGCGCCTGGCCGATACACCTGTCACTGCAGGAATACGACAGCTATGGCAGTGGGCTCAACATCAAGGGGAGCTATTATTACGATAAGTATCATGCCCCCATCCCGCTATACGGTAAACGCACCGCTGACGCGCTTGAACTCTGTGAAGTTCATGGTGCTGACGATTATGACCGTGCGCTGGTTCAGGGGACAAAAAAAGGGTTTGATACGCAGTCCTGCCCGTTCCGCCTGGCACTTAAGGCCGGGGAACTCACTGGTCACTGGCAGCAGGGGGAAAAGCGTTATGCCGTTGCGCTGAAGCACACTGCGTCGCTAAACAATACCGCAGAAGAGCGCATTTCAGCCCGGCACGTTGATATTCCTTTCTGGGGGCAAACCCCGACACACAGCTTTATCGGCCACTA
The DNA here is from genome assembly GCF_013074405.1 of Erwinia sp. JH02. Classification (NCBI taxonomy): domain Bacteria; kingdom Pseudomonadati; phylum Pseudomonadota; class Gammaproteobacteria; order Enterobacterales; family Erwiniaceae; genus Erwinia; species Erwinia sp. JH02. Next base: position 96,170 of record NZ_JABANZ010000014.1, read on the forward strand.
TCAGGCCAGCACGGATGGCATCGCCATCGACAGTATCAGTGTTATCAATAAAAAAACCGGCAACACCGATCAGACGATTAACCCGCAGCGGCCCCCGTGTCAGTTCGGCTTCTATATGACAGCGATTTATCAGAATATGGAGAGTGATAATACAGGGAAAATGGTGTGGCTTAATTGCTACAGCGAGAAGGCTGATATCACTGTTGATTATCATTTTGATAAAACCCGGCAGCGCTATATCACCACAGAATAGCGGGATCACAGATGGCAAACGCAGGGAGGCGGCGGGCCATCCGTGATATCGCGATTTATTCGGGTGTGCGCGTGCTCTGCAACAGCAGCAGTGAGCAACGCACCACCGGGTACAGTGCCTCACGGCTGACGCCATCACGGGCCTGAACAGAAAGGCCATGCAACACCGTAGCGTAATAGTTTCCCAGGCTTTCCGTATCGGTTCCCGCTAACAGTTGCCCAGCCTCTGCCGCCTGCTGCATTCGCTCAACGATCCCCCGGGTGCGACGGGTGCGTTGCTGCATCAGCCATTCACTCAGCAGCAAATGGTCTTCACTTAAAGCGCCCGTCGCCGACACCACCATACAGCCCAGCGGCGCCTCAGGGCGGGCATATAAACGGACGGCCTGTTCCAGCATCTCTCTGATGGCCACCTGGATATCAGGGTGCCGCAGGGCGCGTTCAGCAAATCCCCCTTCCTGCTGCTCGTAATGGCCGATAGCTTCACGGAACAGCTGCTCTTTCGAGCCGAACGCTTTATAAATACGTGCCGAGGCGATCCCCAGCGCCGCCACGAGGTCAGACAGGGAAGTGCCTTCATAGCCGTGGCGCCAGAACAGATCCCGGGCCTGAACCAGTGCCATCTGCCGGTCAAATTCTCTTGGTCTGCCCGCCATAATATTTCCAATTAGTCGCGAAAATCAGCACCTATTATCCTGCATATTTTGTAAAAGCCTACTGTAAATCAATCACCTCAAACACAGGAAGATGAACCCTTTGTGCTGCCGCCGCGATCACAGGTTGCCAGAAACAGGCCGCGCCCCTATTGTTTGTTGATTGACAACTAATAGGAAAGTATATGAAAACCCTCAAAGGCCCCAGCCTGCATCTGGCACAGTTCAGCGACGATATTTATCCCTTTAATACCCTCGACAATCTCGCCAACTGGGCACAGGAAAAGGGGTTCAAGGCGTTACAAATTCCCGCCTGGGATAGTCGTCTGTTCGACGTCAATACGGCAGCACAGAGCCAGACTTACTGCGACGATCTGCGGGGACGCCTGGCCGAACGCGGTCTGACGATCAGTGAACTGACCAGCCATATTTTTGGCCAGCTGATGGCCGTTCATCCCGCCTATGACACCCTGTGTGACGGCTTCGCACCGCACGCGCTGCGCGGTGAACCGTCGGCCCGACAGGCCTGGGCGAAAACACAGTTGCTGGCCACCCTTAAGGCAGCATCGCGTCTGGGCTTAGAAGATGTCGGCACCTTTTCCGGCTCACTGGCCTGGCCCTATATCTTTCCTTTTCCCCAGCGCCCGGCGGGACTGGTGGAAAGTGCCTTTGATGAACTGGCCCGCCGCTGGCGACCCGTGCTGGATGAGGCAGGAGAGCTGGGCGTGAATCTGTGCTTTGAGATTCATCCGGGGGAAGATCTGCACGATGGCATCAGCTTCGAGATGTTTTTACAGCGTACCGGGCACCACCCTCGCTGCAAAATCCTGTTTGATCCCAGCCACTTTGTTCTTCAACAACTGAAGTATCTGGATTTTATCGATATCTATCATCCTTTCATCCGCATGTTTCACGTGAAGGATGCCGAGTTCATACCAACGGGGCGCCAGGGACTCTACGGCGGCTATCAGTCCTGGACAGAGCGCGCCGGACGTTTTCGTTCGACCGGTGACGGGCAGGTGAACTTCCCTGCCATCTTCTCAAAACTGGCGCAGTACGATTATCCCGGCTGGGCAGCGCTGGAGTGGGAGTGCTGTCTGAAGAACAAGCAAGATGGCGCACAGGAAGGGGCCGAGTTTATCCGTCGTCACATTATCAACGTGGCCGATACCGTGTTTGATGATTTTGCCGCTGCCCGCGTCAGCCAGACGCAGATAAACACACTGCTGGGAATCGACTGATTATGGAAAAGAAACACCATTATCTGCGGATTGCAGGACGAAAACTGCACTGTGTCACCGAGGGTGAAGGCCCGGCCGTGCTGCTGCTGCCAGGATGGCCGCAAACCTGGTTTGCCTGGCGTGACGTCATGACAACACTGGCACAGCAAGGCTTTACCACGGTGGCCATCGACCCGCCGGGCACCGGAGAGTCTGAGGCACCCGCAGGCGGTTACGACACCGGGAATATCGCGGCAGTGGCCCACCAGCTGATGACACAGCTGGGACACACCCGCTACCAGGCCATCGGCCACGATATCGGTATGTGGGTGGGTTACGCGCTGGCCGCTGATTTTCCCGAGGCGATTGAACGGCTGATCCTGACCGAAGCGGTGATCCCCGGGCTGGCACCCGCCCCGTCAATTTTTGTTGATCCCCAGGAAAATATCTTCCTCTGGCACTTTATGTTTAATCAGCTGGCCGACCTGCCAGAGGCGCTCACCACGGGCCGCGAACGCGCCTATCTCAGTTTTATCTTTGACAAATGGTCATGGCAGCGTCACCGGGTGGCGGCCGATATCTATATCCAGGCCTATAGCGAGCCCGGACGGCTTCAGGCTGGTTTCAGTTATTATCGCGCCATACCTGAAACCGTGCGTCAAAATCAGCGCCGCGCCCTGACACCGCTGCCGATGCCCGTGCTGGCCATTGGCGCAGAACATGCCACCCGTGATGCGCCCTATCTGACGATGCAGCCCGTCGCACCTTACCTGCAAAATGCCATGGTGGAGAACTGCGGCCACTTTATTACCGAAGAGTGCCCTGAGGCATTCTGTCACCTGGCCCTGCCATTTTTACAGGGAATAACCCATGCCACTGAATAAAGACGTTGCGGCCTGGCTTGCCCGGCAGGTGCCGGCAGAGTCGTTGTCGCTGGCGGCACTTCGCCACCAGACCGATCTCAGTCTGATAACGCAGCAGGGCGAAGCCCGCAATGGGCATTATCAGCACAGTTTCACCTTTCCCGCGAGCGACGGGCACGCCATCACCGTACGGGTCTATGTGCCCTGCGCGCTGGAACAGCAGACAGGACGCCCGGCGCTGATCTGGGCTCACGGGGGAGGATGGTGCCTGGGCAGCCTCACGGCGTGGGACCGGCCCTGCCGCCTGCTGGCAGAAAACACCGGGTGCGTGGTATTTTCTGTCGACTACCGGCTTGCACCGGAACACCGCTGGCCCGTGCCGTTAAACGATCTCTGGCAGGCGCTGTGCTGGATCAGCGACCATGACACAGACTGGGATCTGGACAGCACGCGGATTGCCGTGGGAGGTGACAGTGCCGGGGGGAATCTGGCGGCAGCGGTATGTCTGATGGCTCGGGACCGCGGAGGTCCTGCCATTTATCATCAGCTGTTGCTCTATCCGGCGCTGGATGCCAGCCTGTCACAACCCTCTTATCAGACCTGTGGGCAGGGCTACGGGCTGACAAAAGAGATGATGGCTTTCTGCTGGCAGCATTATCTCGGCCAGCAGCCGCTGCCGGAAACATCGCTGATTTCCCCCCTGCTCCTGTCATCGGCACGCGGCTTACCAGCGACAACATTGTTACTGTGTGAATACGATCCGTTGAGGGATGAAGGCGAGGCCTTTGCCCGGCGTCTTATCACGGAAGGTGTGAACGTAAACCTCCACTGGCTCGATGGCCTGATCCATGGTGCCATGCACATGACCGACATCACCCCGGAGGCTGAGCGCTGCTATACCCTGTCGCGCTTTATCTGAAGAGATTCAGCGCACGGGCGCTGAAACCTGTCGCCGGATAGCAGCCAGCATCCGGCGACGTATCAGTCCACTGGCCGCACGGATCAGCAACCAGTAAGGCAGCAGTTTAAGGCGGGTACGGGTATCCGGGCAGCCAATAAAGGTTTCAGTACATAACCGCCACGCTTCTCCATCAGGTAACAGGTGAAAATGCAGCACCAGCCGGGCAACCCCCTTATCCTGAAGCCGTCCGAAGTCAGCGGCATCCTCCAGCGTAATAATCCCCATATCCGGCCGCCAGAAACGCCCGGCCAGACCAAACGACATCTGCTGATCCTGACGTTGCAACAGCGTAAATGTGTGCAAACCAAATTCCGGCTGTGGGTTGATTTGCCTGCCCAGGCTCAGCACTTTCCCCGGTAGCTCCCGCACCGTCATCAGAGCATCAGCGACCCGATCGTTACGCATATCATACTGTTCCACCGCATCAAGGATGGCCTGCGGAGTGGCATAAATCGGCGCGGAGTGGTGTTTTTCGTAGAAGTGAGTCGAGGATAGATACGGCGTATAACAAAGAGACTGCTGGCGGTCCTTTTCACTTACCCATCCCAGAATGGTCATTGCTTCTCCTGATTCACATGGCTGGCTTCCGTGTCGATAGTAGCGTAGTGGCTTTTTTTTCGCATAAAAAAACCGCCGGATAAACGGCGGTTTTCGAAATACATTTTAATGATAGCTGATGGTGGTGCCATACAGACTGTTCGCACCCGTTACCCGGGCTATCGCTAACGGTCTTGCCGCAGGTAAGGCAGGCGTTCCCGAGAGCTGAACGTCCAGGGATACCAGCGTGGTGCTGCCGGTAACATAGGTCGTGGCCACCGCAGGTGGAACCGTACTCACTTGCCCTTCAGGAAGTGCTGCCAGGCTGGCACCAGACATCGTGCTCAGGATGACGGCAACAAGGGCGGATTTGCTAAGTTTCATACTATCCCCTTGATGCTCATTCATAGTCATCGCTATTACTGGTAAATCACCGCCGTGCCGTTCAGTTTATTGTCACCAACAGTGGAAGTGATTCGGAATGATTTCGCGCCCGCCTGGTCCGCTTTTGCAGACAGCTGGGATTCCAGTGAAGAGAGGTTAGACGCGCCGCTGGCAGAAATGACACCTACCTGCTGTTGCTGAGCGGGATCGGCATTCACGAGATCAGCGGCAAAACCGGCGAAAGATACGGAAGTCAGTGCGATAGCGGCCAGGGTCATTTTGATGGTTTTCATAATTTTACTCTCAGTTGAATTCGGTTGTTTGATGTTGCCGTCGTTATTAATTAACGATCGATAGGTAAATGTTATGCCTGTTTGTGATCTCCGTCAACATTGTTTTATTAACGATCGCTAATTTAAAAACTAACATCTTGAATTTATTTACAATAAAGTTATATTTTTTTCTTCTTAACGCCAGATCACAGCACATGTAAACGCCGCTCGACAGCGGGGTTTAATGTTTTTATACTGATTGATAATTAAATGACCGAGCGGGATTGCGTAAGTGAGGAATGATGAATACTGAGCAGGACGCAGGCATCAGAAAAGGCCGGGGACGGCCAAAAACGTTTGACCGGGAAGCCGCGCTGGATAAAGCGCTGGAACTGTTCTGGCGCCATGGCTACGAAGGCACGTCACTGGCAGATCTGGTGGAAGCCACGGGTGCGAAAGCGCCAACGCTGTATGCGGAATTTACCAATAAAGAAGGGATGTTCCGTGCCGCTGTCGATCGCTATACAGAGAAGTTTGCCCGCCAGAGTGAAGCGGCGCTGAGCTGCCCGGAAAGCTGTGTTGCGAGCGGTATAGAGAACTATTTCCGTTCAACGGCCGCCTGTTTCACCGACGGTAAAAAACCCGGAGGCTGCTTCTTTATCTGCACCTCCAGCACCCTGTCAGCGGATTCGTCGGAAGTGGCCGAAATGCTGCGCGACCGGCACAGCAATCAGGAACAGCATCTGCTGGCGTTTTTGCAGGCGCGGCAGGCGGCCGGAGAGCTTGACCCGAACACCCGCGTCAGTGCGCTGGCGGCGTATCTCTGCTGTTTGTTGCAGGGGATGTCGGTACGTGCGCGTGAGGGTGCGACGCGCGCGGAACTGGATCAGTTGATTGATACATTGATGTTGCAGTGGCCGCTGTTAAGTAAACTGGGCTGCTGAAAGCGGAAGGGATCACCCCCTTCCGTTTTTGCCTGATATTTTCAGCGCGTGGGACGTTCCAGCCCCAGATGCCCGCGTAACGTATTTGACTGATACTCGTCACGGAACACGCCTCTTTCCTGTAATAACGGCACCACCTCGTTGAAGAAGGCATCTGACGCGCCCGGCACCCAGGGCGGCATCACCACAAATCCATCGACTGCCCGTTGCTGATACCAGAGCGCGATCCGCTCCGCCAGCGCAGAGGCTGTACCGGCAACGGTAAACCCCGATCCGGCAATCCAGCGGGTAAACTGCCGCACTGTCATGCCCTGCGCACGTGCCTGATTCAGCATTGGCGCAAAACGCTCACGTCGTGCCAGTGTATCGGCAATGTCCGGCATCGGGCCGTCGAGATCGTGCTGCGCCCAGTCATAGTTCATGGTGTTCGACAGGTGCGTCAGCGTTGCCAGCGGATGATGCAGACGCGTCAGCTCGGCGAGTAACTCATCGGCTTCTTTCTGCGTACGCCCAATCACCGGTTGCAACCCCGGCAGGATCTTCAGGCTGTCCGCCGCACGTCCCTGCGCCACCACCAGCGCCTTTAACTGCGCGTAATACGCCTGGGCCGAGGCCAGATCCGGTTTCTCAGCGGCAAAGACGGCATCGGCTTCGCGTGCTGCCAGCGCCATAAACGGTCCGGAACCGCCCGCCTGGAAGGTGACCGGATGCCCCTGTGGCGGGCGTGACAGATTCAGCGGCCCACGGCTGGTAAACCAGGGTGTCTCAATGCCTGCATAGCGAATACATTCGCCGCGTGCATATACTCCGCTTTCACGATCCGCCACGATGGCATCGTCGGCCCAGCTGTCCCACAGGGTACGCACCGCCTGAATAAACGCAGCGGCTTTCTGATAACGCTGATCGTGGCTTAACAGTGTCTGACCGTAGTTTGCGGCTTCTGCATCGCTGGTTGAGGTCACTACATTCCAGCCGGCACGTCCCCCCGTGAGGTGATCAAGGGTTGCCAGCGTGCGCGCGGCGGCAAACGGCTGGATCACTGAGCTGGATATCGTCCCGGCCAGCCCGATTTTCTCCGTGACCGCCCCCAGAGCGGAAAGCACCGTAAACGGCTCCGGTCGCTCGGTCACCCGATAGCGCACGGCATCGGTGACACTGTCACCATACACATCATCAATCGACAGCTTGTCGGCCATAAAAATCAGGTCAAACTTTGCCGCTTCCGCCTTTAACGCCAGTGATTTCAGTACATGCCAGTCCGTCGGGCTGGGCCGCTCCGCGCCCGGCATACGCCATCCTGAATAGTGACAACCGGTGGCATCAAGAAACAGGGCAAGATGCAGAGACATGCGGGTTATCCTTTTACAGGCTGATGGCTGACGCTGAGATCGCTGTCGAACCATTTCTCAGAAATTTTCTTCAGCGTACCGTCTGCGCGCAGCTCGCCCAGCGCCTGGTCCACTTTAGCCTTCAGCGCGCTGCCCCGCTCATCTTTGCGGAACGGCAGCGCCACCTGTTTCTCACCAAAGGTTTCTCCCACCACCTTCAGCGGCAAATGTTTGCGCTTAATCTGCCCCAGCAGGATCACCTGGCCGGAGACAAACGCATCCACTTTGCCCTGCGCCACGCTGCTGACAATCACGTCCATCCCCTCAAAAGTCACCAGCTTAATCTGGTTCTGCGGGTCAAACTCCTTCAGCACCTTCGCATAGTTAGAACCGAGTTCCGCCGCCACAGTTTTGCCTTTCATATCACTCAGGCCATGGATCGTGGTGTTATTTTCACTGACCGCCAGTGCCGCAGCGGAGTAGTAATACGGGACGCTGTAATCATACTTTTTCCGGCGCTCCGGGGTATCCGCAAAGTTACCGACCGTATCGACCTTACCGGTTTCCAGCGATCCCAGCACACCGACCCAGTCAGAGGTCACCCACTCCACTTTATAGTGAATTTTATCGGCCACCGCCTGCAAAATATCCGCGCTAAAACCCTGAACTTCACCGTCCTGCACAAAGTAGTGCGGGTAACCGTCCGGCGTGGCCCCCACGCGTAAAACAGGCTGTTCGCTTGCTGAGTCAGATGGCTTGTCGCAACCGCTCAGCAGCGACAAAACGCAGGCCATCAGCGCTATTTTTTTCCCTTTCATTGTTCTGTTTTCCCGATTAATCAGACTTTATAAGGTTTGCCGATATAGCGTTCCAGCTGTCGCTGGAGTGCACTCAGCACAATGGTCAGTGCCCAGTACACCAGGCCCACCGCGAAGTAGGCTTCAAAAAACTTCAGTGACTCTGTAGCGATTAACTTCCCCCCCGCCAGCAGCTCACTGACACCCAGTGTGAACGCCAGCGAGGAGTTTTTGATCAGGCCAATCCAGATATTGCCCGCACCGGGGATAGCATTGCGGCATGCCTGGGGCAGCACAATACGCCGCGCCGCCTGGATGTGACCCAGCCCGGAGGCCAGTGAGGCTTCCCACTGTCCTTCGTCCACTGAATCAATTGCCGCTCGGAACACTTCCGCCAGATAGGCCGCACTGTTGAGGCTCAGGCCGAGGATCACCGCGTGAATAGCATCGAGGTTGTTCATTAACGGAAACACCTGCGGCAAGCCAAAGTAGATCATCAGCAGTTGCACCAGCACCGGCGTACCGCGAAAGAAAGAGATATACACATGAGCAAAGGCCGCCAGCGGGCGTGCTGCCCGCAACAGCAAGGCCACGCCCAGTCCCAGCACGGTGGCCAGCACAATGGAAAGCAGCGAAATGGTCAGTGTGACCGGCAGGTACTGAAGGATCTGGGGGATAATGCCCAGCATGTAAGCCACATCAAAATGCATCGATAACCTCCCTGTCGCGTTCAGGCAACATCATGAAGAAAATGCCGGGCGCGACCGCCGGTAGTGATGTCGAACAGCTCGGCGGGTGGGCCCTGTTCAATAATCCGGCCCTGATCCATAAAGAACAGGCGGCTGGAAATATCGCGGGCGAAATGCATCTCGTGGGTGACAATCAGCATAGTAAAATCCCGTTCAGCCAGCGCAGCAATCAGGTTAAGAATATCGCGGCGTAACTCCGGGTCGAGCGAAGAGGTGGGTTCATCCAGCAGTAAGACTTCGGGTTCCAGACTCAGCGCACGGGCAATGCCCACCCGCTGCTGCTGACCGCCGGACAGCGTTGCGGGATAAGCAGCGGCCTTGTGCGCCAGCCCCACGCTGGTCAGCAGTGCCATTCCACGCTCTGCGGCATCCGCACGCGAATAGCCGAGCCCGTAGATCAGCACTTCAGTGATGTTCTCTAACGCCGTTTTATTACGGAACAGGTTGTAATGCTGGAACACCATCGCGCTCTGCCGGCGAAAAAGGCGGGTATCACTGCGGCTGAGCCGACGGGAATCAACGGACATATCGCCAATCGTCAGTTGCCCGCTGTCGGGTTTCACCAGCAGATTAAGGCTGCGTAACAGGGTGGATTTGCCGGAACCGGAAGGACCGATAATCGAAATCACCTCACCCCGTTCAACGGTAAAATGAATATCATTAAGTGCATGATAGTGCTGAAAGGTTTTGTTTAATCCGCTAACCGATATCATCGTCGCCCCGGGTAAATATTGACATCCGGGCAGTGTAACGTTGCAGAAATGAGGAAACGAATGCTTAAAAAATATAAGCTTAGCAGGGAATAGTCAGAGGGAAAAAAGGCCGGTTGCCCGGCCTTCTGTCAATATCAGTTGTTAACCGGGATCACCGCGCCTTTGTATTTGGTACGGATCCAGTCCTGAATCGCTTTCGAATGCAGCACGGTCACCAGCGCTTTCACATCCGGCTTGTTCTCATCACCACGGTGCACAGTAATGATGTTCGCATATGGGTTATTCTCACCGCTTTCAACGGCAATCGGGCCTTTCACCGGGTCAAGACCCGCATCAATCGCATAGTTGGCGTTGATCACCACCGCATCACCTTCATCATTGTTGTACATCTGCGGCAGCAGTGCGCCTTCAACATTGGCGAGGAACTTCAGGTGTTTCGGGTTTTCCACGATATCACTGATACGCGCATCAATTTTACTGACGCCCGGTTTCAGTTTGATCACACCGGCTTTCTCGAAGATAGACAGGATACGGCCTTCTTCAGCCACCGCATCACGCATGATAACTTTGCCGTTCTGCGGCAGATCTTTCAGCGATTTGTACTTCTTCGAGTAAATGCCAATTGGCTCAATGTGGATAGCGCCAGCGCTGACGAAATCGTAAGTTTTATCCCCGGCGTGATCTTTCAGCACGCTGTTCAGGTAAGGGATATGCTGGAAATAGTTAGCATCGATATCCCGGCTGGCCAGCGCAGTGTTCGGCAGAATGTAGTCCTGGAATGGTTTGATTTCCAGATCAATGCCCTGCTTCGCCAGAATCGGTTTCGCCTGCTCAAGGATCTCAGCGTGCGGGACGTTTGATGCGCCAACGGTCAGCGTATCGGCCCAGGCACTCAGACTCAGTGCGCCCAGAGTGGCCGCAGCCAGCAGCGTCAGTGTTTTTTTCATTTTGTTTTTCCTAAAAAGTTAACGTTTGTCGAGCCGTGCCGTGAGCACATCACCTAAGAACTGGATGATAAAGACAATCACCAGAATCATTGCCGTCGCCACCAGCGTCACATCGCCGTGGTTACGTTGAAAACCTTCCAGATACGCCAGATTACCGAGTCCACCCGCACCAATCACGCCAGCCATCGCGCTGTAGCTCACCAGCGCAATGAGAGTGACCGTGATACCGGATACCAGTGCAGGAGAGGATTCCGGCAGCAGCACGCGGAAAATCAGGGTACTGAGACGTGCGCCCATCGAACGCGAGGCTTCAATCACGCCTTTGTCCACCTCGCGCAGGCCAATTTCCACCAGGCGTGCATAGAACGGCGCCGCGCCAACGATCAGGGCAGGCAGCGCGGCATCCGCGCCGAGAATGGTGCCGATCAGCGTTTTGGTAAACGGAATCAACAACACGATTAAAATGATGAACGGAATGGAGCGGAATACGTTGACCAGAACCGAGATCACCGAATAAATCGCGCGGTTCTGGAACAGTCCGCCACGGGCGGTCAGGAACAGCGCCAGGCCGAGCACAATACCGAACACAAAGGTCGCCACGCCGGACAGCGCGGTCATATACAGCGTCTCACCGGTGGCGGCCCAGAGCTGATCCAGTTTCAAATGCGGGAACAGATTCTCAAACATGGCTGACGACCTCGGTAGTAATGGCATAAGTATGTAAATCGTCGAGAATGTTCGACAGCTGGGCAGGCGTAGCAGGGACCTGCAACCAGAGTTCGCCAAAGGTACCGTGAGTGGTCTGGGTCATTTTTCCATGCAGAATATTGAAGGGTAAGGCGTACTTCAGCGTCAGCTCACCGACAATCGGCTGGCGGGTGCTTGCGCCGACAAACGTCAGTCTGAGCACCGCCCCCTCAGCCGCATTGATCAGTTCCGGGTTAAACGGGGTATCTGCACTGCTGTATTCCGCCGTCTGCTTAACAAACATGCGGGTAATCGGCTGCCGGGGATGGGTAAACACCGACAGCACTTCACCTTCTTCAACGATTTTACCGTCTTCCATCACTGCGACGTGGTGACAGATTTTGCGCACCACGTGCATTTCATGGGTGATCAGTACGATGGTCAGTTTCAACTGACGGTTAATATCCAGCAGCAGATCGAGAATGGCATCGGTAGTTTGCGGATCGAGCGCAGAGGTTGCTTCATCACACAGCAGCACATCCGGGCTGTTGGCCAGCGCACGAGCAATACCCACACGCTGTTTCTGCCCGCCACTGAGCTGCGCAGGATAAACCTGCTCTTTACCGGTCAGCCCCACCAGCGCGATCAGTTCCTGCACCCGGCGCTGGATCACCGCTTTTGGTGCCCCGGCAATTTGCAGGGAGAAGGCGATATTTTCGCTAACGGTGCGTGACCACAGCAGGTTGAAGTGCTGGAAAACCATGCTGATTTTCAGACGGGCCTGACGCAGGGCTTCACCGCTGGCCAGCGCGATGTCCTGCCCGGCGATAATCACGCTGCCGGAAGTCGGTTTTTCCAGCCCGTTAAGCAAACGGATCAGGGTACTTTTTCCTGCCCCGCTGTAGCCGATAATGCCGTAAATCTGCCCCTGTTCAACCTGCAGGCTGACATCATTAACGGCGGTCACCGGGCCTGATTTGGCGTTAAATATTTTTGAAACGTTGCGCAAAACTATCATCTGATGCCTGTTTTCTGCCGTCGTACCAGCGAAAAACGCTGATTAATTAAACTGATTATTATGCGTACATTATTGGTAGCACTAATTGCCAAACGATAGTAATCAGGCCGGGATTTATTGGAAACGATTGAAATGACATGGCTTATAGCTAAATGAAATAAGAAGGGTGAGGTAGTGGCGGATAAAACCACGAAAGCAGAGATATTTTTCCGGCTGGAGTCGCCTGATGAACCCGTGGACTTCACGTCCTCACCGACATGGCGTTACCACTGGAATGAACAGTCAAGGGGCGTGCGAAACTGCAGAAAAGCGATAATCCGAGGGGATCTTTTAGTCGTCATCCGTGGCATTGAGCACCAGGCCAACGGCTTTCGCCTGGGCCAGGCTGAGTTTGAGCTGCTGTTCGATTTTTTGCACGGACACACCTGTTTCAATCGCGGTTGAACGGGCAACAGCGCGACAGATTTGAGTTTTGGTCATTGGATAATGTGCTGTTTTTTTGTCATGTCGAAAGCCCCGTTGTTCAGGACCTGATTCCAGTTCTGATAAGAACGGCTCTCAAGGCCGTTATCAGTTACAGTTAAGGTTACCCTCTCGTCTGGAAAACAGCTGACACCATGCGCCTTTCCCTGCGTCATTACCTCCACGCCCGTCTCCGGTTACTGATAGCCATTGTGGCCGGGCTGGTCTGTTTCGTCGCCTTACCGGCTTCACTGGGCATCCTGCAACGACTGCTGATCGGCTGGAATGTTCTGGCCTTGCTGTATCTGTTTTTCCTGTGGAGTCTGATGCTGCGCACTGCGCCGAAAAATATTCCACATATCGCCAGAACCCAGGATGAAAGTGCCACGCTGGTACTGAGTCTGGTCACGCTCGCCTGTCTGATCAGCATCATGGCGATTCTGATGGAGCTGACGTCGCTGAAAGATCTCAGCGGAACTCCGCGCATTCTCCATCTGCTGCTGACGGCCAGTACGCTGATCCTCTCCTGGGCGCTGCTTCCCACCGCCTTTGCCATGCATTACGCCCATCACCACTATCTGCACCGCACGCCGGACGTCACGCCGATGATCTTCCCGGAAAAGCCCGACGAACCGGGATACTGGGATTTCCTCTATTTCTCTTTCACCATCGCCGTCGCTTCTCAAACCGCCGACGTGGCAACGGGCACCACCGACATGCGCCAGATTGCCCTGCTCCAGTCGGTAATCTCGTTTGTCTTTAATCTGGCGATTCTCGGGTTGTCAGTAAATGTCGCAGCGGGGTTGTTAAGCTAGGTAACACAGGCAAAACTTCTGCCTCCGGGAGGAGGCAGAATGACATTACAACACGCTGGCCAGAAACTCGCGCAGGCGCGGGTGCTGCGGGTTATCCAGAAGCGTGCGGGCATCGCCGCTTTCCACCACCTGGCCGTTATCCATAAACACGATATTGTCGGCCACTTCGCGGGCAAAGCCGATTTCATGGGTCACCACCACCATCGTGATGCCGGAATGGGCGAGCTGTTTCATCACCTGCAGCACCTCACCCACCAGTTCAGGATCCAGCGCCGAGGTCGGTTCATCAAACAGCATCACTTCCGGTTCCATCGCCAGCGCGCGGGCAATGGCCACACGCTGCTGCTGACCGCCGGATAACTCGCGTGGCCAGGCCTGCGCACGATGCGCCAGCCCGACCTGTTCCAGCAGTTTCAGCGCACGCGCTTCCACCACAGAGCGTTTCTCGCGGCGGATACGCAACGGGGCATCGCTGATATTTTGCAATACGGTGCGGTGTGGGAACAGGTTGAACTGCTGGAACACCATACCAATGCGCTGACGTTGCACGGCAACATGCTTTTCCGGTAACTCGACCAGATGCTGGCCGCGGCGCCGGTAGCCCACCAGCGACTCACCGACATGAATGGTCCCGGCATCCAGCTTCTCAAGATGGTTAATGCAGCGCAACAGCGTGGATTTACCCGAACCGGACGGCCCGAGGATCACCGTCACCGATCCGGCAGCAATATCCATATTGATATCCCGCAGCACTGTTTTACCGGAGAACTGTTTGTGAATGCCGCGCAGGCGGATCGGTTCACTCATGACTGCGCCTCCTGTTGTTCAGCAACTTTGCGGAACCAGCGTTTTTTCACCGGGGCATTCCCCCGGCTGAACCACACTTCCACATAATGCTGCCCCACCGACAACACCGAGGTCATCAGCAGATACCAGGCGGTCGCCACCAGCAGCAGCGGGATCACTTCATAGGTGCGCTGATAGATAATCTGCGCCGAATAGAGCACATCCTGCAGCGCAATCACCGACACCACCGCCGTGGTTTTCAACTGACCGATCACCTCATTACCGGCCGGAGGCAAAATGGTGCGCATCGCCTGTGGTAGTACGGTCTGGCGAAAAATCTGGCCAGGACGATAGCCCAGCGCTTTAGCGGCTTCCAGCTGGCCCGGATTAACACTCTGGATCCCGGCGCGGATGATTTCAGCGGCATAGGCCGACTGGTGCATCACCAGCGCAATCACCGCCGCACTGAACGGGCTGATGACTTCGTTGGTACTGGCGCTCCACAACGTTCCGACATAAGGCAGAGAAAGCGTCAGCTTCGGATACAGCGCGGCAATGTTGTACCAGAGGAACAGCTGCACCAGCATCGGTACCGCGCGGAAAAACCAGGTATACGCCCAGCTGACACCCACCAGCACCGGGTTGGCCGACAGACGCATCAGCGCCAGCAGCGTGCCCCCGGCAAACCCGAACAGCACGGAGATCACCGTCAGTTTGAGGGTCATCAGCACGCCATTGAGGATCGACGCTTCCGTCAGGTTCTGCGCCACCACGTCCCATTCAAAACGCGGGTTGCTGACCACAGACGAGCCCATCAGCGCCACCAGCAGCAGCACGATCAGCGCGCTGAACCAGCGCCCGTAATGACGATGCCCGACAATACGCAGCCCGGCGCCGGGGTCGTCAGGCCGCTGACTCATTTCGCGATCTCTTCATTCAGACCGGCGGTTTTTACCGCACCGAAGCCGATTTCCCATTTATCGAGGATCTGCTGGTAAGTACCATCTTTGATCAGCGAGTTCAGCGCCGCCTGAATTGGCTTCTCCAGCGGTGAGCCTTTCGGCAACGCCATCGACACAATGGTGTCTTCGATAGTGATCTCACCCGCCAGCGCCAGTGCTTTCACCTGGCTGGCCTGATAACGCAGGCCTTCATACGGCCCGAAGAACATCGGTACACGGCCACTCATCACTGCCTGTACGCCAGCCGGACGGTCAGGGAAGACAGGAATGGTGATGGCTGGTTTTTTATCGGCGATGCAGGCATCGCTGGCGGTTTGCAGGCGGGTGATCTGAGAAGTGCCCGCCCCTGCGCCAACGGTTTTACCGCACAGTTCAGCGAAGGTGTTGAACGGCCCCAGTTCAGCGTCTTTACGCGAGATCAGCGCCAGCTTCGATGCATTGTAATAACCGACAAAATCCACCTGCTGCAGACGCTTTTTGTTGGCATCAATATTCGAGGCGGCCAGATCGTAACGGCCGGATTTCAGACCCGGAATGATATTGTCGAACCCGCCGGTATCACGCCAGTGCACGGCAATCCCCAAGCGATCGGCCACCGCACTGACGATATCAATTTCGCGCCCCGCGAGGGTCTTGTTATCCGCCTGGTAGAAGGTGGTGGGCGGCGTATTCGGGTTGGTACCCGCCACGATATACCCTTTTTTCAGGATATCTTCCGGCAGCTGGGCATGTAACGTTGCATCAGCCTTCGGTTTGACGCTGGCGGTAAACGCCACGTCCTGGTCAGCCGCCAGTGCAGAAGTGAGCGGCGCCAGGGCCAGCAGAGCAGCGGTCAGGGCAGAAAGTTTCATCAGTTATTCCTTCTCAGTCGCCAGCGCGGGGACGGCGGCAAAATTTTCATCAAACGGCGGCAACCCGAGGTTTTCACGCAGGGTGCGGTACTGGTATTCGGTACGGAACAGGCCACGGCGCTGTAACTCAGGCACCACCAGCTCAACAAACAGTTCCAGCTGGTTTGGCAGCACGGCAGGCATAATGTTGAAGCCATCGGCCCCTTCCTGCTCCAGCCACAGCTGGAAATCATCGGCGATATCCTGCGCCGTTCCGACGATCACGCGGTGTCCACGGGAGCCCGCGGCCACGGCAGCCAGCTGGCGCAGAGTCAGGTTCTCGCGTGCGGCCAGCTCAGTCAGCAGCTTCACACGGCTCTGCCCCCCTTCCGTACCGCCAATTTCCGGTACCGGACCGTCCAGCGGGTAAGCGGTCATATCCACACCAAAGCGCGCTGACAGTTGCTCAATACCGTTATCGATGTCGACCAGCTCATTCAGCTGGTTCCAGGTTTCCTGCGCTTCTGCGCGGGTACGACCCACAATCGGCATCACGCCCGGCAGGATCAGCAGATGGTCAGGATGACGCCCGGCCTCACGTACAAACTGTTTCTGGCTGCGGTAAAAAGCCTGGCCCTCTTCCAGCGAGGCGGCGGCAGTAAACACCACTTCGGCGGTTTCCGCGGCCAGCTTCTGGCCTGCCGGGGAAGAACCGGCCTCAATGATCACCGGGCGCCCCTGCGGCGAACGGGCAATATTCAGCGGTCCCTGCACCTGGAAGTACTTGCCGTTGTGATTAGCGGCATGGATTTTCGCTTCGTCGGAGTAACGGCCGCTCTCTTTTTCACGCACGATAGCGCCCTCTTCCCAGCCGTTCCACAGCTTGAAAGTGACATCGAGAAATTCGCGTGCCATATCATAGCGTTCCGCATGGGATGGCAGATCTTCACGGCTGAAGTTACGCGCAGCATCAATAGAAAACGAGGTCACCACGTTCCACGCGCCGCGACCCCGGCTGATGTGATCCACCGAGGAGAGCGCACGCGCGAGGTGAAACGGCTGGTCAAAAGTGGTTGAAGCCGTGGCTGCCAGGCCAATGTGTTGCGTCTGCACGGCCAGCGCAGAAAGCAGCGTCAGAGGTTCCAGACGGGACATGGTAGACGGCAGACGATGTACGCTGGTGGCCAGCGCATCGCCGACGAAGAACATATCAAACTTACCCTCTTCACCCTTTTTGGCGATCCAGGTAAACCAGTCAACATCAGTGGGTGAACCGCTGGCACCTTCCGCACGCCAGCCGCCCACATGGTGGCCCAGCGCCTGAACAAACAGACCAAGGCGCAGCTGACGTGACGACGTTTTTTGCACAGACATGGGAGATCCTTTTCGTTATTGGCTAATCAGAAAAATAAGACGGTGTAATGCAGCAGCATCCGGCAGACGGGCATCGTTAATGATGCTCTGCGCCTGGGGTGCAGGCAGTGCGGCAAGACTGAGCTTTAATTTGGCCTGCACATCGGTATAAGCGGCGGCCGTGGTGCGACGGGTGACGCAGTGGCTCAGGGTACTGCCATCGCGCAACCACAGCGTGACGCGGTGAAAACGCCGATCCGGGTCCAGTTCATCGGCCGGTGCCGTCAGGTCTGGCTGACGTGTCACCCGCGCGGCCAGTGCCGCGATAGCCGATTTCACCGGGGCTTCGCTGTAGTGTTCCAGCGCTACGCTGCCGTTAATCAATGCATCGGCGATGACGTATTCAAGACTGAAGCGCGCTTCCACGCCGTTTTTTGGCGCAATAATATTGGGGGCTGTATCTGCGCCTGGCGGGAAACTGACCTCAATACGTTCGATGTCGTCCGGGCTGGCGTCCTGCCCGGCAGCAAGCCGCTGTTCGCGCAGGACAAACGCTGCTTCGGCGGCGCTGTGAGTGCCGCCGCAGGTCGGATAACGTTTAAACTCCAGACCCGGTTCCACGATGCGCCACGGCTGACCCCAGCCGCTGAGCAAGGCCTGCGGTTGTTCCACACCAAAACCCAGCGCCTGCAGGAAGCTTTCCAGTACACCGTTGCTCTGCGCACGGAACCCGGCCTGCGCCAGCAGTGCGCTGTTAACGGCACTGCGTGCGGCCAGCCCGGCGTGCAGGGGTTTGGCGGCTGAACCGAACTGGCTGCGCAGCCCCGATGCCTGCGTTGCCGCCAGACCGAGGGCAACCTGGGTTTCTTCCTGGCTGAGCGCCAGCAGACGGCAGGCAGCTCCCGCAGCGGCAATCGTGCCCAGGGTGGCGGTGCTGTGGAATCCTGCGGAATAGTGACGCGTACCGATGGCTTTTCCCAGGCGGCCAGCCAGCTCAACGCCGACAATATAGGCATCGAGGAACCCGTCTGCGCTGACCGTTCCTCTCTCTTTGCTCAGTGCCAGCAGCGTGGAGAGCACGACCGTGGTGGGATGACCGCGAAAGTTCGCATGATAATCATCGAAATCCAGCGAGTGGCTCATATAGCCGAGCTGTAAGGCAAGATTCTCGACGGAATGCTCAGCCGGGTAAACGCGGAAGATCGCATCCAGTCCGCTGTCGATAACGCTGCCATGCAGTACAGGAAACAGACAGGCGAAATAATCCGTTACCCCGTCACGGGCATTGCTACGTTCAGGTTCGCCAGGATGGAGGCTGAAAATGGTCTGCGCCAGCAGCGGGGTAAGCGACATGTTCAAAAGACACCTTTTTTAATAAGGTATTGACATAAATCAATACGTTATAAGTTAGTGTTATTTTCTTCGCTTAGAACGCCGCCAGCCAATAACCAACGGTTATAGGACATTCCAAAATAAACTAAGGAAAAACGTTATGAACAGTATCTTTTTCATAACATCCTGTTTCTACCCCTTGGGGGATGACCTGGGTTGATCGCGATATCAGCGACTGTGCGGCCTGAGCGAAAAACGCATTGACCTTGCGAGGTAACACGCTAAGGTGATTCTTATATCAACAGCCCAACAGCAGGAATGTTCCTGAAGGAGTGACAGATGGCGACAGAATACGCAACCCTCGCCGGAGGCTGCTTCTGGTGTACCGAAGCGGTGTTTAAACAGATTAACGGCGTGGAGTCACTGGAGAGCGGTTACATTGGCGGTCATACCGAGAATCCGACATATAAACTGGTCTGCAATGGCGATACCGGACATGCGGAAGCGATCCGCATTGCCTTTGACCCGGAAAAAGTCAGCTATGGCGACCTGCTGGATATCAGCTTCGCCACGCACGATCCCACTCAGTTGAACCGCCAGGGCAACGATATAGGTACCCAGTACCGTTCGGCTATTTTCCCGAACAGCGCCAGCCAGGCAGAAGAAGCCAAAGCGGCCATCGCTCGTGCGCAGGCTGAGCACACTGATCCGGTGGTAACCACCATCGAAGCCGATGCCACCTGGTATCCGGCCGAAGACTATCACCAGGATTACTGGGCAGGTGAAGGCCAGGAAAATCGTTACTGCCTGGCGGTGATCCCACCTAAGCTACAAAAACTGCGTAAGCGTTTTGCGGCAAAAACCGTCACGGGTTAACTATCCCCCCGCGCCAGCGGATGCAGGGCTGGCGCGGCGTATTGAGATTGCCGCCGTTATCATCCCCATCACAGACAGTACCGCCAGCAGCCACATGACCCATTGATAGCCCTGAACCGCCCCGCCCGTCTGATACAGACGCGTCGCCACTGCGAGGCCCAGCGCCCCCCCCAGGTTATGCAGCGTCCATGAGATCCCGATCCCCTGCCCGTGCTGTGACGGTGGCAATGCGCCCAGTGCAGCGGCAACAGAAGGCCCAAGGATCGCGCCCCATCCCATACCCATCAGAACAAAAGCCGTTATCACCCAATACACCGACTGCGTGCTGCTGAAAGTGCTCTGCAACAGTGCGGATGCCGCCAGCAGCGTGAATCCGCTTGCCATAATCGGCCAGGGCCCGAGGCGATCGCCCAGCCTGCCTGCCAGCGGAGAAACCAGCGCCATCACCAGCGTAACTGGCAACAGCATCAGACCAAGCTGCGCGTCATTTAATGCATAAAGCTCAATCAGCCTGAATGGCATCAACATAAATGCCACACAGTAAAAAATCGCCAGCAATACGGATAATCCACAAGCCCGGCGAAATGTCTTCTCCCGCAGCACGCTGAAATCGATCAGCGGCTGTTGCGTGCGCCGTTCCACCCGCACAAAAGCGGCCAGCAACAGGATGGCGATGCCCAGCGTCACCAGTGAAGGCAGACTCAGCCAGCCCCAGCGCGCGACAAAACTTGCCCAGAGCAGCAACGGCACCAGTCCACTTACCATCAGCAACCAGCCGGGGTAATCCAGCCGCAGGTGACGACGCACGGAATGCCCCGGGATATTGCCGACGCAAAGCGCAAAGCTGAGCAGAATAAAGGGCACATTCAACAGAAAGATGGAACGCCAGCCAAACTGACTGACCAGCAGCCCTCCTGCCACCGGCCCCAGCGCGAGGCCCACGCCGTTGGCCGCAAACAGCAGTCCCAGCGCCCTGCCCCGCTGTGATGCCGGCATCACCTCCACCAGGATCGCGGCTGTCGCGGTATACAGCACGGCACAGCCTGCCCCCTGCAACAGACGAAAGAGATTAAGTATCGCCAGATCGGATGACAGTCCGGCACCCAGCGACGCCAGACCAAATCCGATTATGCCGGTATACAGCACCTGCCGCTGTCCGAAATGCTCGGCGAGGCGGGCGGTGAGAACCATGCAGCAACAGAGCGCCATGACAAACAGGGTCATCGCCCACTGGACTGCATCCACACCCACGGAAAACTGCCGCTGCAGCGCAGGCAGCGCGGTGTTGACGATGGTGAAATCAATGCAACCGAGAAAACTGGCCAGGCAGATACCGGCCTGTAAACGGAACAACTGTGACGGGTTTGTCATAGCAAAAGATGCCTCAAATCAGAATGCCACCAGCGTGACACGATTTAATGTCTTCATTTACGCGATTATTTCGCCATACTGACGAATTAATATCGCCAGTCAGGTGTGCGTATGATTAACAGCGACAGACTTAACAGTATCCGTGCCTTCGTTCAGGCCGCCCAGGCGGGTGGCTTCAGCCTGGCGGCTGAACAGCTTGGCCAGTCCCGTTCTACCGTCGGTAAGGCTGTCGCCCGGCTGGAATCCCGTTTACAGGTCAAACTGTTTCAGCGCACTACGCGTTCACTTTCCCTCACCAGCGAAGGTCAGCGTTTCTATGAAGACTGTCTGCAGATTTTGTCCAGCCTCGATGCGGCAGAGAATCGCCTGGCACTGCATGCCCGTGAACCGACCGGGCGGTTGCGGGTGAGTGCCCCTCCCCTGTTTGGTGAGAAATGGGTGCTACCTGTGTTGTTGCCGCTGACACAGCGCTGGAATTCACTGGCACTGGATATGCAGTTCTCCACCCAACGTATTGACCTCGCGGCTGAAGGCGTCGACCTGGCGATCCGTATTGGCGATCCGGGCCGGCATGCCGATTTGACGGCGCGTCATCTGGGGTCACAGCCGTTGCTACTGTGCGCCTCTCCGGCTCTGGTAGGTCAGGTTCCGCAGATAAACAATCTGGATGACCTCAGCGCTTACCCGCACCTGACGCTACTCGAACAGGAGCGTTCTCAGCCGTGGTTACTGAAGAATCAGCAAGATGAACTACTGCACTGGCCGCCCGCTGAACGGCTGCGTCTCAGTACCATGAGTGCCGTGTATGCTGCCTGTAAAGCAGGACAGGGTATTGCCCAATTGCCGCACTGGCTGGTGAATGACGATATACGCGACGGGCGGCTGGTTGAGATCCTGCCGCAGAGCCGGGGCAGCAGCCTGCCGATCTATGCGGTATGGCTGAAAACGCCGGCGATGCCACAGCGACTGCGCTACGCCATTGATGCCCTGCTGGCCGCCTTTCCTCATTAATGGCTACCAGGAGTAATGCCGCCCGCTGGTAATGCTAAGCAGAATATGTCGTTCGTCTGTATTTTGCATGGGTGGTAACGTCGGAGGATTCCATCAAGAGGAGAAACCTGTGAATCAACCCCTTCAGCGTCCTGTTGCTGTCGTGACTGGCGGCACCAGTGGTATAGGGCTGGCGATAGTCAGAGAACTGGCGGTGAGTCATCTGGTGTATGCGGTTGGCCGTTCAGCCTCTGCACTGGCCGCACTGGAACAGTATGAACACGTGGAAGCGGTCAGTCTGGATTTGCTGGATAACGAGGCAGTCCAAAAATTTGTTTCTCGCCTGCCCGCGTTGGATATCCTGATACACTCAGCCGCGATTTCCGAACGGCTCACCGTTGAACAGGCAACCCCTGCATTGTGGCAGAAACAGTTCGCCATCAACCTTTTTGCGCCAGCCGAGCTGACACGCCTGGCATTACCTGCCCTGCGTCAGCAGCAGGGCCAGGTTATCTTCATTAATTCCGGTTCAGGCACGCTGGCACTTGCCGGACATGCCGTCTATTCCGCCAGTAAATTTGCTCTCAATGCGCTGGCTCATGCGCTGCGCACGGAAGAGAGTCAATACGGCGTTCGGGTCTCAACGGTTTCTCCGGGCCCAACGGATACCCCGATGAATCGCACCAGCCGCGAACGTGCCGGCGACTTCGCTGCCATCGACCCACTCGCCTACAGCACGCCAGAATCAGTGGCTGCCGCAGTGCGACTGGTGGTGAATGCTACTGAGGATACGCAGATTACCGATGTGGCGGTTCGTCCACGTCGTGACAGTGCCCGCCGTTAACCGAGGAGGACAGTATGCAACCGGCTTTTTTTTTCACACTGAAACGGCATATCCGCTTCAGTTACTGGAACGAGCTGTGCGAATAATCCGCTGACTGAACCCGGCCAGACATTGCTTCCTGTTATCTGACAGGGAGCAGTGCTGGCTGGTTTCTTCATCTTCCCCTCCCCCTGCCCTGACTCTTTTTTGCCTCCCCCTTTATCATTGAAATCAACATAACCTGCAATGCACGTATTGTGACGTCTGATAACGACAGGATTCAGGGATTCAGGGATTCAGGGATTCAGGGATTCAGGGATTCAGGGATTCAGGGATTCAGGGATTCAGGGATTCAGGGATTCAGGCAGATTTTTTCCGGGCACGCTGGGTATTACCAGCATCTCAGCATCTCAGCATCTCAGCATCTCAGCATCTCAGCATCTCAGCATCTCAGCATCTCAGCATCTCAGCATCCTCAACCAAGGCAGAGTAATGATGTCAACGAAATGATTACAGGATTACAGGATTACAGGATTACAGGATTACAGGATTACAGGATTACAGGATTATTTTGAACGGATATCAGGGCAGGGGAAACATAAAACTATCCATCTCAAGGTGAGCTAATCACATCATCCTGGGATTCCATAATCCTGAAATCCTATGATTCACACACTGCGTGTTACAGCCTTTAATTCCGTTAAGTGGTTCGTTCGCAGTACTGTCAAACTCCTCACGGTGAAACCGAGAAGCGCGATTCCCATAAGGCTTCACATTAAGAGCGATAATAAAGAAAAAGCACTCAGGGGAAAAATTTATCGCTGAGATAATGATGCACGCAGTCATCATTACAGATGATTAGCCGTTCAGGCTGACGTCATAGCCTACAAGCCCGATGGATAATGCCAGCATATAACCCTATGATTACATGATTACATGATTACATGATTACATGATTACATGATTACATGATTACATGATTATCGAATGTCAGGATATTGTTTACAACTGGTTATTACGATATTCTGGCATCTCAGAATCCTAAGATTTTAATATCATAGAATCCTGGGATTACATAATCCTGAGATTCCAGCCTGAAACCTGCAGGAGTGCGTCATGGCGACAAAAATCATCTCTTTCCTGAACGGGAAGGGCGGGGTAGGGAAGACCACAACGTCCATCAATATTGCCACGTGTCTTGCGCGCAAAGGGCACCGTGTTGTCATGGTCGATACCGATCCTCAGGGCAGCATCAGCAACTGGTACGACGAAACAAAATGCAAATTTGATCTTGCAGAAGCCGCCTCAGAAAAAGAAGTCTATACCGTCCGTAAGCAGCTGAAGGATTACGACTACGTCGTTATCGATGGTGCAGCCGCCATCACTGCAATTTCCTCCGCAGCTGTTATGGTCAGTGACCTGGTACTGATCCCGGTAACACCTTCCCCCCTCGATTTTGCCGCCTGTGGCGCTATCCTGGCCGTGGTCGAGGCAAGGGAGAATCTGCAACCGGTGATAGCACGCTTCCTGATCACCAAAAAAGTGGCCTCTACACGCATGCTGGAAGTGCTGAAAGAGTCGATCGAGGATACAGGGGTTCCAGCTCTCAGAACAGCCACAACGCAGCGCCAGGTTTATATCCGCACGATGCTGGATGGCGGGACCGTATTTGATACCACCGACGGCAATGCGAAAGGGGAGATTGAAGTGATGACGAATGAGATCCTGGAGTTACTGGCATGAAAATGAAACTCGGACAGCACCGTCAGCTGGCGCCTGCACTGGATGCTGTCAGCAAACCTGTCGGCGGAACAGTGAAAAAACTGCAGACGAACATCGATGAAGAGTTGCACCGTCGCTTCAAAACAGCCTGTTTCCTGCAGGGGCGTGAAATGAAAGATGTCCTGACTGAGCTTATTGAGGGCTGGCTGCCTGAGAACGAAGCCAGATAGCAGACATCCTCATCCCCTGATCATGCAAACGATCCTTTCTGGCTACGATTACCGATAGTAAAACGGATCGCCTGAAAGGATCCTGCTTCAAAAAAAGATCCCATAGTGTTTGTTTTTCTTTTTATAGTTTAGATCTTTCTCTTTTAGGGCCCAATTTCATTTTGATAATCAACAGATTACAGAGCAATATGTGGAGTGATTTCCTGCGCCAGGTGGAGTGATTTTATGCTCTATGTGGAGTGATTTCCTGTTATATGTAGAGTTTTTTCCTGTTGATAACTTTCTGATTTATCAGAATATTATTATGTGGAAAAATTTCCTGTTGATAACTCTTTCCCCGATCCTGTCTGACGATCCCTCGGCTCTCATGCTTTCATCCTCCTTCTTTCCGCTAATATGTGGATAAATTTTCTGTTCCCGTGCCATAAAAAGTGACTGTGTCACATTAACGCAGATGCTGATGCCAGACAACAATGCGACAGCATGAGATAATTATTCAGTGCAGCCAATAAGTTAACCGTCATCGTTACCGGATACGTGGAAGGATTTTCTGATCATCAGATTGAGCATCCCTTATGTGGAAGAATTTTATGTTTGCGGGTGTTCAGCCCTCTGAAAACTAAAAGTGGAATGATTTTCTGTTGCTCAGCGGATAGGTGACCATGTCACTTTATTCATATATGTGGAAAGATTTTATGCAGCTCGCCGCAAGCGGCACATCGGTGAATGAAACGTGGAAAGATTTCCTGTGATACGTGGAGTGATTTTCTGCAAAAGGCCGTTTACACGGCTGAGTAGATCACTAACATCAACGGCAGGGAAGGGCGATAATGTCTTATGTGGAAAGATTTTATGATGGCTTTATCTATAACCATATGAAAATTAATAATAAAAAATACTTTGGAACATCTATGCTGCAAAAAACGTCTGAATCCGGAGTCTGTCTACAAGAGAAGTTACCTGTGTGGAAAGATTTTCTGTTCCTGTTGGGGGGCTAATGTGGAGTCTTTTTCTGTTGGAAACTGAATGAAGAACGATCCTTTGGGGGGGGTAAATGATCCATGCGAGTGCATATGTGGAAGTATTTTATGTTTGAATATGACGGTGCGCCGTTTAACTTACTGATTTAAAATAGGTAATAACTGTTATTTTTCACTTTACCTCAATAATTTTTGTGTGGAATACTTTGCTGAACATTCCACAAAGGGATCCTGCTACATGGAGCTGAACAAACTGACCGTTGTGCAAGGTAATGATCTCCTTGAAGGGGCTTACAGCGTCACGCTTGATGAAATGCGTTTGCTGAACCTTGCACTGGCACAGATCGACAGCAGGAAGCCCCAGCCCGATGCGCTGTACCGCCTTTTTCCTCATGATTATCAACGTATCTACGGCCTTAACCCAACCAGCAGCCATCGCCAGTTGCGGGAAGCGGCCGAGAGCCTGATGAAAAAACCGGTCACCATCTACCTGCCCGATCGTAAAACGGGCAAGATGCGTACCGTTCAGCTATCGTGGTTTTCTCGTCTTGAATACGTGAGCAGCGATGAGCAGAGTGCTGTCGTTCTCCGCTTTGGGCAGGATGTCGCTCCCTATCTCTATGAGTTGAAAGAGTCCTTTACCAAGCTGAATTTTGCCAATATTGCCAAGCTCGACACGTCATTTTCCGTGCGGCTTTACGGCTGGCTGATCAAAGCGAAAAACCTCTATGGACGAAAAAGCAGTAAGGCGATTGAGGTGACGCTGGCACTGGACTGGATGCGGGAAAAGGCCGGATTACAGGGGAAATACGAGGACTATCGCGACTTCCGCCAGAAATTGCTTGAGCCGACGCTGGCGCGAATCAATGCCAATACGGATATTTCCGTGATCTGGGAGCCGATCAAAAAAGGTCGTACAGTCGTATCGATTAAATTTTCCTATGTGGATGAATCCACCCCGGAAGCCAGTAAGCCGCTGCGGCCGAAATTTCCCCGTCGCCCGCGTGCAGTGGTGGGATCGGAGCTTGAAGGTGACTGGGCACGGCGTTGCATCACTATCATGGAACAATACCGCAATCGTCTGACAACGTACGATCAGAGCGAGAAAGTTCCACTGACGGACGTCAGGAAACTGGCGGGGTGGTACAAGATTATCGGTGATAAAATCAGCCATAAGCGAGTGATGAGCGAAGTGACTGAACGTGCCAAAAAACCTCAGTAAAATCAGTTTGTTTCCTTTTTAAGGATGGAAGTTTTGCAGGGGTTAAACGAAGTTACTCACCGTATTATCCCCCATTTCTGTGGATAAAATTTCGTAGCCAGCGGTGGGGCTTCGTTTGAAAACAGATTCGGTAGATGCATTTCCTCACGTAAGAAACCTCACTGCCTCATATTTACTCCATTCAACGTTCCTCTTCTGGTCTGCAGCGAGTCGGTATTCCGCAGGAAAAAATTGTTCGGTTTGAGGCTATTGAAGATCCTCAGGGATGCATAGGTTGTGCCTCATCCTATTCTAAGGATGAATTTTACCGGGTTGAATTTGCCCTCTCCAACAGTTATCTGGTGAACCGGCCCTATTACGGCAGGCATCATTGCCGGACGTGACAGAAAATTTCTCCACATTAAGCGTATTTTCGCCGTTGACGGGAACCTTCCTGATGTGGAAAGAAAAAAACCTTATTGAATAATAAGGCTTTTCAGCCGTGTGGCTCACACTTGTTTACTGGCCGAGAGCTTCTACCGTGATAAATGCGGCGCGCAGGCTTTCAGCCGTTACCGGAACGGGCAGGGCATGAATCGACTCTGCCGGGCGCAGTGTGTGTGCAATCACCTGGTCAATCTCCGTGTGGTTATTGATGTCAACACCCAGCGCTGCCAGTGTGGTGGGCAGATTAAACTGCTGGTAGGCGGCAATCAGCTGTCGGGCGGTATCGATCTGCGATAACAGTACACACTGCACCAGGATGCCGTAGGCCACTTTTGTGCCGTGCAGATAACGTACAGTCTGAGGCAGGATCGTCAGACCATTGTGGACTGCGTGCGCCGCAGCAATGCGCGTATAGCGCTCTCCCAGTCCACCGACCATGCCACCGCCAGCGATGATGGCATCGATGACATCACGAAAATTCTGGCTTAATACGCCATTGCGCTGATCCTCCAGCGCTGCGGCACTCTGGTTTATCAGGACATCACGCAACGTAGCGGCCGTATCGATCCCCAGTCGCACCGTTAACGGCAAAACGTCTGGTTCCGGGGCCAGTACCACCGCTTCATACCACTTCGCCAGTGTGTCGCCGATCCCCGCCAGCAGATATTCCACCGGAGCACGTAGCACTATTTCAGGTTCCACCAGCACCAGATGGTTGGCATCGTTGAACACTTCATAATGCGATGCCTGACCGGCGCTGTTGTACCAGACAGAGAGTGGCGTCCAGGCCGCGCATGTCGCGGCAATGGTGGGAATGGCCACACAGGGCACATCCAGCCGCCGGGCCAGCGCTTTGGCGGTGTCCAGCAGGGCACCTCCACCGACACCGATCACCACCTGGCGATCTTCACCGGCAGCCTGTGCCAGCGCGATGAGATCCGGATCGGTACAGTGCCCGCCAAACGGCAGGTGACGTGCACCCGGCAGAGAGAAACTTTCGGGTAAAAAGGGGTGTGTCGCGGCAATGGCACGTTCACCATAGATCCAGACGGCGCGGGAAAGCTGTTCCTGATGATAAAAATCGTCCAGACGCAGCAGCGCACCAGGATGAGAATAGTAATTGGCCGGGCCGACCACGACCTGAATATCGGTATTGTTCATAAAAAGTCCTTTGTTTCTTACTATCCTGGGGCTGTGGCCGGTGTGAGGCTAATACTTTTTTTATAGCTTTATATTCTTTTTACTTCTTTGTCAGTGGGTTGGCTGCTGTGAAAAAGTGACAGGCCGGGCCGTCAGCGACTGCGGCCACTAAAAACGATACGTCACTTTTCTTATTCCGCTACAGGGATTTTTACATGAAACCACTTATTCCTTTACTGGCACTCTGGGTTGCCAGCGTTTTACCGGTTCACGCCGCCACGCTGGTTCCGGTACCTGAAAAAATTGCCAGCCATAATGGCCCGGTACGTATTGCGGTGATCCGCAATCTGGGGTCGGACGATAACACGACTCAGTTCGTCCAGGGCGCAACCCAGCAGGCGAAAGCGCTGGGGTTTAAAGTCAGTACCTTTTTAAGTAACGGTGACGATGCCCGTTTTCAGGACTTCGTGAATCAGGCCATCAGCCAAAAATATGACGGTATTATTTTGTCTCAGGGGCGCGCACCTTATTCCAGTGCCCTGATTAAACGCATTGCCGACAGCGGTATTGCCGTGTCGGTATTTGATACGGCGGTTGATGGCGAGATCCCGGGTGCCACCGTAACCCAGCAGGACGATGCCTCGCTGACCACGCTCTCCTTTGGCCAGCTGATCAAGGACCATAACGGCAAAGCCAACATTATCAAGCTGTGGGTGGCGGGCTTCCCGCCGATGGAACGTCGCCAGGCAGCCTATAAAGCGTTGCTGCAGGCGAACCCGGGTATTCATGAGCTCGAGTCAGTGGGTGCCGTCTCGTCCGATGTACAGGGCGATACCGCTAACAAAGTGGGCGCCTTACTGGCCAAATATCCCAAAGGGAAAGTGGATGCGATCTGGGGAACCTGGGATGCTTTCACACAGGGTGCAGTCAAAGCGTTAAAAGAGAACGGACGTACCGAGATCAAAGTTTACAGTATCGATGTCTCTAATCAGGATTTGCAACTGATGCGTGAAGCCGGCAGCCCGTGGAAAGTCACTGCGGCGGTGGATCCCAAGTTGATCGGCGCCACAAACGTGCGTCTGATCGCACTCAAACTGGCGGGTGAAGTGACACCTGCGACCTATGACTTCAAAGCCACTGTGATCCCACAGGCGCTGCTGGTCAGCCAGCCAGGTCCGGTAAATGTGGCGGGTCTGAGCAAGGTGATCCCGGGCTGGGGCCAGACGGAAGATTTTATCGCGCCGTGGTTCGCCACGCTGGAAGCGAAGTACAAAAAATAAGGAGTGGCAGATGAGTAACGCGCTTCCCGTGCCGGAATACAGCCGCAATATGCGACTGATCGGCCACAGCGATCAGGGTGGACGTCCTGATGGTGTCCAACTGATGGTCCATCGTGGCTATGCCTATATCGGCCATATGGTGTCACAGGGTTTCTCGGTGGTTGATGTCCGTGATGCCAAAAATCCCCGTACGGTAGCGTATATTCCCGCGCCACCAGGCACATGGAATGTGCATCTTCAGGCTCATGACGACCTGTTATTGGTGATTAACGCCCGCGATCTGTTTGCTGACGTCCGTTTTGCCGATGAAAAGGTGTACTACACCCGTTCGGTTGGTGAAACGGTCAGCGATGTGAAGGACAAAGGCTGGAGTGCCGGGCTGCGCATTTTCGATATCTCCACCCCTGACAAACCCCGTGAGATCAGTTTCCTCTCCCTTAACGGCATCGGTATTCACCGTATCTGGTACGTGGGTGGCCGCTGGGCCTATGTCTCGGCGCTGATTGACGGCTTCAGTGACTATATTTTCCTGACTATTGATCTGGCCGATCCGCGTAAACCGGAAGTGGCCGGGCGCTGGTGGTTGCCGGGCATGAACACGGCTGCCGGAGAAACGCCGGACTGGGAAGAGGGCAGGCGCTACGCCCTGCACCATGCCATCATCAGCGGGGATGTGGCCTACGGCAGCTGGCGTGACGGCGGGCTGACGCTGCTGGATATCAGTGACCGGTCAGAACCTAAGCTGATCAGTCACCGTAACTGGAGCCCGCCGTTTGGGGGCGGGACGCATACCGCGCTGCCGCTGCCGGACCGGGATCTGCTGGTGGTGCTGGATGAGGCGGTACTGGACAATCAGGAGGATGGTGAAAAGCACATCTGGCTGTTTGATATTCGCGATAAAGCCAATCCGGTCAGCATCTCTACCTTCCCGCAGCCTGACGAACGGGACTATGTGGCAAAAGGGGCGCATTTTGGCCCGCATAATCTGCATGAGAACCGTCCCGGCAGCTTTATCAGTTCGACTCTGATTTTTGCCACCTGGCAGAATGCTGGTGTCCGGGCCTTCGATATCAGCAACCCTTACCGCCCGGTGGAAACCGGTGCGCTGGTGCCTGCTGCACCGGATCGGATGATGGATACCCGTCCCGGCCGTCCGCAGGTGATTCAGTCCTGCGACGTTTTTGTTGATGCTCAGGGGGTTATCTACAGTACCGATTATAACGGCGGGCTGTCGATTATTGAATATCTTGGGTAATGACTGAACCCTCGCTGAAGGCGCCGATCCCGGCGCCTTTTTTATTGCCACGCCATCGGGATACTCTGCTTATGATGCTGCTATTTAAATTGTTATGATATAACATACAAATTATCTCACTCGTCATATTCAGGATCACACGGCCGATGCAGCGCATACCCTTAACCATCCTCAATGGATTCCTCGGCGCAGGAAAAACCACCCTGCTGAAAAGCCTGCTGTTGCAGGCGCACCGGCAGCATCTGTTGGTCAGTGTGATCGTCAATGATATGAGCGAGCTGGATATCGACGGTGTGCTGATTGCCAATACGGAAATTGTCGGACGTGAAAAACACAATTTCATCACCGTGTCGGCCGACAGCATCAGCAGCCCCGGCGGCATAGCAAAACTGGCCACCGCGCTGGATGAGCTGATTGCACAGAACCGGCCGGACCATCTCTTTCTGGAGACCTCAGGCAGCAGCCACCCGCTGCCGCTGATTAAGCTGTTGCGCCACCATCCTCATGTCAGGTTGCAGGGGCTGTTCTCCCTGATGGATGCCGTGATGCTGGAAAATGATTATGCGGCGGGCAGCACATTGCTTCCCCGCTGGCAGGAGAATGTCCGTCAGCAGCGCCGGGGGGTTGAGGATCTGTTGGCCGAACAGCTGCTGTTTTGCAGCCAGTTATTGCTGACCAAAGTCGACCGTCTGCCCACCGACAGCGTGATGAATATTGCCCGCACGCTCCATACAATCAATCCCGGTGTGGCCATTGTGGCCCTTCCCTGGGGCAACATTGAGCTGGACGATGTGCTGGCGATGCCCGACTACGATTTTCAGCGGGTCGCCACACTGATTGAGGAGCTGGAAGTGGCGATTGAGCATCCGGCAGACCACCAGCCGTACGATATTGAATCGCGGGTGATCCACGACGAACGTCCTTTCCACCCGCAGCGCCTGTGGGATACCTGGCAGCAGCATCTGGGTGAGGGCATTCATCGTAGTAAAGGCTTTTTCTGGCTGCCCGGCCGTGACGATCTCGCGCTGCTGTGGAATCAGGCCTCTGGCAGTATCAGCCTGGAGTTTATCAGCTACTGGAAAGCCGGCGTGCTGGCACATAAAGACAATCGTCTGAATGACGAGGAGCGCCATATTTTACAACAGCAGCTGGAAGCGATGCCCGGGCGTTTTGGCGACCGTCGTTGCAGCCTGACGGTGATCGGGCAGCGCCATCAGCTGGATGATTTTTGCCAGGCGCTGCGACGTTGTTTTCTGACGGAAGAGGAAATTGACTGGTGGCAGTCCGGGGGAGAATTTATCGATCCCTGGCCGCAGCGGGTAGGGCGGTTGAAAAGCTAAAGATCAGCGTTAGATTTATTCCACAGCGCCCCTACTTGCCTGAAAGGTGCTGTGAAACGTCATCAATTGCGCTGACTACCCTGGCAGAATTCTCCTGAATCTGAACGATAATCCCCCCAGCCTCCTGCACCAGCGAAAGTCCCTCGTTGGCACTGACAAGGTTTTTGATAATATTATTCTGTGCCTGCACGGCTATTGCCTGATTTGTCTCAAGCACGCTGGCTATCTCCAGGCTGGCTTTATTAATGTTAGCGGCCAGCAAGCGGACTTCATTCGCCACCACAGCAAAACTGCGCCCATGCTCTCCGGCTCTGGCGGCCTCTACAGCAGCATTCAGTGCCAGAAGATTCGTCTGTTCAGATATCCAGCTGATCGTCTTAATCAAATTCCCGATGCGGGATGATTCGCTATTAAGACAGGAAATGTTCTCAGATACGCTGTTGAGTCCTGCCACTATGATATTCACCTTGCCCGATGTTTTTTCTATAATATCGACGCCTGCCAGTGTGTTTTTACTGCTTTCCTGTGCGGCGTTATAGGCATGATTTGCGGCCTCTCTCTCCTGTAGCTGTTTAAGGACCTGAGGGGTGACGTCGGTCGCAAATTTGACAATTTCATTCAGATTTTTTTCTTCATCAAATACTGGATTATAGGTCGCCCGCAGCCATACGTTACGTCCTTGCTTGTCCGTACGCTGGAACTGTCCTGAAACAAAATTTCCTGCGCGCAGCTGCTTCCAGAACGCCTCATACTCACGGCTGTGCTTAACCTCTGGTAAGCAGAAGATACTGTGATGCTTACCAATAACCTCGCCAGCGCTGTAGCCCATGGTTTTAAGGAAATTGCCGTTGACTCTTTTAACGTTGCCCTCCAGGTCAAAAGCAATGACCGCCATAGAACGTTGTATGGCGTTTGTCATTGCACGTTGCTCCTGGGCATCGGCAATCCGTTGGGTAATATCAGATGCGAGCTTGACTATTTTTATCGTTTTCCCCCGGTCGTTGAGGACAGGAACATAATGAGCTTCAAGCCAGACCGGCTGACCGCTCTTCGTCAGTCTGAGGAACTTATCGCTGAAGCTCTCACCTGCAGCAAGGCGTTTCCAGAACCGGTCATAGTCAGGAGAAAGCAATGTTGATTGGGCACAAAAAATACGATGATGCATGCCAGCCACATCGTTCAGTGAGTAACCCATCTTTTCGAGAAACAGGGTATTTGCTGTTATCACCTTACCTTCAGGGGTGAACTCAATCATGGCGATGGCGTTGGCAAGCGATGAAAGTGTGCTTCGTTCCCATGACGGCCGCGAGAACAGCCTGTTAAAGAATTTAAAAAGGTTCATAGCAGCGTACCGGCTTCAAAGGGTGGCAACTCATGTGCGCACCGTTTAGTTGCGCACAGGGAGTAATTAATCAGGTTACATTTATATAGCTCGCAAGTATATAGCGCGCTATAAATATAGTTACTGTGAGTGTATCTTCATATCAGGAGGCCGAGTTACCCGTACCAGCGGGTGTAAACTGCCATCTGATCTAATAATTTAAAACTTAAAGGGAGGCGTGTTTCTTTGTCCTATGCGCCATGCCTTTTTTCACAACCACTGCTTTGCCTCGCCTCATCCCAACAATGAGCGCAAGCAAAATTATTGCTATGGAAGCCCAGCCCCAGGCACCCGGTTTTTGATGGATGATGAAAACAGAGCTAATTGTTCCAAATACAGGGATCAGCAGTGACAACGGCGCCACTCGGGATGCCGGATATTCACGCAGCAGCAGATTCCATCCCCAATAGCAGAAATGGGTGGCTGCATACACCTGGAATGTCAGAGAAAAGACTTCCACGCTACGCATAGCAGGCAAGAGAGCGTAGAACGGGGCGGTCCCGTTCCACCACCATGTCATCACCAGGAGAGGGATGGGGGAAAAAATGCTTGCCCATACAACGAAAGCGAATATCTCTTTGACTTTGGATAGCTTGATGATGATATTGCCGACACTCCAGGCTACCGCACTGATCATCACCAGAATAAAACCGATTGTCGTGGATTTTCCCGGGCTTTCCATCAGTATGCAGACCAACCCGATTGCAGCCAAAAAAAGGCCGATCAGTTGTGGCCATGTCAGACTTTCACGAAACAACAACACACCCCAGCCAAGTGTAAAAAACGCGCTAAATTGTATTAGCAGAGCTGCACTACCGGGCGGCACCCCCATTGAAATACCCAGATTGATCAATGCCCACATTGCTGCGCCGAAGATCAATCCATATGCAACCAGCCAGCGCAGTGCGACCTGGGGGCGTTTAATAAAAAACACCAGCGGAAAGGCGGTAAATGCAAATCGTATAGCGGTCAAAAGCAACGGATCAATTCTGGCCAGCCCAAGTTTGGTTATTGGGAAGTTGATCCCCCATATTGCCGTGACCAATATGGCAAGGATAATGTGTTTTCTGTGCATGACTGGCGACCCTTATTCTCGAATTATGAAAGACTTCCTTTAATATCCGACAAAGATGCCATCGACCGGTGTGGCCTGCTTTCTTTTTTAGGTCAATTATGATTAAAATTGGGCCATGCAAACCGATCCCTGTGATGTATACGAAGACACGCCTCTCGATCTGGTGGTGACGAAGAAGGACTACGCTGATGGCGAACTGTTCCCCAGGCATAGCCATCTGAGGGGACAGTTCGCTTATGCTGCCTGCGGTGTCATCACCGTCGAAACTGAACGGGGTAACTGGGCCGTCCCACCACTCAGAGCAATCTGGGTGCCTGCGGGTATGCCCCATGCCATGCACATGCGCGGGTCTGTGACTATGTTGAATACCTATATTCGTCCGGACGCTGCGCAACGCCTGGGCTTTCCCCTTCATTGCCAGGTTTTTGGTGTATCTCCACTGGTCAGGCAACTTCTTGAAAACGCTGTTGACGTACCGGCTCTCTTTCCTGCCAGCGGGCGTGATGGTTACCTGTTGGGGCTGCTGCTCCATGAGATCGCCAGACTACCCCCGTTATCGCTTAACGCTCCTATGCCTGATGAACCGCGTCTTGCCCGTGCGTGCAATGTGTTTTTGAATGCACCTTCTTTGGAAATGGGGATTGACGATATGGCAGAATGCTCTGGTATGAGTCGGCGTACATTCACGCGGCAGTTCCGCCTGCATACGGGAATAAGTTTCATCGAGTGGCGACAGCAGGCTTGTCTTCTGGCTGCTGTGGTTCGTTTAGGGAACGGGGAGTCCATCACGCGCGTTGCCCTGGAGCTTGGATATAGCAGCCCTGGCGCTTTCTCGACGGTCTTCAAAAGTGTGTTGGGTGAGAACCCAAGTCGATACTTTTTCTGATCATGTAAAACAAAGGAATGAAGTAGATGAAAATCGTTGAGTTATTGCAGAAAACCCTGAAATCAGGAATTTCATCACATCATGATTGAGGGATGTGCTTGTCTTCATCGTGATGCAGGTATCGTCACTATCAGGGGTATGAGGGCCAACGGAACGTACGCTAAGAGCTTTCAGACTGCATATATTTCCCGCTATGCCCACTTCTTATGACTCACATTATACATTGACCCATTTCCATTGGTAATTGGCTGCCAGCCTACTCACCTATCCATGACAGCACTCCTTATACTGGCATCTTCAAAGTTTGCTGGCTCATCTGATACACAAAATTACTCGATTGATCCTTGTCAGACATCATCACTCAGCCTGTTTTAGTTGACCACTACATCACTCAGCTGCACGAACAGTTCCCCTTCAATTACCGGGCCACCGGCTTGTACTTTTTCACGCTGGTCCATGAAATGGTCACGCGCGGATTTTTTAGAGGAGAACGTCTTTCCTCCGAGCGTCACTGCCATTCCTCGTCCCATCTCATTCCCTTATAGGTTTGTTGCCAGCCAATCAATAATTAGAATGCTTGTTAACATTAACTCACCGCAATTACCGCATCACCCCATCTGCATGATCCTACTTCTTCCCGATAAGGAACTAACCGGAAGCGTATCTCGCACATTGCCGCTGTGAAAGCGCCGCCGTCACCCCTGCTTTTCCTGACGCATCCCCTGTCTTGTGCCTATATCAGCTGACTGAACCACTATATATTGTGGTGTGACCGGAAAACGGCCCCGCATGCGTGAAAGATCCGGTTCTATCCTTTTCCGGATCTGCGGGGAAAAACTGACAATGAAAAAATACCATCAGGAATTTTACTGACGCTATTGCCAAAGGTAAGCCATATGACTTATTGTATTACCAACGACGATTTGAATGCTAATGTCGGATAAAATAACTATACTCCACCGAGGTACTCCCGATGTCTTTAACCACGCACAATGATTCGAACGACGCACCAGAAACGGTCTCTGTCTCCGTCAAGGGGATCCTGGCCCCGGTCAGCAAGGCGCTGAAAGACGTTTCACAGGCGCGCAAGGTGAACCAGTCAGTGCTGCTGCGCGAGATGGTCAACGGGCCAATGAGCAGCCTGCTTCACGTCTTCTGCCTGAAGAGCCCTCTCGTAAATTCACTCGACCTGGACGTCGTGCAGTATTTAGGCGGAACTTTGACTCCGGTATGGTCAGCCGTACCGCTGGCCCCGCAGTTTGAAGCCGTGTACCGGGAGCTGCTGAGTATCAGTAACGAGGACGATCTGACCCGCATCCTGCTGCGAAATGCGCAGTTCATCCGCATGCGCGCCAGCCAGTGCCTGCCTAAAGGCATACAGATTACGGGCGGCACATCAATGCACCTTGCCCTGTTCAGCGAAGTTGCGGGCCGCGACGAGCACACGATAGAAGCATTCTGGGCAGGATTTGCGCGCTTCTGGGGCCAGTGGTATCAGCGTCAGGATTACTACCAGCAGATCAACCAGCTGCGAAGCGCACAGGGTCTGCAACCCGCCAACGCGCTCAGCGAGGCCGGTGCAGAAGGCGTTTACGCCCGCGTACAGATTCTGCAGGCCGAAGGATCGCATCCAGGATTCAGCCACGTTCTGATGACGCTGCGCACTGAAAACACCCGTCCTCTGCCAGAAAACGTTTTCGGTCAGTTCGCGCTGCCTTACTGTAACGGTAACCTGCTGTCTCCCGATCCTGGCTACGGCGTACCCTTCATTTACCCGAACAACGCGCTGGGGATGGGTTTCCGCTTTACTGAAGAAATCTGCTCCCTACACTGCTATACCGTGAGCGATCCGCGTCTCGGTCCTACGGCAACGCTAAGCGAAGTCGCGACCGCGCTGGTGTCAGCCGTTGACGATACACTGCGCCCCTACGCCGTGACGTTTCCGGTAAGCAAATAGAATAAAGGCCGCATCTGCGGCCTTTATTTTCTGGTATCTACAGTCTTTTTACAGTGCATTACCATTCAGAGAAAGAGATTGTCCTCAAGATCGGCGCTTTCCTGTTCGAAACCGATTAGCTTGAGTTTAAATATAATTCGCGAAGGATAATTACGTCGACCGATGCT
This sequence comes from Erwinia sp. JH02, assembly GCF_013074405.1. Taxonomy (NCBI): domain Bacteria; kingdom Pseudomonadati; phylum Pseudomonadota; class Gammaproteobacteria; order Enterobacterales; family Erwiniaceae; genus Erwinia; species Erwinia sp. JH02. The sequence goes on from NZ_JABANZ010000014.1 coordinate 134,156, forward strand.
GCCGGACCAGATATCAGTTATCTCAGCCTCGCGAAGCCGGGAA
>NZ_JABANZ010000015.1:0-90067 GCF_013074405.1 Erwinia sp. JH02
GACCCCATGCCGAACTCAGAAGTGAAACGCCGTAGCGCCGATGGTAGTGTGGGGTCTCCCCATGCGAGAGTAGGGAACTGCCAGGCATCAAATTAGTTCCTTTTCCCCTGACAAGGAAAATAACAGGAACAAACTTGTATCAGACGTTTTCTGATGTGAGTGTAAGGACCGGTGGAGCGGTAGTTCAGTTGGTTAGAATACCTGCCTGTCACGCAGGGGGTCGCGGGTTCGAGCCCCGTCCGTTCCGCCAATTATTAAAAATTATGCCTGCTAAATTTAGCAGGCATAATGTTAAGCATAATTTAGGGGCGTAGCTCAGTTGGTAGAGCACCGGTCTCCAAAACCGGGTGTCGCGAGTTCGAATCTCTCCGCCCCTGCCAAATAAAAACAATCCTTTGCTTCGGCAAAGGATTTTTTTTGTCTAAAATTCCTGCCATGTTACCCCTGCAATCATCTTAAAAGCATAAAAAAGGACCAGCAAGCTGGTCCGATTCGATGGTTATTTATACGCTTTATGCTCTTATATTGACCGGAGACTTAATGAGTTGTCGGATATATGCCTGCTGATCGCTGTTTTGTAGCCATACCGCATACAGCGGTCTGGATGCGACAGCGGTATCAGGGATGACTAGCAGATCGCTGTACTCTTTCCCCCACACATCCGGTAAAAATGCACAGGCCCCAGTGGTATGCAGCAGTTGCCTGGCCAAATGTGCTGAGGTTGTTGTTAGTACCGGAACATCATCAGCGCCGGCAAGATAACTTTCATGTTGATGAAAATCAGCACCCCATTCCAACTTAATGTAATCATATTTCTCCTTTTTCTCGGATTTTTTTGACCGGAAAAGAGTCAGTGAAATATGGCCAATTTGCTGACTGGTCAGCTCATCCATTTTGGGGGCTTCGGTCGTAATAAGCAGGTCAAGTTGTCTCTCATGTAGCTGTTTAACCAGCAAATGACGCTGCGCAACACGCGCTTCCAGATGTAAGCTCTCACGGTTCTCATACAGCGTTTGCAGCCAGGGTGTCAGATAAGCCTCCCACAGAGAAGCACTGGCCCCGATCGACAGCTCGTGATGTTGCTGAGTGTGCGCTACCTCTTTCTTAGCCATCAGCCATGTGCTCATCAGGCTCTCTGCATAGGGCAGCAAACGCTCCCCTGCAGACGTCAGTCTGATGTTATTACGATGGCGGGTAAAAAGGTTCACTCCCAGCTGATTTTCAAGCTGTCTGATGCGAAAACTTACAGCAGATTGCGTGAGATAGAGTGCTTCTGCGGCACGTCCAAAGTGGCGAGTTCTGCTCACTTCAAGAAAGGTTTTCAGTAATTCCGTATCCACATCCATCTCCTAAAAAACATTTGTCGTTATGATTTAAATGTTTTGTTTTACACTCTGTCAAGCCTATCTAATACTCCGCGCCATAAATAGCACGGCCATAAATGAGTTAGGAGCGTGTAAAATGGCGGAAAGCTTCGCAACAACGAATCGTTTTTTTGATAACAAACATTACCCTCGCGGGTTCTCCCGTCACGGTGATTTCACCATCAAAGAAGCCCAACTTCTTGAGCGTTATGGTTACGCTTTCAACGAACTGGACCTGGCAAAACGTGAGCCAGGTACGGAAGAAGAGCGTCTGTTCATTGAGGTGTGCCGGGGCGTGCGTGAGCCGCAAACCGAGGCAGAAAAAGTCTGGTCAAAATATATGACCCGAATTAAACGTCCTAAACGTTTCCATACCCTGTCCGGCGGTAAACCGCAGATGGAAGGCGTTGAAGACTACACGGATAGTGACGATTAAGAAAAAGGGGCTTCGGCCCCTTTTTCATTTCCCTACTGCAGGCTGTTATGCAGATGAATCAGCAGGCGGTCGATCCCTCGGTAACTAACGGCTTCCGTTAAATGCTCCCTGCTAACCTCGTTCTCCCCTGCCAGATCGGCAATCGTACGTGCCACCTTCAGCAAACGTTGCCATGCCCGCACTGACAGCCCCAGTTGGTTCAGCACTTGCTCCAGCCATTGAGCATCCTCAGGCGTAAGTGTACAGCATGCCTTGATATCGTTGTTGTTCATTACCGCATTCACTTTGCCGCAGCGATTGATCTGGCGTTCCCGTGCGGCCAGCACACGTTCACGCACCTGCTGACTGGACTCTCCATTACCCTGTTGTGTACTCAACATCCCTGGTGGTAGTAACGGCACTTCAAGAGAGAGATCAAAACGATCGAGAAAAGGGCCAGACAGACGGCTGAGATAACGTAATGTCTGCTGGGGTGAACTTCGATTATGTGGGCCGCTATAATGCCCGGTTGGGCTGGGGTTCATTGCGGCGATCAGCTGAAAGCGTGCCGGATAGGTGATTTTGGCACGTGCCCGCGAAATACTGATCTCCCCTGATTCAAGCGGTTCACGCAGTGCATCCAATGCGCGGCGTTCAAACTCCGGAAGCTCATCAAGAAACAGTATGCCGTTGTGGGCAAGGGAAATCTCACCTGGCTTAGGCAGTGAACCACCGCCGACAAGAGCATACAGAGATGAACTGTGATGAGGGGAACGGAATGGCCTCTGGCGCCACTGACGGTGCAGATCGCCACTGCCTAGCAGACTGGCTACGCTGGCACTCTCCAGGGCCTCACGATCGCTTAGAGGCGGCATCAGACCGTTCAACCGTGAGGCGAGCATCGTCTTCCCCGTGCCGGGTGGGCCAATTAAGAGCAGGTTGTGCCCACCGGCTGCTGTTACCTCCAGTGCGCGCTTGGCCTGCTGCTGGCCGATAATCTCGTTTAAATCCCCTGTAACGTGCGACAGACAGACCAGGTCGTTGCTCTGGGCTTCTTCAAGCTGCGTTCTGCCATGCAGGAAAGCACAGACCTCAAGAAGATGGCTGGCGATTAAACTTTTCCCGTGCTGGATAAGGCCAACATCATTTTGGTTATCCGCTGAGAGGATGAGTTGCCTTCCTGCATTGAGTGCCGCAACGGCTGCAGGAATTGAGCCCTGTACGCCACGTAGCGCGCCGTTGAGGGCTAACTCACCGAGGAACTCATACCCGGCAAGTTTCGCCGCAGGAATCTGCTCTGAAGCTGCCAGGATGGCTATAGCGATAGGCAAGTCATACCTGCCGCCTTCTTTCGGGAGATCGGCGGGGGCAAGATTGACGGTAATGCGTTTTGCAGGAAAGGTGAAACCGCTGTTAATGATGGCGCTGCGCACCCGGTCCCGGGCTTCTTTAACTGTCGTTTCGGGCAGACCAACCAGTGACAAAGCGGGCAGGCCATTACTCAGGTGAACTTCAACAGACACCAGCGGCGCCTGAATGCCCAATGCGGCACGGGTATTGGCAACAGATAGCGACATAGACACTCCTTGTATTCGCTACTGTGCACTGTCGATTTGCCTCTGACGAGGATGACATCAGGAATTTGTATGCTGCGCCGTAATGAATTTCATCAGCTCGACTGCGGAAGACATCTTCGTGCGATCTGCCCCGAACATTTTCACTATGTGGAAATAAAGCAGTCACGCGCCGTGAGTGATGAAAAAAATTCAATTTTTCCTTATTAACTGAATAACAATAGTTTTTTCTGGATTTGCGTCAGCGGTCATAAAATAAAGTGATGAAAAAAGTTGAATTAATGCTGATAACTGTGATAACTCTGTAGGCATTACTTCGAACAAGCGAACTAAAAGAATTCAAATGAAAGCCCTTCTACGAGTCATTAGCCTAGTCGTCATTAGCGTCGTCGTGATTATTATCACGCCGTGCGGGGCTACGCTCGGAGAAAGAAAGGCTTAAAAATCAAGCCTGATTTCGAAAGAACCCCCGCACCGAAAGGTCCGGGGGTTTTTTTTTGGCAAGGTATCAACGACAGAGGAACAGAATATGAACAGTAGCATAAAATGCTGTTGTTCCCAGCGAGAGGCGGGGGAATAACTATGAATGGTGCTCAGTGGGTGGTTCAAGCTTTGCGTGCACAGGGAGTCGAAACAGTTTTCGGCTACCCGGGTGGTGCAATCATGCCGGTCTATGACGCGCTCTATGACGGCGGTGTCGAACACCTACTGTGCCGCCACGAGCAGGGTGCAGCGATGGCCGCTATCGGCTTTGCTCGTGCAACCGGTAAAGTCGGCGTCTGTATCGCCACTTCCGGGCCGGGTGCCACCAATCTGATCACCGGGCTGGCAGATGCCATGCTGGACTCTGTTCCTATCGTCGCCATTACCGGGCAGGTCTCTTCTGCCGTGATGGGGACGGATGCTTTCCAGGAAATTGATGTTCTCGGCCTGTCGCTGGCCTGCACCAAACACAGCTTCCTCGTTGAATCCCTTGATGAACTGCCGGTGGTGATGGCCGAAGCTTTTGCCATTGCGAAATCAGGTCGGCCTGGCCCAGTACTGGTTGATATTCCTAAGGATATCCAGTTAGCGAGCGGCGATCTGGCCGCCCATCTGCTGCCAGTTGAACAGGAAATGGCACATCCTCACGCGGAATTACAGCAGGCGCGTAATCTGCTGGCGCTGGCGAAGAAGCCGATTCTGTATGTGGGCGGTGGCGTGGGTATGGCTGATGCTGTACATGCGTTGCGTGCTTTTGCGAAAGAAACGGGAATTCCCACTGTCGCAACGTTGAAAGGTCTGGGCACACCGGATGCTGATGACGAATGCTACCTGGGTATGCTGGGCATGCACGGTACCAAAGCGGCCAACCTGGCTGTGCAGCAGTGTGACCTGCTGATCGCTGTCGGGGCGCGCTTTGATGACCGCGTCACCGGAAAACTCGACACCTTCGCGCCGCATGCCAGTGTGATCCATCTGGATATTGACCCTGCCGAGCTGCATAAACTGCGCCGTGCACATGTTGGCTTACAGGGCGATCTTAATAAGCTGTTGCCTGATTTGTATCAGCCAGTATCCATCAGCGCATGGCGTGATGAAGTGAAAGCGCTGAAAGCCGATCATGGCTGGCGCTATGATCATCCCGGCGAGGCGATTTTTGCTCCGCTGTTTTTAAAACAGTTATCAGATCGTAAACCGCAAAGTGCGGTAGTGACTACCGATGTGGGCCAGCACCAGATGTGGGCTGCACAGCATATGAGTTTTAACCGTCCGGAGAATTTCATCACCTCCAGCGGTCTGGGCACGATGGGCTTCGGCCTGCCCGCAGCCGTGGGTGCGCAGGTTGCCCGTCCAGATGACACCGTCATCTGCGTCTCGGGAGATGGCTCCTTTATGATGAATGTCCAGGAGCTGGGCACCGTTAAGCGTAAACAGCTGCCGGTAAAAATCGTTTTGATGGATAACCAACGCCTGGGGATGGTACGCCAGTGGCAGCAGTTGTTCTTCGAAGAGCGTTACAGCGAAACGAATCTTTCAGATAACCCCGATTTTCTCATCCTGGCCAGTGCATTTGGCATTCCTGGCCAGCGCATTACCCGTAAAGATCAGGTCGACGCCGCATTAGACGCTTTGCTGCACAGTGAAGGGCCATACATGCTCCACGTCGCGATTGATGAGCATGAGAACGTTTGGCCTCTGGTACCACCGGGCGCCAGCAACGAAAATATGATGGAGAAGACTTCATGAAACAGCATCAATTGTCTATAGAAGCACGCTTTCGCCCGGAAATACTGGAACGCATTTTGCGCGTCGTTCGTCACCGTGGCTTCCAGGTGTGCTCAATGAACATGGCGTCGCTGGTCAATACTGACAATATTAATATTGAGATGACCGTTGCCAGCCAGCGCTCTGTCGATTTACTGTCAACGCAGTTAAGTAAATTGATGGACGTTGCATGCGTTCAGATCCAACAACAAACAACACAACAAATCCGCGCATAAGCGCGCAAGGAAACAAGAATGACGAAGAAAGCAGACTTTATCTGGTTCAACGGCGAGATGGTAAAATGGGAAGACGCAAAGGTCAGCGTGATGTCCCATGCACTGCACTACGGCACTTCAGTGTTTGAAGGCGTACGTTGCTATGACTCGCATAAAGGACCAGTAGTCTTCCGCCATCGTGAACATATGCAGCGCCTGCGCGATTCTGCAAAAATCTACCGTTTCCCGGTCAGCCTGAGTGTTGATGAGTTGATGGAAGCCTGCCGCGCCACACTGCGCAAGAACAACCTTAAAAGCGCCTATATTCGTCCATTAGTCTTCGTGGGTGACGTTGGTCTGGGTGTTAACCCGCCGGACGGCTACGAAACGGATGTGATCATCGCGGCCTTCCCATGGGGCGCCTATCTGGGTGCTGAAGCGCTGGAGCAGGGTATTGATGCCATGGTGTCTTCATGGAACCGTGTCGCGCCTAACACGCTGCCAACCGCAGCGAAAGCCGGTGGTAACTACCTTTCTTCTCTGCTGGTCGGTAGCGAAGCACGCCGCCACGGTTACCAGGAAGGCATCGCGCTGGATACTCAGGGCTACATCTCTGAAGGTGCAGGTGAGAACCTGTTTGAAGTCAAAGACGGCATCCTGTTCACGCCGCCGTTCACCTCTTCCGCTCTGCCTGGGATTACTCGTGACGCCATCATCAAACTGGCGCAGGATATGGGTATTGAAGTCCGTGAGCAGGTGCTGTCTCGTGAATCTCTGTATCTGGCTGACGAAGTGTTCATGTCAGGCACCGCAGCGGAAATCACCCCGGTACGCAGCGTCGACGGTATTCAGGTTGGCGAAGGCAAGCGTGGTCCGGTGACCGAGCGTATTCAGTCTGCATTCTTTGGTCTGTTCACTGGCGAAACGGAAGACAAATGGGGCTGGTTGGATCCGGTTAACCCATAACAAAAAATACTTTTCGCGGGCATCATTTGATGCCCGCGCACTATCTGATTTCTGGAGTAAAGAGCATGCCTAAGTATCGTTCCGCCACCACCACCCACGGCCGTAATATGGCCGGTGCCCGTGCCCTGTGGCGCGCCACAGGAATGACCGATGATGATTTCGGTAAGCCGATCATTGCGGTGGTTAACTCCTTCACGCAGTTCGTGCCGGGTCACGTTCATCTGCGCGATTTGGGGAAACTGGTTGCTGAAGAGATCGAAGCTTCTGGCGGCGTGGCGAAAGAGTTCAATACCATTGCGGTGGATGATGGTATCGCTATGGGCCACGGCGGGATGCTCTATTCTCTGCCGTCACGTGAGTTGATTGCGGACTCCGTGGAGTACATGGTCAATGCGCACTGCGCTGACGCCATGGTCTGTATTTCCAACTGTGACAAAATCACCCCGGGAATGTTGATGGCGTCACTGCGCCTGAACATTCCGGTGATCTTCGTCTCCGGCGGTCCGATGGAAGCCGGTAAGACCAAACTGTCCGACAAAATTATTAAACTCGATCTCGTCGATGCGATGATTCAGGGCGCTAACCCGAACGTCAGCGATGCGGAGAGCGACCAGATTGAACGTTCTGCCTGTCCGACCTGCGGCTCCTGTTCCGGTATGTTCACCGCCAACTCGATGAACTGCCTGACCGAAGCGCTGGGTCTGTCACAACCGGGCAACGGCTCGCTGCTGGCAACGCACGCTGACCGTAAAGAGCTGTTCCTGAATGCGGGCCGTCGTATTGTTGCGCTGACCAAGCGTTACTACGAGCAGGATGATGAAACCGCACTGCCACGCAGTATTGCCAGCAAAGCGGCGTTCGAAAACGCCATCACGCTGGATATTGCTATGGGCGGCTCAACCAACACCGTTCTGCATCTGCTGGCTGCCGCACAGGAAGGCGAAATCGATTTCGATATCTCTGACATTGACCGTCTTTCCCGCCTGGTTCCACACCTGTGTAAAGTGGCACCAAGTACCCAAAAATACCATATGGAAGACGTACACCGTGCCGGTGGCGTACTGGGCATCCTTGGTGAACTGGACCGTGCCGGATTGCTGGACAACAGCGTACGTAATATCCTCGGACTGAGCCTGCGTGAAACGCTGGATCAGTACGACATCATGCTGACCAAAGATGAAGCCGTGAAAAAGATGTTCCGCGCTGGCCCGGCAGGTATTCGTACCACGCAGGCGTTCTCGCAGGACACTCGCTGGGACACGTTAGATGACGATCGCCAGGAAGGCTGTATTCGTTCACGCGAGTTCGCCTTCAGTCAGGACGGTGGTCTGGCCGTACTGTATGGCAACATTGCTGAAAACGGCTGTATTGTGAAAACAGCCGGTGTGGATGAAGGCAGCCTGGTGTTCAGTGGTCCGGCAAAAGTGTATGAAAGCCAGGATGATGCTGTTTCTGCCATTCTTGGCGGCAAAGTGGTTGCTGGTGACGTTGTGGTGATCCGCTACGAAGGACCAAAAGGGGGGCCGGGTATGCAGGAAATGCTCTACCCAACCACCTATCTGAAATCCATGGGTCTCGGTAAAGCCTGTGCGTTGATCACCGATGGGCGTTTCTCTGGCGGTACCTCCGGTCTCTCAATCGGTCATGCCTCACCGGAAGCGGCCAGCGGCGGGACCATCGCGCTGGTCAAAGATGGCGATATCATCGACATTGATATCCCGAATCGTGGCATCCAACTGGCGGTACCAGAGAATGAACTGGCTGCCCGTCGTCTGGAAGAGGATGCTCGTGGCGATCAGGCCTATACGCCACACGGCCGTGAGCGTCAGGTTTCCTTCGCACTGCGCGCTTATGCCACTCTGGCAACCAGCGCCGATAAAGGTGCCGTCCGTGACAAGAGTAAGCTGGGAGGCTAACCAACATGGCTGAATCTCAACCGCTATCCGACCAGCCCACGGGCGCAGAGTATCTGCGGGCCGTGCTGCGTGCGCCGGTGTACGAAGCTGCACAGGTGACCCCGTTGCAGAAGATGGAAAAGATCTCCGCGCGTCTCGGTAATACGATTCTGGTGAAACGCGAAGATCGCCAGCCGGTCCACAGTTTCAAGCTGCGCGGCGCCTATGCGATGATCGCCGGGCTGAACGCAGAGCAGAAAGCCTGTGGTGTGATTACAGCATCTGCCGGCAACCACGCGCAGGGTGTGGCGCTGTCATCCAGCAAGCTGGGGATTAAGTCTCTGATTGTGATGCCAGTGGCAACGGCCGATATCAAAGTGGATGCTGTGCGGGCGTTTGGCGGTGAGGTTTATCTGTTTGGGGCCAACTTTGACGAGGCCAAAGCCAAAGCCATTGAGCTGTCTGAGCAGCAGGGTTACACCTTCGTGCCACCGTTCGACCATCCGATGGTGATCGCCGGGCAAGGCACGCTGGCGATGGAACTGCTGCAACAAGATGCGCATCTGGATCGTGTGTTCGTGCCGGTGGGCGGCGGCGGGCTGGCGGCAGGTGTTGCGGTGTTGATCAAACAACTGATGCCGCAGATCAAAGTGATTGCGGTGGAAGCGGCCGATTCAGCCTGTCTGAAAGCCGCGCTGGATGCCGGGCATCCGGTCGATCTGCCACGCGTCGGGCTGTTTGCCGAAGGGGTGGCGGTGAAGCGGATCGGCAGCGAAACCTTCCGTCTTTGCCAGGAGTATCTTGACGACATCATTACCGTCGACAGCGATGCGATCTGTGCCGCGATGAAAGACCTGTTTGACGATGTGCGTGCAGTGGCGGAGCCTTCGGGCGCACTGGCACTGGCGGGTATGAAGAAGTACATCCAGCAGCACCAGATCCAGGGTGAACGTCTGGCGCATGTGCTGTCCGGTGCTAACGTTAACTTCCACGGTTTGCGCTATGTATCAGAGCGCTGTGAACTGGGAGAACAACGCGAAGCGCTGCTGGCGGTGACGATCCCAGAGCAACAGGGCAGCTTCCTGCGTTTCTGTCAGCTGCTGGGTGGCCGCTCGGTCACCGAATTCAACTACCGTTACGCCAACGCAGACGATGCCTGTATTTTCGTCGGTGTACGACTGACGCGCGGATTATCCGAGCGTGAGGAGATTCTGACGCTGTTGTCAGAAGGGGGTTACAAGGTGGTGGATCTCTCCGATGACGAGATGGCGAAGCTGCATGTGCGTTATATGGTGGGCGGGCGTCCGTCAAAGCCATTACGTGAAAAGCTGTTCAGCTTTGAATTTCCGGAGGCGCCCGGTGCGCTGCTTCGTTTCCTGCAAACACTGGGTACCCACTGGAATATCTCGCTGTTCCACTATCGCAGCCACGGCACGGACTATGGCCGCGTGCTGGCGGCGTTTGAACTGAGCGACAGTGAACCGAAGTTTGAAGAGCATCTGGCGGCACTCGGTTATGATTTCCACGATGAAACGCATAACCCGGCTTTCCGTTTCTTCCTGGCTGGTTAAAGCAATTTCCAGAAAGCATCAATAAGCGGCTCACTGAGCCGCTTTTTTTGTACGCAAACGCCCAACTCAAACGGCGCCACCATCTCCACATCTTCCAGTTCCAGAATACGATTGCGTATCGGTTCCGGGCTATTCTCCAGCACCACATCCGGCAGCAGGGCAATACCACAGCCCAGCGCGACCATTGACACAATCGCCTCATGGCCGGACACCGTCGCATAAATCTGGGGATTGGCGATATGACGATGACGGAACCAGAGATCAATACGCCGCCGCGAAGGGCCCTGAGCGGGGAGAATAAACGGAATTTGCGCCCAGTCGGGTTGCGGTTGCGTCGCCTGAGCCCGTACCGGACAGGGCAGTGCCGGGGCGATTAACACCAGCGGGATTAACCCCAGCGGGGTAAAACCGATGCTGGTGGGCAGCGTTTCCGGCCGTCCGGCGATGGCAATATCCACTTCGTTAGACTGCACTTTTTCCACCGCGTCGGCAGCATCGCCCGTGGTGAGTTTGATTTCGACCAGCGGATGCTCGGCACGAAAGCGATCGAGAATGGGTGGCAGATGGCTGTAAGCGGCCGTCACCGAGCAGAACATTTTCATCTCACCGCTGAGTGACGGGCCGTTCTGGCCCATCGCGTGCCGCATCTGCTGGTACTGTAGCAGCGTCTGCTGGGCAAACTGACGCAGGCGCTCTCCGGCATCGGTCAGGGTGACAGTGCGGTTATCACGCAAGAATAACGTCTGGCCAAGGTCTTCTTCCAATCGCTGGATTTGGCGTGAGAGCGTGGAAGGACTGACATGCATCGCCCGCGCACTGCGCCCGAAATGGCGGCTTTCAGCCAGATGTAGAAACAATTTCAGGTCACGCAAATCCATCAGAGTCAGGCCTCATTCTTATGTTGCAAAATATGCAATGTCACGTTGTTAATATATCAATTTCAGCAACGCATTTCCTGTCATATGATAAGGTCTATTGAGGGTAAGGAAATAACCTACCCCGACAACAAACAATAATGCGAACACAACCTCATACGGAGTACCCCATGGCTAACTATTTCAACACTTTGAACCTGCGCAACCAGCTGGCGCAATTAGGTAAATGCCGCTTTATGGCTCGCGAAGAATTCGCTGATGAAGCCAGCTACCTGAAAGGCAAAAAAGTCGTCATCGTTGGTTGTGGTGCTCAGGGCCTGAACCAGGGTTTGAACATGCGCGACTCTGGCCTGGATATTGCCTATGCTCTGCGTGCTGAAGCGATTGCTGAGAAACGTGCTTCATGGCGTAAAGCGACCGAAAACGGCTTCAAAGTGGGTACTTACGAAGAACTGATCCCGCAGGCAGACCTGGTGGTTAACCTGACGCCGGACAAACAGCACACCTCTGTTGTTCAGGCTGTTCAGCCGCTGATGAAAGACGGTGCTGCACTGGGCTACTCTCATGGCTTCAACATCGTTGAAGTGGGTGAGCAGGTACGTAAAGACATCACCGTTGTGATGGTAGCGCCGAAATGTCCGGGTACTGAAGTCCGTGAAGAGTACAAACGTGGTTTCGGCGTACCGACGCTGATCGCAGTTCACCCGGAAAATGACCCGAAAGGCGAAGGCATGGCGATTGCTAAAGCCTGGGCAGCAGCGACCGGTGGCCACCGTGCGGGTGTGCTGGAGTCTTCCTTTGTTGCGGAAGTGAAATCTGACCTGATGGGTGAGCAGACTATCCTGTGTGGTATGTTGCAGGCTGGTTCACTGCTGTGCTTCGACAAACTGGTCGCTGAAGGCACCGATGCACCTTATGCAGAAAAACTGATTCAGTTCGGCTGGGAAACCATCACTGAAGCACTGAAGCAGGGTGGTATCACTCTGATGATGGATCGCCTGTCTAACCCGGCAAAACTGCGTGCTTTCGCACTGTCTGAACAGCTGAAAACCATCATGGCACCGCTGTTCCAGAAGCACATGGATGACATCATCTCCGGTGAGTTCTCTTCCGGCATGATGGCTGACTGGGCGAACGACGACAAAAACCTGCTGGGCTGGCGTGAAGAGACCGGTAAAACCGCCTTCGAAACCGCTGCACAGTTTGAAGGTAAAATTGCCGAGCAGGATTACTTCGACCAGGGCGTTGTGATGATTGCCATGGTGAAAGCGGGCGTTGAGCTGGCATTCGAAACCATGGTGGCTGCTGGCATCATCGAAGAGTCTGCTTACTACGAATCACTGCACGAGCTGCCGCTGATTGCGAACACCATCGCACGTAAGCGTCTGTATGAAATGAACGTGGTTATCTCTGATACTGCAGAATACGGTAACTACCTGTTCTCTTACGCAGCAGTACCGCTGCTGAAAGAGTTCATGACCACTCTGCAGGCAGGCGATCTGGGTAAAGCAGTGAACACTGCGACCACCGTTGATAATGCGCAGCTGCGTGATGTGAACGAAGCCATCCGCAACCACGACATCGAAACGGTAGGCCGTAAACTGCGTGGCTACATGACCGATATGAAGCGTATCGCTGTCGCAGGTTAATGACGTGCAGTACCTCCAGGGGCGGATCGACGATCTGCCCGAAAAAAAAGCGCCTGACGGCGCTTTTTTCATTAGTTACGGTACAACACCTTAATGATGTGGTAACCGAACTGGGTATGCAGCGGGCCCTGTGGCTCGATCAGTGGGCAGGAGAACACCACTTTATCGAACGCCGGCACCATTGCACCTTGTTTGAACTCGCCTAAATGGCCGCCTTTCTTACCTGACGGACAGGTCGAGTGTTTCTTTGCCAGCTTCTCAAAATCGGCACCTTCTGCCAGCTGGGCTAACAGATCCTGAGCCAGTTTCTCTTCTTTTACCAGAATGTGCAGTGCTGCTGCCATTTTTGCCATGATGTTACCTTGAGTCATAGGGATTTGGCTGGCTATACTACCACGCTGTTATTTTCTTCCCTCTGCAATTTCATTGAGTGACTTATCTATGCGTCTTAATCCTGGTCAGCAACACGCCGTCGAATTTGTTACCGGGCCTTGTCTGGTACTGGCTGGTGCCGGTTCGGGTAAAACACGCGTGATCACCAACAAAATTGCCCATCTGATCCGCGAGTGTGGCTATCAGGCACGCCATATCGCCGCAGTGACGTTTACCAATAAAGCGTCGCGTGAGATGAAAGAGCGTGTGGCACAAACCCTTGGCCGTAAAGAAGCACGCGGACTGATGATTTCGACCTTCCATACCTTGGGTCTGGAGATTATCAAGCGCGAATATGCTGCGCTGGGCATGAAAGCCAAATTTTCGCTGTTTGACGATCAGGACCAGCTGGCATTACTCAAAGATCTGACGGAAGAGTGGCTGGAAAATGATAAAACCCTGCTGCAACAGCTGGTCTCAACGATCTCGAACTGGAAAAACGATCTGATGGATCCCTCGCGTGCGGCAGCGGGGGCGCTGTCCGAACGCGATAAGCTCTTTGCACATTGCTATGCGCTGTATGACAGACACCTTAAATCGTGCAACGTGCTGGACTTCGACGATCTGATCCTGCTGCCCACGCTGTTGTTCCAGCGTAATCTCGAGGTTCGCGAGCGCTGGCAGCAACGCATACGCTATTTGCTGGTGGATGAATATCAGGATACCAACACCAGTCAGTATGAGCTGGTTAAACTGTTAGTGGGTAACCGGGCACGCTTCACCGTGGTAGGGGACGACGATCAGTCAATATACTCCTGGCGCGGGGCACGGCCACAAAACCTGGTGCTGCTGCAGGAGGATTTCCCGGCGCTACAGGTGATTAAACTGGAGCAGAACTACCGCTCTTCCGAACGCATCCTGAAAGCCGCGAATATCCTGATCGCCAATAACCCACATGTGTTTGAAAAGCGCCTGTTCTCTGAGCTGGGGTATGGCGCCGAGCTAAAAGTGATCACGGCTAACCATGAGGATCATGAAGCAGAACGCGTGACCGGGGAGTTGATTGCCCATCACTTCATCAACAAAACCGGCTACAAAGATTACGCCATTCTCTATCGTGGTAACCATCAGTCGCGGGTGTTCGAAAAGATGCTGATGCAAAACCGCATCCCGTATCGTATCTCTGGTGGTACCTCATTCTTCTCACGCCCGGAGATCAAAGATCTGCTCGCCTACCTGCGCGTGCTGACCAATGCTGACGATGACAGTGCGTTTATGCGTATTGTGAACACGCCACGGCGCGAAATTGGTTCAGCCACCCTGCAAAAGCTGGGCGACTGGGCCATGCAGCGTAACAAGAGCTTGTTCAGCGCCAGTTTTGATATGGGTCTGGAGCAGACGCTGAGCGGCCGCGGGCTGGAATCGTTACAGCGCTTTACTCACTGGTTGCAGGAGATTGCCCGGCTGGCCGAACGTGAACCTGTAGCGGCGGTTCGTGATTTGATCCGGGGTATTGATTACGAGAGCTGGCTTTTTGAAACGTCGCCCAGCCCCAAAGCCGCTGAAATGCGCATGAAAAACGTCAATACCTTGTTCCAGTGGATGACGGAAATGCTGGAAGGCAGTGATATTGACGAAGCGATGACGCTGACCCAGGTGGTGACGCGCTTCACCCTGCGTGACATGATGGAACGTGGCGAAAGCGATGAAGATTCCGATCAGGTCCAGTTGATGACGCTGCACGCTTCTAAAGGCCTGGAGTTCCCTTACGTTTTCCTGGTGGGTATGGAAGAAGGGTTGTTACCGCATCAGAGCAGTATTGACGAGAACAACGTCGAAGAGGAGCGCCGTCTGGCTTATGTAGGGATCACGCGCGCGCAGAAAGAACTGACCTTTACGCTGTGCCGCGAACGCCGTCAGTATGGTGAGCTGGTGCGCCCGGAAGTCAGTCGTTTCCTGCTGGAGTTGCCGCAGGATGACTTACAGTGGGAAAGCGAGCGTAAAGTGGTCAGTGCGGAAGAGCGCATGCAGAAAGGCCAGAGCCACCTGGCGAATCTCCGCGCACAGTTGGCAAAAGCAAAGAAATAGCACCCGGATTAACGCAGCATCACACCGGGCGCAGCAGATTTCAAACGATGACTAATGACCAGTGCACATAGCTTTGCCAGTGTGCCTCCTGCTCCAGCAGCTCTGCACGCAGAGGATGCGCTTCCAGCCAACCTGTCGGCAACGTCAACGTCAGATTATCATCATCCGCCAGTAAACGGACGGCGGGCAGCATGTCATCGCGCCTGCGGCTGGCGAAAATAATCGCTAATCGCAGCAGACGGCACATCCGTTCGGCAACACGTGGCGGTACGGCATTTTGCTGACTTAACAGCGCCAGATCGATACCGTTCACCTGATTTTGCAGCAATGTCGCCAGTAGCTTTTTCTGCGCTGGCGTAAAGCCTGGTAAATCAAGGTGGCGTACCAGATAAGCCGCATGCTGTGGTGCCTGACGGAAATCGACGCTCAGACCAATCTCGTGGATCAGACAGGCACTTTCCAGCAGTTCCCGGCTGCGGTCGTCCAGCTTCCACACCTGGCTGACCTGACGGGCAAAACTGTCTGCCAGCTGGCGGACACGCTCTGCCTGCTCAGGGTCAATCGCAAAACGGCGCTGGATATTGTGCAGCGTGCGGTTACGGATATCACGATCCACTGGCAGATGCAGCATGCCATACACCAGACCTTCGCGCAGCGCGCCACCGGCCAGCGTCATGCTGTTGATATTCAGCTCGGTAAAGATAGCAATCAGAATAGACAGGCCGCTGGGGAACACTAACGCGCGCTCAAGAGTCAGCCCTTCAATCTCCAGCTCTTCCAGCTTGCCGCACTGAATAGCGCGCTGTTTCAGTTGCTCAAGTTTACTGAGCGTGATGCGCTCATCCATGCCCTGAGCCATCATAATTTCTTGCAGGGCTTGTACAGTGCCGGACGCGCCCACGCAGACCTGCCAGCCCTGTTCGCGTAAAGCATCAGCCACCGGACGGATCATGGCTCGCGCCGCTTGTTCCGCCTGTTCGAAATTCGCTTTACCCAGATGACGATCGGCAAAATAACGTTCAAGCCAGGTGACACAGCCCATCGACAGACTAAACAGCGTCGTCGTCTGTGAACCTCTGCCGGTGACCAGCTCGGTACTGCCGCCACCGATGTCGACGACCAGTCGTTTGTCCGACCCACCCGTAGTATGCGCAACACCTTGATAAATCAGGCGTGCTTCATCTTCACCGCTAATGACATTGATCGGACAACCGAGGATTTCCTGGGCTTTGACCAGGAAACTACCGGCATTGGCAGCAATACGCAGCGTGGCTGTCGCCACAACGCGGATTTGTTCGGGAGGGATGTCCTGCAGTTGCTCGGAAAACAACCGCAGACACTGCCAGCCTCGTTCCATTGCCTCATCTGAAAGATGATTATCGGGATCGAGACCAGCAGCAAGACGCACCTTGCGCTTGATGCGGGCAATGGTCTGGATACTGCCAGCCACTTCGCGCACCACCAACATATGAAAGCTGTTCGATCCTAAATCGATCGCAGCATAGAGTGATGATGCACTCAGCATGGCGGCTTAACCTGAACGTTTGCGGTTAGGGTTACGCGGTGCGCTACTGCGGCGGTTGTTATTTCCACCACGGCGCGGGCCATTACCAGAACGGTTACGTGTTAAGCGTTTTGGTGGTGGCAATTCGCTCATCAGCGCATCGCTGTTATAGCGACTGACCGCAATGCTGTGACCGATGTATTCTTCAATACCTGGCAGGTTCAGCGCGTACTCTTCACAGGCGAGGCTGATAGAGTGACCATTGGCGCCTGCACGACCTGTACGACCAATGCGGTGAACGTAGTCTTCGCAGTCGTCTGGCAAATCGTAGTTAAATACGTGGGTCACTGCTGGAATATGCAAGCCGCGTGCAGCGACATCCGTCGCGACGAGGATATCGACATCACCCTTGGTGAAATCATCCAGGATACGCAGGCGTTTTTTCTGTGCCACATCGCCGGTTAACAAACCAACACGGTGACCATCTGCAGCCAGGTGGCCCCAGACATCTTCACAGCGGTGCTTGGTATTGGCGAAAATGATGGCGCGATCGGGCCACTCTTCTTCCAGCAGCGTTTGCAGCAGACGCATTTTTTCTTCATTGGAAGGGTAGAACAGCTCTTCTTTAATACGGTGCCCGGTTTTCTGCTCCGGTTCGACTTCAACGTATTCCGCGTTGTTCATGTTCTCAAACGCCAGCTCACGCACGCGGAAGGACAATGTTGCGGAGAACAGCATATTCAGACGCTGGTTGGCGGCAGGCATGCGGCGGAACAGCCAGCGGATATCTTTAATGAAGCCGAGGTCGAACATACGGTCAGCTTCGTCGAGTACCACCACCTGGATGGCGCCTAAATTCACGTGATTCTGTTTAGCGTAATCGATTAAACGACCCGTGGTGGCGATTAACACATCGACACCGCTTTCGAGCACTTTAAGTTGCTTATCATAGCCATCGCCACCGTAAGCCAGACCAAGCTTCAGTCCGGTTACCTGCGCCAGAGGCTCTGCATCCGCATGAATCTGCACCGCCAGTTCGCGCGTTGGTGCCAGAATCAGCGCCCGCGGTTGGTTAACCTGGCGACCTTCCGGTGCGGGGTGAGAAAGAAGATGATGGAACGTTGACGTCAGAAACGCCATCGTTTTGCCGGTACCGGTTTGCGCCTGACCTGCTACATCACGCCCGGAGAGCGTAAACGGTAATGCCAGCGCCTGGATAGGCGTGCAATTATGAAACCCTTTAGTTTCAAGGGCTTCAATAACCTGAGGGTGCAGGGCGAAGTCGGAAAACTTCTGTTCGGTTAAGTGTGTTTTGCTCATAGTGTGGTAGAATATCAGCTTACTATTGCTTTACGAAAGCTTATCCGGTGAAATAAAAGCAGTACAATAAACTCATCCTTATGCTGCTTAATGCAACATCATGGTAAAGATAATCTCCTGGAGTAAACATGAGCGATAAAATTGTTCACCTGACCGATGACAGCTTTGAAACCGACGTTCTGAAAGCAGAAGGTTTGACGCTGGTTGACTTCTGGGCAGAATGGTGTGGTCCTTGCAAAATGATTGCCCCTATTCTTGACGAAGTGGCCGAAGAGTTTGATGGCAAGCTCACCGTTGCTAAACTGAATATTGATGAAAACCCTGCTACCGCACCTAAGTACGGTATCCGTGGCATCCCAACCCTGCTGTTGTTTAAGAATGGCGAAGTGGCCGCGACGAAAGTCGGCGCACTGTCTAAAGGCCAGCTCAAAGAGTTCCTGAACGCGAACCTGGGCTAATCATGCCGTGCCGGCGCCTTGCGGTTTGAATTTTTCGCTGACCGCTAGACGCCCGGCATTAAGCATGCTAAGTTAAATCTACTGCACTACGCACTTGCCTTGTAGTTTGAATCTTTAGAATTACTCCTTGTTGAACACAGTATTCATCAAAAGTCTTACAGACGTTCAGCAATCTGACGGTTAGTATCAACTGATTTCCGGCTTCTTGTCCTCACCGTCTCCTCGTCTCAGATTTGCGTTTTCCTGCACGTGATCATCGAGTGGACTTCGGAACCAAGAACCAATTAAACAGGCATGGATCTTTCGCCATACCATTCACGACAAACAGTTCATGTTTTACCCCGAGTTTAAGAACCCACCATTATGAATCTTACCGAATTAAAAAATACGCCGGTTTCTGACCTGATTACCCTCGGCGAAAATATGGGGCTGGAAAACCTGGCGCGCTTGCGCAAACAGGACATTATCTTCGCCATCCTTAAGCAACACGCGAAAAGTGGCGAAGACATCTTCGGCGACGGCGTACTCGAGATATTGCAGGATGGATTTGGTTTCCTCCGCTCAGGAGACAGCTCCTACCTCGCCGGTCCCGATGATATCTACGTTTCCCCCAGCCAAATCCGCCGCTTCAACCTCCGCACAGGTGACTCCATCTCTGGCAAGATTCGCCCGCCAAAAGAAGGTGAACGTTACTTTGCACTGCTGAAAGTTAATGAAGTTAACTACGACAAACCGGAAAATGCCCGTAATAAAATCCTGTTTGAAAACTTAACGCCGCTGCATGCCAATTCTCGTCTGCGCATGGAGCGTGGCAACGGTTCTACCGAAGATTTGACCGCTCGCGTACTGGATTTGGCTTCGCCGATCGGTCGTGGTCAGCGTGGTCTGATCGTGGCTCCTCCGAAAGCCGGTAAAACTATGCTGCTGCAGAACATCGCGCAGAGCATTGCTTACAACCACCCAGACTGCGTGCTGATGGTGTTGCTGATTGACGAGCGTCCGGAAGAAGTGACCGAGATGCAGCGTCTGGTTAAAGGTGAAGTTATCGCTTCAACCTTCGATGAACCTGCATCCCGTCACGTTCAGGTTGCTGAGATGGTGATCGAAAAGGCCAAGCGTCTGGTTGAGCACAAGAAAGACGTGATCATCTTGCTGGACTCCATCACCCGTCTGGCGCGTGCCTACAACACCGTGGTTCCTGCTTCCGGCAAGGTACTGACCGGTGGTGTGGATGCCAACGCCCTGCATCGTCCGAAGCGTTTCTTCGGTGCTGCGCGTAATGTGGAAGAGGGCGGAAGCCTGACCATCATCGCCACCGCACTGGTTGATACCGGTTCGAAGATGGATGAAGTGATCTACGAAGAGTTTAAAGGTACAGGTAACATGGAACTGCATCTGGCGCGTAAAATCGCCGAGAAACGTGTGTTCCCTGCTATTGACTACAATCGCTCCGGTACGCGTAAAGAAGAGTTGCTTACCACGTCCGAAGAGCTGCAGAAGATGTGGATCCTGCGCAAGATTATTCACCCAATGGGCGAAATCGACGCGATGGAATTCCTTATCAACAAGCTGGCGATGACGAAAACCAATGATGATTTCTTCGACATGATGAAACGTTCATAACAGGTCGTTGGGCTGCGGGCAGACGCCGAACTGATCGTCTGGCCATACCGCAGTCGTCAAATTAAGTACAAAACTCGGGTAACGCCACGCATAGTCGTGGCGTTTTTTGTTTTTGGCCTATAGGCTATCCTGATCTGGGAGAATTAATCTAAAGAACGGCACGGGATACTGATCAATGGGGATATTGATTATGCTTGTCCCGGTGAATAAAATTCAGAATTGAAGAGATGTTATTGGCACAAATATTGCTTATAACATTGTGCAATTCTTAGCAGAGAGCTGGATAATGTGAATTTACTCAATATGAGTACAGAACTTGGCCTGACTTTTTTATTTTCATTGGTGTTTCTTTTCTTTGCACGTAAAGCGGCTAACAAAATTGGATTGGTGGACAAGCCCAATTATCGCAAACGTCACCAGGGGGCTATTCCGCTGGTAGGCGGTATCTCTGTGTTTGCAGGCAGCTGTTTTGCTTTTGCATTGACGAATTTCTACATACCTCACTCAGTGCTATATCTGGCGTGTGCCGGGTGCCTGGTACTGGTGGGGGCGCTTGATGATCGTTATGACATTAGTGTGAAATTCCGCGCGGTGGTACAGGCGGGTGTCGCCATTGTCATGATGATGAAAGCTAAACTTTACCTGCTAAGCCTGGGCTACATCTTTGGCCCATGGGAACTGGTGGTAGGGCCGTTCGGCTATGTGCTGACGCTGTTTGCTGTCTGGGCTGCGATCAACGCCTTCAATATGGTGGACGGCATCGACGGACTGCTGGGCGGTTTATCCTGTGTGACGTTCCTGGCGATGGGGGTCATCCTCCAGTTTGACGGGCAGAGCAGCCTTGCCATGTGGTGCTTTATCATGATTGCAGCCATCGTGCCCTACATCCTGTTGAATCTGGGAATGTTTGGCCGCCGCTATAAAGTCTTTATGGGCGATGCTGGCAGCACGGTTATTGGCTTCACAATTATCTGGATCCTGTTAGAAGCGACCCAGGGTCAGAACCATCCCATCACGCCAGTGACGGCGCTCTGGCTGATTGCGATTCCATTAATGGATATGGTCGCCATTATGTATCGCCGTCTGAGCAAAGGGATGAGCCCCTTCTCCGCAGATCGCCAACATATTCACCATCTGATCATGCGCGCCGGTTTTACTTCGCGTCAGGCGTTTGTCCTGATCACCGCGGCTGCGGCCCTGCTGGCTATCGTTGGTGTGCTGGGCGAGTACCTTTCATTTGTCCCTGAGTGGATGATGCTGGTTCTGTTTCTGCTGGCCTTTATGCTCTACGGCTACTGCATTAAACGCGCGTGGCGCGTGGCGCGCATGATCAAACGGTTTAAACGCCGTCTGCGAAATAACAATAATGACAGCAAATCTCCTACTGACTGACCTATGCCCTGACGACAAGGAAACAGATGTATGACCTATCCTGACGCTGCAGATAACGAGTTGGATATTCGTGGCCTTTGCTGCACGCTATGGCGCGGTAAGTTATGGATTATTGCGGGTGGTGTGCTCTTTGCCCTGCTGGCCTGGATCTATTCGTTGCTGGTGACGCCGAAGTGGAGCACCACGGCGATTGTGGATCGTCCTACGGTGAATATGTTGTCCGGGTTTTATTCCCAGCAGCAGTTTCTCAATAATCTGGATATTCGTGCTGGCAGCCTGACCGTGGCTCCGCCGACGGTGATGGATGAAGCGTATCAGGAGTTTATGATGCAGCTTTTTGCCTGGGATACGCGTCGTGACTTCTGGCTACAGTCCAGCTATTACCAGCAGCGTAAAAGCGGCAAGACCGGTGAAGACGCCGCCTTACTGGATGAAATGATTGCCAATATCCAGTTCCAGCCCGCCGATAATGCGAAAAATATCAACGATACCGTCAGGTTGATCGCGGAAACAGCAGCAGATGCGAATACCCTGCTGCGCCAGTATGTTGCCTTTGCTAATGCCCGTGCTACCACGCATCTCAATGAAGAACTCGCCGCTGCCTGGGCTGCGCGCAGTATTCAGTTAAAGGCGCAGATTAAGCGTCAGGAAGCGGTTGCCAAAGCCATTTACGACCGTCAGATCAACAGCATCGGACAGGCGCTGAAAATTGCGCAGCAGCAGGGCTTTGAACAAGCAAAAACACAGACCCCTTCCGAGCAATTACCGGACTCTGAAATGTTCATGCTGGGCAGGCCAATGTTGCAGGCGCGGTTGGAAAATCTGCGTGCAACGGGCCCATCCTACGATCTGGAGTACGATCAAAACCGGGCTATGCAGGCGACACTGAATGTCGGTCCTACGTTGGTAAAATCATTCCAGACCTGGCGTTATCTGCGCACACCGGAAGAGCCAGTAAAACGTGACAGCCCACGCCGTGTATTACTGATGATTATGTGGGGCACGGTAGGCGTGCTACTGGGTGCCGGGACTGCGCTGGTGCGCCGCTCTCGCCGTTAAGGGCACTGAATAAGTGCTGTTAAACCATTTCGAATTAAGAGAGTCACGGTGAAAGTATTAACGGTTTTTGGCACGCGTCCCGAAGCGATAAAAATGGCACCTCTGGTGCATGCGCTGGCGCAGGATGAGGACATTGAGTCGCGCTTATGCGTGACCGCACAGCATAGGGAAATGCTCGATCAGGTATTGCACCTGTTTTCCATCGTGCCGGATTACGATCTTAATATCATGCAACCAGGCCAGGGTTTGACCGAGATCACCAGCCGTATTCTGGAGGGTTTGAAGACGGTATTTGCCGATTTCACCCCAGATGTGGTGCTGGTTCACGGCGATACCACGACTACGCTGGCTGCCAGCCTCGCGGCGTTTTACCACCGAATTCCGGTGGGGCACGTGGAAGCGGGGCTGCGCACGGGTGATCTTTGGTCGCCGTGGCCAGAAGAAGCGAACCGTACGCTGACCGGTCATCTTGCCAGCTACCACTTCACCCCGACCGCCAGTTCGCAGCAGAATCTGTTGCGTGAAAATCTGCCCGCATCCCGTATTTTCGTGACGGGCAACACCGTGATTGATGCGCTGTTCTGGGTGCGTGATCGCGTACTCAGTGACGATGCGCTGAGAAATAGCCTGGCAGCTCGCTACCCGTTCCTGGATGCGGATAAAAAGTTGATTCTGGTCACCGGCCACCGTCGTGAAAGTTTCGGTGGCGGCTTTGAGCGTATCTGTAACGCGCTGGCTGAAATTGCACGTCTGCACCCCGACACGCAGATTGTCTATCCCGTGCATCTCAACCCGAATGTCAGCGAGCCGGTAAACCGCATTCTGCGCGGTATAGATAATATTATTTTAATTGAACCGCAGGAGTACCTGCCTTTTGTCTGGCTGATGGATCGCGCCTGGCTGATCCTGACGGATTCCGGTGGTATTCAGGAAGAAGCGCCATCGCTCGGTAAACCGGTGCTGGTGATGCGTGATGCCACCGAACGCCCTGAGGCGCTGGCAGCAGGCACCGTCAAACTGGTGGGCACAGACGGCGCGAAGATCGTCAGCGAAGTGACCCGTCTGCTCACCGATGAGGACGCGTGGCATGCAATGAGCCGCGCCCATAACCCTTATGGTGACGGGCTGGCCTGCCAGCGTATTGTGCAGGCTCTCAAAAATAATCGGATAACATTATGAGTTTCAATACTATTTCAGTGATCGGTCTGGGTTACATCGGCCTGCCTACCGCTGCCGCTTTTGCTTCGCGCCAGAAGCCGGTGATCGGCATTGATATCAATGCGCACGCGGTCGAAACCATCAACCGTGGCGAGATCCACATTGTCGAACCGGACCTCGATCGCGTGGTGAAAACGGCCGTTGAAGGCGGGTGGTTACGCGCAGCTATGCAACCACAGGCTGCCGATGCTTATCTGATTGCTGTGCCGACACCCTTTAAAGGCGAGCACCAGCCGGATATGGCTTACGTGCAGGCGGCGGCCGTGTCGATTGCCACGGTGTTAAAAAAGGGTGATCTGGTGATCCTGGAATCGACCTCACCTGTTGGCGCTACCGAACAGATGGCGGCATGGTTGGCGGCGGCTCGCTCGGATCTGACGTTCCCACAGCAGGCCGGTGAAAACGCGGATATCCAGGTGGCCTACTGCCCGGAGCGCGTGTTACCTGGCCAGGTGATGGTTGAACTGTTTAAAAACGACCGTGTGATTGGTGGTATGACGCCACGCTGTTCACAGCGCGCCTGCGAGCTGTACAACATCTTCCTGGAAGGCGAGTGCGTGGTGACTAACTCGCGCACCGCTGAGATGTGCAAATTAACCGAAAACAGCTTCCGCGACGTCAATATTGCCTTCGCGAACGAGCTGTCACTGATCGCGGCCGATCAGGGTATTAACGTCTGGGAGTTGATCCGGCTGGCCAATCGGCACCCGCGTGTCAATATTCTGCAACCTGGACCGGGTGTGGGCGGGCACTGCATTGCGGTCGATCCATGGTTTATCGTGGCACAGAATCCGGTACAAGCACGTTTGATCCGTACCGCGCGTGAAGTCAACGACAGCAAGCCGCACTGGGTGCTGGAGCAGGTTCAGCGCCAGGTGGCCGACTGCCTGATGAGCAACAACAAACGCGCCAGCGAGCTGAAAATCGCCTGCTTTGGTCTGGCGTTTAAACCCGATATTGATGATCTGCGGGAAAGCCCGGCGGTACAGGTCACCAAAATGATTGCCGACTGGCATCAGGGCACCACGCTGGTGGTGGAGCCTAACGTGCAGCAACTTCCGGCAAAATTGCAGGACAGCGTGACGCTGATGACGTTGGACGATGCGCTGCAACAGGCCGATGTGCTGGTGATGCTGGTGGACCATCGTGATTTTAAAGCCATTGATCCGACAGCCGTCAGCCAGCAATGGATTGTTGATACGAAAGGTGTCTGGCGTTAGTGAAAGCGACGCTTAAACCCCTGGCGTGGGAAAACGCCTTCTTTGGATGTCACAGTGCCCTGCTTGAATTGCACGGTGATACACCGCTTGATAGCGCGCAACTCGACAGCTATACGCTGGTGCAGGTCAAAGTACTGGCTCAACAGAGTTCAGAGCTGGATGCCCTGAGCGCGTTGGGGTTTCGCCTGGTGGAAGGGGAAGCAGACTGCGTGCTGGGTATCACCCCTGTTGAACGCCCGACGGGCATTCGTATTGCCCGCTCTGAGCATATCCCCATGCTGCGGCAGGTGGCTGAAGAAGCGTTCATCTACAGCCGTTTTCGCGCGCCCTGGTATGCGCCGGGCGACAGCGGGCGTTTTTATGCGCAGTGGGTGGAAAATGCCGTACGCGGCACCTTTGATCACCAGTGCCTGCTGGCGGTGGATGAGCAGGGCGCGATGCAGGGCTTTGTGTCGCTGCGTGAGCTGGAAGACGGCACGGCACGCATTGGCCTGCTGGCTGTAGTGCCAGCCGCGCAGGGGCTGGGCATTGGCCAGCGGCTGATGAACGCAGCTAATGACTGGTGCCGCGCGCGCCGACTGACACGGCTTCATGTCGCAACGCAACTGGGCAATGTTGCCGCGCTGCGACTCTATCTTCGCTGCGGTGGCGTGATTGAACGCACCGCCTACTGGTTATACAGGGAAACGCCATGATTCCGTTTAATGCGCCACCGGTGGTGGGAACTGAACTTGAATATATGCAGTCGGCAATGGGCAGCGGCAAACTCTGCGGCGACGGCGGTTTTACCCGTCGCTGCCAACAGTGGATGGAGCAGCGCTTCGGCAGCCGCAAAGTCCTGCTGACCCCCTCCTGCACCGCATCGCTGGAGATGGCGGCCATCCTGATCGACATTCAGCCCGGTGATGAAGTGATCATGCCGAGCTACACGTTTGTCTCTACGGCCAACGCCTTCGTGCTGCGCGGTGCAACGATTGTGTTTGTCGATGTGCGTCCGGATACCATGAACATCGATGAGTGCCTGATAGAAGCCGCGATCACCGATAAAACCAAAGCCATCGTGCCTGTACATTACGCGGGCGTTGCCTGCGAGATGGACACCATTATGGCGCTGGCGAAAAAGCACCAACTGTGGGTGGTGGAAGATGCTGCGCAGGGCGTGATGTCGACTTACAAAGGCCGGGCGCTGGGCAGCATCGGTCATATCGGCTGCTTTAGCTTCCACGAAACTAAAAACTATACCGCGGGTGGTGAAGGCGGTGCGACGCTGGTCAACGACGCGTCCCTGGTCGAGCGTGCTGAAATCATTCGTGAAAAAGGGACCAACCGCAGCCAGTTTTTCCGCGGCCAGGTGGATAAATACACCTGGCGTGATATCGGCTCCAGCTACCTGATGGCGGATTTGCAGGCAGCATATCTCTGGGCGCAGCTGGAGGCAGCGGAACGCATTAACCAGCAACGTTTGCGCCTGTGGCAGACCTACCACGATGCGTTGCAGCCGTTGGCCGCACGTGGGCGCATTGAGCTGGCAAGCATACCCGCCGAGTGTGAACACAATGCCCATATGTTTTATCTGAAGCTGCGTGACCATGATGACCGCAGCGCGCTGATTGCATGGCTGAAAGAGGCCGAAATCCTGGCGGTGTTCCACTATATTCCGCTGCACAGCTCACCCGCGGGGCAGCGCTTTGGCCGTTTCCACGGTGAAGACCATTTCACCCAGACAGAGAGCGATCGCCTGCTGCGTTTGCCGCTGTTCTATAACCTTTCTGATAATAATCAGAAAACGGTGATCAACTCCTTACTGAGCTATTTCTCCTGATATGTCACTGGCAAAAGCGTCAGTGTGGACGGCAGCCTCCACGCTGGTAAAAATTGTCGCCGGTTTGCTGGTGGTGAAAATGCTGGCGGTCTCTTACGGGCCGGCGGGTGTCGGACAGGCGGGGAATTTTCGTCAATTGATTACCGTGCTCGGCGTACTGGCCGGAGCCGGCATTTTTAACGGCGTCACAAAGTATGTGGCGCAGTATCAGCAGCAGCCTGAACAGCTGCGTGCCGTTACTGGCACTGCATCGTCAATGGTGCTGGGATTCTCATTGCTGCTGGCGCTGGTGTTCCTGCTGTTCGCCGCGCCCATCAGTCATGCACTGTTTGGTCATGACCGCTATCAGCAGGTAATCCGTATCGTCGCCTTCCTGCAAATGGGCATCGCCTGGGCTAATCTGGCGCTGGCGATCATGAAAGGTTTTCGTGATGCGGCAGGTAATGCATGGTCGCTGATTATCGGCAGCCTGACCGGCGTTGCTGCATGGTTTGTCTGCTACAAGCTGGGAGGTTACAGCGGTGCACTGATCGGGCTGGCGATGGTGCCTGCGCTGGTGGTGGTGCCGGCAGTGGTTTTGCTGGTGCGTCGCGAGCATCTGCCAATGCGCTATCTGCTGCCCGCCTGGCAGCCGGAGTTCGTGGCTCTGCTGGGTAAGTTTACGCTGATGGCACTGATCACCGCTGTGACGTTGCCCGTGGCGTGGATGATGATGCGTAACCTGCTGGCACAACATGCGGGGTGGGAACAGGTTGGGTTGTGGCAGGGCGTCAGCAGTATCTCGGATGCCTACCTGCAATTTATCACGGCGTCTTTCAGCGTGTATCTCCTGCCCACCTTGTCACGCCTGCAGCACAAGGCTGAGATTTCACGTGAAATTCTGAAGGCGCTGCGTTTCGTACTGCCGGTGGTCGCCGCCGTGAGTTTAACCGTCTGGTGGCTGCGTGATGTGGCTATCTGGCTGCTGTTCTCCCGTGAGTTTGCGGCCATGCGCGACCTGTTTGTCTGGCAGTTGACGGGCGATGTACTCAAAGTGGGTTGCTACGTTTTTGGCTATCTGGTCATCGCGAAGGCATCGCTGCGTTTTTATGTGCTGACGGAAGTGAGCCAGTTTATCTTGCTCACCGGCTTTTCCCGCTGGCTGATCCCGCTGCATGGTGCAGCCGGTGCGGCTCAGGCGTATATGGCGACCTATATCGCTTATTTTGCACTCTGTGCAGGCATTTTTATTATTTACCGTAGACGAGTATGACCAGAGTAATCCACCTTTTAGGCTCAGACATCCCTCATCATAACCAGACGGTGTTGAGCTTCTTTGATCAACAGCTGCATGACGTGGTGCCCGTGGCAGCCGCGCGCGAGTTCTGGCTGGTGAGCGCACTGCCTGAGATGGCGCAGCCCTTTACGCGGCTGAATATCCGTGTTTTTGCGAATAAAGCGGCGCTCGCTGCTGCTGTGATTACCACCGGACGCCGTGAGCGTGACACGCGCTTTTTCTGCCACGGTCAGTTCAATCCTCGCTTGTGGCTGGCGCTGTTGTCCGGCCAGCTTAAGCGCTCTCAGATCTATTGGCATATCTGGGGGGCCGATCTGTATGAAGATTCGACCCGCCTGAAATTCCGGCTGTTCTATCTGCTGCGGCGTCAGGCACAAAAACGTGTGGCACAGGTGTTTGCCACCCGAGGTGATATTAATCACTTTCATCAGCGGCATCCGAAGGTTCCGGCTTCTTTACTCTATTTCCCGACACGGCTGGCACAGAATGTGCAAAGCAGTGATGAGCCGCAGGGGCAGCTGACCCTTCTGCTCGGTAATTCAGGGGATGCCAGCAACCGACATATTCAGGCATTGCAGTCCATCCATCAGCAGTTTGGCGATAATGTGCGAGTGAAAGTGCCGCTGGGCTACCCCGCCAATAACGAGGCGTATATTCAGCGTGTGCGCGACGCAGCCGCGGCGTTGTTTGCCCCGGGTGTCGTTGAGCTCCTGACCGAGAAGCTGGCGTTCAGCGATTATCTGAAATTGATCGCCCGTTGCCACCTTGGCTATTTTATTTTTGAACGCCAGCAGGGTATCGGTACGCTGTGTCTGTTGATGCAGGCCAATGTGCCCTTTGTACTTAACCGAAAGAACCCGTTCTGGCAGGATCTGGCAGAACAACAGGTGCCGGTGTTGTTTGAGGGCGATCCGTTGGATGCAGCGACAGTGAAAGAGGCGCGGCGTCAGATGATGTTGCTGGATAAATCACATATTGCCTTTTTCGAGCCGGGCTACCTGAGCGGCTGGCAGCAGGCACTGCGTCGGGTAGAAGGGGACACCGCATGACGTTATTACAGTTTGCCGGGCTGCTGGTGGTGTATCTGTGCTGCTGTGGTTTTATTCTCACGCTGACCTGGCGCGAGTTTCGTCGTGTGCGCTTCAACTTCAACGTATTTTTCTCGCTGCTGTTTCTGCTGACGTTCTTCTTCGGCTTCCCGCTGACCTGCATGTTGGTGTTTGGATTTGATGTTGACGTGGTGCCGCCGGAGTATTTGCTCCAGGCGTTACTGTCAGCGGGCTGTTTCTACGCTATTTACTACGTCAGCTATAAAACCCGGCTGCGGGCGAAGCATCGGGCACCCCCTCGTCAGGTATTTACGATTAACCGTATTGAAGCCCATCTGACCTGGGGCATTCTGGCGCTGGTAGCGCTGGGAACCGTCAGTGTGTTCTTCCTGCACAATGGTTTCCTGCTCTTCAAGCTGCACAGCTACAGCCAGATTTTCTCGGCGGATGTCTCCGGCGTGGCGTTGAAGCGTTTCTTCTACTTCTTTATCCCGGCGATGCTGGTGATCTACTTCCTCAAGCAGGACAAGCGGAGCTGGCTGCTGTTTCTGGTCAGTACCGTAGCGTTTGGGCTGCTGACGTACATGATTGTTGGGGGCACCCGCGCCAACATCATTATTGCTTTTGCCCTGTTCCTGTTTATCGGCATTATTCGTGGCTGGATTACCCTGTGGATGCTAGTGCTGGCGGGGATTGGCGGGATTGTCGGCATGTTCTGGCTGGCGCTGAAGCGCTATAACCTCGATGTTAGCGGCGCGGAGGCGTTTTACACCTTCCTCTATCTGACCCGCGATACCTTCTCGCCGTGGGAGAACCTCGGCCTGCTGCTGCAAAATTATGACAAAATCGATTTCCAGGGGCTGGCACCAATCTGGCGTGACTTCTACGTGTTTATTCCCAGTTGGTTGTGGCATGACCGTCCTTCCATTGTGCTCAACAGCGCGAACTACTTTACGTGGGAAGTGCTGGATAACCACTCCGGGCTGGCCATCTCGCCCACATTAATCGGTTCGCTGGTGGTGATGGGCGGGGCGCTGTTTATTCCGCTGGGGGCGGTTGGCGTTGGGCTGATTATTAAGTGGTTCGACTGGTTATACGAAAAAGGCCAGCAAGAGCAGAATCGCTATAAAGCAGCGATTCTGCAAAGCTTCTGCTTTGGTGCCGTGTTCAACATGATCGTGCTGGCACGGGAAGGGCTGGATTCATTTGTTTCGCGCGTGGTGTTCTTCTGCGTGATTTTCGCGTTCTGTGTGGTGGTGGCGAAGCTGCTGTACTGGCTGCTGGACACCGCGGGTTTAATCCGTGCCCGTGTTCCGGTTCGTCCGCTGTCGACCCAACCGTAACGCTTGCCAGGCGATTTGTTTTGAAGGAATGTCCATGAGTGTTTCTGTAACCGTGCCGCAATATCGGATCCGCGGGATAACGCTGTCAGGCTTTAGTGATATGGCGCAGTTTGTTGATTACCTCAATCAACAGGGTGAGCTGAAAACCGGCACGCTGGTAGCGATCAACGCGGAGAAAGTGCTGACCGCAGAAGCCGATGCGGCGGTGTATCAGTTGATTGATGCCGCAGAATACAAATATGCCGATGGCATCAGCATCGTGCGCTCTATCCGCAAGAAGTATCCGCAGGCGCAGGTATCGCGCATTGCCGGAGCCGATCTGTGGGAAGCACTGATGGAGCGTGCCGGGCGTGAGGGAACGCCGGTTTTTCTCATTGGAGGCAAACCGCCGGTTCTTGCGCAGACCATCGATAAGTTGCGTCGCCAGTGGAATGTGAACATTGTCGGATCGCAGGATGGGTTCTTCACGCCGGACCAGCGCGACGCACTCTTTACGCGCATCCGGGAGAGCGACGCGAAACTGGTGACGGTGGCGATGGGGTCACCACGGCAGGAGATTCTGATGCGTGACTGCAAAGCCAGCTATCCGGATGCGCTGTATATGGGCGTGGGCGGCACCTACGACGTGTTTACCGGCCAGGTGAAGCGTGCGCCTAAGATATGGCAGCGAATGGGCCTTGAGTGGCTGTATCGCCTGATTTCACAGCCTTCACGCCTGAAACGTCAGCTCAGATTGCTGAAATACCTCAAATATCACTGGCGCGGCGATCTTTAATCAATCAGTCATTGTTGTCACTGAAAGGCCTTTTGTGCGATTTAACCGGGTGAAAAGGCCGAAAAACGCTGCTACTTTAGACGTAATGCACAAAGCGTAATCAAACGCGTTTTTTTGTGAAAAAAGCACTGGACAGTCAGGGCTCTCCTCCGTAGTATGCACATCCGCAACGGCGCTACGCGCCCGTAGCTCAGCTGGATAGAGCGCTGCCCTCCGGAGGCAGAGGTCTCAGGTTCGAATCCTGTCGGGCGCACCATTTATTTTGTGCGCATATGAGCGGCGGTGGTAACATTTACCGCGTTAGTCAGTAGTTGAAAGAAGCAGTAAAGAAGTCAGGTATGGTGGCTATAGCTCAGTTGGTAGAGCCCTGGATTGTGATTCCAGTTGTCGTGGGTTCGAGTCCCATTAGCCACCCCAGACTTTAAGTACAAGATTTTGTCGTATGCGAAGGTGGCGGAATTGGTAGACGCGCTAGCTTCAGGTGTTAGTGTCTTAACGGACGTGAGGGTTCAAGTCCCTCTCTTCGCACCACAAAATCTAAGCAGTAAAGCAGTGCCGTAGTATTCGGCGAGTAGCGCAGCTTGGTAGCGCAACTGGTTTGGGACCAGTGGGTCGGAGGTTCGAATCCTCTCTCGCCGACCAATTTAGAAAACCCTGCTGTGGCGGGGTTTTTGCTTAAAACCTGAGAGTTTTGAGCGATAAAAAAAGAAAAGTAGTGGCATTACAGAAGTATTCGGCGAGTAGCGCAGCTTGGTAGCGCAACTGGTTTGGGACCAGTGGGTCGGAGGTTCGAATCCTCTCTCGCCGACCAATTTAAGAAACCTGCTTGAAAAAGCAGGTTTTTTTTCGTCTGTACATAATGAGGATGAGAACCTCCGAAGGAGGTTTGAGCCGAGCGAAGCGAGACAACGTTGCTTCAGCAACGGCCCGCAGGGCGGCTCGAAGAGCCGTAATCCTACTCGCTACCAATTTAAGAAACCTGCTTGAAAAAGCAGGTTTTTTTTCGTCTTTTATTTCGTTTACACCAGCCCCATTTTCCTTCCCAGCTCGCTCACATTTTGCAGTTCAGCGCTTAGCGCATCTCCGGGCATTTGTAACAACAGTTCAGAGGTCAGCACCTCCGCACCACAGAAATCGAAAATCCCGTGATCGATCTGCGTTCTCATGGCGGCAAAGTAACCGTGACGGGCGTAAGTACGCATATCGCCCGCGCCAATGGCGACCAGATGCACCTTAAGGTGTTGCAGTTTTTTTACCAGGCGGCCATCGTCATCGGCGTCATAAGCCCAGCCTTGAGTAAATACGCGGTCAATCCAGCCTTTTAGCTGTGCAGGCATCGACCACCAGTAAATCGGATAAACCAGTACAAGGGTGTCCGCGCGGTCGATCCTGGCGTGTTGCGCAACGATCTCCTCTGTTACCGATCCCTGCTGGCGGAACGCGGCTACATCATCGGCGGTAAAACGCGGGTCAAATCCTTCGGCGGCAAGATCGGCGATCTCAATGCTGCCACCTGTTGACTCGATGCCCTCTGCGAGTTGTCTGGCGACGAGATGTGTCAATGACTGGCGATCGGGATGAGAAACGACAATAAGGGTATGCATGAGCAGCCTCCGGCTTGCAGGTTGAACTGAGAAAAGTTACGCTAATATACTATTGGTAAGTTACCTTTGGTATATAAGCATGTCAACGGACAAAAACTCTTCACCGCTGCCCCGGCGACGTTTATCGCGTGAGGCGCGTTACCAGCAGCTCATTGAAGCTGCATGGCAGCTCATTCGTACCGAGGGAACGGAGGCGTTAACGCTGGGCCGACTGGCCGAGCAGTCAGACGTCACTAAGCCCGTGGTGTATGATCATTTCGGCACACGTTCAGGCCTGTTTGCGGTGCTCTATCAGGAGTTCGATGCCCGCCAAAATGCGCTGTTTGATGCGGCATTAGCGCAAAGTGAAGCCACTTTGTCGGCCAGGGCGCAGGTGATGGCAGAATCTTATGTGAATTGTGTTCAGAAACAGGGACGGGAGATACCGGGCATTATTGCTGCGCTGGTCGGCTCACCCGAGCTTGAGCAGATCAAGCGGGCCTACGAAGTGGCCTTTATCGAGAAGTGTCGCGAAACGCTGACGCCTTTTACCGGGGGTAAAGCATTATCGAACGCCGGTTTGTGGGCCATGTTGGGGGCTGCGGAAGCGGTGGCTTACGCATCCACCCGTCATGAAATCACCGAACAACAGGCGCGGGATGAGTTGTACGCGGTGATTATGGCACTGGTCGAACGCAGCGTAAGAACATAATATCCGTTTGTCGCTACATTGAGACATATAACGCTATGTTTAATAAGGTGTTTACTTAAGTATGCGCTGCCTGTCTCTAAATGGAGACGCACCTCGGGCAATCGTGTCGGCTTGAGGTGACATCAGAGAAGGGCAGTAAAGTCGGCTAAGCATGAATTAATATGTTAACTATCAGTGAGATATTAAATTCATGGTGAATGAATTTCTATTCTGGCACGCGCTGTGCAAGAATACCCTCGTAGATGCTCATTCCACCTCTTATGTTTGCAGATGCTTCATAAACCTGGGAATGACGCAGAGCCATTTTACGGTACCTGTTGTCCAGCCAGCCAATATCGCTAACGCCTTATTGGATCTATCGGGCAATACGTTGAGTCAGGTACCAATCGGTTGTCTTAACCGACCTGAAAATTTGCACCTGTCCCCGGACAGGTGTTTTTTTTTGCCCTGATGCCCGTCATCTTTCGTGCCGCAGATGCGTTGGCCGCGCAGTTACAGGCATAAAAAAGCCGGGCATTGCCCGGCTTTCATGTCTTTTTGCAGATGCAGATTAAGAATTATTTTTCAGCGTCAGCAGTAAACCATCACGACGCATGGTGGCCGCTTCTTCCGGCTTGTGCTGACGATCCAGCGTATCAGCCAGCCAGGCGTAGTCGAAAGCATCAGGGCGCTGCTGCAGCGCCGCACGGAAGGACTCGGCAGCCTGTTCCCATTCACCGTGCTGCATCAACAGTTGACCCAGCGTACTGTGCAACAGCGGTGTCGCGCCATGCTGCTTGATCTGCTGACGAAGCGCTTTCTCCAGCTGCTCCGGGTTACCGGTTTTCAGTCGTGGCATCAATAATACCAGGCGCTCATCGTACTGACGCTTCAGGCCATCCAACACGATTTGCTGTGCGGTGTCGTGGTCATTACAGACGATAAGATGGTCTGCCATAGCCACCTGTAGAGCGGGATCATGGCGTGTTTTACGGCTCTGGTTCTGCCACCAACGCTTCAGACCATCACTGCCCTGATCGGCCATGGCCTGGCTCATCAGGCCCAGCCATGCCTGCTGTTGCAAATCGAGGCGATGTGCTTCATCACCCAACTGAATCTTCTCCATGGCAGGGAGAATATCCAGCAATGCACCCCAGGCATGGGTACGCAGATAAGCCTGCTCAGCCAGACGCAGGACTTCAGGGTGGCGTGGCGCAATCTCCAGCAGACGATCAATACCGTGGCGTGCGGCATGATCTTCATTACGTGCCAGTTGGATACGTACACGCGTGATCTCTACCGGCAGCGGGTCACCGTTATTTAATTCGGTAGCACGTTCCAGATGCTGATTGGCACGTATCTCGTCACCACGTTGTTGTGCAGCTTCGGCGGCCAGCAGATAGTTAACCATCGGTTGTTCAGCATGGTCGGCATTACGTGACAGCAGTTTTTCAACCTGCTGGTAATCACCCTCCGCCAGTTTGATCAACGCAGCATTGGTATGTTTATGTGCACTGCGGCGTTTGCGGCCGCTAAACCAGCCGCGGGTGCGTGCCCCCGTACGGAAGAGACGGCGGAGCAGCCATTCGATAGCCAAAATCACTATCAGCGTCAGGATCAGCATGATCACCAGTGCAGTCACACTGGTTTTAATATCCCAGTTGTCGGTCTGGATCAGTACAAAGCCCTGATGACCCGCAATCACGGGACCCAGCACAATACCGGCGATTAGCAGCAGGAACAGCAGAAGTACTTTCAACATCATTATTCTCCCTGCTGCTGAGATGAAGCGGATGGTGCGGCTGGCTGTGCCAGCAGGTTACGCACGCGTGTCTCCATCAATTTATCCAGCAGTGGCTGACTTTGCAGAGCTTCCGGAACATCCATTGATACGCTCTGCTGGCTCAGCTCATCCAACTGGCTAAGGAAGGCTTTTGTATTCGGATCGTTGCTGTCAAACCAGGCACGTGTCCAGGCGGAAACCGTGTCGATAGACTGTTTGAAGATTTCATCTTGATGACGCGGTACTGCCTGAGCCGCAATGAGCAGGCGTGAACGGATATTTTCACGTAAATAAATATCCTGATCCGGCGCCATCAGTGGCTCTGCGGTTGCGTCACGACGACGGATGGTGATGAAATCGTCCATAAAGTTATGCCAGCTCTTGACCAGATTCTGACGCCATTCACGCAGCGAAGAGGAAAGCTCATTGCTGTCGGCATCCATTGGCTCATTATCACTGTCATTATCGGCGATGCGCAGATTATCAACATCGTTAGATAATTGGTTTAATTTGAGGATCACGCCATCGTAGTCGACCTGGCTGAGAGCGGACAGGGTACTGATGTCATGCGTGAGCGCGCGGCGGGCATCGATCAGGCTCGGATCGTTCATGTCGGCCAGGCTGGCATCCGCACTTTTCAGCAGCGCTGCTGCGGTGGTGACGTCTTGATCGCTCCACAGCTTACGTCCGGCCATTTTGACCAGGTAATCAGCCTGCGCCAGCATCCATGTCTGGGCATCGCTGCCTGAGATGGTGGCGACTTTTTGTTTCAGCTCATCCAACTGTTGGCTGGTGGCTGCCTGCTGCTGACGGGCGGTATCCAGTGCGCTGGTTTGCGTTGCCAACTGCTGTTCCAGTGACTTTTTGTCACTGAGCGCTGACTGTTGCAGGTCGGATAGC
Source organism: Erwinia sp. JH02 (assembly GCF_013074405.1). NCBI lineage: Bacteria > Pseudomonadati > Pseudomonadota > Gammaproteobacteria > Enterobacterales > Erwiniaceae > Erwinia > Erwinia sp. JH02. The sequence continues at coordinate 36,248 of NZ_JABANZ010000015.1, forward strand.
TGTAAGGCAAGCGCCTGACTGGCGGCGGCCTGCTGCTGTATTTGATGGTTTCCATACAGAGAGAGACCCGCACCCACAGCCAGTGCAATCGCGATGGCGACAGCACCCAGCACCACACCGCTGTTTTTCACTTTACGTGGTGATTGTGATTCAGATGTTGAGTTATCAACCGCTGGGGTAGTCTCTTCAACCATGGCGGAGGAATCTTTGTGTTCCGTCATAATGGCTCATCCCATATTTAAGTGTGTTTTATACCTTAGCATTGACGTTTCATTGCTCGCGCAATATCCGTACGACCTTTTAAAGGTATAGCGCGCGCAATAGCGCGTCATTATCGGCACCCCCGGCGACACAAATGTTCGCCCAGCCCAGTTCCCGGGCCAGAGTAGCCAAACGTTCACTGACGACAACCAGCCGGCAGTGCAGGAGCCATTCATCCCGATCAACATCGGGGAACAGCTGGTAAAGCTGTTGCAGCATTTCACCACTGGTCACGACCAGGGTATCAATGCCGCAATTACGCCAGCGTCGGCCTTCTTCCGCTCCGTGATAAGGCTTTTCACAACGCTGGTAGCACTCAATGAACTCTACCTGAGCGCCACGGGCAAGCAAAGTTTCTGCCAGTAATTCCCGACCACCGTTGCCGCGCAGAATAAGGGCGCGTTTGCCGACAACCGCTTGCAGGGCCGGAAGCTGGATCAGTACTTCGCTGATTTCCTGCTCGTGAGGCCAGACAACGTTATGGCCACTGACCGCATGCAGTGCCAGCGCTGTCGTGCGGCCTATAGCATAATAGTTCAGGTTGGCAGGCCATGTAGTTCCAGTAGCAGAGAGTGCGGGCTGGGCATAATGGATAGCGTGTTGTGACAAGATAAAGACCAGATCGCCTGCCGCCAGCGATCGAAGTCGCCCGGGCAGGGTATCCAGCTGGGTTCCCGGCGTAAACTCAATCAACGGGAATGCCCAGGCCACCTGACCACGCGTGCGCAGACGGCTGACCAGCTCGTCGGCGGCCGGTGATGGGCGGGTGACCAGAATCGTCATGCCGGGGGATTTCCCTGGTAGACCTCAGCGAGGATGTCGCGCGCGCCGTTATCCAGCAGTTCCTCCGCCAGCGAAATACCCATTTTTTCTGCATCTGTACGTGGGCCGCGACGTTCACCGCGAACCATCAGGCTTCCGTCTGGCGCACCGACCAGCCCCCGTAGCCAGAGTTGATCGCCTTCCAGCAGCGCATAGCTGCCGATGGGCACCTGGCAACCCCCTTCCAGTCGGGTATTCATCGCACGCTCTGCACGAACCCGGCAGGCGGTGTCGTCGTGATTCAGCGCAGACAATAGCCCAATAACCCAGACATCATCGAGGCGGCATTCAATGCCCACCGCGCCCTGACCCACCGCCGGAAGAGATTCTTCAGCCGGCATGATCTGACGAATGCGATCGCCAAGGCCCAGACGTTTCAGCCCAGCCACGGCAAGGATAATGGCATCATATTCACCAGCATCCAGCTTGCCCAGGCGCGTGCCAACATTCCCGCGCAGCGAACGGATAATCAGATCCGGGCGACGTGCACTGATCTGACACTGGCGGCGCAGGCTGGACGTGCCGACAATCGCGCCCTGCGGTAAGTCATCGACAGACGCATAATGATGAGAAACAAAGGCATCATGCGGGTCTTCACGCTCGCAGATCGTGGTTAATCCCAGACCCGGCGGAAAATCGACCGGCACGTCTTTCATCGAATGCACGGCGATGTCGGCACGATCGGACAGCATGGCCTGTTCCAGTTCTTTAACGAACAGGCCTTTACCGCCGACTTTCGCCAGAGGAGTATCGAGGATCACATCCCCGCGTGTAACCATAGGCACCAGCTCAACGCGCAGGCCTGGATGGGCGGCGATTAAACGTTGCTGAACATACTCTGCCTGCCATAGCGCGAGTGGACTTTGTCGGGTGGCAATTCTTAAAATTTTGTCTAACATGCTTGATACCGTTTTGATCGTTCACTGATTATCCTATCATTGAACCGGGAAGGCTGTCAGTTAAACGGCGGTACACGGAGGTATTGCATCAGGTTGGTCGCAAAATGTGCTAAACTGTTAAGTAGCGCAACTTTCTTTACGGTCAATCTGCCAGGTGTTAGATTGATCACGTTTCCAGCAATAATCTGCACGACTATTTTTAAAGCAAGCGGCAGATTTCGGAAACCGAACTTTTATATACCCTTGTTAGTCCAATAAGGGTATAGGCACTGGGATAATCAGGCGAGACGTCTTGTACCTCTACATTGAGACACTGAAACAGAGACTGGATGCCATTAACCAGCTGCGCGTTGATCGTGCGCTGGCGGCCATGGGGCCTGCGTTCCAACAGGTTTACAGTCTGCTGCCGACCTTATTACATTATCATCATCCGCTGATGCCGGGTTACTTCGAAGGTAACGTTCCACATGGCATCAGCTTTTACACGCCTGATGAAAGTCAAAAGTTCTATCTGGATGATTTAGAAGGAAAATCCGGATCTGCCGCGGCGATCCCTCCCGAGGGTGAAATGCCGATCACCGGCGTCTACTCCATGGGCAGTACCTCATCCGTCGGTCAAAATGATACCTCCGATCTCGATATCTGGGTCTGCCATCAGTCATGGCTGGACAATGACGAGCGCCTGAGCTTGCAGAAAAAATGCACTCAGCTGCAAAAGTGGTGTGCGGCCATGGGCGTTGAGGTGAGTTTCTTCCTTATTGATGAAAATCGTTTCCGGCACAACGAAAGCGGCAGCCTCGGTGGTGAAGATTGCGGCTCTACTCAGCATATCCTGTTGCTGGATGAGTTCTATCGCACGGCGGTGCGCATGGCGGGTAAACGTATTCTGTGGAATATGGTGCCACGCGAAGAAGAAGAACATTACGACGACTATGTTATGTCGTTGTATCAACAGGGCGTGTTAACCCCTAACGAATGGCTGGACCTCGGTGGTCTGGGTACGCTGTCGGCCGAAGAGTATTTCGGTGCAAGCCTGTGGCAGTTGTATAAAAGCATCGATTCGCCCTACAAGGCGGTGCTCAAAACGCTGCTGCTGGAGGCCTATTCCTGGGAATACCCTGCCACGCGTCTGCTGGCGATGGATATTAAACAACGCCTGCACGACGGTGAAATCGTCTCTTATGGGCTCGACCCCTACTGCATGATGCTGGAGCGGGTGACTCACTACCTCACCAGTATTGACGATCATGCTCGCCTTGACCTGGTGCGGCGTTGCTTCTATCTCAAAGTCTGTGAAAAACTGTCGATTTCAGCAGAAGACACGGGTTGGCGCCGCGAAATTCTTGGCCAGCTGGTTAAAGAGTGGGGCTGGGATAATGCCCGCCTGGCGATGCTCGACAGCCGTGCCGACTGGAAAATAAGCCAGGTTCGAGAAGCCCATAATGAATTACTGGATGCGATGATGCAGAGCTATCGCAACCTGATTCGTTTTGCGCGCCGTAACAACTTAAGCGTCAGCGCCAGCCCGCAGGATATTGGCGTGCTGACGCGTAAGCTGTACGCGGCCTTTGAAGCTCTGCCAGGGAAAGTCACTCTGCTTAATCCGCAGATTTCCCCTGACCTGTCAGAATCACACCTGACCTTTATTCATGTGCCAAACGGCCGCGCTAACCGTGCAGGCTGGTATCTGTATAACCAGTCACCAGACATGAGTTCGATTATCAGCCATCAGCCGCTGGAATATAATCGCTACCTTAACAAGCTGGTGGCATGGGCATGGTTTAACGGCCTGCTGACCAGCAAAACGCGGCTGCATATTAAAGGCAACGAGATCTGCGATCTGGCCCGTTTGCAGGAGCTGGTGTCCGATGTTTCGCATCACTTCCCGTTGCGTCTGCCTTCGCCTACGCCGAAAGCCCTTTACAGCCCGTGCGAGATCCGTCATCTGGCGATTATCGTCAATCTTGAATATGACCCGACGGCGGCATTCCGCAATCAGGTGGTGCATTTCGACTTCCGTAAGCTGGATGTGTTCAGTTTTGGTCAGCAGCAGCAGTGCCTGGTTGGCAGTGTCGATCTGCTGTACCGCAACTCGTGGAATGAAGTGCGTACGCTGCATTTCAACGGCGAGCAGGCAATGATTGAAGCGTTGAAAACCATTCTGGGCAAAATGCACCAGGACGCCTCACCGCCAGATTCTGTGGAAGTCTTCTGCTATAGCCAGCACTTGCGCGGATTGATTCGTACCCGTGTGCAGCAGTTGGTGTCTGAATGCATTGAACTGCGCCTTTCCAGCACTCGTCAGGAGCCAGGCCGATTCAAAGCCGTACGTGTAGCGGGACAGACATGGGGACTGTTCTTTGAGCGCCTCAGTGTTTCGGTACAAAAGCTGGAAAATGCGGTCGAATTCTACGGTGCCATTTCCAATAATAAACTGCACGGCCTGTCGCTTAAGGTGGAAACGGATCAGGTACGCCTGCCTGCCGTGGTGAATGGCTATGCCAGTGAAGGCATCATTCAGTTCTTCTTTGAAGATACCCTGGACGATCACGGCTTCAATATCTATATCCTTGACGAAACAAACCGCGTTGAGGTGTATCACCATTGCGAAGGCAGTAAAGAGGAGCTGGTGCGTGATGTCAGCCGCTTCTACTCGTCCTCACACGATCGATTCACCTACGGTTCCAGTTTCATCAACTTCAACCTGCCGCAGTTCTATCAGATTGTGAAGGTGGAAGAGCGCTTCCAGGTGATTCCGTTTCGCAGTCAGACTCTGACGCAGCTCTGTGCTGCCGTACCGAATGATAGCGCCAGCGAAGAGAACGCACGACGCTATCAGATGCACTAAGATGCGATAGATTTTTATGCTGCCGATCCTCTTTGCGATGATTGAGTCCCCGTAGTATCGTTGATCATTTTTCAACCTGCGCCGCCACCTCCCCCTGCGTATTATTTCGTAATACTATGATTTGTCGTGCTTTATTTTATTTATACCTATCAAGATGCTTGATTTAAGCATCTTATGTTTGTCATCTATCAACTTGTTATTAATTGATTTATTTTATTGTGCGACACATTATTTGTTATAATTGTTAATATGCGATATTAATAGTCGCTATTCTGTTTTTTTAAATTTTCGCGATGTTTTTCATCGTATATATAATTATATTGTTCATTTATTTGTTTTTATGTGGCAGGGTTTGTCATAATGCATCCATCAATTTTGACATGTAAACTACATCTCATCCTATTAACAAGTGATTAGGCGCTTTGCCTGTAATTTATATTACAGGCAAGGTGCTTTACACCTTGGGGGGATGGTCATCATGAAGGTGACTTAGTTAAATATATTATGGATGAATATCATGAAACTCAGCAATATTGCACTTGCAATGGCAATGACTCTTTCTTTAGCCGGTGCTGCACACGCTGCGACTAAAACTGATTCAGTTTCTAAGAAAATTACGCTGACTGCACAGATTAACGATGGCATGTTTGTATCCAAGCCAGATGGTTCTTCTTGGTATAACACCGAACAGCTGGAACCGACTGATTACAAACAGAAGCAATTCTCTAAAGTGCTGCCTATTCGTGTGTGGACTAAGAATGCTGACTTTAACATTTCCCTGGCTCAGGACCTGAAATTGGCCGGCCCTAATTATGAAATGTTGAACCCAGTGGTAACTCTTGGCTCTGCTCAGGGTGACCTGGCATTAAAATATGGCACGGCACAGAAAGTGACCCAAACCGTACAGACTGCTGATGGCTATGACGCTATTTACAACCTGACCGTCACTGTTGATGCACCTGCTACTCCTGCTGATGGCAAACCAAGCCTGAATGGTAGCTACAGCGGTGATCTGGTTATGCTTTTTGAGCCATCAACGGGTTCGTAAGAGTCAGCGATAGCTTAGTTTAACCCCGGTTAGACCGGGGTTTTTTTTGCATTGACTACCTGGTAGAGGAATATGGATATGACTCACCGAAAAAAAAACAGCTTACCTTATAAAGGGTGGGTCTTTGTTTTTTTTGCAATGAACTCCCCGGGTTCGTTCGCCCAGATGAAGATCTCTTATAATGTACCTGCTGGGTTTAGTGCTTCAGATTTAGAGGATGATGCGCGTTATTTAGCAACATTTAACGGCAATACATTGCCGGACTTTATTATTATTTCCCGGCAGGACGGTAAATTAACATTTAACCAACGAAAATATCTCAGTAATGGCGTGGGGGTTGAAGATATTGCTACGCTGAAAAAAATACTTGAGAATTTTGACTACCAAAAATGTCATAACGGCTGTGATTTAACGCTGGAAGGTTATCGCGTCTCTGTTGATAAAGTTAAACGCACCATAACCATTCGTGATGCAAACAGTGATTATATAGTGCCGGCCACAAATTTTGGTCTGGTTCATAATCAGTCGGTTGACCTGCGCGCCTCTTCTGAGAGTTATCGCGCAATGAACATTAACGGCAATGCCTGGCTTGGGCTGCCCTCTCAGTCCTATGGTTTTCTTAGTTGGTATGCCAGCCGTACAGAAAGAGAGAATCAGAGCGCTGATACGCAGGGTGTTTCATCCTGGTATATGCAGAAAAATTTCGCTGACATCTATGTTCGAACGGGTAAACAAAACAGCGTTGATTACTCATCCGGTTCGATCAGTACGCTGCTGACCAGCGGTTTTAACCAGTTTTTCACCGTGGGAAGTCAAGCTCACCTGTTAAGTAACCCGAACAAAGGGTCGCTGGTGCTGTATGCCACCTCGGAAGGTAACTACGAGTTTTATCGTAACGGCCGTATGTTGCTTAAGCGCCCGGCAGTCCTGGGGCGAAATGAGATCGATTTTTCCGATCTACCTGGTGGTTATTACCCACTGGAGATCAGACTGGTTGACCATAATGGCCGGCTGATAAAAAAAGAAGAGCGAGAAGTCAATAACGTTAACTTTGGCAGCGGGCGGAATGCCTGGAGCCTGACCGCTGGCCGCGAAGCACAGACCAATCTGTCGATGTTGCAGGCATCCTGGAGCCAGGATATGCGCTGGTTCTTTGTGAATACCTCCATGATACAAGGTGATAAAGGCAAATGGGCGGCAGAGCTGAATCTTACGCGCTCCATTGTAACGGGACTGTTCCAGGTGATCCCAACGTTAGGGTTATTGAGCGGTGAAAAGAAAACCGGGGGTTACGTCAGCATGAGTGCCACCAGCGAGAAACTTGGCACGCTGTCCCTAAGCCGTTACCAGAATAATCAGGTATCCCATTTTTATGCCGGGTCCAGTAGTACCAGCCTTTCTTACAGCTATCTGCTGAAAGGTGCGATGTTAAGTTACAGCTACAGGCGCTATTCGAATAGCGAACAGCAGCAGGCCGAAGTGCGCTGGAACTATCGTCCGAACGGACTGTGGGCCAACTTTGCCCTGGGCATACAGAAGGGCGGTTACCAGCAGTCATCGGGGAATTATGGTGTTTACCTGAATACCAGTTGGACGCTGAACAACTCACAGGCCAGCTTCAGTGCAGCTCGCTCTGGCGGACAAACGCAGTTGAGTGGCGATTACCGTAAAACCTTCGACGATGATTTCGGCGAAACCACTGCGGGCACCACTGTCAACCGCATTGGTAATGACACCAACGTTAATCTCTATGCCAGTCGTTCCGGTACCCGTGGTGATGCTTCACTTAACGTCGGGCATGACAAAAGCAGTACCAATGGTGATTTCAACTATCGCGGCATGATCGCGGCGAACGCTCAGGGCATTGCTCTGGGGCGCTACAGCTATAGCGGCGCGGCCATGATGCTGGAGACACCAAAAATTGACGCGCTGGATTATGGCTTTCGCGTTGAAGGTGCCCCCGTTGCCGGCGGGCATCGCTATGCCATTCCGCTGAAACAGTATACCGATATCCCGTATGCACAGGTCATGACCCGCAGCAACGATATGGATATGAACATTGAAATCCCGGCCAACATTGTGCGTTCGCACCCAGGACAGGTCTATAACGCCAAAGCAACGGTCGATATCAACCTGCTGTACAACGGCTTTATGAAAACCGTACAGGGGCTGCCCGTCAGCGGTGTCATTTCTGAAACCGGGGATAACGTTTATCAAAACGGTCTGTTCTCTATTGCCAGTAAAGGCGTACTGCAACAGGTGACGGTCGATGGTAAGCAGGGGAGTTTCCGCTGCGACTTAACCAAACCCAGAGGCAATGATTACCCCTGTGTGCCGCTGCGGCCTTAAACTTTAATGAGTGAGAATATTGATGCCTAAAAAATTATTGCTGACCATGCTGGCGATACCCGCGATGGTCGGCGGGTTACTGTTTTCAGCCCCCGCGGCACTCGCCGACGGAGAACTGATGGTTCTCCCGGTCAGTACGCGTCTGTTTAACGCCCATCCGCAGATGATCAAAGTACGTAATGTCGGCGATGCTCCGCTCTATCTCTCCGTCAGTCTGGAGAAAGTGATGAATCCTGGCATGTATCCTGAAAAGAAAATCATGATGCGCGATATGCCTCATCCGGGCGTGCTGGCAACGCCAGAAAAGCTGACCCTGGGGCCTAATCAGAGCCGCGATATTCGCCTGACGTCGCTGGAAGAGCCCACGCAGGAAGGGGTATACCGCCTGTATATCACCCCGGTACATTCGCTCCAGGTGAAAGATGCGCCACAGGATAAAATCACCGCACCCATGAGTGTCGCTATTGGATATGGCGTGCTGGTGCGCCATATGCCTGTGCCTCGAAATCAGAAAAGTAGCTGGACACATCGCTGCGAAGGCAAACAAATCATCCTGACCAACAGTGGAAATATCCGGGTCCGCTTGTCGGATATGAAGTTCACCCCAGTGAATAAGAAAAACCCGGCCACTGTTGGTCTTTTCCCAGGCGTACCGCAGTCGTTTACCGCCAGTCAGATTGTCATGAATGTTGACGATGAGCCGACAACCCTGAGCTGCCCGTAATGCGTTTGCTGATGAGCGTACTACTCGGTTTATGCCTGTTGAACAATACGTCGCAGGCAGCGGGTGTGCTGCGCATTTCACTCAGCGAGATGACCCTGGGCGGCCCAGATCGTGTGGGAAAACTGATGGTGAAAAACACGGGTGATTCTCCGCTGTATCTTGATATCACCCAGGAGCAGGTGCAAACGCCGCTGACAGACCCGGAAGTGCGTGTCCCTGTGGGCGACGTTGCCGCTCCCTCGCTGTTGATTAGTCCGATGCGTCTGGCGCTGGGGCCCCAGCAAGAGCGGGAAATCAATGTGAAAGAACTCCGTAAGCCTGCACAGCGAAAAATTTGGCGCGTGACTTTTCGTCCGCGTGAAAATATCAGCGTACAGGGGGTGACGACGGAGAATACCCTGGTGCCTTTGGCGGTCAGTATCGGTTATGGGGTGGTGATTTATCAACTGGGTGCTTCAGTGGGTAACAAATAACGCAGAGGAAACGTAATGATATCAAAAATGAAGATAGCGCCACTGCTGCTTTGTTTGTTGCCGGGCCTGAGCCTGGGGGCAGACATAGAGCTCAAAGGCAAATTTACCAGTAAAATTAGCGCTCATGTGAACAAAGAGAATAATCTGTTTGTTACCGATGAAAAAGGGACTTGGTACGATCAGGGTCTACAGCTTGAGCAGCTTGGGGCGTTTGACACGCCTTATTCGGTTGCAGCGCCGCTGCGAATTACGTCCAGTAGTGGAACCTTCCAGGCCAGTCTGGCGCTGCCGCTGACGTTACAAAACAAAAATAAGCCTGAACTGTTGTTCCGTAATATAAAAGTCGTCATGGGGGCGATGGATTCGCCGGTGCAGGAGCTGACGGCAGCGACTAAAGTGACCTTTTCCAATCCCCCGCCGATAAACGGTGAAGATACCATAGGGCACTATCTGATCAATATTTCAGGTTACCCGCCTGCCGGAGACTTTAAGTCCGTGGGGGGAACTTACAGCGGCGTGCTGTCATTACTCTTTGAGCCAGTGGTGGAATAATGTTTAGATCGGTATTAGCAACGATGATATTACTCTTCGGTTTTCCTGCCTGTGCAGTGATTGATTTGGTGCCAAAAATGATTGACGTTGACGGGGACGATATTGCCAATATGACCCTCGTCAACAAAAGTGACCATATGGAATACGTCACCGTCACCCTTTCAAAACTGATCAACCCTGGTGTGCCGTATGACAAAGAAATACTTGAGCCGGTGGGGATGGCGCGCAACCCGCAGCTCTATGCCTATCCGTTCAAACTGTCCCTTGCACGCGGTCAGTCAAAAAAAATTAATCTCAAGCCGCTGGCCGCCGTTACGCAGGAAACCGTTTACCGACTGGATGTAAAGCCATCCACTGAAATATCCGGCAACGGGATAGCAAACCTTGCTGCTGGCGTGGCGGTTAACCTGAGTTTTAGTGCGTTGGTACGCCAACTGCCAGAAAAGAAGATCAGCACCCTGAGCGCCGTATGCCGCGCGAATACCATTACGCTGACGGCGACGGGCACAACGCGTTATCAGGCAAAAAACATTAAAATTGATAGCCGTAAAGTGGATGATTTTAATGTCTATCCCGGTACACCACAGATGATACCCGGTGAAAAGATAGATATTGGTGGGAAATATTGGTGCAATCGTCAATAAGGATAACAGGAATGCATATTATTATTTCAGGTGTGTTGGTGATTTTAATTCATTGTTTTTTTGTTACCCCGGCTTATTCCACAAATATTGTTAAAGCAGACGTTGCTAAATGGTACTCTAGCTGCTCATTGACAAAAAATCGATACGGTACTTTTGCAAGGGTCAATATTTCATTTAACGCCGTAGCAGGAATAATTGGAAGTACTGAGTTGAGGTCGCGTGCAATTCTGTTCTACACGTATTCGAAGGATGGTCTTCCAGCCAGGTCGACCCCTTCAAGCGTTAGAATAGATCTTTCAGATGCGAATCGTCCTAACATGATGAAGGAAAATGGCTATGTGCGAATATTTATTATGCCTGTCTGGGGAGTTCCGATGCTTTATCCATGGGGTGAGGCGGGGGCATTTATCGGAGAGGTATTAGTCTATTTGTATAATAGTGATATAGACAACTGGGCAGGGGTTTCCATCAGTGCGGGTATTGATACTCTCGATACTCATTATAACGATAATAAGACTGCTTATATTACCTTGGGCAGCGAAGGAACTTGCCGCATCATTGCCGACCCTGAAAACCCACCCGAACCCGATGTATCAATGACGGCAACGGCACCCGACTGGGACCTGGGTGAAATAAAAAGCGGCGAGCAGATAATTCCCTTTAGCAGCAGTCAAAGCCAGTTTTGTCTGGAGTATGATCAAGCCTATGCGACCGGTAAGAAATTTGTCATTAATGCCAGCAGTCAGAACGGCGCAGTGAATAATCAGTATCAGCTTATAGGCCTGCAAGATAATACGCAGATTATTCCCTACCAGCTGACGCTTGACAGTGGTAGCGATAAAGTTGACCTCCCTAACGGGTCATTAACCACACTGCCACTGCTGCCCGGTGGGAAAACCTGTTTTCTACCCACGTTCCGTACCTTCGCGCCTAAGGGCATTGAAAAAGGTGACTACAGCGATGTGCTGACCTTTAATATTGCGACAAAGGCCTGATGGCACAGGCACTGATGTAAGCAGAAATTAGTATCAGTTACTGTTTAATCAATGAATCAGAACCCCCTCAGTCAGTGGTATAGATAGAAAAAATGCGAATAAGGAATAAGCAATGAAAAGGATTGTAGGGGGGTTTTGGAGGATGTTACTTCTGAGTCTGTTGATAAACCCTGCTTTTGGTGGGGTTACTCTCGTAACCACAGATGTTGCATATGGATACCGTGATTGCCAGATGGTTGATAATGGTAATGGAACCAGTACGGTCAAGGCCGTGGTGAAATTTAAGACCTCTTCCGGAAGAACAAATAATTTACAATTTTTGGGCCGAGGTGTGTTGTTTTATAACTATTCAAGTTCTGGTGTTCTTGTTAGTGTTCGTCCAAATTCAGCTTTCATGGACGGCCTGAAATTAGGAAATTACAGCGGAGATGATTACATTGTTCTATATAATGTCGGATTAAAAGGAATGCCCTTTGATGCCGAGTTCAAAATAATATTCAACAATAGTATTGTTGAATCCTGGCCCGGGGTGGTTATCCGGGCAGCAAATGTAACTGTTGGTTTTACTGATGTGGCTGATATTACCGGTGGGGTTTATATCAGCCGCAACAGTGTAACTTGTCAAACAATATCCGACCCGACCCACCCTCCTGCTCGTGATATCATACTGACGGTTACTGCGCCTGACTGGGATCTCGGTGAAATAAAAAGCGGCGAGCAGGTCATTCCTTTGAGCACCAGCAGCGAAAAGCTCTGCATGCGGTATAATGGTGGTGGGGCGGACCGTAGGCTGTTTATTGTTACTGCCAGCAGCAAGAACGGCACGGTAAATAATAAGTATCAGCTGAAAAACATACAGGATAATAGTCAGAGTATTCCTTACCAGCTGACGCTGGATAGCGGAACGAGTAAAGTTGATCTGCCCAACAACTCTTTTTCCACGCTGCAGTTACTCGAAGACAGGACATCCTGTTTTCTACCCACGTTCCGCACCTTCGCGCCGGAGGGGATTAAAAATGGCGACTACAGCGATGTGCTGACCTTTAATGTTGTCACTAAAGCGTGACGGATAAAGAGAGACCGCCTGCGGCCGTGGGCGGTGTTTCGCTGGCATCCTTTCTCTGGCCGTCTGTTCCCTCTTTTACTGCTGTGCCTCTGATGCTTCTGATGGTGAATACGGCAACAGGGATTGCGCTTTTCCTGTTGCTTTTCGAACTTCACCTGCGATGATAGACGGCAAAAGGTATCTTTAACGAGCAGAACAAGAATGAAGAAAATACGATTCCCGCTGGCTCTGGTACTGGCTGCGGTCAGCCTCACGGGATGTGGCCTGAAAGGCCCGCTCTATTTCCCCAAAGATGAGACTGCTAAACCGCAGGTCCAGCAGGCTACCCCAACGACGCCATCCGCCACGTCAGAGCAGACGCCTGCCACGACCCGCGGACAGAGTGTGCAACCGGCTCAGTAAACTATGACGCACCCGGCGGAGCAGAAAATGCAGTTTTCAAAAATGCACGGCCTAGGCAACGACTTTATGGTGGTTGATGCCGTCACGCAGAATGTCTATTTCTCACCTGAGTTGATCCGCCGTTTGGCCGATCGTCATCTGGGGATCGGCTTCGATCAGCTACTGATCGTTGAGCCGCCTTACGATCCTGATCTGGATTTTCATTACCGCATCTTTAACGCCGACGGTAGCGAAGTGGCACAGTGCGGCAACGGCGCACGCTGTTTTGCCCGCTTTGTCCGCCTGAAAGGGCTGACCAATAAAAATGATATCCGCGTCAGCACCCAAACCGGCCGCATGGTGTTAAGCGTCAACCAGGATGAACTGGTGTGCGTGAACATGGGCGAACCCAATTTCGAACCGCAGCAGGTGCCTTTCCGTGCCAACAAAGCGGAAAATATCTACCTGATGCGCGCTGCTGAGCAAACTGTGATGTGTGGTGTGGTGTCGATGGGTAATCCACACTGCGTCTTACAGGTTGAGAGTGTAAAAACCGCCACGGTGGAAATACTGGGGCCGGTGCTGGAAAGCCACGAACGTTTTCCTGAGCGGGTCAACGTTGGTTTTATGGAAGTGGTCAGCCGCGAACATATCCGTCTGCGCGTGTATGAACGCGGTGCGGGTGAAACCCAGGCCTGTGGCAGCGGTGCATGCGCCGCCGTCGCGATCGGGATACAGCAGACGTTGCTGGCGGAAAAAGTGCGGGTTGACCTGCCTGGCGGCACGCTCAATATCGCATGGAAAGGTCCGGGGCATCCCCTGTATATGACCGGTCCTGCCACTCACGTATATGACGGGTTTATTCATTTATGAAAAATGTCGGGGAACAACAGGACGCTGGCGAAATCTTACTAGACGATCGTACGGTCAGTGAGTTCCTGATGCAAAATCCAGACTTCTTTATCCGCAATGCCCGCCAGGTTGAACAGATGATCGTGCCGCATCCGATCCGCGGCACCGTCTCGCTGGTGGAGTGGCAGCTGGCGCGTCAGCGCAATCATATTCACCAGCTGGAAGAAGACATTACGCTGTTGATGGAGCAGGCCAGCGCAAATCAGCAGCTGTTTGATCGGCTGTTCGCCCTGCAGGGGCGTCTCGCCTCGGCCACCAGTCTGCATGACATGCTTAACCGCCTCCATCGCTGGGCGCGTGAATTTGGCCTTGCGGGGGCAAATATTCGGCTGTTCGCTGAGAAATGGCGCATCGGTGCCCCTTCCGACTTTACGCAGCTGGCGCTGCCGCGTCAGGCATTTGAATCTGTGCGCATTCAGCGTTTGGGTAAACAGAATCACTATCTTGGCAGTCTTAATGGCCCGGAGTTACTGTTACTGTTGCCACAGGCAAAAGCCATTGGTTCGGTCGCGATGTCGCTGCTGGGTGAAGAGGGTGACCTCGGCGTACTGATCTTCAGCAGCCGCGACAATCAGCATTACCAGTCGGGCATGGGTACGGTGTTGTTACAGCATCTGTCGCTGATGTTGCCCCAGCTGCTGTCACGCTGGATAGAACGCGCGTGAATAGCGAGTCGCCCCTGCTGCCAGCCGTAGAGGGCTTCCTGCGTTATCTGAAAGTGGAGCGTCAGCTCAGTCCTCTCACTCAGGAGAGCTATCAGCGCCAGCTCAGTGCTGTCATAGCCCTGCTGGATGAACTGAACGTGAGTGACTGGCCACGGCTGGATGCTGCCCTGGTGCGCTCACTGGCGGCCCGCAGCAGTCGCAGCGGGCTGAAGCCCGCGAGCCTGGCGCTGAGGCTTTCCGCATTACGTAGCTTCCTCGACTGGCTGATCAGCCAGGGCGTCATCAACGCTAACCCGGCGAAAGGCGTTGCCACGCCGCGCGCTGCACGGCATCTTCCCAAAAATATTGATGTCGATGAAGTCGACAAGCTGCTGGACATTGACCTCAATGACCCGCTGGCCGTTCGCGATCGCGCGATGCTGGAGGTGATGTACGGTGCCGGCTTGCGTTTGTCCGAACTGGTGGGTATTGACCTGAGTCATCTTGACCTCGCTTCCGGTGAAGTGTGGGTGATCGGTAAAGGCAGCAAAGAGCGCCGTCTGCCGATTGGCCGGACCGCCGTCCATTGGGTTGAGCACTGGATGGTGATGCGTGAGCTGTTTGCACCAGAGGACACTGCGTTATTCCTGTCGAAGCAGGGCAAGCGCATTTCAGCGCGTAACGTACAAAAGCGTTTTGCTGAGTGGGGCGTTAAACAGGGGCTGTCAAGCCATGTTCATCCGCATAAACTACGTCATTCATTTGCAACGCATATGCTGGAATCCAGTGGTGATTTGCGTGCCGTGCAGGAGCTGCTCGGGCATGCCAATCTGACCACTACGCAAATCTATACCCATCTCGACTTTCAACACCTGGCGTCGGTTTACGATGCTGCCCATCCCCGTGCGAAACGAGGAAAATCCTGATGCACTTTTACCGGCCTTTACGCCCTGTTGCGGCAATGACCTTCGATCTTGATGACACGCTGTATGACAACCACCCGGTGATCCTGCGTACCACGCGGGAATCTCACAGCGCGCTACAGGCGTATCATCCCGCGTTGAAGGACTACAGCGTGGCGCAGTATCAACAGGTGCGTGACCGCCTGCTGGCTGCCGAGCCTGAAATTTATCATGATGTCAGCGAGTGGCGTCGCCGCGCAGTCGAGCAGGTGATGCTGGATGTGGGGCTGCCGTCAACGCAGGCGCTGAGAGGTTCGCATGACGTCATGGCTGTCTTTGCCCGCTGGCGCAGCGAGATTGAGATGCCTGAAGAGACGCACGCCACGCTGGCGGCTCTGGCTCAGCGCATACCGCTGGTGGCGATCACCAATGGTAATGCGGAACCCCACCTTTGTGGCCTGGATAAGTACTTCCAGTTTACCCTGCGTGCCGGGCCGGATGGCCGCGCTAAACCTTTCCATGATATGTATCAGCTGGCGGCAGAGCGGTTAAATCTGTCTGCTGAAAATATCCTGCATGTGGGTGACGATCTCACCACGGATGTCGCCGGGGCTATCCGCTACGGCATGCAGTCATGCTGGATTAACCTGCGCGAAGGCAACCTGATGCATATTAACGACACCCGCCTGCTTCCCACGCTGGAAATTTCCCGGTTGGCATCGCTGACCGCGCTGATATAATAAGCTGGTTAAATATCCAGTGGGCGGCCTGATGCTGCCCCCGATCCCCGACGGTGCCTATGGACGTTTCTGAACTGCTCGACAGCTTGAATGACAAACAACGCGAAGCCGTTGCCGCGCCGCGCAGCAACCTGCTGGTGCTGGCGGGTGCGGGCAGTGGTAAAACCCGCGTGCTGGTGCATCGCATTGCCTGGCTGATGGCAGTGGAAAACTGCTCCCCCTATTCGATTATGGCGGTGACCTTCACCAACAAAGCGGCGGCCGAGATGCGCCACCGTATCGAACAGCTCATCGGTACCAGCCAGGGCGGTATGTGGATCGGGACGTTCCACGGGCTGGCGCACCGTCTGCTGCGCGCGCACCATCTCGATGCCAACCTGCCGCAGGACTTCCAAATCCTCGACAGTGAAGATCAGCTGCGTCTGCTGAAGCGCCTGATCAAAGCGATGAATCTGGATGAGAAGCAGTGGCCTGCCCGTCAGGGGATGTGGTACATCAATGGCAAAAAAGACGAAGGGCTGCGTCCGAAACATATCGAAAGTTACGGTAACCCGATTGAACAGACCTGGCTGCGTATTTACCAGGCCTATCAGGAAGCCTGCGATCGCGCCGGTCTGGTGGACTTTGCCGAGCTGCTGCTGCGTGCTCATGAGCTGTGGCTGAACAAACCGCATATCCTCAATCACTACCGCGAACGGTTTACCAATATCCTGGTGGACGAATTCCAGGATACCAACAACATCCAGTATGCGTGGATCCGTATGCTGGCGGGTGACACCGGTAAAGTGATCATCGTGGGGGATGACGATCAGTCTATCTATGGCTGGCGTGGTGCGCAGGTGGAAAACATCCAGCGCTTCCTCAAAGATTTCCCCGGTGCGGAAACCATCCGTCTTGAGCAAAACTACCGCTCGACCAACAATATTCTGAAAGCAGCGAACACCCTGATTGCTAATAACAGTGGCCGCCTGGGTAAAGAGCTGTGGACCGAAGACAGCGATGGCGAGCAAATTGCGGTTTACTGTGCCTTCAATGAACTCGATGAAGCGCGCTTTGTGGTCAACCGCATTAAGGTGTGGATGGAGAATGGCGGCGCGCTGAATGACTGCGCGATCCTTTATCGTAGTAACGCCCAGTCGCGCGTGCTGGAAGAAGCCCTGTTGCAAACCAGTATGCCGTACCGGATCTATGGCGGTATGCGCTTCTTCGAGCGCCAGGAAATCAAGGATGCGCTGGCCTATCTGCGTTTGATCTCCAACCGTAATGACGATGCCGCCTTTGAGCGCGTGATCAACACGCCGACCCGAGGCATAGGCGACCGGACGCTGGATGTCATCCGCCAGACGTCACGTGAACGTCAGCTCACGCTGTGGCAAACCACGCGCGTGCTGTTGCAGGAAAAAGCGCTGGCCGGGCGTGCCGCATCAGCCTTACAGCGCTTTACCGAGCTGGTCGATTCACTGGCGCAGGAAACCGCTGAGATGCCGCTGCATGTGCAGACGGACCGGGTGATCAAAGATTCCGGTTTGTGGCTGATGTATGAGCAGGAAAAAGGCGAGAAGGGCCAGGCACGTATCGAAAACCTTGAGGAGCTGGTTAATGCCACACGACAGTACAGCTATCAGGATGAAGACCAGGACCTGATGCCGCTGCAGGCGTTTCTCTCCCATGCCGCTCTTGAGGCCGGTGAAGGGCAGGCCGACAAGTGGCAGGATGCCGTGCAGTTAATGACCCTGCACTCCGCCAAAGGGCTGGAGTTTATGCAGGTGTTTATTGTCGGCATGGAAGAGGGCATGTTCCCCAGCCAGATGTCGCTGGATGAAGGTGGCCGCCTGGAAGAAGAACGTCGCCTGGCCTACGTTGGTGTGACGCGTGCGATGCAGAAACTGACCCTGACCTATGCCGAAACCCGACGGCTTTATGGTAAGGAAGTGTATCACCGCCCATCGCGCTTTATCGGAGAGTTGCCTGAAGAGTGCGTGGAGGAGGTTCGTCTGCGTGCCAGCGTCAGCCGCCCTGCCAACCATCAGCGCATGGGGACGCCGATCGCGAAAAATGACAGTGGTTTCGCCCTCGGCCAGCGGGTGCATCATGCCAAGTTTGGCGAAGGGACTATCGTTAATCTGGAAGGCAGTGGCGAGCATAGCCGACTCCAGGTGGCGTTCCAGGGACAGGGCATTAAGTGGCTGGTGGCTGCTTATGCCAAACTGGAAGCGATGTGACGCCCAGAAGGGCGCATGGCCCCGCTTGACGCCTTTTTAGTCTCAGCGTAACATGCGCCCACCATTACCCTAAGAGGACATTCGCCTTGGACACACCCAGTACATACTGGCTCACTGACCTGCATTTCAGGTACAACTCCTAAGGCTATCCTCTTTTGCCGATAGCCTTCGTGGTTGTTGGCGACCGCATGTCCCGTCGCTCTGAGTCAGTTTTGCTCGCTGACTGAAACATCTGTTTCCCGTGTTCAAGCGCTCTGTCCCATTTTGTTACTGTGAATTGGGAGTACAGCTAATGTTGAGCGCATTTAAACTCGACCAAAACCGTCTGACCCGCCTTGAACTGGATGATGCTGATGCCAGGGACGAGCTGATCGGTTCCGTCTGGGTCGATTTGATCGAACCGGAAGAAGCTGAACGAGATCGGGTACAAACCGAACTGGGCCAGAGCCTTGCGACCCGCCCTGAACTGGAAGATATCGAAGCCTCCGCACGTTTCTTCGAAGATGAAGATGGTCTGCATATTCACTCATTTTTCTTCTATGAAGATGCTGACGATCACGCGGGTAACTCGACGGTGGCCTTCACCATTCGTGAAGGGCGCCTGTATACGCTGCGCGAACGTGAACTCCCGGCGTTTCGTCTTTACCGTATGCGTGCCCGTAATCAGGTTCTGAGCGACGGAAATGCTTACGAGCTGCTGCTCGATCTGTTTGAGACAAAAATCGAACAGCTGGCGGATGAGATCGAGAATATCTACAGCGATCTGGAAAAACTGAGCCGCGTGATTATGGAAGGACAGCAGGGCGATGCGTTTGATGAAGCACTGTCGACGCTGGCAGAGCTGGAAGATATCGGCTGGAAGGTGCGCCTGTGTCTGATGGATACCCAGCGTGCACTTAACTTCCTGGTACGTAAGGCGCGTCTGCCAGGCAATCAGCTGGAGCAGGCTCGCGAGATCCTGCGCGATATCGAATCCCTGCTGCCGCACAATGAATCCCTGTTCCAGAAAGTTAACTTCCTGATGCAGGCGGCGATGGGCTTTATCAACATCGAACAGAACCGCATCATCAAGATCTTCTCGGTGGTATCGGTGGTCTTCCTGCCGCCTACCCTGGTGGCCTCCAGCTACGGGATGAACTTCGAGTTTATGCCTGAGCTGAAATGGAGCTTTGGCTATCCAGGGGCGATTAGCCTGATGATCCTCGCCGGTCTGGCACCTTACGCCTACTTTAAGCGTAAGAACTGGCTGTAAGCCGCTCGATAAAAAAAATCGCCTGAGAGGCGATTTTTTTATTTCTGCTTATCGCGCTATACGGCCGACGATCGGCGTAATGCCAACAGAGCATCGGCAATAAAGAGCGCCAGCGCTGTCCAGATAAAGCCAAAGGTCACGACTTTATCGGGTGTCATTTGCTCTCCGTAAAATAATACGGCTAGCAGGAACATCAGCGTGGGTGCCATATACTGGAAAAAGCCGACGGTGGACAGTTTCAAACGTGTACAAGCGGCAGTAAACAGCATCAGCGGAACCGTGGTGATCACCCCGGCAGCGGCCAGCATCAAGTTGAGGCTCAGTGGGTTGCTTCCCAGATGGCTGGTGGGGCTGTCGGCTATCGCGAACAGATAGATAGCCGCAGGGATTAACAGCCAGCTGGTTTCAATCAGCATTCCGCTTTGGGCATCAACGGCTATTTTTTTACGCAGCAAGCCATAGAATGAAAAGCTGATGGCGAGACTGAGAGCGATCACCGGCACGGAACCAAACTGCCACACCTGTATCAGTACGCCGCAGGCCGCGAGTGCCACTGCCAGCCATTGCAGGCGCCGGAAGCGTTCCCCGAGAAACACCATCCCCACCAGAACGTTCAGCAACGGGTTAATAAAGTAACCCAGACTGGCCTCCAGCAAATGGTGATTATTCACCGCCCAGATATACAGCAGCCAGTTACCGCAAATCACAACGGCGGAGAGCGCCAGCAGCAGCACCTTTTTGGGGTGCTGGATAACCGTACGGACATTGCGCCAGTGTCGGCTGGCGGTGAGCAGCACCAGCATAAAGAAAAATGACCAGATCACCCGGTGGGTCATAATTTCCCCGGGGGCAACTTGCTGGATGAGCTTGAAGTAAACCGGAGCAATGCCCCAGATAAAATAAGCGCCCAGAGCAAAGAAAATGCCCTGGCGAGTGTGCTGTGGATTCATGAAGTTAACCGATCAGATAGGTAGCAGTGGCGCTGGCAATATGAACACCGACATCGTTATGTAACTCGACCCTGGCAACCGACACTTTATTACCACCACGTAACAGACTGCTGCTGGCCGTAAAGCGTTCACCACGGCCGGGACGCAGATAATCCACCCGCAGGTCGATGGTTCCCATGCGCGACAGGCGCTGGCGTAGCTCCTCTTCAGTGATGCTTTCCTGGCGTGTCAGCGCGCTGGTGACACACACCAGACCGGCAGCGACATCCAGTACGGAAGCGATCACGCCACCGTGCAATATTTTCTGAGCAGAGTTACCGACCAGCATGGTCTGGTTCGCCAGGCTTATCTCTGCGTAATCCGACTCCAGTCGGTCCAGCTCCAGCCCCAGTGCGCGATTGAACGGCATGTGGTAGACAAAAATCTCGCCAATCAGGCGGCGAGCGGCAGCCTGATCCATAGGTACTGCTGACATTAGCGGGTCTTCCTGTAATGCGGTCTGAATGAAAAATCAGGTTAACGGAGTGTGTATAATATGCTTCGTTGACGGTGCTTTCCACTTTCGGAAATGAGCACTAATCCCCCAGGATGTTTCTGTGTAGAATGGCGTGCTTTTTATTCACTTATCCGCCTCTCTGGGAGAATCCTATGGCTCTGCTGAAAGGATTGCTGGCGTCAGCAATTCTGTTTCCGACGTTGGTGCTGGCACAGACCGCTACCGTAAAAGATGTCCACGATCAGCCTGCGGTTCGCGGCAGCATTATTGCCAATTTGCTGGAGAAGCACGATAACCCGTTTATCTTGTTCCCTTACGAAAACAACTATCTGCTTTACACGGATACCAGCAATATCAACAAGGAAGCGATCGAGTCTTACGACTGGGGAAATAAAGCCAAACATGATGAAGTGAAGTTCCAGTTAAGCCTGGCCTTCCCGTTATGGCGTGGCATTCTCGGCGATAACTCGGTGCTGGCGGCGTCCTATACTCAACGGTCCTGGTGGCAGTTATCTAATCGTGGTGCCTCTTCACCGTTTCGTGAAACCAACTACCAGCCGCAGATCTTTCTTGGCTGGGCCACGGATTACTCTTTCGCTGGCTGGACGTTACGCGATGTGGAAACGGGCCTGAATCATGAGTCTA
Source organism: Erwinia sp. JH02 (assembly GCF_013074405.1). Lineage (NCBI taxonomy): Bacteria > Pseudomonadati > Pseudomonadota > Gammaproteobacteria > Enterobacterales > Erwiniaceae > Erwinia > Erwinia sp. JH02. The sequence goes on from NZ_JABANZ010000015.1 coordinate 58,073, forward strand.
ACGGCCGATCCGATCCGACATCGCGCAGCTGGAACCGTGTCTATGCCCGACTGATGGCAGAAAACGGCAATTGGATGGTTGAGGTCAAACCCTGGTACCGTCTTCCAGAAAGTGAAAATAATGACGATAACCCGGATATCACTAAGTACATGGGTTATTATCGCCTGACGGTGGGCTACCAGTGGGGCGAGAGCATCTTCAGCGTGAGGAGCAACTACAACTGGAACAGCGGCTACGGCGGCGCTGAACTGGGCTGGAGCTACCCGATGACCGATCATGTGCGTTTCTATACGCAGGTGTTTAGTGGTTATGGCGAATCGTTAATCGACTATAACCACCGTCAAACGCGCGTCGGTGTGGGCGTGACGCTCAACGACCTGTTCTAAGGTCGTCGTGACCGGGTTGAGCAATCAACCCGGCCAGAATTCTTGTTATTTCAGATGTGGGGACAACGTGTCTACGGCAGCAGTCATCAATAAAGAAACGCTGGCAGAGCAGGTATTACGCGATACCTTCGGCTATCAGCAGTTTCGTCCGGGGCAACAAACCATCATTCAGGAGTCGCTCAATGGGCGTGACTGTCTGGTCGTTATGCCAACCGGCGGCGGAAAATCACTCTGTTATCAGATCCCTGCACTGGTGCGTGAGGGGCTGACGCTGGTGGTGTCGCCGTTGATCTCGTTGATGAAAGACCAGGTCGACCAACTGCTTGCAAACGGCGTTGCGGCGGCCTGCCTCAATTCGACGCAGAACCGTGAAGAGCAGCAGGAAGTGATGGCAGGCTGCCGTACCGGTCGCATCCGTCTACTGTACATTGCCCCTGAACGTCTGATGATGGACAACTTCCTCGAGCAGCTGACGCACTGGAATCCGGCGATGCTGGCGGTGGATGAAGCCCACTGTATTTCCCAGTGGGGCCACGACTTCCGCCCGGAATACGGTGCGCTGGGCCAGCTACGTCATCGCCTGCCGGATGTCCCGGTGATGGCGCTGACCGCCACCGCCGATGAAACCACGCGTAACGACATTGCCCGTCTGCTGCAGCTTGATGACCCGCTCATCCAGGTCAGTAGCTTTGACCGCCCCAATATCCGCTATACGCTGGTGGAAAAATTCAAACCTACCGAACAGCTGCTGCGCTATGTGCAGGATCAGCGCGGCAAGTGCGGCATCATTTACTGTAACAGCAGGGCCAAAGTGGAAGACACCGCAGCCCGTCTGCAAAGCCGTGGCCTGAGTGTTGGTGCCTATCATGCGGGGATGGATAACGCACACCGTGCTCATGTGCAGGAAGCCTTCCAGCGTGATGACCTGCAAATTGTGGTGGCGACCGTGGCTTTTGGTATGGGCATTAACAAACCCAACGTGCGTTTTGTGGTGCACTTTGATATCCCGCGCAATATCGAATCCTACTATCAGGAAACCGGGCGTGCGGGGCGTGATGGCCTGCCAGCCGAGGCGCTGCTGCTGTACGATCCGGCCGATATGGCCTGGTTGCGTAAGTGTCTGGAAGAGAAAACACCGGGGCCGCTACAGGATATTGAACGCCATAAGCTGAATGCGATGGGTGCGTTTGCCGAAGCGCAGACCTGCCGTCGTCTGGTCTTGCTGAACTATTTTGGTGAGGGGCGTCAGCAGCCTTGCGACAACTGCGATATCTGCCTTGATCCACCGCGCCGTTATGATGGCCTGGTCGAGGCGCAAAAAGCACTCTCCTGTATTTATCGCGTTGGGCAGCGTTTCGGGATGGGGTATATCGTCGAGATCCTGCGCGGCGCCAATAACCAGCGCATCCGCGATATGCAGCACGACAAATTACCGGTGTATGGCATCGGCCGTGAGCAGAGCCATGAGCACTGGACCAGCGTGTTACGCCAGTTGATTCACCTTGGGCTGGTGACGCAAAACATCGCCATGCACTCAGCATTACAGCTGACGGAAGCCGCACGCCCCACCTTACGTGGTGAAGTGCCGCTGATGCTGGCGGTTCCTCGCCTGGTGAGTATTAAACCGCGTAACAGCAGCCAGAAATCCTATGGCGGAAGTTATGACCGCAAGCTGTTTGCCAAACTGCGCAAGCTGCGTAAATCCATCGCCGATGAAGCCAATGTTCCGCCATATGTGGTGTTTAACGATGCAACGCTGATTGAAATGGCGGAGCAAATGCCGCTGACAGCATCCGAGATGTTGAGTGTGAATGGCGTCGGGCATAAGAAGCTGGAGCGTTTTGGCAGGCCGTTTATGGTGATGATCAAAGAACATGTCGACGGTGAAGACGACGAGTAATGTTTGATGTGGGCCGATCGATAAATTATCGGCCGCGACAGGTTTTGTAGGGGGCAGGCATGCCCGACCCGGGTTCTGTTAGGCGATTCTTCGTGCCGAGGCCAGCAGTGCACCTACCGCAATAAACAAGCCCCCAAAAATCCGGTTTAGCAATTTCATCTGATGCGGTCCTTTGATCCACGCGGAGATGCGTGTGGCCAGCGTGGCATAGCCAATCATCACGATAATATCCACCACTACGGTCGTGACGCCCAAGACCAGATACTGCATCGCCTGCGGCTGATGTGGCAGAATGAACTGCGGGAAGAGGGCAGCCAGGAACACAATACTTTTTGGATTGGTCAGATTCACCAGCACGGCGCGTTTAAACAGCCTACGACGCGGCATCGCTTTGGCAACCGCATTCAGATCGATCGCCCCGGCCGATCGCCACTGTTGAATACCCAGCCAGACCAGGTAGCCCGCCCCGGCCCATTTAAGAATTTCAAAGGCCAGTAACGACTGGGAAAACAGTGCACCCAGCCCGATGCCAACCAGCACAATATGCAGTGACAGCCCAACCTGAAGGCCGGAGATTGAGGCGACCGCACCCCGATAACCGTGGCTGATACCGGTGCTCATGGTATTGATTGCGCCAGAACCTGGCGACAGACTTAAGATGCTGGTTGTTAACAGATAGGTCAGCCACCACTCGATGGTCATGCGTAAAACTCCCGAAAAACGCTCATTTGTGACACAATACGTTATTGTTGAATGCGGCGCTACGGGGAACCCTGCCCCTTTTTTTAAGGGAGAGTCCTTTCTGGAAATGAGCCTGATGGAACATCGTAAACACAACTGGACGACGCGGGAAAAAGCCTTTGCGGCATTTGCTACAGGCCCGTTGCTGGATTTCTGGAAATTGCGTGAAGAGGATGAGTTTTTCGGTGTTGAAAACATCCCGATCCGCTACGTCCGTTTCATCTCACCGCAACACGATAAGGTGATACTGCTGTGCCCGGGGCGCATTGAAAGCTATGTGAAATACCCGGAGCTGGCCTATGACCTGTTCCATAGCGGTTATGATGTCATCATTATCGATCATCGCGGGCAGGGACGATCCGGGCGGTTATTGCAGGATTCTCACCGTGGCCATGTGGTTGAATTCGAAGATTATGTCGACGACCTCGAAACCCTGTATTTGAAAGAGATTGTCACACGTCACTATCGCCGCCGTTATGCACTGGCCCATTCGATGGGCGGGGCGATACTGGCGCTGATGCTGGCTCGCCAGCCTGCGGCGTTTGATGCAGTGGCGCTGGCATCGCCGATGTTTGGCATCTTCCTGCCGATGCCGTTATGGATGGCCAACTCTATCCTTAATTGGGCGGAAAAATATCCGACGGTACGCGAGGGTTATGCACTGGGGACCGGAAAATGGCATGCGCGCCCGTTCGCCATTAACGAACTGACACACAGCCGTGAACGCTATCGCCGTAACCTGCGCTTTTATGCCGACGACCCGGGCTTGCGTGTGGGTGGCCCCACTTATCACTGGGTGAGAGAAGGGGTACGCGCCGGGCACAGTATTTTAAGCCAGGCGGCGAAGATATCGACGCCGCTGCTGCTGCTCCAGGCCGCTGACGATAAAGTGGTGGATAACCGCGCTCAGGATCTGTTTTGCCAGACGATGGTGGCCGCCGGCCAGCCCTGCGAAGGGGGTAAGCCGATGATTATCGACGGTGCCCGCCACGAGATCCTGTTTGAGAAAGACAGCATGCGCAGCGAAGCGCTGGAGGCCATCCTGGCCTTTTTTTCCCGCCACTGCTGAGTGGACAGAATGACTTTGCCGGTGGGTACTGACAGCCCGCCAGAAATATTAATCAGAGGTGTTATGTACCGTATTGTTGCTTCAGATCTGGATGGCACGCTGCTGTCACCGGACCACACGCTTTCCCCTTATGCCCGCGAAACGTTACAGTTGCTGACACGTAAAGGCATCCATTTTGTCTTTGCAACGGGCCGCCATTACATCGACGTGGCGCAGATGCGTGACAGCCTGGGCATCGATGCTTACATGATCACCTCAAATGGGGCGCGGGTGCATAACACCGCCGGTGAGCTGGTTTTCAGTCACAACCTGGATGAAGATATCGCGCTTGAACTGTTCGCCATGCAGCACGCCAACCCTGATATCTACACCAACGTGTATCGGGATGAAGAGTGGTTCCTGAACCGCCACCGTCCTGAAGAGATGGATTTCTTCCGCGAGTCTGACTTCAACTATCAGATCTATGAGCCGGGCCAGCTGTCGACCGACGGCATCAGCAAGGTGTTCTTCACCTGCGCGATCCCGGAACTGCTGGTCCCACTGGAGTTGGCGCTGATTGCGCGCTGGGGTGATCGGGTTAACGTCAGCTTCTCGCTGCCAACCTGCCTGGAAGTGATGGCGGGCGGTGTGTCGAAAGGGCACGCGCTGGATGCGGTATCAAAATCACTGGGCTTCTCGTTACAGGAGTGCATTGCCTTTGGTGACGGTATGAATGATAAAGAGATGCTGAGTATGGCGGGCAAAGGCTGCATCATGAGCAACTCTCATCAGCGCCTGAAAGATATCTTACCGGAGCTGGAAGTGATCGGGTCGAATGCCGATCAGGCCGTGCCGAACTTCCTGCGTCAGCTGTATCACGTGTAAGTCTGCAGGGCCGATCAACTGTTCGATCGGCCCTTTAGTCATCCGATAGTTATCGACCTAAGAAACGAACGGCTTTATCCGGGAAATCAGTAAACAGACAATCAACCTCCGCTTTGTTGTACAGCAGGTCGTACAGCTGATCGACGTTGCTGACATAAGGCGGTAGCTGATCGGCGCGTACCGTGTACGGATGCACCACCAGATGATTCTGGTGTGCCTCTTTGACCATATCGTTCAGCGCCACATTGCCGGTTTTTGCGCCTGGCGCCACCAGCATATGGTAATCCGGGCCAATACCGTCGGCGTATTGGGCGATGGTTTTCATCGCACCCGGCGCGAACATCCAATCGTAATCGTAGTTCACCCACTTACCGTCGCGCTGCTCCTGAGTTTCATCCCATTTGGTATAGGCGATCAGCTGCACCAGCTTCAGATTCATTCCCCGCTGAGGTTCCAGTTCGGTCTTGATGCGCTTCACTTCGTTATAGTCAAAGCACTGCACATAAACCTTATCGGTCTTACTGCTGTAACCATACTGCTTCAGGACGTCCAGCACTTTGGCAGAGATATCCTTGCCTTCTTTGCGGTGGAACCACGGGGCTTTAATTTCGGTATAAATCCCGATGTCTTTGCCGGTGGAGTGGTTCAGGCCCTGAATAAACTCCAGTTCTTCCTCAAAGGTATGAACACGGAAATCAGATTTCCCCATCGGGAAGCGGCCTGGAAAGGTCTGCACCTTTTTGCCGTTTTCAAGCGTAAAGCCTTCGGTAAACGCCAGGCTCTTGATCTCGGCAAGGGTAAAGTCGATGGCGTAATAACGTCCGTCAGCCCGTGCGCGATGGGGGAAACGCGTGGCAACATCCGTCACCCGATCCAGATAGTGGTCATGCAGCACCACCAGATGATCGTCTTTGGTCATCACCAGATCCTGCTCAAGGTAATCCGCTCCCTGAGCATAGGCCATCGCTTTTGCCGGCAGGCTGTGTTCTGGCAGATAACCGCTGGCCCCACGATGCGCAATCACGACAGGCGAAGAACTCGCGGCTGTCGCCGCGAGAGAGGTGGTGAGAAGTAAGGTAGCGATAACGTTTTTCAACATAATGTTCCCTTCAATCAGAGTGAGTTCAGGCCCTGTTTGTGTTTCTTCTCGCTGAACATCGTCATCGTCAGCAGGATCACCGCCAGCACACAGCCGCCGATCATAATGATAAAGCCGCCATCCCAGCCGAAGTAATCAACGGTATAGCCGACGATAGCACTGGCGGCAACGGACCCACCAAGGTAGCCAAACAGACCGGTAAAGCCTGCTGCGGTACCCGCCGCTTTCTTCGGTGCCAGCTCCAGGGCATGCAGACCAATCAGCATCACCGGGCCATAAATCAGGAAGCCAATAATCATCATACAGGCCATATCCACACCAGGATTACCTGCCGGGTTCATCCAGTACACGACGGTGGCAATGGTCACCAGCACCATAAAGAACACGCCTGTTGCACCACGGTTACCTTTAAAGACTTTATCCGACATCCAGCCGCACAGCAGCGTACCCGGGATACCGGCGTACTCGTAGAAGAAGTAAGCCCACGATGATTTATCCAGCGTGAAGTGTTTCACTTCTTTCAGGTAGGTCGGTGACCAGTCGAGGATGCCGTAACGCAGCAGGTAAACAAACACGTTGGCCAGCGCGATATACCACAGCAGTTTGTTCGGCAGGATGTACTGCATAAAGATCTGCTTAGCCGTTAGCTCATCTTCATGTTTCTCATCATAGTTCGGTGGATAGTCGTTTTTGTACTCCTCAATCGGCGGCAGGCCGCAAGACTGCGGGGTATCACGCATCAGCGCAAAAGCAATGATGGCGATAACAATGGCACCGAAAGCAGGCATATACAGCGCCGCTTTCCAGTCGTTAAACCAGGCCATACCGAGCAGGAACAGCAGTGGAGGGATACCACCACCGACGTTATGCGCACAGTTCCAGACGGAAACAATGCCGCCGCGCTCTTTCTGTGACCACCAGTGCACCATTGTACGACCGCACGGCGGCCAGCCCATCCCCTGGAACCATCCACACAGGAACAGCAGTACAAACATCACCATGATGCTGGACGTTGCCCAGGGGACAAAGCCCATAAACAACATGACTGCCGCGGCGAGTATCAGGCCAGCAGGTAAGAAGACGCGCGGGTTGGAGCGGTCAGAGACCGACCCCATAATGAATTTTGAGAAACCGTAGGCGATAGAGATGCCGGAGAGCGCAAAGCCGAGGTCACCACGTGAGAAACCCTGTTCAACCAGGTAGGGCATCGCGAGGGCAAAGTTCTTACGCACCAGGTAGTAGGCAGCATAACCGAAGAATATCCCCAGAAAGATCTGCCAGCGTAGCTTGCGGTATAACGGGTCAACGCGGCTGTCATCAACGCGGGGCTGATGTGCAGCAGGTTTGAAAAAACGTAACATTTTGGCCTCCCATGGCTCGAAAGACTGACATCCGGCTTCGAATGCGCAGAGTAGAGGAACAGGATCCTGTTAAAACAGGAATAAATGTTCCATTTCGCGCATAGCGTAGTCGTAATCAGAACAACTGACTGTGAAGAATGGCGCAAATGTTACAGTTTTATGACGAGATGGCTATATCTACATCACAAATCGGTGTTTTATTTTCATAATGAAACTATAAAGTGTGAGGATAGTCACATATGCAAACCCAGATAAAGGCTGTGGGTTTCGTTTGGTGAGTGATTTTGTTCTAAAAGGAAGGTTTTAATCTGGCAGAAGAACAAAGATTAACGCCAGCAGATGGCGTTAATCAGTCAGTCAATCGCTTAGGCTTTCTTCACCGGACGGATTTTCATCGTCAGGCCTTTGAGGAAGTTACGCAGAATTTGATCGCCGCATTCGCGGTAATTTTTATGCCCAGGTTTACGGAAGATCGCCCCAATTTCTGACTGTCCTACCGCAAAATCGGCACTTTTCAGTAGTTCCAGAATGTCGGTGGTTTTCAGGTCGAAGGCAACACGCAGCTTCTTCATCAGGATGTTATTGGTCATCTTGCGTTCGATAGAAGGCGCAGGTGCGTCTTCACTTTTGCCACGGCGTTCAAAAATCAAACCATTCAGAAAGTAACCCATGATGACATCAGGGCAGGGGCGATAGCCGGCTTCATCCTCTTTTTTCAGGAAGCTGTGCACTTCGGCTTCTGTTACTTCGCTCTCTGCCAGCGCCAGAATGCTCACAACTTTAGCATCGCTTAAATTCAGCATGTAACGCACGCTGCGCAGGACATCGTTATTGGTCATAGGGACTCTCTGTAGTGAAACAATTGCAGTGAGTGCAGTATAACTCGTCGTCCCTCAGGGTGCATCTGCGTTAGCGGCGTGCGCTGCCCTGAGTCACGAGCGCGGGTCAGCGTGTAACGCCAGTAGTCGACTGGCTGCCGTGCATGCTAAGGATGGCTGATGGAAGGATGTGGCACGCCAGGACGGGATGCATCACGAACCCGAGGCAGATGATCGCAGGCGTGCTGGCGGGCGGAACGAATAAAGGCTTCGACTACAGGCTGACGCTGTTCACCGTCGCGCACTGCCGCATACAGGCGGCTCCAAAGGCCCTCTCCCAGCGTTTTCGTTACCACCAGTCCCTGATGCTCAAAACTCTCCACTACCCAGTGTGGCAGCGCAGCAATCCCCATCTGTGCAGACACCATCTGAATCAGCAGTAGCGTGTTGTCTACGCTTTTCAACGTTGGGCTGACATCGGCCGGCTGTAAGAAATGACGCCAGATATCCAGGCGTTGGCGCTGAACCGGATAAATCATCAGCACCTCACTGGCCAGGTCTTCCGGTGAAATATGCGCCTTTTGCGCCAGGGGATGATCCGGTGCCAGCACCAGGCGGACTTCGAAATCAAACATAGGTGAATAAAACAGCCCACTGCGCGGCAGAATATCGGAGGTCAGTACCACATCCAGCTCTCCCTGTTGCAGGGCGGGCTGCGGGTCAAATGTCATCCCCGATTTGAAATCCATCACCACCTGCGGCCAGCTCTTGCGGAAATTGTTCAGCGCCGGGGTCAGCCACTGAATACAACTGTGGCATTCAATAGCGATGCGCAATGTGGTCTGGTGCGGTTCATGGCAGGCCTGCAATGCCTGCTGGATTTGCGGCAGCACCTGTTCCGCCAGTTGCAGCAAAATTTCTCCCTGTGGCGTGAAACGCAGCGGCTGGCTTTTACGTACAAACAGCCGGAACCCCAGACGTTGCTCCAGGTCGCTGAACTGATGAGATAACGCTGACTGCGTTTGATGAAGCTGGGCCGCCGCCGCCGCCAGTGAACCTGTCGTTCGCAACGCTTGCAGCGTCCGCAGGTGTTTAAGTTCGATCATGAGAGTCCTTCACATCGACAGTGAATATTTTGCGCTTGTGGTTGATACAGTACCTGCACAATATAGCGGTGTAAACATCTGGACGTCTAAATGATTCGCTGATGAGTTTACTTGTCATTTTACATCCCGGGCAGTGCTCAGAATCCTCACGTACTTCAGTACGCTCCGGTTCTTGCGCGCTGGCTGTGTGCACACTGACATCAGCCAATTTTGATGGTCCCGGTAAAGAACAATTTAACGAGGCACAACTGATGACTATTCTGAACCACATTCTCGGATTTCCCCGCGTTGGTCTGCGTCGCGAACTGAAAAAAGCGCAGGAAAGCTACTGGGCGGGCACCACCAGCCAGGACGATCTGCTGACGACTGGCCGTGAACTTCGTGCACGCCACTGGCAACAGCAGAAAGACGCAGGTGTGAATCTGCTGCCGGTCGGTGACTTCGCCTGGTACGATCACGTGCTGACCACCAGCCTGATGCTGGGTAACGTACCCGCGCGCCACCAGAATAAAGAGGGCTCAGTTGACCTCGATACGTTGTTCCGTCTTGGTCGTGGCCGCGCTCCGACCGGTGAACCCGCCGCCGCCGCAGAAATGACCAAATGGTTTAACACCAACTATCACTACATGGTGCCTGAATTTGTTCAGGGTCAGCAGTTCAAACTGACCTGGACCCAACTGCTGGACGAAGTCGACGAAGCGCTGGCGCTGGGCCACAAAATTAAACCTGTCTTACTGGGCCCGGTAACTTATCTTTGGCTGGGCAAAGTGAAAGGGGATCAGTTTGATCGCCTGAGCCTGTTGAAAGACATCCTGCCAGTTTACCAGCAGGTGCTGGCCGAACTGGCTAAACGCGATATCGAATGGGTGCAGATTGACGAGCCCGCGCTGGCGCTGGAACTGCCTGCCGAGTGGTTAGCTGCTTTCAAATCCGCCTATGCTGCATTGCAGGGGCACAGCAAGCTGTTGCTGACCACCTATTTCGACAGTATCGGCCAGAACATTGACATCATTACGGCACTACCGGTTCAGGGGCTGCATGTGGACCTGGTCCACGGTAACGATGATATCTCTGTGCTCAACAGCAAAGTACCGGCAAGCTGGTTGCTGTCAGTCGGGGTGATTAACGGTCGTAACATCTGGCGTGCGGATCTGAGCCGCTGGTTTGAGCGTCTGCAGCCGCTGAGCGCTGCCCGTAAACAGCTGTGGATCGGTTCTTCCTGCTCACTGCTGCACAGCCCGATCGACCTGAGCGTGGAAACCCGTCTGGATGATGAAGTAAAAAGTTGGTTCGCCTTTGCCCTGCAAAAGTGTGCTGAACTGTCACTGCTGAGCAATGCGCTGAACAACAACGATCCGGCGTCACTGGAGGCCTGGAGTGCGCCCATTCGCGCCCGTAAACACTCCACCCGTGTTCACAATGCGGCCGTTGGCGAGCGTCTGGCCGGGATTACTGCCAAAGACAGCCAGCGTAACAGCAGCTACCTGGTGCGTGCTGAAGCACAACGTCAGCGTTTCCAGTTGCCCGCCTGGCCCACCACCACTATCGGCTCTTTCCCGCAAACCACCGAAATTCGTGGCCTGCGCCTTGATTTCAAACAAGGGCGTCTGGACGGCAATCACTACCGTACCGGCATCGCTGAACATATTAAGCAGGCCATTGCTGAGCAAGAGCGTTTAGGTCTGGACGTGCTGGTGCACGGCGAAGCGGAACGTAATGACATGGTGGAATATTTCGGTGAAAACCTGGATGGCTTTATCTTTACGCAGAATGGCTGGGTACAGAGCTACGGTTCGCGCTGTGTGAAACCGCCGGTGATTATCGGTGACGTCAGCCGCCCGCAAGCCATTACCGTTGAGTGGGCGAAGTATGCGCAGTCTCTGACCGACAAGCCGGTCAAAGGCATGCTGACCGGGCCAGTGACGATCCTGTGCTGGTCATTCCCACGTGAAGATGTGTCTCGCGAAACCATCGCAAAACAGATTGCCCTGGCACTGCGTGACGAAGTGGAAGATCTGGAAAAAGCCGGTATCGGTATCATCCAGATTGACGAACCTGCACTGCGCGAAGGTTTACCGCTGCATCGCTCCGACTGGGCTGCCTATCTGAAGTGGGCTGTGGATGCCTTCCGTTTAAACGCCGCCGTGGCGCAGGATGACACTCAGATTCACACCCACATGTGTTACTGCGAGTTCAACGACATCATGGATTCGATCGCTGCACTGGATGCCGATGTGATCACCATCGAAACCTCACGCTCGGATATGGAACTGCTGGAGTCGTTTGAAGAGTTCGACTACCCGAATGAAATCGGTCCCGGCGTTTACGATATTCACTCGCCAAACGTTCCGAGCGTGGAGTGGATGGAAGCACTGCTGCTGAAAGCGGCACAACGGATCCCGACTGAACGTCTGTGGGTTAACCCGGATTGTGGTCTGAAAACGCGTGGCTGGACAGAAACACGTCAGGCTCTGGCAAACATGGTGAAAGCGGCCCAGAACCTGCGCAGCACGCAAAAAGCCTGATGACGATGTTGTTGCTGATCATAAAGGGGCGCCAAGAGGCGCCCCTTTTTTATGCTTTTGGCGCCACGCCATGCTGTTTAAACCATGCCAGCATCCGTTGCCAGCCATCCTGAGCAGACTCCGCGTGATAGCTGGGACGATAATCCGCATTAAAGGCGTGCCCGGCATCGGGGTAAACGATAATCTCAGCGTCAGCATTCGCCGCACGCAGCGCCTGGCGCATGGTCTCCACGCTCTCCAGCGGGATACCGTCATCTTTGCCGCCGTAAAGGCCCAGGACCGGCGAATTCAGATCCACGGCAATATCCACCGGATGCTTCTGCTGCTTCATGGTTTTTTCACCCACCAGCTTGCCATACCAGGCGACCGCGGCTTTTAGCTGCGGATTGTGCGCGGCATACAGCCAGGTGATACGTCCGCCCCAGCAAAAACCGGTGGCAGCCATGTTGCGCATATCCCCGCCATGACGGGACGCCCAGTTTGCCACGTGGTCGAGATCGGCCAGTACCTGGCTGTCCGGGACCTTGCTGACGAGGTCATTGAACAGGGTGGAGATGTCGGTGTAATCCGCAGGATCACCCTGGCGGAAATAGAGTTCTGGCGCCACCGCCAGATAGCCTTCACTGGCCAGACGACGACAAATATCCCGGATATGTTCATGTACGCCAAAGATCTCCTGGACCACCAGCACTACCGGCAACAGCCCTTCGGCATGGCGCGGTTTCGCATGGAAAGCCGGCATGTTCTCACCCTGAGTAGGAATGGACGTCTCACCTGAAATAATATCGGTACTGTCAGTGATAATCGTGGTGGCTGCGGCAGGACCTGTTGCGGGTGCAAACCCTTTATTGCTCGATTCTTGCGTCGTGTTATCGTCGGTTTTCATTATCCTCTCCGTGCATGCACAAGTACGATCGGCATTCAGGGTTTAACTATAGCCCGTAATGCGATGGGATCAGGTTTCACTACGGGCTATCTCTATCACCAGATAGCCCTGAACCACAGGCCCGGATGTGTGAAAGTGCCATGATCGGATTTAATAATGTGACATCCATCACTTTTTACAATGTAATCAATGCAATTTTCATTTGTATTATCGATGTTAATCACATAAATGTTCGCCGGATTTCCTTACAGTAGCATCCCGTTAACTATCCCTCTTCCCGTGAAAGGAGTTTGAAATGGCACAGTCTGACGTTTTCCATCTTGGCTTAACGAAAGCCGATCTTCAGGGCGCCACACTGGCCATCGTGCCGGGCGACCCGGAGCGCGTGAAGAAAATTGCCGCCCTGATGGACAATCCGGTTCATCTGGCATCGCATCGTGAATTCACCACCTGGCGTGCCGAGTTATCCGGTAAACCCGTGATTGTCTGCTCAACAGGTATTGGTGGCCCGTCCACCTCGATTGCCGTGGAAGAACTGGCTCAGCTTGGAGTACGTACTTTCCTGCGCGTGGGAACCACCGGCGCGATCCAGCCTGATATCAACGTCGGTGACGTGCTGGTGACCACGGGGTCTGTGCGTCTTGATGGCGCCAGCCTGCACTTTGCTCCGCTGGAGTTCCCGGCTGTGGCGGACTTTACCTGCACCACGGCGCTGGTCGACGCGGCTAAAGCGGCTGGTGCGACCACCCATATTGGCATTACCGCCTCGTCAGACACCTTCTATCCGGGCCAGGAGCGTTATGACACCTTCTCCGGACGGGTGGTCAGCCGCTTCCAGAACTCGATGAAAGAGTGGCAGCAGATGGGCGTACTGAACTACGAAATGGAATCTGCCACGCTGCTCACCATGTGTGCCAGCCAGGGGCTGCGTGCCGGGATGGTGGCAGGGGTTATCGTCAACCGCACCCAGCAGGAAATCCCGGATGCAGAAACCATGAAACGCACCGAGAGCGATGCGGTGAAGATTGTGGTTGAGGCTGCCCGCCGTCTGATCTAATCGTTTTTCTTCTGGCCGTGCTCACGCACGGCCTGCAATGCCTTTTCCCGCCGTGAAAAAATTCAGATCCTCCTCGATATTCCCTCCCTAAGCTGCCCGTTCACTGCTTTTTGTCTGGACATTCATACAGTGCACCTCTATTTTTCCCCTGTCAGGGTTTCAGCAGGAGAAGCAGGGTGGATGCAACAATCGTATATGGTGCCGGTATTGGTCTGGTTGGGTTGCTGGCGGGCTGGTTAATCGCCGGGATCCGCAGCCAGCAGCAGCTGGCCAACGGCGAAACTGAGCGGCGTTTGCTTCAGCAGTCGGTGGAACTGGCGGAATCTGAACGCCAGCGTCAGCAGCAGCAGCTGGATGCCCAGCTCCTGACGCAAAAACAGAATGAGCAGGAATTGCGTCAGCTGCACGGTTCACTGGCAGCGGCCGGAGAGAAGCTGCACCAGCTTGATCACTGGCGTGGTGAAACTGAGCAGCTCAATCGTGAGCTGCGCAATCAGCTGGAGATCAATGCCTCGCAGGAGGCTGAACTGCGCGAAGTTACCATCCGCCTGGAAGAGACGCGCATGGCGGCGGAAGAGAAGCAGCGGCTGCTGGTGAACAGTGAGCAGCGCCTTAACGCGCAGTTTGAAAATCTGGCGAACCGCATCTTTGAAAACAGTGGCCGCCGGGTGGATGAACAAAATCGTCAGAGCCTGCATGGCCTGATTACGCCGCTGCGGGAACAGCTTGAGGGCTTTCGCCGCCAGGTTCAGGAAGGATTTGGCCAGGAGGCGCGTGAACGGCACACCCTCGCGCATGAAATACGGAACCTGCAACAGCTGAATGCGCAGATGGCCCAGGAAGCGATCAACCTGACCAAGGCGCTCAAGGGAGATAACAAAACGCAGGGTAACTGGGGAGAAGTGATCCTCAGCCGGGTGCTGGAAGCTTCCGGTTTGCGTGAAGGCCATGAATACGAAACGCAGGTTAACATCCAGCTTGAGCAAAATGGGCGAATGCAGCCTGACGTGATCGTACGCCTGCCGCAGGGCAAGGATGTGGTGATTGACGCCAAAATGACGCTGGTGGCCTATGAGCGCTATTTTAACGGTGATGATGACGCAGCGCGTGAACTGGCAATCACTGAGCATATCGCTGCGATCCGTGGGCACTTACGCCTGCTAAGCCGAAAAGATTACCAACAATTACCGGGTTTACGCTCGCTGGATTATGTGTTGATGTTTATCCCGGTGGAACCCGCTTTCCTGCTGGCCATCGACAGACAGCCAGAGCTGATCAACGAGGCGTTGAACCAGAACATCATGCTGGTCAGCCCGACCACCTTGCTGGTGGCGCTGCGCACCATCAATAATCTGTGGCGCTATGAGCACCAGAGTCGTCACGCCCAGCGTATTGCCGATCGTGCCGCCCGGCTCTATGACAAAATGCGTCTTTTTGTCGATGATATGAGTGCCATCGGCCAGAACCTTGATAAGGCTCAGGATAGCTATCGACAGGCAATGAAAAAATTGTCCGAAGGTCGGGGCAATCTGATTGCTCAGACAGAAGGGTTCCGCCAGATGGGGGTTGAAGTGAAGCGTCCGATTAACCCAAGACTGGTGGAACAGGCATTACCAGAAGCTGATGACGATGTGGATGACGATGATGATATGCCGCCTGTAGAAAAGGCGGAATATTCGCCGGATGCAGTATCACGCCGTATCAATGAATAAGCGTGCGGCCAGTGCCTGGCCTGCGTGACTCTGGTACACTTGGCAAATATTTGATTGTAGAGCAGGCAAAACAAATGGCAGATGAATCAAAGGACACAACCCACTTCGGCTACCGCACCGTTGCGAAAGACGAAAAGGCCGATATGGTTGCTGATGTTTTCCATTCCGTTGCGGCCAAATATGATCTGATGAATGACCTGATGTCATTCGGCATTCACCGCATCTGGAAGCGTTTTACCATTGATTCCAGCGGCGTGCGCCGTGGGCAACGCGTTCTCGATCTGGCGGGTGGCACGGGTGACCTCACGGCGAAATTCTCGCGCCTGGTGGGTGAAACCGGTGAAGTCGTGCTGGCCGATATCAACAGCTCAATGCTGAAAGTGGGCCGTGAAAAGCTGCGCAATAAAGGCATTATCGGCAACGTGAATTATGTGCAGGCCAACGCCGAAGCACTGCCGTTTCCTGATAACTATTTTGACTGCATCACTATCGCTTTCGGTCTGCGTAATGTGACTGAAAAAGAAAAAGCGCTGGCGTCCATGTTCCGTGTGCTGAAGCCGGGTGGGCGTTTGCTGGTACTGGAGTTTTCCAAGCCGCAGTTCGCACCGTTGAGCAAAGCGTACGATGCCTATTCATTCCATATTTTGCCGCGCATTGGTGAAATGGTCGCGAAAGACGCAGGCAGCTATCGCTATCTGGCAGAGTCCATCCGTATGCATCCCGATCAGGACACTCTGAAACAGATGATGAATGACGTTGGCTTTGAAAACACCACGTATCACAATCTGACGGGCGGCATTGTTGCCTTGCACCGCGGATTTAAGTTTTAAGCAGGGAAACGAATGACATTAACGCCGCTATTAACCGCCAGTCTGGAGACCGCACTTAACCATTTGCTGTACCGCGATCGTGGCCTTAAGGCGGCGCGTCAACGTCTCAATGGTCGCAGCCTGGCGATCGTGCTGGCCGAGCTCAAGCAGCCGATTATCTTCATTTTCAGTGAACAGCAGGTGGACGTGATTGGCGAATGGAGTGATACACCGGATTGTACGGTGAAGACGCGCTTTGCCACGCTGTCAAAACTGCGTGATCGGCAGCAACTGACGACACTTATTCGCAGCGGTGAGCTGGAAGTTGAAGGTGACCTTCAGGTTGTGCAGCAGTTTTCGGCCCTGCTGGACCTGGCAGAACTGGACCCGGCAGAGTATCTTGCGCCCTGGATCGGTGATATCGCCGCCCAGGGCATCACGCAGTTCGCCCGACGTGGTTTCAACGCGGTCCGCCGTGATGTGCAGCGTAAACAGAGTTATCTGTCACAAACGGTGACGGAAGAGTGGCGTCTGGCACCGGGTTCGCTTGAGCTGGTGTGGTTTGCTGAAGAAGTGGATGCGCTGTCCCGTTCGCTGGATGCGTTAGATGCTCGCCTTAGCCAGCTGGAGGTCAAATGACCTTCGGTGAACTGCGTCGTCTCTATCTGATTATTCGTGTGTTCCTCAGCTACGGTCTTGATGAACTGATCCCGAAAATGCGCCTGACTCTGCCGTTACGGCTGGGGCGTAAATGCCTGTTCTGGATGCCTAACCGCCATAAAGACAAGCCATTGGGCGAGCGTTTACGCTTGTCTCTGGAGCAGTTAGGGCCGGTGTGGATTAAGTTTGGGCAAATGATGTCGACCCGTCGGGACCTGTTTCCGCCGTTGATCGCTGATCAGCTAGCGATGTTGCAGGATCGCGTCGCGCCATTTGATGGGGCTAAAGCGCTTAAACTGATCGAACAGTCGCTGGGTGCGCCTATCGACACCCAGTTCGATGATTTCAATATTGTCCCGCTGGCTTCTGCCTCTATCGCCCAGGTACATACTGCAACCCTGAAAGAGAACGGCCGTGAAGTGGTGATCAAGGTGATCCGCCCGGACATTTTGCCGGTGATTAAAGCGGATATGCGATTGATTTACCGCCTGGCGCGCTGGGTGCCGCGTTTGTTACCTGATGGTCGCCGTCTGCGTCCACGCGAAGTGGTGGCGGACTATGAAAAAACACTGCTCGACGAGCTGAACCTGCTGCGCGAAGCCGCCAATGCTATCCAGCTGCGACGTAACTTTGATAGCAGCAAGATGCTGTACATACCGGAAGTCTTTTCAGATTACTGCAGTGAAAATATGATGGTGATGGAGCGTATTTACGGTATTCCCATCTCCGATGTGGTGACGCTGGAGCAGCATGGCGTCAACATGAAGCTGCTGGCCGAGCGTGGCGTACAGGTCTTCTTTACCCAGGTGTTCCGTGACAGCTTTTTCCATGCGGATATGCACCCCGGTAACATCTTCGTCAGCTATGAACATCCGGAAGATCCGCAATATATTGGCATTGACTGCGGTATTGTTGGCTCTCTGAACAAAGAAGATAAACGCTATCTGGCAGAGAATTTCATTGCCTTCTTTAATCGCGACTACCGTAAGGTGGCCGAGCTGCACGTGGATTCCGGCTGGGTGCCGCCCGATACCAATGTGGAAGATTTCGAATTCGCCATTCGCACAGTGTGCGAACCGATTTTTGAGAAACCGCTGGCCGAAATTTCGTTCGGACATGTGCTACTTAACCTGTTCAACACGGCACGTCGCTTTAATATGGAAGTGCAGCCTCAACTGGTTCTGCTGCAAAAAACCTTGCTGTACGTTGAAGGGGTGGGTCGCCAGCTCTATCCACAGCTGGATTTGTGGAAAACGGCCAAGCCTTTCCTGGAAGACTGGATTAAAGACCAGGTAGGGATTCCTGCCATTGTGCGTGCGTTGAAAGAAAAAGCGCCGTTCTGGGCAGAAAAATTGCCTGAGCTGCCAGAGCTATTTTATGACAGCCTGCGTCAGCATAAGCATTTGCGCCACAGTGTTGATCGCCTGGCTAACGATCTGAAAGGAGAGCGTGCAAAGCAGCATCAGTCGCGCTATCTGTTTGGTGTCGGTGCTACATTGCTGCTCAGTGGGACGGCAATCCTGCTGTCACGTCCTGAATGGGATATGTTCTCTGCCGGGCTGATGGCCGCAGGCGTTGTTGCCTGGCTGGTGGGCTGGCGCAGAACAAACTGATTGTCATGAAAGGTAAATAGGCAGTTTATTGCGCAAGGGGCAAGGTTTGCGCATCGTAAGTAAGACATAAGCTGTTATATACTCGAAATCCGCATCACTTATTGTTATCAGAGGTAATCATGGGTATTACACTTCCACACTTGTTGATCATCGCGGTACTGGTGATTCTGTTGTTTGGCACCAAAAAACTGCGCTCACTGGGTTCTGACCTCGGTTCGTCGATCAAAGGCTTTAAAAAAGCCATGAGCGATGAAGACGACAAAGAAAAAAACCATGCTCATGATGATGCTGACTTCAATGCCAAACTGGCTGAACCGCAGCAGACTGAAGCGAAGAAAGAAGACGTCAAGAACGACAAGGTGTAATCCGTGTTCGACATAGGCTTTGGTGAACTGGTACTGGTATTCGTTATTGGCCTGGTGGTATTGGGTCCGCAGCGTTTACCTGTTGCAGTCAGAACGGTGATGGGCTGGATTCGCGCAATGCGTTCTCTGGCAACCAGCGTTCAGAATGAGCTGGCCCAGGAACTGAAAATTCAGGAACTGCAGGACGGCCTGAAAAAAATTGAACAGGCCAGCAAAGACAGTCTCTCCCCTGAACTGAAAGCGACGGTCGATGAGCTGAAACAGACGGCTGATTCAATGAAGCGCTCCTACTTGGGCGAAAATGAAAAAGCGGATGACGAAGCTCATACTATCCATAATCCGTTGGTGAAAGATCCGCAAGAATCGCATGATGGTGCCACGCCAGCGGCAGCGGATCACCAGGCAAGTGCGCCTGCACAGGCACCTGTCACGGTGACGCAATCTGCCTCGTCAATGCCATCTGAATCGAAACAGCCGCCAGCGTCTTCCGCTCCGCGTGCACCCGTGCCACCCCTACAACCAGGCGATGAACGTTAAATATGGCTGTTGATGATACCCAACCGCTTATCAGTCATCTGATTGAGCTACGTAAGCGCCTGTTGAACAGCATTATTGCTGTTCTGGCCATTTTTCTGTGCCTGGTGTATTTTTCCAACGATATTTATCAACTTGTCTCGGCGCCATTGATCAAGCAATTGCCCGCCGGGGCCAGTATGATCGCTACGGATGTCGCCTCTCCTTTTCTGGCACCGATTAAGCTGACAATCATTGTCTCTTTGTTCCTGTCAGTGCCGGTTATCCTCTACCAGGTGTGGGCTTTTGTGGCGCCCGCGTTGTATCGCCATGAACGCAGGCTGGTTATGCCCCTGCTGTTTTCCAGTTCATTCCTATTCTACCTGGGGATGGCTTTCGCCTACTTTATTGTCTTCCCGCTGGCGTTTAGTTTCTTTGCCAAGACCGCGCCCCAGGGAGTGACGATTGCCACCGACATTAATAACTATCTCGATTTTGTGATGACGTTATTTATGGCATTTGGTGTGTCGTTCGAAGTACCGATTGCTATCGTTCTGCTGTGCTGGACCGGGGTAACAACGCCAGAAGATTTGCGTGCGAAGCGCCCGTATGTGCTGGTAGGTGCATTTGTCGTGGGCATGTTACTGACGCCGCCGGATATCTTCTCCCAGACGTTGCTGGCCATTCCGATGTACTGCCTGTTTGAAGTCGGTGTTTTTGTTTCCCGCTTCTACGTGGGTAAAAACCGTCGAGATGATGAAGACGAAGTACAGGACGCGGAATCGGAGTAACGATGCGCGAACGGCTGCCACCGGCAGAACAATCTGAATAAATTAACCGCCCGTCAGGGCGGTTACTGTATGGAAGAGACTATGTTTGATATTGGTGTAAACCTGACCAGCACGCAGTTCGCGAAAGATCGCGAAAAAGTCGTTAAACGTGCGCGTGAAGCGGGTGTCACCGGCATGTTGATTACGGGCACCAATGCGCTGGAAAGTCAGCAGGCTTGCAGCCTTGCACAGCAGCATCCGAAGTATTGCTGGTCAACCGCTGGCGTTCATCCCCATCATGCCAGCGAGTGGTCGGGAGAAACGGCTGCTACGCTGCGTCGACTGGCAGAAAACGAGCGGGTTGTCGCTATTGGGGAGTGTGGCCTCGATTTTAACCGTAACTTTTCTGAGCCGGAACAGCAGGCTTACGCCTTTGAAGCCCAGCTCGCTTTGGCCGCCGAATTATCACTGCCTGTGTTTCTGCACTGCCGGGAAGCCCATGAGCGGTTTATTGCGATCCTGACGCCGTGGTTACCTAAGCTACCAGCGGCTGTATTGCACTGCTTTACCGGGACACGTGAAGAGCTGGAAGCCTGTCTGGCAGTGGGATTATCTATCGGAATTACCGGATGGGTGTGCGATGAGCGAAGAGGACAGGCGCTGCGCGAGTTGATGCCGTTGATCCCGGCAGAACGTCTGTTGCTGGAAACGGATGCGCCCTGGTTGCTCCCGCGTGATATGCACCCACGTCCGGCATCGCGCCGCAATGAACCCTGTTTTTTACCGCATATTGTTCAACAGGTGGCACTACTGCGTGGGGAAGATGCGGGTGAACTGGCAGAGCAAACGGCGTTAAACGCACGAAAACTGTTTGGTCTGTGAGACGCCCTGGGGCTATTTTTGCCTCTGAATGATGCGTATTACAGCTTCTGAAACTGGCGGTTGCCCACACTGCGTACCACCTGTTTATTTAACAGGTTCAGTAGCAGCATAGATCGGGCTTCACCGTCAGGTTCAGTGAATATCGCCTGCAACCCTTCAAATGCACCCTCGGTAATAATTACCGTATCGCCTGGCTGCGGCAGCTCACTTTCTACGACGGTTTCGATAGGGCTTTGCAACGCGACAATCACATCCAGCGGGACGGTGGCGGGCTGGGTACCAAAACGGACAAAATGGCTGACCCCACGCGTTGCGCTGATGGTTGTGGTGTGAATGGATTCAGGATCGAACTCAATAAACAGATAATTAGGGAATAACGGTTCATTCACCTGGGTACGTTTACCGCGCACTGTTTTCTCTAAAGCAATCATCGGGCTGAGGCAATGCACGGCCTGGCGCTCAAGGTGTTCTTTTGCGCGCAGTAACTGACCTCGTTTGCAGTAAAGTAAATACCAGGATTCCATAACATCACTTTCCAATTATCTGTCCGATAAGAATAGCAAAATCGCTCTGAGAGATATAGCGAGATTGGCGGCATCAGTCTGTTTCATCCCCCTGGCTCACAGGGTACTCCGTCATACGATAACGCTGAATTCGCCGTTATTATCGAATCAACTTGTCGCCTTACACCTGTGTCGTATCCTTATTATGCACGGTAGATCAGCCTTATTCTAATAAGCGAGTCCGCTGTGTTTTGCCGTGCGCAAGAGGCTAAACGTTGCAACAAAATTTACCCTGAGCGATGGATCGGCACTATAATGGCCGACTCACTGACCGTACTGATGGAAAGTCATGAAATACCACGACTTACGCGACTTCCTTTCTCTGCTTGAACAGCGTGGGGAATTAAAACGCATCAAACATGAGATCGATCCCGATCTGGAAATGACTGAAATTGCCGATCGCACACTGCGTGCCGGTGGTCCTGCTCTGCTGTTTGAAAACCCGAAAGGTTACAGCATGCCAGTCCTTTGCAATCTCTTTGGTACCCCGGACCGCGTGGCGCTGGGCATGGGCCAGGAGGATGTTAAAGCACTGCGTGACGTTGGCCGCCTGCTGGCCTTCCTTAAGGAGCCTGAGCCGCCGCGTGGTTTCCGCGACTTCTTCGATAAAATGCCGCAGTGGAAGCAGGTCCTGAACATGCCGACCAAACGGCTGCGCAGTGCACCTTGCCAGGAACAAATCTGGCAGGGCGATGATGTCGATCTCAGCCGTATTCCGGTGATGAAATGCTGGCCAGACGACGCAGCACCGCTGGTGACCTGGGGTCTGACCGTGACGCGCGGCCCGCTGAAAGAACGCCAGAATTTAGGCATCTATCGTCAGCAGGTGATTGGTAAAAACAAACTGATCATGCGTTGGCTCTCACACCGTGGCGGCGCACTGGATTTCCAGGATTGGTGCCAGCAGCATCCGGGCGAACGTTTTCCCGTCTCTGTTGCGCTGGGTGCCGATCCGGCCACCATTCTCGCGGCCGTCACGCCAGTGCCGGATACTCTGTCGGAATATGCTTTTGCCGGGCTGTTACGCGGCACGAAAACCGAAGTGGTTAAGTGCGTTTCCAACGATCTGGAAGTCCCTGCCAGTGCAGAAATTGTGTTGGAGGGGTACATTGAACCGGGTGAAATGGCACCGGAAGGTCCATACGGTGACCACACTGGTTACTATAATGAAGTGGATAACTTCCCGGTGTTCACCATCACGCATATTACGCAGCGCCGTGATGCGATTTATCATTCTACCTTTACCGGGCGTCCGCCGGATGAACCTGCGGTACTGGGTGTCGCGCTGAATGAAGTGTTTGTGCCGATCCTGCAAAAACAGTTTCCGGAGATTGTGGATTTCTATTTACCACCGGAAGGGTGTTCATACCGTCTTGCCGTGGTGACGATTAAGAAACAGTATGCCGGACACGCCAAACGCGTCATGATGGGTGTCTGGTCTTTCTTGCGTCAGTTTATGTATACCAAATTTGTTATCGTCTGCGATGATGACATTAATGCCCGAGACTGGAATGATGTCATATGGGCGATCACCACGCGTATGGATCCGGCCCGTGATACCGTGCTGATTGAAAATACACCGATCGACTACCTCGATTTTGCCTCGCCTGTTTCGGGTCTGGGGTCAAAAATGGGGCTTGATGCGACCAATAAATGGCCGGGTGAAACCCAGCGCGAGTGGGGTACGCCAATCCGTAAGGACCCTGCCGTTACTGCACGTATTGATGCGATCTGGGATGAGTTAGGCATCTTGAGTGATACACCAGCGCGATGAAGCGCTGGCGGTCAAATGATAATGACGACCCGACAGAGGGAACGCATGACAACCTTAAGCTGTAAAGTGACCTCAGTAGAGGCTATTACCGATACCGTGTACCGCGTACGAATGATCCCTGAAGCTGATTTTAGCTTCCAGGCGGGTCAGTATTTGATGGTGGTGATGGATGAAAACGACAAACGTCCGTTCTCACTGGCATCAACGCCGATGGAAAAAGACATTATTGAGCTGCATATTGGTGCCTCTGAGCTGAACCTCTATGCGATGGCCGTAATGGAACGTATCCAACAGCAGCGTCAGATCACCGTTGATATTCCTCATGGTGATGCATGGCTACAAGAGGGCGAACGTCCGCTGGTATTGATTGCTGGCGGCACAGGTTTCTCCTATGCGCGTTCCATTTTGCTGACAGCATTGTCGCAGCAGCCGGATCGCCATATTGCGATCTACTGGGGTGGGCGCGAGCTGAAACACCTGTACGATCTGGATGAACTGAACGCCCTGGCGATTAAGCACCCGAACCTGAGCGTTATTCCGGTGGTCGAGCAACCTGAAGAGGGCTTTACCGGCCGTAATGGCACCGTTCTGACCGCTGTCATGCAGGATTATGGCTCTCTTGCCGATCACGATATCTACATAGCTGGTCGTTTTGAGATGGCTAAAATCGCCCGTGAACGCTTCTGTGCTGAACGTGGTGCACAGGAATCGCGCATGTTTGGCGATGCTTTTGCCTTTATCTGATAGTAAGGGGCAGCCTGGCTGCCCCTTGTTTTTACCCGTGTTGAAAGCTAAACGCGTTCGAACACCGTTGCGATCCCCTGTCCCAACCCGATGCACATGGTGGCAAGGCCAAATTGCGCATCCCGTCGTTCCATCAGATTAAGCAGTGTGGTGCTGATACGCGCTCCTGAGCATCCCAGTGGGTGGCCTAATGCAATCGCGCCGCCATTCAGATTCACCTTCTCGTCGAGCTGATCCATTAACCCCAGATCCTTAATACAGGGCAGGGTTTGTGCCGCAAAGGCTTCATTCAATTCAAACACACCGATATCGCTGGCGTTCAGCCCGGCACGTTTCAGCGCCAGCTGTGATGCCGGAACAGGACCGTACCCCATAATTGACGGGTCACAGCCGACAACGGCCATTGCGCGGATCCGGGCTCGCGGTGTGAGGCCAGACTCCCGTGCGAGTGACTCGCTCATCACCAGCATGGCGGCTGCGCCGTCGGAGAGTGCTGAACTGCTGCCCGCCGTCACGGTACCGTTCACTGGATCAAATGCCGGGCGCAATGCTGCCAGATTTTCCACGGTGGTATCCGGGCGAATAACTTCATCGGTGTCATAGCGTTTTAATACACCATCGGCGTCATGCCCGGATACAGACACAATTTCACTGGCGAAATGCCCGGCTTCCGTTGCTGCCCAGGCGCGCTGATGGGATCGCGCGGCAAACTGATCCTGCATCTCACGACTGATACCGTGAATTTTTGCCAGCATTTCAGCCGTCAGGCCCATCATTCCCGCCGCTTTCGCGACATTGCGGCTCAGCCCGGGATGGAAGTCGACGCCGTGATTCATCGGTACGTGACCCATGTGTTCTACGCCGCCAATCAGGCAGGCGCGGGCATCGCCCACCATAATGGCGCGTGCGGCATCGTGCAGTGCCTGCATCGACGAGCCACACAGGCGGTTGACGGTGGTCGCGGGCACGCTATGAGGGATTTCCGCCAGCAGAGCCGCATTACGCGCAATATTAAATCCCTGTTCCAGCGTCTGCTGAACGCAACCCCAATAGATGTCATCCAGCAACGCGGCGTCCAGCGCAGAATTGCGGCTGAGCAGGCTACGCATCAGATGAGCTGAAAGGTCTTCGGCACGTACATGGCGAAATGCGCCACCTTTCGAACGTCCCATTGGCGTGCGAATGGCATCAACGATCACAACTTTTTCCATTTTGATTTCCTCACGCCGTTTTCAAAGAGAGATCATTCAGGGGAACCGCCAGCGGATACCAGCTTCCGCCCTGCGCTGCCTTATCCCGTAACCCGTCCGGCAGATGATAAAGCGGACCGAGTACAGTGAGCGGTTCAGCCTGAGCAACAAACTGATCGCTGCCAAGGGTGTCCAGATAGCGGAACGCGCCGCCGTGGAACGGTGGGAAGCCAAGGCCGTACACCAGCGCCATATCGGCTTCCGCCGGACTGGCAATAATGCCTTCTTCCAGACAGCGAACCACTTCGTTAATCATGGGGATCATCATGCGCGCGATAATTTCCTCATCGCTGAACACGCGTTTAGGCTGGCACACGGTCTGCAACAAACGATCGGTTTCGGCATCCGTCACCTTTTTCGCTTTACCTTTATTGTCGGTTTCCCAGCGCCAGAATCCTTGCTGGTTTTTCTGGCCGTAGCGTTTTGCTTCAAACAGGATATCGATGGCATCCCGGTACTCTTTCTTCATACGTTGCGGGAAGCCCTCTGCCATAACGCGTTGCGCATGATGCGCTGTATCGATGCCTACCACATCCAGCAGCCACGAGGGGCCCATTGGCCAGCCGAACTGTTTTTCCATCACCTTATCAACCTGACGGAAGTCGGCGCCGTCGCGCAGCAGCAGACTGAAGCCAGCGAAGTAGGGGAACAGCACGCGGTTCACAAAGAATCCTGGACAGTCATTGACGACAATCGGTGTCTTGCCCATTTTGCTGGCCCAGGCCACCACTTTGGCGATGGTGCTTTCAGCGGTTTTTTCTCCCCGGATAACCTCAACGAGTGGCATACGGGGCACCGGGTTGAAGAAGTGCATACCGCAGAAATTTTCCGGGCGGGTGAGTGCTTTAGCAAGCTGGCTGATGGGAATGGTCGAGGTGTTCGATGCCAGAATCGTATCCGGGCGAATGTGACTTTCTGTTTCGGCCAGTACGGCCGCTTTCACCTGCGGATTTTCTACTACCGCTTCTACTACCACATCAACCCGATCGAACCCCGTATAGTGAAGCGTGGGTTGAATGGTGCTGATGACTCCTGCGAGCGTCAGACCATCAATCTTGCCGCGTACCAGCTGCTTATTCAGCAGTTTTGCGGCTTCATTCATCCCCAGCGTCAGCGATGTGTCGCTGATATCTTTCATGATAACCGGCACGCCTTTCCAGGCGGACTGATAAGCGATGCCGCCGCCCATGATGCCGGCACCCAGCACGGCGGCCTGTTTTGGCGTTTCGACGTCGCGGGTCAGTTTCTTCGCTTTGGCTTTCACCGCCTGATCGTTAAGGAAAATCCCGACCAGGGCACGGGCTTCATTCGATCGTGCCAGGGGAACAAACGCAGCCGTTTCCAGTTTCAGTGCTTCATCACGTCCCAGACGTGCGGCGGCTTCAATGGTTTTCACGGCGGTCAGTGGGGCCGGATAGTGTTTCCCGGCGGTTTGCATCACCATAGCTTTGGCCGTGGTGAAACTCATTGCGGCTTCGATTTTATTCAGTTTTAGCGCTTCCAGCTTGCACTGGCGGCGTTCCCGCCACGGCTGTCGGCCGGAGATAGCTTCTTTCAACACGGATAATGCGGCGGCATCCAGTTTATCCGCAGCCACGACAGCATCTACCAGACCCACTTTCAGCGCCTGAGCGCCATCAATATCTTTACCTGCGGCAATAATCTCCAGCGCACTGTCAGCTCCCAGCAGACGTGGCAGGCGCACGGAACCGCCGAAACCTGGCATGATGCCAAGCTTCGTTTCCGGCAGGCCAATGCGGGTATCGGCAGTCGCGATACGGAAATCCGTTGCCAGCACGCATTCGCATCCGCCACCCAATGCATAACCACGGATGGCCGAAACGGTGGGGACAGGCAAATCTTCCAGCCGATTAAAGATGCTATTAGCAAAGCCCAGCCATGCTGTCAGTTTTTCTTCCGGGGCGATAAACAGTGAGAGGAATTCCGTGATATCGGCACCGACGATAAAGGCCGTTTTGCGCGAGGTTAGTAGAACGCCGCGCAGGGTGGGTTGCTGTTCCAGCACCGAGATAGCTTCACCGAGGCTGGCAACCGTCTGTGTATCCAGCTTGTTCACCGAGCCGGGCGCATCAAAAACCAGTTCGGCTATGCCGTCTTCCAGCCAGTCGAGGGATAGGGTTTCGCCTTGGTAGAGCATGTGTGTCTCCTGTGCCGCGATAAGGGGATCTGGTCATACCAGATGATCGTGAGTGTGGGATTGGTGTTGCTTATTTGCAAACGATACGTTGTCGATTTGCAAACAAGATCACAACTGCGGCAAAACGCCATACCCCTGCTGGCTGTGGTAAGATGCCGACAATTTCGTAATAACGGAGACAGGAAGATGGAGTCACTGGTTACGCTTTATCAGCAGCATGTTAAAACGTTACAGCAGCGCGCACAGCAGGTACTGGCGCGGCACAATCTTGATGCCATGCTGATTCATTCCGGGGAATTACTGACGGTATTTCTCGACGATCACACGTATCCCTTTAAGGTTAATCCTCAGTTCAAAGCCTGGGTGCCGGTCACTCAGGTGCCAAACTGCTGGCTGTGGATCGACGGTGTGAACAAACCGAAACTGTGGTTCTATTCCCCTGTTGATTACTGGCACAACGTTGAGCCTTTACCGCACAGTTTTTGGACGAGCGAAATTGACATCGTCGGCCTGAAAAGCGCGGATGACATTGGTCAGCAGTTGCCTGTGCAGCGCCAGAATGTGGCCTACATTGGCCCGGTGCCTGCACGAGCGACTCAGCTTGGATTCAGTGCCGAAGCGATTAATCCTCAGGGCGTGATCGACTTCCTGCATTATCACCGTGCTTATAAAACGGGTTATGAGCTGCACTGCCTGCGTCAGGCGCAGAAAACAGCCGTGACCGGTCATCGTGCGGCGAAAGAAGCGTTTCTGTCGGGTATGAGCGAGTTCGACATTAATGTCGCCTATCTCAGCGCGACCGGCCACCGCGATACCGATGTTCCTTATGGCAATATCATTGCCCTTAACGAACATGCAGCGGTGCTGCACTACACTAAACTCGAACATCAGCTCCCTGAACAGCGCCGCAGTTTCCTGATCGATGCAGGTGCCGAGTATAACGGCTACGCGGCAGACCTGACCCGCAGCTATGCGGCTAATGAGAAGAGCGACTATGCGCAGTTGATCCGGGATATGAACGCTGAAGAGCTGGCGTTGATTGCCACGATGAAAGCGGGCGTGCGCTATACCGAATACCATCAGCAGATGCATTACCGTATCGCCAGTCTGTTGTTGAAACACCAACTGGTGAATGGCATCAGCGCGGAAGCCATGGTGAAAGAGGATCTTACGGGGCCCTTTATGCCTCATGGCATCGGCCATCCGCTGGGCTTACAGGTGCATGACGTTGCAGGTTTTATGCAGGATGACCAGGGGACACATCTGGCCGCCCCTGCGCAGTATCCTTACCTGCGTTGTACCCGCATGCTGGAGCCTGGAATGGTGCTGACGATTGAACCGGGCATCTACTTTATCGACTCGCTGCTGGCGCCGTGGCGTGCCGGTAAGTTCAGCCAGCATTTTGACTGGGCGAAAATTGATGCGCTGAAGCCTTACGGCGGTATTCGTATTGAAGATAATGTCGTGATTCATACCAACGGCGTAGAAAATATGACTCGCGATCTGCATCTGGCCTGATGGACGCTTACGATATCCCGGCTGAACTATTCAGCTTTAGCGAAGAGATCAAGAAAAGCCGCTTTATCACGCTACTGGCACATACCGAAGGTGTGGAGGCGGCGCGGGGATTCGTACAGCAGATCAAGCAGCAGCACCCAACGGCCCGGCATCACTGCTGGGCGTTCGTTGCCGGGGCACCCGATGATTCGCAACAGTTGGGATTCTCCGACGACGGGGAGCCGTCCGGTACCGCCGGAAAACCGATGCTGGCCCAGTTAATGGGTAACAATATTGGCGAAATTACGGCGGTGGTTGTGCGTTATTATGGCGGCATCCAGCTGGGAACGGGGGGGCTGGTCAAGGCCTATGGCGGTGGCGTGCAGCAGGCGTTGCGATTACTGCCCCGCAAGGTCAAGGTTCCCATGATGCAGTTCAGCCTGATTTGCGATTATGCCCAACTGGGTGATATTGAACGGATGGTCGCACGCTTTGATGGCCAGCTGATTCATACTGAGTTCCAACAGAACATTACTCTTCACCTGGCTCTGCCTCATGCGCAGGTGGCGGGCTTCAGGCAAAATCTGTCAGACTTTAGCCGGGGCGCTTTGCACTTAGCCTCGCTCACATAACACTTCATGTCAGGAAAGGAACGGCAGAATGCATTTTCGCGCCATTACCCGCATAGTGGGTTTACTGGTCATTTTGTTCTCAGGCACCATGATTGTGCCCGGGCTGGTGGCGTTAATTTACCGCGATGGGGCAGGGCGAGCATTCACTCAGACGTTTTTCATGGCGCTGATGATTGGGACGTTACTGTGGTGGCCCAACCGTAAAAAGAAGAGCGAGCTGAAGCCACGGGAAGGGTTTCTGATCGTCGTATTGTTCTGGACGGTGCTGGGTAGTGTGGGTGCTATGCCCTTTATCTTCGCAGAGCAGCCTAATCTGTCGCTGACCGATGCCTTTTTCGAATCGTTCTCCGCTCTGACGACCACCGGAGCCACCACGTTGGTGGGGCTGGATGCATTGCCGAAGGCGATTTTGTTTTATCGCCAGATGCTGCAGTGGCTGGGGGGGATGGGGATCATCGTACTCGCCGTAGCGATCCTGCCTATTCTTGGGGTGGGGGGAATGCAGCTCTACCGTGCCGAAATGCCTGGCCCGTTGAAAGACAATAAAATGCGGCCGCGTATTGCTGAAACAGCGAAAACGCTCTGGCTGATTTATGTGCTGCTGACGATTGCCTGTGCAGTGTCGCTGTGGATGGCGGGTATGTCGTTGTTTGATGCCATTGGGCACAGTTTCTCAACTATCGCCATTGGGGGGTTCTCTACCCATGATGCCAGCATTGGCTACTTTAATAGTCCGACTATTAATACCATCATCGCCGTCTTCCTGCTGATTTCTGGCTGTAACTACGGCCTGCACTTCTCGTTACTGAGCGGGCGCAACTTACGCGTGTACTGGCGTGACCCTGAATTTCGTATGTTTATCGGCGTACAGATTACACTGGTGATTATCTGTACTCTGGTGCTGTGGTTTCATAATGTCTATCAGACAGGAATGCAGACCATTAATCAGGCTTTCTTCCAGGTGGTATCGATGGCAACCACCGCAGGTTTCACGACGGACAGCATTGCGCGCTGGCCTCTCTTTTTACCCGTATTGTTACTCTGTTCTGCTTTTATTGGTGGCTGTGCGGGTTCGACGGGCGGTGGCCTGAAGGTGATCCGTATTCTGCTGTTGTTTAAGCAAGGGTCGCGAGAACTGAAAAGGCTGGTACACCCTAATGCGGTATACACCATTAAATTGGGTAGCCGTGCGCTGCCTGAACGCATTCTTGAAGCGGTGTGGGGGTTCTTCTCTGCCTATGCATTAGTATTCATCCTCAGCATGCTGGCGATCATCGCTACTGGTGTTGATGACTTCTCTGCATTTGCGGCGGTGGCAGCAACGCTGAATAATCTTGGCCCGGGCCTTGGTGTGGTGGCGGACAACTTTACCTCAATGAATGATACCGCCAAATGGATACTGATTTTGACGATGCTGTTCGGGCGTCTTGAAGTCTTCACCTTATTAGTTTTGTTTACGCCGACATTCTGGCGTGAATAAGTGAGAGTGGAATAATGAAAGCGTTAATCCTGTTTTCCAGCCGTGATGGGCAGACCCGCGAGATTGCCTTCTATATAGCTAACCAGCTAAAGGAGGTTCGGGAGTGTGATGTGTTCAACATCCAGCTTATTAACGAGATTGACTGGGCGCAGTACGATCGGGTGATGATTGGTGCTTCTATTCGTTATGGTCACTTCCATCCAGCGGTGGCCAAATTTGTGAAAACACACCTTAATGCACTGCAGCAGCGTTCAAGTGGTTTTTTCTCGGTAAACCTGACGGCACGTAAGCCTGAGAAGCGTACACCGCAGACCAATGCTTATACTCGAAAGTTTTTGATTCAGTCGCCGTGGGAGCCTGACTGCTGTGCTGTCTTTGCGGGCGCGCTGCGGTATCCGCGCTACAGTTTCTTCGATCGCATCATGATCCAGTTGATTATGCGTATGACAAAGGGAGAAACCGATGCCAGTAAAGAAGTGGAGTATACCGACTGGCAACAAGTGGCCCGTTTTGCCCATGAATTTGCTGAATTACCGAACAAATCGCAGTAAAAAAACGCGCTTCGCTGAAAAATAACGCGCTCAGTCATTTTATTGCAATAAACACTTGTCACTCGTCGGAAACTGCCTATAATGCGCAACCACTGAGACGGCACAACGGCTTACAGCCAGCGGCTCAGGAGGTTCAGGAAGCATCTGAACCGCCGGAAAAAACTTCTCAAAAAGAAGTTGACTCCGAAGGAGGAAAGCGTAATATACGCC
>NZ_JABANZ010000016.1:0-73542 GCF_013074405.1 Erwinia sp. JH02
GTCTCACTGGCACTGGCGCAGTGGGCGGAAGAACACGGGGTGATGCTGGACTTTATCAAACCGGGTAAGCCGACCCAGAATGCCTTTATCGAACGCTTTAACCGGACGTACCGGACAGAAATCCTGGATTTTTATCTGTTCAGAACGCTGAATGAAGCACGGGAAATTACAGAGCGCTGGCTGACGGAATACAACAGCGAGCGGCCTCATGAATCCCTGAATAACCTGACACCGGAAGAATACCGGCTGATGGCTGAAAAACCGGAAACCTCAAAAAATGTGTGGAACTAAAACGGGTCTACTTACAGACTGACGGCGATAGAGCCTGCTAGTGTGACACTTAGCCATACTGACGTTCCCCCAGGATTAGATAATCCCCATGCCAGCATCGTGATGCTGCTGCGGGTGTTAGAACCGACAGCCAGCACAGTGTTGTGGGGAGGGGCCAGTTTGGGGTGAGCCGTACGGCACGCACCGTGAATGCTTTTTCAAATACCCCAAAACATGAGGTTGATGGCATTTTTGATATCATCCTGACACCGGGTGATATCCACTACTGCATCACCGATAACCTCGACAGGGACACTAGAAAGTTCCGTGGTCATCAATCGGTGATTTTTTCCCTCGATGAGGATCAGCGGGAACAAGGTTTTATTCACTTTCTCAGAAAGATGGTGCGATTCAATGAGCGGGATAACCATGCGTCGCCCAGGGGTATCGACAATATCACTTTGCACATCGACAAAAATTTTGTAATGGCTGGTGCGTTTATATTGGTAAACAATAAATTGCATAATCACCAGTTCCTGTTTTCATCGGCGAAAGAGCCATTCTTTGCGATAAAGCTGGCGACTTCCTCCATCCCTTCACGGTTCTGGTCTTTCCACTCTTCTGCCTTTATACGACGAGCTTCCTTGCCGATGACATCATTCACCAGACCAGAAATATTGACGCCCGCAGCATTCAGAACCAGATAGTTCTCTTTGTCTACAGTCACGCTGACTCTGTGTTTCATGGCCGTGCTCCTCTTGTGTGCATACCTGAAGTATATACTTTGCGTAATTATTCATCAATCAATCCTGCAACAGGTGTAAGGATTCGTAGCCTGCTGCACAAAAACAGCGCTCTCGAGTTGGTTGGTCGAGTCTGTTAGTGATGGATACTTACAGCGACAGCTATAGTGAAATTGTCGATACAGCAACAACGCTTCTTTCTGGTTTGGTGGATGACCTTGTTGATGAACTTTCTATTTTCATTGAAGAGTATCCAGACAATGAATCTGCGGCTTGCTCTCTGAATGACATAACCAGGATGGAAGTTGGCGATCTGTCTTTTCTCCATCCATCAGCGATTGAATTTTTGCAATGGTTGTTAGGATATTTGAAACAAAAGCAGAATGGTTAAAACGTCAGGTAAACCCCCATGCCAGATCGTGATGCTGTTGCGGGTGTTAGAACCGACAGCGAGCACTATTCTTGCGGGCAGGGGGCCAGTTCGGGGTAAGCCGGACGTCACGCGACAGGACGTCGCGTGCCGAGGCCCGCAGGGAAGCGGATTTTGCCGATCCGGTGTGCCCGAACTGGCCCCGGGCCTGTCACCAACCTTTCAGCCGCTTCGAGTGAAAAGTTAGCACCTGTGCCTGCGGGCTGACCGGAAAAAATGGTCAGCCCCTAGGCCAAACCTGCCGCCCAGTTTCATCCAGCAAAAAACAAAAAGCCCGCTCAGGTTTCCCTGAGCGGGCTTCTCTAAATTTGGCTCCTCTGACTGGACTCGAACCAGTGACATACGGATTAACAGTCCGCCGTTCTACCGACTGAACTACAGAGGAATCGTGTGAACGAGGCGCATATTAATGATCCCGACCCTGGGTGTCAACGGCAAAAGTTACGATGGGAAACCAACTGCTGATGTTTGCAGCAACCTGATGATTTACTCAACATTTATCGTGTTTTATCGTCACTAACCTCAGCCAAAGGGCATGCTGCGAAAGTTATTCGTGCCAAAGCGCAGTGGGCGGGAGAGGGGAAGTTTCATCGCATGGTTCATTTCTGCAATCGGTTTCATGGTGCTGTTCACTCCACCGATTTTGCTCTACTATTTCTGCCGTTCAGGCGGTGCTGACGTCGGGTCAGGGCAGTGCGTTCGCGCTGCGGCGCCGCTAACTCTCCGTATCATTTAAGGAAAAGTGGCATGAAAGACAGGTTTCCGCAGGGCTTTATGTGGGGCGGCGCAACGGCTGCTAATCAGGTTGAAGGAGCATACGACGTCGACGGCAAAGGCCTGTCGATTGTCGATGCCATCCCGGGCGGCAAACAGCGCCTGAGCATTGTGGCCGCACCAGAGTTCGACTTTACGCTGGATGAAACCCGCTACACCTATCCCAACCACAAAGGCATCGACCACTATCATCGCTTCCGCGAAGATATCGCGCTGTTTGCTGAGATGGGTTTCAAATGCTACCGCTTCTCGATTGCCTGGACGCGCATCTACCCGAACGGTATTGAACAGCAGCCGAATGAGGCGGGCCTCAGCCATTACGACCAGGTGATTGATGCCTGTATTGCGCACGGCATTGAACCAGTGATCACCATTTCCCACTACGAAATGCCGCTGCACCTCGCGACCGTGTTCGGTGGCTGGAAAAACCGTGAGGTGATCGGCCACTTTGAGCGCTTTGCCCGCACGGTGCTGGAGCGATTCGGCGACAAAGTGAAGTACTGGATGACCTTTAACGAGATCAACAGCGCCGCGCATTTCCCGATGATGAGCCAGGGGTTGACGGTGAAAACCGGCGCGCTGGAAGCGCAGGCGAAATTCCAGGGCTGGCATAACCAGTTTGTCGCCAGCAGTCTGGCGGTGAAAATTGCCCACGAAACCAACGCGCAGATCCAGATGGGCTGCATGATCCTGTTTGCCACCAACTACGCGTACGACTGTAATCCGCTCAACCAGCTGGCCTCACTGAAAGAAACCCAGTCGTTTAACTTCTACTGTGCTGATGTGCAGGCGGGCGGGAAATATCCGTACTACGCCAAAAAACTGTGGCAGTCGCTGGGCGTGACGCTGGATATCCAGCCGGGCGATCTGGAACTGATTAAGCAGCACACCGTGGACTACATCGGTTTCAGCTACTACATGTCCTCCACCACTTATGCCACCGACCCGGATGCGGCAGCAGCCAGCGGCAACCTGCTGGGCGGGGCGCGTAACCCGTTCCTCGAAGCCAGTGCCTGGGGCTGGGAGATTGATCCGGTTGGCCTGCGCATTGCGCTGAACCAGCTGTATGACCGCTATGAGAAGCCGCTGTTTATTGTTGAAAACGGTCTGGGCGCGGTGGATGAGCCCGATGAGAGCTTCAACATCGCCGATGACTACCGCATTAACTACCTGCGTAAGCACATTGATGCGATGGCGGAAGCGATTGACGATGGCGTTGAGCTGATGGGCTACACCCCGTGGGGGTGCATCGATCTGGTGAGCATGTCGACGGGGGAGATGAGCAAGCGTTACGGCTTTATCTATGTTGATCTGGACGACAAGATCAGCGGCACCGGCAACCGCTACAAGAAGAAATCCTTCCACTGGTATCAGAAAGTGATCGCCACCAACGGCCAGGATATCAGCTAAACCGACAGAAACGGCGTCCTGTGCAGACGCCGTTTTTCTTATCGGTCAGGAGAGCACCACCCGGCGCTCGCGGCGCACTGACCAGATAAACGCCGCGATAAACAGCAGGGCGAACAGCACGACAATGGTCGGGCCGGGGGCACTGTCGAGGAAGAAAGAAAGATAGGTTCCACTAAAGCACACCACCACCGACAACAGCACCGCGCAGATCATCACGCTGGAGAAGCGACGCATCAGCAGAATGGCAATCGCACCCGGTGCAATCAGCAGGGCAATCGACAGCACAATCCCCACCGCTTTTAACGTAGCCACAATCGTCAGGGCAATCATACTCAGCAGGCCGTAGTGCA
This sequence comes from Erwinia sp. JH02, assembly GCF_013074405.1. Classification (NCBI taxonomy): domain Bacteria; kingdom Pseudomonadati; phylum Pseudomonadota; class Gammaproteobacteria; order Enterobacterales; family Erwiniaceae; genus Erwinia; species Erwinia sp. JH02. Next base: position 3,978 of record NZ_JABANZ010000016.1, read on the forward strand.
GCAGGGTGGTGTTCAGCCCGCTGGCTTTCGCCTGATGCGGGTCAAACGCATGCAGCACCAGGTCGCGCCATTTCACCCCGATAATCACCGCAATCACGCAGGCAATGCCGCCGCTTTGCAGCAGATCGCTGGTGGAGATCCCCAGCATATCGCCAAACAGAATATGGTCGAGATGCACCTCGGACTGGATCGAGATATAGAGGATCAACCCTGCGGCAAACATCCCGGAGAAGACAATCCCCATCACCGTATCCTGCTTGATGCGGCTGTTCTCTTTCAGATAACCGGTGGCCAGCGCACAGAACAGTCCGGCGCAAAATGCCCCGATGGCGAGCGGAATGCCGACAATCCAGGCGATCACCACACCGGGGAACACCGCATGGCTCATGGCATCACCCATCAGCGACCAGCCCTTGATCACCATAAAGCTGGAGAGCAGGGCGCAGGGGATGGCGACAATCACCGAGATGGTCAGCGCCGTGTTCATAAAATCAAATTCAAACGGGCTTAACAGCAGTTCTGTCAGATTCATCATGCCTCCTGCTGCGGGGCGGCTGCGCGACGACGGCGGGCCAGCAGTCCGTGTTTAGGGGCAAACACAAAGGCGGTGAGAAACACCAGCGTCTGTGCCACGACAATAATGCCGCCCGTGGCGCCATCCAGGTAGTAGCTGATCCACGCACCGAAGAAGCTGGTAGTGCTGCCGATAGCGACGGCAATCATCAGCAGGCGCGGGAAACGGTCGGTGAGCAGATAGGCGGTAGCACCCGGCGTGACCACCAGGCAGATGACCAGGAATGCCCCCACGGTCTGCAACGCGGCAATGGTACAGGCGGCCAGCAGGGTGAAAAACAGCAGTTTCAGCCGCGTGGGGTTGAGCCCGACGGAGCGCGCATGGTTCTCGTCAAAGAAGGTCACCATCAGATCCTTCCATTTGATCAGCAGGATCAGCAGCGAGATAAAGCCAATCAGCGCCAGCTGAATGATATCTTCCGGGGCAATCGCCAGGATGTTGCCCAGCACGATGGTCTGAATGTTCACCGACGTGGGGTTGAGCGACACCATAAACAGCCCAAGGCCAAAGAAGGAGGAGAAGATCAGCCCGATAATCGCGTCCTCTTTCAGCCGGGTGCGCTGATTTAAAAACAGCATACTGCCCGCCGCCAGCCCGCCGGAGAGAAACGCGCCCAGGGCGAAAGGCAGCCCGAGCATATACGCCCCGGCCACGCCCGGCACGATGGAGTGTGACAGCGCATCACCAATCAGGGACCAGCCCTTGAGCATCAGATAGCAGGAGAGAAACGCACACACGCCGCCCACCAGCGCCGATACCCACATGGCATTCAGCATATATTGATAGTGGAACGGTTCCGCCAGCCACGCCATTAGCGATCCCCCTGCACCATGGAAAGCGCAGGACGCGCATCGCCGTCGCCGAACACCACGTCGCGCAGTGCGCCGCTAAAGGCGTTTTCAAGATTGGCGCGGGTAAAGGTGGTGGCCGTCGGGCCGCAGGCCAGCACGGTGCCTTTCACAATCACCGTGTGGTCGCAGTATTCACTGACCGAGGCCAGATTATGGGTGGAGACCAGCAGGGTGCGGCCTTCCTCGCGCAGCTCATGCAGCAGGCTGATGATCTGGCGTTCGGTGTTGACGTCGACGCCGGTAAAGGGTTCATCCAGCAGGATCACCTGGCCGCGCTGGGCGATGGCACGCGCCAGGAATACGCGTTTCTTCTGCCCGCCGGAAAGCTCGCCAATCTGACGCTGACGAAACTCCGCCATGCCGACGCGCTCCAGGGCTTCTGTCACCAGACGTTTATCTTCCGCACGCGCAATGCGCAGCATTCCCATATGGCCGTAGCGGCCCATCATCACCACATCTTCCACCAGTACCGGGAAGGACCAGTCAACCTCTTCAGACTGCGGCACATAAGACACCATATTCTGCTTCAGTGCCTTGTGTGCGGGCTGGCCCAGCAGGGTAATCGATCCACGCGAGAGCGGCACAAAGCCCATAATGGCTTTAAACAGCGTGGACTTACCCGAACCGTTAATCCCGACCAGCGCGGCGATGCTGCTGCCGGGCACCTGTAAGGTGGCGTCGCGCAGGGCGGTATGCCCGTTACGGTAGGTGACCGTCAGATCGTTAACACGAATACCGTCCGGTGTGTTGTTCATTTTGTCAGCCCCTGCTGAATGCCTTTAACGATGGTGTCGCTGGTGACGCGCAGTAAATCAAGATAGGTCGGCACCGGCCCATCGGCGGCGCTGAGGGAGTCAACGTACAGCACGCCGCCGTAATGACTGCCGGTTTCACGCGCCACCTGGCGGGCGGCTTTATCGGAAACCGTGCTTTCGCTGAACACCGCCGGGATCTTCTCCTGCTTCACTTTATCGATCACTTTACGTACCTGCTGCGGGGTGCCCTGCTGGTCGGCGTTGATCGGCCACAGGTACAGCTCTTTCATCCCGAAATCACGCGTCAGATAGGAGAAGGCGCCTTCACTGGTCACCAGCCAGCGCTTATCGGCCGGGATACTCGCCAGAGCCTGCTGCACCGGGGCCACCGTGGCGCTGATTTTTTCTTTGTAAGCGGCGGCATTTTTACGATAGATATCGGCATTGGCCGGATCGTGTTTCACCAGCGCATCGCGGATGTTATCAACGTAGATCAGGGCATTTTTGGGTGACATCCAGGCATGAGGATTGGGTTTACCGCTGTAAGGCCCCTCGCTGATGCCCATAGGCACAATGCCGTCAGACACCACCACTTCCGGCACGCCGGAAAGGTGTTGATAAAAACGCTGGAACCACAGCTCCAGGTTCAGACCATTGGCGAGGATCAGCTGTGCGCCCTGGGCGCGTTTGATATCCCCCGGCGTGGGTTGATATTCGTGGATTTCTGCCCCGGCTTTGGTGATGGAGGCCACGTCCGCGGCGTCACCCGCCACGTTTTTGGCCATATCGGCAATCACTGTGAAGGTGGTGATGACCTTGAATTTTTCCTGTGCCAGCGCGGGTGCCAGCGGCAAGGTGGCGAGCAGAGTGGCGCAGATCCACCTTTTTAACCGGAACTGAAAACGCATAGAAATCTCCCAGAAAGCGCTTAAAAATACGACGTAATTAGCAGTTGCTATAAGGTATAGCACAGGCTATATCTCCGTGTGAATGTTTTTTGTGTGGGATTACACTCTTTGACAATTAAAGGGGGGAGACTGGCGGCGAGCCGAAGGGGGCGACCCTTTTTCCGGTCGACCCTTTGGGGATGGTTTGCACGATGGTTCAGGGCCAGGGCCAGGGCCAGGTCAACGTCAACGTCAAGGGCGTTTCGCTTTCCCGCTGCGCGGGCTGAGCGACCCAGGGTGGGCAGTCGCCCCCACCCTGGGGACCCGGGCTTGCGGCTGGCGCTGCGTCCACTGCGTGGATGCCCTCGCAAGCGTCGTTCACCGACGTACCGGTCGTGACGGCACATCCTTGTGCCGGCTCTCCCTCTCACCGCCGTCCTGGCGGTTCGTCCTGGTTCACTGTGCTTCCTCAGCGCTGCTGAATGCCGCCTCAACGTCAAAACCCAGGTCAAACCCAAATTCAAATCAATCCACATAAATCATCATGTCGTCGCGGTTTTAAAACCCACAGCGAGCATTCTCTTGCGGGGATGGGGCCAGATTGAGGTAAGCCGGACGTCACGCGGCAGGGAAGCCGCGTGCCGAGGCCCGCATGGATGTGGCAGTTGCCGATCCGGCGTGCTCAAACTGGCCTCAGACCTGAAGCCAAACTATCAGCGATAAAAAATGCCTGGGGATCCCTCAGAGGCCGAACTCTGCAAAAGATCATGATGGGTACTCCACGGCCTACACGAAAACCATCTATTAAGGCTGTTACACACCGTCATGCTTTTTCCGGCAAAGGTTAGTCCTATTTGTTATTCGTAATACGGGAGTATCCAGGGAAAATTAACAAAATATTTCATTAATCAATTTCGCGACTTACGCGTGAATCAGGAGAAAAAGGTGAACAACATTCCCGATGCCGGGCTGACAGTGGGAGTGGATGTCGGGGGCACCTTTACTGATTTTGTGATATTTGACCCTCAGCGTCAGCACTATTTCTTTCATAAACAACCCAGTACCCCGGCCGATCCGGCGCTGGCCTTTAGCGATGGCTTACAGGCGGCGCTGAAGAAAACGGGCCAGCCTGCCAGCGCACTCTCCCTGTTGCTGCACGGCACCACGCTGGGCCTGAACGCCATTATTCAGCGTCGTGGTGCGAAAATTGCCCTGGTGATCACCCAGGGATTTCGTGATGTGCTGGAAATTGGCCGCGCACGTATGCCGTCTTCCTTTGATTTTCATGCCGACCGTGAACCGCCGTTTCTACCGCGTGAGCGGGTGCTGGAGATCGGCGCGCGCTTCAGTCCGACAGGTGAGGTGATGCAGTGGCCGGACGAGCACGCTCTGAGCACGCTGGCGCAGGCCATTGCCCGGCTCGACGTCAGCGCCGTGGCGCTGGTCACCCTGAATGGTTACGCCAATCCGCAACAGGAGGGCGAGCTGGCGCAGCGGCTGCAGGCTGAGCTTGATGATGTCCCCGTGCTCTCATCCGCCGAACTGTGGCCGGAAATCCGGGAATATGAACGCACGCTGGTGGCCGGGCTGAATGCCTATATTCAGCCGCTGATGCAGCGCTATTTCAGCCGCCTCACCGGGCTGCTGGAGCCGCAGTCGGTGACCGCACCGCTCCTGATCACCGCCTCTAACGGCGGCGTATTGCCGCTGGCGTCGGCTCGCCAGCGCCCGGTCGATACGCTGTTATCCGGCCCGGCATCGGGCGTGATGGCGGCGGCACATCTTGCGGCCACCACGCACAGCGGTGGCTATGTCTCCTTCGATATGGGCGGCACCAGCAGCGATATTTCCCTTTCTGCGGAGGGCGATGTTGAACGCGTCAACCGCACTGATATTGGCGGCCTGCCGCTGATGTTACCGGTGGTCGGCGTCTCTGCCATCGGCGCCGGAGGTGGGTCGATTATCCATGTCGATGAATACGGCATTTTAAAAGTGGGGCCGGAAAGCGCAGGGGCCGATCCCGGCCCGGTGGCCTATCGCCGCGGCGGCGTGGCCCCGACCATCACCGACTGCTATCTGGTCTGCGGCATCCTGCCGGCTGATGCCCGGCTGGGCGGCACCATTCCCCTCGACCTTGCGGCGGCGCGAACGGCGCTTGCCGCGCTGGCGGCGCAACTCGGTATCCGCGGCGAGGATGCGGCAGAGCAGGTTGCCAGCGGGGCGCTGGCGGTGGCGACCACGCAGATGGCGACGGAGCTGAATAAAGCCGTGGCGCAGCGCGGCGTCTCGGCCGATGCCCTGACGCTGATCCCGTTCGGCGGTGCCGGACCGACGCATGCCAACCTGTTTGCCAGTGAGGCGGGCCTCGAACGTATTGTGGTGCCGTTACGTCCTGGCACCTTCTGCGCACAGGGGGCGATCACCGCCGATATTCGCCGTGACTTTGTGCGCAGCCTGCGCGTGCGCGTCAATGCCAGCACCTTCATTACGCTGACCACGACCCTTGACGAACTTCATCTGCTGGCGCAGCAGTGGTTCGGAGAGCAGGCCGCTGCCCTGAGCCGCGCAGCGCCGCGTTATACGGTAGAAGCCGATATGCGTTACAGCGGTCAGGCCTATGAGCTGAGCGTCAGCCTGGCCAGCGCGGATACCCTCACCCTGGACGGATTGCAGGAGAGTTTCCAGCAGCTGCACCAGCAGCGCTACGGCTTTACCGGTGCCCGCACCGATATCGAATTAACCACCCTGCGGCTGTCGCTGACGGCACCGCTGCCGCGCCCGACAGAGAAAGCCTTTGTGCCACACGCGCCGGAAACCCATCGCCCCCGGCGGCCGCTGTATCTTAACCAGCGCTGGCAGCCGGCGGATATCTGGCAGCGTGCGCAGATCCAGTTTGACGATCGCCTGACAGGCCCGGCGATTGTGGAACAGGACGATACCACCACGCTGATTCTCCCCGGCTGGACGGCACAGCTCGACCCGGCAGGCAACCTGTTGATCACCCGTGAAACGGGAGGCCCCCTGTGAAGCTCGACGCGATTACACTTGAGATCCTCAACCATAAACTGACGGCGCTGACGGAAGAGATGTGCCACATCCTGCAACGTACCGGGCGCACACTGTATGTGAAAGAGACGGCGGATTTCTGCTGCGCGGTGGCCGATCGGCACGGCAAGTTCTTCGCCTATCCGCGCGGCATCGGCGTGTCCGGTTTTGTCGGGCTGAATCTGCTGACCACGATGCAGGCGGTGGGCGAGGTGCAGCCGGGGGATGTGATCCTCACTAACGATCCCTGGCGTTCGCGCGGGCTGGCAACGCACCTGCCGGATTTACAGGTGCTGGAACCCTGGTTTATTGACGGGGAGATCGTCGCCTGGGGCTGGGCCTTCCTCCATGCATCCGACGTCGGTGGCCGTGTGCCCAGCAGCATCTCACCGACCAACAGCGATATCTTCCAGGAAGGGCTGCAAATCCCGCCGGTCAAACTGGTCAGGGCGGGGGTGCTGAATCAGGACGTGGTCACTATTCTCGCCGCCAACAGCCGCACGCCGGATGCCAACGCCGGGGATATTCAGGCGATGCTCGCCGCACTGGGGGCCGGGCGACAGCGCCTGCAAAAAATCGTTGCTCAGCACGCTGCACCGCAGGTGATTCAGGCGCAGCAGGATCTGCAACAGTATGCGGCGGCCCGTGCGCGTCAGGTGCTGCGCCGTATCCCGCAGGGCAGCTACGAATTTGAAGACTATCTGGATGATGCGGCTGGCAGCGGCCTGCCGGTGCGGCTGGCGCTGAAAGCCACCTTTGACGATGGCAATGTGCATCTGGATTTCAGCGGCAGCGATGCCCAGGTGGCCGTGGCGCTGAATATCCCGAGCCACGGCGATCCCCATGCCTGGCTGACGCTGCGCATTCTGGCGCTGGTCTGCACGCTGGATAAAACCGTGCCACTGAATGCCGGTCTGCTGCAACCTGTTTCCCTGTTTGCCCCGGTCGGTTCGCTGGTCAATCCTCAATTCCCGGCCGCCGTTGGCGTGCGCCATGCCACGGCCGTGCGCGTCAACGACTTATTAAACGGTTTGCTGGGGCAGGCGCTGCCTGAAGTGATGCCCGCGGCCAGCGGCGGCACCATTATTCCGCTGGTGGTGGCAGAAACGGCCCGCCACGGCAAAGAGCAGAATGTACAGGTGATTGAACCGATGGTCGGCGGCGGTGGCGGCCGTTTTGGCCGTGACGGCATCGACGGGCGTGACAACAGCATCTCTAACCTGGCGAACAACCCGGTGGAGATGGTCGAAGCCGAAACCTCAATCGAAATCGTGCAGTATGCCCTGCGCGCAGAGTCTGCCGGAGCCGGGCAGTGGCGCGGTGGTATGGGCCAGCAAATCCGTATTCGCATTTTGCACGATGACACCACGCTGCTGGCGCGCGGCATGGAGCGGATGGTGTTCCAGCCCTGGGGCGTCAACGGCGGGCTGCCCGGGCAACCCACGCGCATGACGCTCAACCCGGGCGATGCGGGCGGCACCGTGCTGGGCAAAATTGACCTGCTCAGCGTCAAAGCCGGGGATGAGGTGCTGCTGCAAACCCCGGGCGGCGGCGGTTGGGGCGATCCCTTCCTGCGCGACCCGGCAGCGGTGAAGCGTGATGTCGATAACCAGTTGATCGGTATTCTGTCCGCCGCCGACCAGTATGGCGTGATCATCGTCAACGGCGAGGTGGATCAGCAGGCGACAACCACTCTGCGTCAGCAGGCCAGAACACCGGGCTCGTCCTCCGGCCCGGCGCGGGATAACTGGCTGGCCGTGTTTTCCCCCGCGCTGTTATCACGCCTCAACCAACAACTTTATGCGCTGACGCCGGCGGAAAGACAGCGTTATCGCCAGCAGGCGTTTGCCGCCGCGCTGGCGCAGTTACCGCCTCACTTCCCGCGTGAAACGCAGGCCGATATTCACACTGCCCGTCAGTGTTTTGCCGACGCTGTTGCCGCACTGGAACAGCAGTTTTTATCCCTTACCTCGTCATCACCAGGAGATGAACATGCGTTTAACTAAAAACAGTGGGGCACTGCTTTCTGCCTTGATCGGCCTTGTTATCAGCGGTGCAGCCACGGCAGCAACCGCGCCGGAAGCCACGGATTCGGTGGTGGTGGGGGTGTATGGCGGTGACTGGGAGAAGAATATTCGTGCCTCCGGCCTGGAGCAGTTTGCTAAAGATAACCATATCAAACTGACCGTGGTGCCCGGTGCCGATGCCGAATGGTTTGCCAAACTGCGTGCGGCAAAAGGGCGTCGTTCGCCTTACGATATTGTGGTTTTCCAGCCGGATACCGTGCAGCGTGCGACGGCAGCAGGGTTGCTGCAACCGCTGGAGGCCAAAGAGATTCCTAACCTCGATAAGCTCTATCAGAGTGTGCAAACGCGCTTTGTCAGCGAGAACAAAACCTATGCTGCCGCGTTCAGTCTTGGGCAGTTAGGCCTCGCCTACCGCAGCGACCTGGTGAAAACCCCGCCGACCAGCTGGCTGGATCTGTGGAAGCCGGAATACAAAGGCCACGTGGCGATTTCGTCACCGACCTATGCGGCGGGGCTGCAGTTCTTTGCCGGGCTGGTGCATGCGCTGGGCGGTGAGCTGAACAACCCGGCTGATGTGGATAAAGCCTTTGCCAAACTGAAAGATCTGCGCGGTAACGCGGTGGCCTTCCCGGACAGCCCGGGTGCCATCCAGACGCTGCTGGAGCGCGGGGATGCGTGGATTGTGCCGTTCTGGGATGGTCGCGTGTTTGCCCTGAAACAGCAGGGGATGAGAATCGACTTTGTGTACCCGTCTGAAGGCGCGGTGGTTGGCGCGGCCAACTGGGTGATCCCGAAAGGCGCACCGAATCTGGCGAATGCTTACAAAGTGGTGAATGCGCTCTCCAGCGCCCAGGTGCAGAAAGCCTTCTCCGATAAATCACTGTACGGCATGACCAATAAAGAGGTGCAGTACAGCGACAACCTGAAAAAACAGGTGAAAGTGGGTGAAGAAGCCTACAGCAAACTGATCTGGATTGATTACGCCACGGCCACGCCGCAGCTGGCCGACTGGACCAACCGCTGGAGCCAGTCGCTGGGGGCGACAAAATGAGTTCCGTGGTGATTGACGCGGTGAAGCGGCAGTTTGGGCAGCATCGCGCGCTGGATGGCGTCAGCATGACGATAGAGCAGGGGGAGTTTTTCTCCCTGCTCGGCCCCAGCGGCTGTGGCAAAACCACGCTGCTGAATATCATCGCGGGTTTTCTGGCGGCCGATGACGGGCGGGTGTTGATTGGCAGTCAGGATATGACCGCGTTACCCCCTTACCGACGCAATATCGGCATGGTGTTCCAGAACTATGCGCTGTTCCCGCACCTCAGCGTGGCGGATAACGTGGCTTTTGGGCTAAAGGTGCGCCATGTGGCGCGCGATGAGCAGCGCCGCCGGGTCGCGGAGGCCCTCAGGCAGGTGCGCCTGGAGGGGCTGGGAACGCGCATGCCGCATCAGCTCTCCGGCGGCCAGCAGCAGCGCGTGGCGATTGCCCGTGCGCTGGCGATTGAGCCGCAGGTGCTGTTACTGGATGAGCCGTTGTCCAATCTGGATGCCCGGCTGCGCAAGGAGATGCAGGATGAGCTGCGTGCGCTGCAAAAACGGGTGGGTATCACCACGGTGCTGGTCACCCACGATCAGGAAGAGGCGCTGACGCTCTCCGATCGCATCGGTATTCTCGGTCAGGGGCAGTTGCAGCAGGTGGGCACGCCGTCGGAACTTTACCGTCAGCCGGAGAACCGTTTTGTCGCCGAGTTTGTCGGGCAGGCGAACCTGTTCCAGGTGACGGCCGACCGTGGCAGCGAACGTTATCAGGCCAGCGAACATTTCAGTGCAGCGGGGCAGCCGTTACAGCTGGCAGCCAGTCGTTTTGATGCCCGTAGCGCATTACTGATTGTGCGACCGGAACGCATCCGCATTCTGCCCGGCGGCGGTGAACCGGCGGTTAACGGCACCTTCGCCAGCGTAAAAGAGGCGAGCTTTGCCGGGGCGACGTTGCGCCTGCTGTGCCAGCTTCCCGGCGGCGGCGAGCTGCGCGTGCAGCCTGCGGAACAGGACTTCCGTCAGTTACCCGCACCGGGCGATAAGCTCTACCTGGCGTGGCGTGAAGACGATGTCATCGTGCTGCCCACGCCGGGAGCGCCGCAATGAACCGGCTTAGGCAGAACGCCTTTCCCTGGCTGATGCTGACGCCGTGCCTGGTGTTCCTGGTGCTGTTTCTGCTGGTGCCGCTGCTGCTGCTGCTCGATCAGAGCCTGACCGCGGTCGACAGTTTGCTGAATCCGCTGCCCGGCCACAGCCTGGCGCAATACCTGACGGTGTTTGGCGAGTCGCAGTATCTGTATGCGCTCTGGACCACGCTGTGGGTGTCGTTGCTGACGGCGGCGATGACCGTGCTGCTGGCCTGGCCCGCCGCCTGGCTGCTGGTGACCGTGAAAGGCCGCCACTGGCGTACGCTGCTGTATGTGATTTTAATCTCGCCGCTGCTGACCAGCGTGGTGATCCGCACGTTTGCCTGGATTGTGCTGCTGGCGCAGAACGGGCTGATTAACGGCTTCCTGCTGTTTACCGGGCTGATCCCGCAGCCGCTGGCGCTGTTGTGGAATATGAATGCGGTGGTGATTGCCTATGTGCAGGTCATGCTGCCATTTGCCGTGCTGCCGCTGATCACCTCGTTAAATGAAATTGCCCCGTCGTTGCGCCTGGCCGCGATGAGCCTGGGCGCCACGCCGGGCCAGACGTTCCGTCGGGTGGTGTTACCGCTGACGCTGCCCGGGATGCTGACCGGATTTATCATTGTCTTTTCACTGGCGGCAGGCAGTTACATTACGCCGTTGCTGATTGGCGGGCGGCTGCAACCCTTGTTGCCGATTGCCATCTATCAGCAGGCGATGCAGACGGCGAATCTGCCGCTGGCGGCCGCGCTGTCGCTGACGCTGCTGGTGATGACGCTGGCGGTGGCCGGTATTGTTGGCCTGTTCCTCAAACGCTGGGAGAAGAAAAATCATGGTCACTGACCGTATACTGCGGCGCCTGACCCAGGGGCTGGTGACGCTGACCGGGATTCTGGTGTATCTGTTTCTCGCCTTACCGGTCGGCGTGATTGTGCTCTCGGCCTTCAGCCCGGAACCGTATCCACAGTTTCCGCCGCAGGGTGTGTCCCTGCGCTGGTTCTCCGCATTGCTGGATGATGCGGGCTGGCGGGAGTCGCTCAGTATCAGCCTTATCCTGTTAGTGGTGGTGACGCCGCTGACGGTGATCCTCGGCACCTTTGCCGCCTGGGCGCTGGCGCGGCTTGAGTTTCGTTATCGTGAGACGTTGCAGGCCTTTATTTTATCGCCGCTGATGATCCCGCAGGTGGTGCTGGGGATTGCCCTGCTGTATGTGCTGACCGCCGCCGGGATTGCCGGGCTGGTCAGTGGGCTGGTGATAGGTCATATCGTGGTGGCGCTGCCCTATGTGGTGCGTACGGTGAGCGTCAGTCTGGCGGCGATGGACAGAAGGCTGGAAGCCGTATCCATGAGCCTCGGGGCCGGGCGCTGGTACACTTTCCGCCACGTGACGCTGCCGCTGATCAAACCCGGAATGCTGGCCGGCGCGGTGTTTGCCGGGGTCACGTCGTTTGGCGAAGTGTCCGTCAGCCTGTTTCTCAGCGCACCGGATACCATCACCGTTCCGGTGAGGATCTTTAACTATGTTGATCAGACCTTCGACCCGACGGTGAATGCCATTTCGGTGATCTTTATTGTGATTGCGGTGCTGATCCTGCTGGCGATTGAACGCACCATCGGGTTAGTGAAGATTTTGTAAGAGGCAGGGCGTCTAATCGCTCGCGGTGGGTTTTAAACCTCCACTGCGTGGATGCCCTCGTCAGCGCTGCTGAATGCCGCCTCAACGTCAAAACCCAGGTCAAAACCCAAATCAATCAGCAAAGTCAGTCACGTCGTAGCGTTTTAAAACCCACAGCGAGCGCTATCTTGCGGGGAGGGGGCCAGATTGAGGTAAGCCGGACGTCACGCGACAGGACGTCGCGTGACGAGGCCCGCAGGGATGCGGATTTTGCCGCTCCGGCGTGCTCAAACTGGCCCCGGACCTGAATCCGGACGGGAAGCCATTAATTTTTGTGGGGATCCCTCAGGGGGCGATCATCTTTTCCGAACGAGCCGTGCTGATGGAGTGTTCCAGGGATCAGGTCAGCTTTGCTGGCTGACCGGAACAGATGGTCAGCCACTCCGGGTGAATGCCTCTCTTCTTTTATATTTAACTGCCTGAAAAATAGAAACACTATAAAGATCGGCGCCAACATGCCGTAACTGATCAGGTCATCTTAAATAAAAATCCCACTCATGCTGTCTCACGGAGGATGTTGATGCTGCAACTGCTCAGGAACATGAAGGTTGGCCGAAAACTGACGGCAGGTTTCGGTGTATTACTTTTTTTTGTCGCCGCCATTTGTTACTGCGGCTTTAGTGGTTTCAGCACTGCGGAAGATTCATCGGCACGTTTATCGGTGGTCGGCGCACTGTATGATAATGCCGGTGCCGTCAAGGATGGCTTGCAGGAGAACCCTGCCGTCGCGATGACGAAGCTGGCTGCGGTCAGCACCGAACTCGACAAAATCCACTCACTGATCCGCGAAGGCGACTGGCCAGCCCAGTACGCGCCCTTAGCCGACACCATACAGCAAGATATCGACGGCCTCCGTACCGATCTGCAAAGCACCGCTGCCCGCAATGATAAGTCCACCCAGGTGCGGATCTCGGGCCTGCTGGAAGACATCAATAAAATCTACGGGGCTGAAGAGTCGCACTCCGCTGAGCTGCTGGCCTGGAATCGCTGGCTGCTGGGTGTTCTCGGTATTGTCGCGATGCTGGTCGGCGTGATCGTTGCCGTCAGTATTCACCGGCAGATCGTTCCACCGCTGAATGAAGCCCTACAGGAGGCCAACCGTATTACTCATGGTGACCTGACAGGCACGCTGAATAGCGATCGTCAGGATGAAATCGGCCAGTTATTGCAGAGCATGGCGGGCATGAAGGCGCAGCTTAACCAGATTGTTCACCGCATCCAGGTGCGCACCAGTGAAATCGTCAATGCTGCGGATGAAATCTCCTCCGGCAACAGCAACCTGTCGGCGCGAACCGAAGAGCAGTCGGCCAGCGTTGAGCAAACGGCAGCCACGCTCAGCCAGTTGACCAGCACGCTCAGCCAGACGGCCGGGCACACCGGGCAGGCACATCAGCTGGCTACCAAAGCGGGCGGGATTGTCAGGCATAACGGGGAGCTGATGCGCTCCGTCACTCACCGTATGCAGGGCATCCATGATTCGTCTTCCCGGATGGCCGATATTATTCAGGTGATCGACAGCATCGCTTTTCAGACCAACATTCTGGCGCTGAATGCCGCCGTCGAAGCAGCCCGTGCCGGAGAATCCGGGCGCGGTTTTGCGGTGGTGGCGGGCGAAGTGCGCACGCTGGCAGGGCGCAGTGCCACCGCCGCGAAGGAGATCCGTGAGCTGATTGATAGTTCTGTTGGCCAGATTGACGAAGGTCGTGAGCTGGTGGGGAAAGCCGATGTAGCGATGCAGGATATGGTGCAGAATATTACCAGTATGGCGAGCCTGATGAGTGATATTGCGGGATCAAGCCATGAGCAGAGCGATGGTCTGGCGCAGATCAACAACACCATGAATCACATTGATGATGCAACCCAGCAAAATGCCGCCTTAGTGGAGCAGTCTGCCGCTGCCGCCGCATCGATGCAGGAACAGGCGCGCGATCTGATGGTGATGGTGGATGTGTTCCGGGTTGACCCTGTTCCATCAGCTTGATCGCTGAATAAAAAAGGCCCGCTCAGAAAAGCTGAGTGGGCCTTTGAGTTAGCGTGCAGTAGGTAGTGTATTGATCCCTGAACCTATCCGCTTCGTTACTGCGGGGTAACCCGCAATATCGGCACAATTACAACACTGGGGCATTAGGGTCCGGATCATCAATCAGCGCGCGAACCTTCGGTTCTGTTATTAATGAGCGCTCGCCAGCCAGATGGGAAATTTTTTTATATGACCCAATGTCTTTTGCGGTCAACAACGGACCCGCCTCAATGTTTCGCTCTTTAAGATCGTCATTAATCGCGCTCGCAATGGTACGGTCGCTCAAACCCGCTTTTGTCAGTCGTGCGATTTTCTGGAAGTTCCATTCACGTAAACCTGCAGCAATAATACCCATGATTTGCTTCTCCAAAAAGTGAGTTAGGTGTTAGAAAAAAGTGACGACATGCTGCCAGAAGTGCTGCCACCGACTAACGCTCCTACGGTAGTGACAACCACTTTACCACCCGCCATTCCTAACCCTCCTGAGGCCAGACTACCTCCGCCTAATGCAGCAAGCCCTGCAGATGAGGCTGCTGCACCGCTTAGCGTACCACCTGCCATGCCGAGCCCTGCTGCACTTGCTACCGCGCCAATCGCGGGTGCCATGACTGCAGCGGCACCACCGGTAGCCACTGTTGCAGCGGCAATTGCGAGAGATTTTATGGGGTTTTCACTAATATAATCAAAGATATAACCAAGCATAACTGTCACCATTTTCTGCAGTAAGAGGCACCATGCCTCGTTGAGATAATGATAAACACGGGCCAGTAAAAAGGTCAAATTACCATAAATAGATATTAATTTGATTTTTATTCATGTTTTTAGTAAAAACTAACTTAAATAAAAAATAAAATGACTTTTTTATATGAGTTTAAGTTGTTTTTTATGTGAGTATTTTGTTTTAATGATTTTTAAAGTGATTTCTTGATGGATTTGATGCAAAAGGGGCGTATAGGCTGCTCGTAATAGGCTACATGTCCAAAATGTCCGAAGGGAAAACCTTAACAAGTATTGTCAAATTATGTGATTAAGATCACAACTATGGAGTCGTTATGCCACTTTCCGAGTACCAAAAGCAGCGATTCCGGACTGTTCTGTCCGGCACAGAATCCCCTTTCCCTAACATATACGACGCAGTCAGCGAGCAACTGCTGCTGCTTATTTTTAAAGCACGACAGCTTAATCAGGTTCCTGAGTACAGTGACTGGTTCGCGGAGCAGCACGAGGTACTCGTTAGACTACGTACGCAGCACAATAAAATTAAAGAAATTTACTCACGGGATACTTATGCTGTTGGGTTTGAAGAGAAGCCGCAGAATAGCCTCAATAGTGCGCTTTTTTTTATGTACTCGCTGTATGAAGGATTTGATCAGGGTAATGTTAGCCTGAAGACTTGGGGAGAAATGAACCGCCAACCAGCAGGTTGGGATGGTCGTTTCCAACAGCAAAAAAAGCGCGAGGATGATTTTATTCGGGGCGATCTCTTCACCATTTTAACGGAGAGCAAAACACGCTGCATACCACTTCCTACGCAGGCGCGCGGAGGATATTGCCATCAGGATCTCTCCATCGCCCATTCTTGCAGCGACCTCCTGCTTGAACGGTTAGATGATTATCATAAAATCGATTCATTACAGATCATTGCTGAAACTGTATGCGATCTTATCAATGATTTTCGTCATAAACACATCGCGCTCCCTGCCTGGCTTCTTCAATTTGATGAAGCGTGCCAGGGCTCAATTTTCGGTAAAATGCGCAGCAGTCATCAATTCGGGAAAATTGTTGAGTTGCTTGAAGGAGATGGCCGGCAACAGTTTATTGAGGGAATTATCACCCAGGGCACAGAACATGATGCCCAGCGTATTTTCAATCGATACATCGGGATTTATGCGACTGATATCTATCAATGGATTGGCGATATCCAGTGTTATTTAAAAGCGCAGCAATCCACCCCCTATCGCTGGAAATTCACAACGGTTAAGCAGACGACAAACCAGGCAAAGGAAGAGGCTCAGAGCAAGGGAACGACTGCGTGGGATAGCGACTATTGTCAGGTTTCAATCAGCCGGGATAACCTGCTGGCACTTATTCAGACGAATACGCTATATGACGCCACCGCTACGCTAGCGGACCGTTTAGTGTATATCTACCAGGAAGCCGCTGCACAAGGGGCTAAAGATAAAGATATCCCGCCGGAAATTACCGAGAGAGAATGCGAAGTACACGATTCAAACAGTTGGAAATTTCCAGGATCAACCTGGCGCTCCTCTGAGGAGAAGGTGGGCATCGTTAAATCATTTGAAAACTGGTATGAAAACAACAAAGTACTGTTGATTAGCGCCAAAGATAAACGCATCGAGAAAATCAGCGTTGCGGTGCGACTGGCGGGATTGAAGTGCTACGACCTGAAAATGGGGATCCCTGATGGCAACAGAATGCGCATCAAAGATGGTGTCTACAGTAAGATGAAAAATGACAGTAGCCTGCGCTTACCTGTTCCTATCAGTGATATTTCACTTCAGCGATATCATTCAAAAGTAAAAGCCATTATCACATCCGAAATTGATTTGGTACTGCAGGACCAGCGAAATAAAAATGCGCAATTTCCTTACAGTGGATCACTGCATATGATTAAACCACTTTGGGGGAAGTGCGTATACGCTGAAGATCAATAGTGACGGGTGTATGATGCCATATTGTTGATGCGTCGCTATGAAATAATTTCTCTTTAGCAACGAAAAGCAACTTAAGTAACAATAATCAGTTATTGGTTTTAACATTCATTAGGAAAGCGATTTTTACGACTTTGGATAGATTATTTTATTGTTTGTTTTTGCACGTGTCGCAGCAATATAGTTGCCACGAGAACCCTCTATCGCGCTGCGATAGAGGCAAAAGAGGCATTATTCGGCCAAAAGATAATGATGCCATCCATCTTTACCAACAGATTCAGGAGGCAGGATGGCAACACTAAAGTGGGATCATGCGGTTCAGTTTGTCAATCATCCCGAAGAGGCGATTCAGATTTTCGCCGCACAGCAGCTGAACGCCATACCGGGCGGGCGCCATCCGGGGTGGGGCACCCGGAATGCGCTGAGTTACTTCGGCCTGACCTATATCGAGTTTCTCGCGATTGCTGACCAGGCAGAGCTGGAGACTGCCGCACAGAGGTTCCTGCTGTCGCGCGATGCGGCGCAGTTACTGCCGGAAAACCAGGCACTGTATCGGGTGGCCCTGCGCAGCGACGATATTGTGCAGACGCACGAGGACCTGCACCGCAAAGGCTTACAGGTGTCGGCGATTGCGGACGGCCAGCGCAACGATCCGCAGGGCAACGTGATCAGCTGGCGTATTTTTACCATTGATGGCGACGTTAACGGTTTGCCTTATCCCTTTGTTCTGCAATGGGGGGAAGATGATGATGCCCGCCTGGCGCGGTTACGGGCACAGGGGCTGGACAGCCCGCATCCTGCCGGAGAGGTGGCGCTGACGCGTGCGGTGTTTGACGTGCAGGACCCGCAGGCGGTGCGCGCTCACTGGCAGGCGCTGTTTGGCTTTGCCCCATTAGCGGATGCCACGCAGGAAGGGCTGGATCTGGGCGATCAGCAGTTTATTTTCCGCCCCGGTGCGGACAACCGACTGGTGGAACTGGTGTTGACGGCCGGGGAGCCTGCGTTACACGGCAAGCGCTGGTCGGTGGGGCATGGCGAGTATGTTTTCGCGCAGGGATAACCGGCGATAACACAGGATCATGTTATCGGCGCCGGGCAGAGAGGAGAGGGCAGAACGGCAGATCTGCCCTGTCAAATTTCACATCGTGCTAGAATTATCGCTCAAGGGGTATATTTGGATAAAGTATGACGAATATCGACACAGTCAGGGGTGTAGTGGGCAAAAGAGGGTACAAGGATAACCCTGTGTATCGTGAGGCCATGATACAGATGCGTTTTGAGACCTTCACGGATGACGATGTGGCTTTTTTTGAGGCGCACTACCTCACATCAAAAGATGTTTTCAGCCGTAATCAGATATTGTATGCATTGGTCTTAACTTGTCCGGACAGGGACCTGAAAGATTTTTTCCTGGCGGCATTCAAAAAAGAACGTCATGTCGATATGCGATTAGTCGCCCTGCGCGGTTATACGCACTATGCCTCTGAAGAAGAGGTGATTCCGCTGATGACTAAACTTTCCGATATCATCAAAAAGCTCCCCGCGCATACACGCTATCCTTACCAGGAATATGAGATGTTACGATCTCAATTTGGGCTGCCTTATTTAGTGGCGCACTATGGCTATGCCTGTTTTATACAGGCATCAGAACAGCTCAATGCGCAATATGATGCGATGCCGGATGAGTGCAAAGGCTTTTTTACGCTGGATGCTCAGGGGCTGCATATTCAGTTACTGCCTCCCGCTGAGGCAAAAGAACGGCTGGGGAAACTGTTCGGTTAAACAGGGGTACAGCCTGCCAAATTACAGGTATAATCCCCCGCATTATCCACTGGTTGACAAGCGGGATATATCAGGCCGATATCAGACGCTAAGCCTGATTAACCTGCACCCGCTGAAAAAACTGGCACTACCTTCAGGAAACGACTGATGAGCAATGACATCCCCCTTAAGTATTATGACTTCGTAGATGAGTATGCGACGGAAGCCGCACAGCCGGTAACCGAATCAGAGCGCAGCCCTCTGGCGCGTTATTTCGAGCTGCTGATGACGCATTTAACCAATAACGAAGAAATCAGCGAAGAACAGCAGAAAGAGATGGCCACTGAAGCCGGTATCAACGCGTTACGTATTGATGATATCGCGACGTTTCTGAATCAATGGGGCAATGAGTAACACCCTCTGATAGGTTTTTGATGCCCGGGCACGTTTTCTACCGGGTATCCTGTCCCTCAAAAAACACGAAAATTTGCGCTTATTTCTGATCGGCACTACGGGGTGATGGCCCATTTCAATAGCGGTATTCACGACATGAAGACCAATACTTCCTGTCGCCCCTGCAACGACTATTTTCATGATAATCCTTCTGATAATTCAGCCTTATTTTCGATAGAGTCAGGATATCCATTATCATTATTGTCAGTAATGGGGCTAAAATGGTTATGTCTATGAACACCCTTCATGAGTATGTGATGAAGGGAATGCCTCCATAAGGAAATCGCCGATGCTTAAAGAAAACTTCAACGAACTGCAACTCTTTCTTGTAGTGGCAAGGGAGCGAAGTTTTACCAAAGCAGCGGGAAAACTGGGAGTTTCTCAGTCTGCACTCAGCCACGCGATCAAGGCACTAGAGAACAGGCTGAATATCCGCCTTTTGACCCGTACGACCCGAAGCGTAGCCCCTACAGAGGCCGGTGAGAGAATTATTGCCTGCCTTGAACCGCGTATTGCCGATCTTGAGCAGGAACTTGAATCGCTTGTTCAGCTGAACGGCACTGCCTCCGGCAATATCCGTTTATCTGCCGGGGAGCATGCCGCGCGAAGTCTGGTATGGCCGAAGTTAAAACCCTTCCTCAGGGAATATTCGGAAATTAATCTCGAACTGGTGGTTGATAACGGTTTTGTCGATATTGTTGAGGGGCGTTTTGATGCCGGGATCCGACTGGGCGAAAGCGTAGATAAGGACATGATTGCTGTAAGAATTGGGCCGGACATGAGAATGGCCGTAGTAGGAGCACCGTCTTATTTCGCTGCAAATCCTGCACCTGAAACGCCGCACGAGCTACAAAATCACCGGTGCATTAATATGCGCCTGCCAACAGCCGGTGGACTTTACCACTGGGAGTTTGAGAAGGATGGGAAACCGTTACGGGTCAGAGTGGAAGGGCAGGTAACGTTTAATCTGCAGGCGGAAAGGATTGATGCGGCATTATCTGGTTTTGGCATCGCCTGTATACCTGAAGACAGGGTTAAGGATTATATAAAGTCAGGAGAGCTTATTCAGGTTCTGCAGGACTGGTGCTCGTCTTTCCCCGGATATTACCTCTACTACCCAAGCCGTAAGCAGCATCCGCCCGCTTTTGCGCTGATGATCGATGCCCTTCGCTACCAGGAATAACGGGTCCGCCATTCGCTGCGGACCCGTCCGGGTATTAACGGCCCACGCGAGCCTGGTGCTCAGGAGAGTAACGTTCGCCGACGACTTTAATCGTTTCAAGCGCCTGGGTTATCTGGCGTGAGTCATCCTGCGAGAGAATGATGTCGGCAGCCCCCAGGTTTTCTTCCAGCCGGTGTAGTTTCGTGGTACCAGGGATAGGAACAATCCACGGCTTTTGTGCCAGTAACCATACCAGCGCGATTTGTGCAGACGTCACACCTTTCTCTGCCGCCAGTTCACCCAGCAATGAGACCAGCTTTTCATTGGCTTCAATCGCCTGCCCGGCGAAACGCGGCACTGTGCTACGGTAATCATCCTTGCCAAAAGTGGTTCCTGGCTTAATCGATCCCGTCAGGAAGCCTTTGCCTAATGGGCTGAAGGGAACGAAACCAATGCCCAGCTCTTCCAGCAACGGCAGGATCTCCTGCTCAGGCTCGCGCCACCACATGGAGTATTCGCTTTGCAGGGCTGTGACAGGTTGTACGGCATGCGCACGACGAATGGTTTGTGCACCTGCTTCGGACAGACCGAAATGTTTAACTTTTCCTTCAGCTATCAGGTCTTTTACAGTACCTGCAACATCTTCAATCGGGACATCCGGGTCGACACGATGTTGATACAGTAGATCAATAGCGTCTGTTTTAAGACGGCGTAATGATCCTTCCACAGCTTCACGGATATGCTCTGGACGGCTGTTTAAAATCTGCTGCTTATTGTCCGTACCAAAGGTAAAACCAAATTTGGTGGCGATAACCACACGGTCACGAAACGGTTTTAAGGCAACGCCTACAACCTCTTCATTAAGGAAGGGGCCATACAATTCAGCTGTATCGAAAAAAGTAACTCCACGTTCAACTGCTGTACGAATAAGTTCTATAGCCTGAAGGGTATCGGTCGCCGGGCC
This sequence comes from Erwinia sp. JH02, assembly GCF_013074405.1. Classification (NCBI taxonomy): domain Bacteria; kingdom Pseudomonadati; phylum Pseudomonadota; class Gammaproteobacteria; order Enterobacterales; family Erwiniaceae; genus Erwinia; species Erwinia sp. JH02. Next base: position 24,986 of record NZ_JABANZ010000016.1, read on the forward strand.
GTAGCCGTGGCTTAAGCCCATGCAACCGAGCCCAAGCGCGGAGACTTCGAGTCCAGATTGACCCAGATAACGTTTTTGCATTGAATAAATACCTCTTTTATCGCGACTTAAACATCAAGTTTGCGGCCAGTCAGCCATTCCACCATCGCTGGGTCGCGGTGAGAGAAGAAGGCGCTGGTTGCGGTGTCGAGCGCGGTAATTTGCAGCATATCTTCAGAGCTGAGTTCAAAATCGAGAATGTTGATGTTCTCTTCCATGCGTTCTTTGCGCACCGATTTCGCCAGCGAAACGATGCCTCGCTGCAAGATCCACCGCAGTACCACCTGGCCCACACTTTTGCCGTACTTCTGACCAATTGCCGTTAATACGGGATGCTGGAACAAACCATTTCTACCCTCAGCAAACGGTGCCCAGGCTTCCGGCTGAATGCCACGGCTCTGATTCCATGGAACGGCATGCAGTTGCTGGTTAAAGGGGTTAACTTCAATCTGGTTTACCGCAGGGGCAACGTTGTTGAAGGCGATAAGGTCGGCCAGTCTGTCAGGATGGAAGTTACTCACACCAATGGCGCGAATTTTGCCTGCCTGTTGCAGTTCTTCCATGGCACGCCAGGCCCCATGGACATCACCGTAAGGCTGGTGAATCAGGTACAAGTCAACGTAATCAAGTTGCAGTCGATTCAGAGAGCGCTCGAACTGTGCTTTCGCGCCTTCATAATTTGTATCCTGTAACCACAGCTTGGTGGTTACAAACAGTTCGTCACGGACGATACCGCTTTTTTTCAGTGCGTTCCCGACCTGGGTTTCATTCTGATAAGACGCAGCGGTATCGATCAGGCGGTATCCTGTATCGATAGCATCAATAACGGCTCTTTCGCATTCTGTGGCATCCGTCATCTGGAAGACACCAAAGCCCAGCAGGGGCATTTCAATACCGTTGTTCAGTTTTACAGTTTGCATGGCGTTATCCTTCAGCTTTTGTGTAGGAAAAGCATAACGCAAAGGGATTTATTTGATTAGACGGGGGAATGAGCTAGGGTTTATTAGATGTGTTCATTAATTTAGAGGGGGGGCGGCTTTGTGCGCGAAGCAGACCGTCACATTTAACGCTTTTCCGCCATGATTTAGCCACTTTATTTTTTATAAAGATGATGTTTGTATTGAGCCTTCAATAATGAAGGCTCGCTATTATCTCTTCCTACTGTAGTTTTTTTTCTTTAAGGAATTGACTCACCAAATCAGCAATCTGCACATTATTTAAATCAGAGAACGGGAAGTGGGTATTCCCTTTGATTCCCACTTCAGGCAGATGCGTGACAGTGACATCCCCGCCATGCTTGTTCACCACGTCACGCCACTCACGAGCCATCGCCAGACGTACGCGCCAGCTGTCCTGTGCGGGCATGGCGACAGGCTTATCCGGTATGTTATCGCCGTAAATAATCAGAATCGGGATTTTAGTCAGTGCCATAAACTGCTCCATCGGAACAGGCTCACCCTTAAGCGTGTCAAACGCGCTTGGCATAGGGGCAGGGAGTTCTTTCTCCGGGAAGACAAAGCTGCTGCCTGGCTCAAAGGCGACAATGGCTTTGACCTTGTCGTTTTTCATCGCCGTATACCAGCCTGGCCCGCCACCCTGAGAGTGGGTGAAGAGGATAGCCGGGCCGGATTTGTCCACCACGGCCGACATCGCATCAGAGATAACATTGATATCAAACGGCCCGGTATTCGGGGTCATCTGACGGAAATACTGATTCAGCGCTTCTTTATCGTGAGAGAACTGAACGCCCTTAAAATACTCTGGCCACACGCCAACGCGGAACTGGTTGAACCACATCTGCTCATCCGGTTTAGGCGTAACAGTCCCCTCTACAGTCGTGCGACCGGCGCTGCCCCGGCGTGGCTGATCGACAAGATAGGTTGAGAATCCACGACGCAGGAATATGTTCTGGAACCCTTCGCGACCATCCGGGGTGCTTTCCCAGGTTCGGGAGAACTGACCTGCGCCGTGCAGCATGACGATAGGGTATTTATGCGGATTCTCCGGGATTTGGTAGAACACAGACGCATGATCGCCATGCCAGGTTTGGCCAGCAGAATCCAGCGGCTTTTTCGCATCAAATGTTCCTGGGGCGGTGATGAGGGTGCCGCCAGCAGAAAAGCTTCCTTGTTCCTGAATGACCAGCGGCTCGGCATATACCGACTGAGCCATCAGACCTCCCGCCATGACGCAGCTGGCCAGCGTTTTTAAGATTGTCTTCAAGATTACATCCTCTGTTATGTTCGCCGTTCAATCATATCTGAGTTGTCAGCGTTAATTATTTAGCACCCCTGATTGCCCTTAACTTGGCAGGTTCATGAATGCGGACGATTAACTGCGTATAGTCTCTAACCAACGGGTGACCGCTTCAGTAGTTCTTCGTTCCTGGTCGCATTCAATGACCAGCGGTTTTTCCCGACGCGCAGTTGGGGCGAGACTGGCAAGAATGTCGTCGCTGTCTCCTTTACCGTAGCCACCGTGAGTAATAAAGGGGATCAGTAATTTGCCCGCAAGGTTGTGGCTGCTGAGAAATGCTTGCACTACAGGGGGCACGCTGGTCCCCCAGATGGGAAAGCCTAAATACACGGTCTCATAGCGTGAGATATCTGCGACGCTATTTTTCAATGCGGGTTTGACTCCCCGCTCACGCTCATTTTTTGCCTGTTCAACGGTCTGGAAATAGTCTTCCGGATAAGGCGTTGCCGGTTCGATTTCAAACAGATCGGTATTCAGGCTGCGGTGAATGACGCCCGCAATCACCCGTGTATTTCCGCTGCGGGAGAAGTACGCCACCAGAATTCGGCCTTTACCCTGCACGTTTGCGGTTCCGGTCGCAGCTGATGCCAGGGAGATGTTCGCCAGCGTGAGCCCGGCAAGCGCGGTAATTAACATTCTGCGGTTGGGATCATGCTCCATAACCCACTCCTAATTTTTTGCGAGCGCCTGCTGCAGCGCCTTTTCAGCTCGCGTTGCTGCATCATTTTCGCCATGTTCACGCAGAACCTGTGCCAGCTGGCGCAGCTGCGCTGCCGTCAGGCCGACCCGCATGCTGGCTCGTGTATGCGATAACAGCTGGGCTTCAACGCCTGGTGTGGCCGCTAATGCGCCAACCGTTGCCAGTTCGCGGCTTTGCCAGTCGAGGTTATCGCGGGCGAAAATGTCGCCGAAAAGATGCGTTTGCAGGAACTGGTTAATCACCGGGGCAAAATCAAACAGCGGACCCTGGACGGGAGCGCCTGAGATTTTTGTCTGGTTTGCGGTACCGACGCGGCGAAGCTCATCCCCGACAGGGAGCGGGGCAACCGGCTTTTTACCCTCAATGTCTTTGATACCACGTTGTTTACGTGCTTCGACGACCTTCATCAGTTCGCTAAGTGCATTCAGGCTACGGGGAAAGCCTGTGTAGGCATAAAGCTGGACGAGAATCTCTTTGGTTTCGTTTATCGTGAGTCCTGCGTCAAGACCCTGATTCAGAACTGCATTCAGCTTATCCATCTGACTGCTGGCCATCGATGCCGCAATCAACGGGATGGCCTGTTGACTGGCTGACAGCGTATCTGAAACCTTTTGTTTGTGGTTCATTTCTGAGGCTCCTTTATTGACGGGCGCAGCATGTGCCGCGAGACCCAAACCAAAGGTCAGCAGTACCGCTGCCGCTAATGCTTTAATGGGCGTGGTATTGTTCATCTGTCACTTTCTCCATCCATTTAACGCTTTTGCCATCTACAATCCCGGTTATCGCCAGGTGCGTCATCGCGCTGCCAGGCGCCGCTCCGTGCCAGTGTTTGACCCCCGCCGGGCAAGAAACAACGTCGCCAGCGCGGATGACCTGCACTGGCTGGCCTTCCTGTTGGGAGAGCCCAACACCCGAGGTCACAATCAGCCGTTGGCCTGCGGGATGTGTATGCCAGGCTGAACGGGCACCAGGCTCAAAGGTGACATAAGCCCCGGAAACACTGATATCATTGTCGGGTTTGAAGAGAGGATCAACCCGGACGCGACCGGTAAAATTCTCGGCTGGCCCGTACACCGCGTTCTGACTTCCTGCGGGGGCGATATGGGTAGCGGGATTGTGTTCCGCTGCCCAGGATGAAAACGTAAAGAGGGGCAGTAACAGCCCGAGGTAACGTAAATGTCCGATCATGCAAAGCGTCCTTATCAATGAAGAGGGGATTGCCTGCGATGATTTTATCGAGGGGGTGATGACGTCAGGCTGACGCCCCCCTGACAATTCTGTCAGTTAACCCTGGTCCCGGCTCAGTGCCGGATTGAGCATTGCCCGCCGCTTTATCCGTTTGCATAGCAAAGGTGAGGCCAAATGTATTGATGCCACCTTCACTACGCGCAAAGACATCTCCCCGGTGCATAATGGCGACGGCACGGACTATCGATAATCCCAGCCCATGATGGGTATCACTCCTGGCTCGTGAGGTGTCAACGCGATAGAACCGCTCGAAAAGCCGGTGTAAGTGCTCTGGTGCTATCGGATCGCCAGGGTTAGAAACTTCAACACAGGCTTGATGACCTTTTTCGCTTAAGCGCACCGTAACCGTGCTGTTGGAGGGGGAGTGTCTTGCGCTATTTTCCAGTAAATTAGCCAGTGAGCGGTGGAACAGTCGCCGGTCGATGTGCACGGTGACGTCACCTTGAACATCCAGAGAGAGGTGTTTTTCAGCAAAAGAGGGTTCAACATACTCCGCTGTTTTCAGGGATTCTTCCCGCAGGGACACCCGGGTAAGCTGGGATGCATGCTCACCCGCGTGAGCATGAGACAGGAACAGCATGTCGTTAACTATGGATGTCATGCGTTCAAGTTCTTCCAGATTAGAACCCAATAACTCTTCCCGTTCATCCTGCGAGCGTCGGCGTGATAGCCCTAACTGCGTCTGGCCAATCAGGTTAGTCAGCGGTGTACGGAGTTCATGCGCAACATCGGCGTTAAAGCTTTCGAGCTGACGCCAGGCGATTTCCTGACGCTCTAACACACCGTTAAATGATGACGCTAGTTGCTGCAGTTCTTCGGGTAAATCGCGGGTGTTCAGACGCTGTCCATGGTCACTGGGAGCGAGTTGCTGGGCCTGTTTACTGAGAGCCCTAACTGGACGCAGACCAATTCTTGAAACCATATAGCCCAGCAGAGCCACAATAAGCACACCCAGCCCGGTAATAATCAGCAGGGTGTGCGTGAATGCATCAAGTGTGCCCATGTACGGCGTGGAGTCGATGGCAACCACATAGCGCAGCTCAGGCCTTTCGCCGTTTGCGGGGAGCGATTTCACTAACAGAAAGAGCGAGCATGCACCTTCCGATGCGCCGGGCACTTTATTAAAGCCTTCCCGCAAAGCAGACCATTGAACACCCACTGGCGGCGTTCCCCCCATGCTAAAGCGTGGGTTATCGCTCACTATCCAGTAGCGGACGCGCTCACCTTCGGAATTAGTTAACACAGTGAATTTATTGGCCAGCGTCGACCAGCCGTCAGCCGAGGTTCGTGCGGTGATCCACGGACTCATTAATGATTCCCGGAACAACAGCTCGTTGTGCATCTGCTTTTGCAGAGAATCATGCAAAGAGCTTCGCAGAAGAATACCGATAACGGACACAATCAGCAGCGCGGATAAGGCAAACATCAGCGCCAGGTGAACGGAAATGGAACGCTTAATCATGCTTATCCTCTTTTTATTCTGGCCGGACTTCGAGGACGTATCCCATGCCACGAACGGTATGTAACAGTTTGACGTCAAACGGGGCATCGACTTTGGCTCTCAGACGTTTAATGGCGACTTCAACCACGTTGGCATCGCTGTCAAAATTCATGTCCCATATCTGCTCAGCAATCATCATCTTTGACAGAATTCCACTTTGATGCCGGGCCAGAAGGCTCAACAGGGAAAACTCTTTTGCGGTTAGCTCCAGCCTCGTCCCCCCACGAAATACCCGGCGAGCCAGTAAGTCGAGATGCAGATCGTGAATTTGCAACTGAGTGATATCTGCGCCATCCGTAGAGCGGCGGCGCACCAGTGCTTGAATACGTGCCACCAGTTCAATAAGCGAAAAGGGCTTGGGCAGATAATCATCCGCGCCAAGACGCAGCCCTTGAACGCGCTCGTCGACCGATCCACGAGCCGAGAGCATCAGCACCGGCGTCTGTTTGGCTGCCCGCACACCCTCAAGTACCCGGTAGCCATCCATCCCTGGCAACATCACATCCAGTATTATCGCGTCGTAGTCGAACTCCAGCGCGTAATGAAGACCTTCAGCGCCATCTGCAGAGACATCTACCGTAAACCCGGATTCACCCAGCGCACGGGAGAGATAGGTTGACGTTTTTTCTTCATCTTCGACTAACAACAGGCGCATAGGGGGGACTTCCTCTTAACTTTTCAACGGTGCTTCAACATCGGAATAAACCTGCACGGCATCCGGCAGACGTTGACCCTGGATAGTGATGGCATCCAGTGAGCGGGTGAGCTCGGTCATCTCTGCGGCAGTCAGCGATACGCCGGTAGCCGCTGTGTTTTGCAGCATATGGTCTTTATTGGTGGTGCCAGGGATGGGAACTATCCAGGGTTTACGGGCCAGGAGCCATGCCAGCGCAATCTGACCCGGTGCGGCATTTTTTCTCATTGCCCAGGTTTTCAGCAGCTCTACCAGCTGTAAGTTGTGTGGAAGGTTGTCAGGCGAGAAGCGCGTTTCTGTCGCGCGGAAATCTCCGGGAGCGAACCGGGTATTTTCATCAATCCAGCCCGTTAAAAACTGCACGCCGAGTGGACTCCATGGCACAAAGCCAATGCCCAGCGCTTCACACACCGGAAGCACCTGCTTTTCAGGGCCACGCCAGAGCATGGAGTATTCACTTTGTACGGCGGAAACAGGTAATGCCGCATGGGCGCGTCTCAGCGTGTTGATGCCCATTTCAGACAGACCCCAGTGCAGGACTTTCCCTTGATCCATTAAATCTTTAACCACACCGGCGACATCTTCAATCGGGATCTGCGGATCAACCCGGTGCTGATACAGTAAATCGATACGATCGGTACGCAGGCGTTTGAGCATATTTTCGACGACCTGCCTGATGTGCTCCGGCCTGCTGTTAAGCCCCGGCAGGCGCTTGCCTGTCTGTTGATCAATGTTCCAGCCAAACTTAGTGGCGATGACGATTTTGTCCCTGAACGGGGCGACGCCTTCACCGAGAATTTTTTCGACTTCAAGGGGGCCGTAGGCTTCAGCTGCATCGAAAAATGTCACCCCTTCTTCAAATGCCTGGCGGATAACATTGACCATCTCGGGACGCCAGGGAACAGAGGTGTCGTATTTGCGACTCATGTTCTGCACGCCCAGACCAACGGCAGAGACTTCAAGCTTCCCAAGTTTACGTTTACCCGGTGCAGCAGTGCGCTGGCTGGTTTTTCTGGATGAGTCGACCAGAGAGGACTGGCTTGCCGCCGATACGTGGGGAATCAGCGAGGCGGCTGCAATGCCTGCTCCGGCGACTAATAGCTTACGTCGCTCTGGCATTGTTGGGTTGTTTTGGCTTGTCATTGATCGCTCCTTTTCTCAAAAAATTGAATATAAATCTCATAAATCGAGATCATTCTGCCTCCTGATTGCCAACATAAAGCTGACGGTTACCTGACAGCGTTGTCAGAAACGCTTCCCATCTCAGTCCCTTTCCTGACAAAAATGTTATTTCTCTGTCAAGCTGCTGACAGCCTTCTTCCCCTAATCTGAGCCTGCAAATTTGATTCCGCGAGCCTGGATAACCAGGCCGACACTCATCGGGAGAGACCATGAAATTTACGCTTATCAGTGCAATGCTAATCACGGCAATGGCTGGAGTGACCTCAGTCAATGCGGCTGATTACAAAAAAAATCCGTTCACACTCGTCTATGACGGTGCCATTACTGAGAACGTCAAAGGCAAGGTCAATATTCATCCGGTGAAATACGATCTGCATGGCATCCAGATTGCGGCGAATGTTTATACCCCTGCTAACTACGATCCCGCCAAAAAATATCCTGCGGTGGTGGTTGCACATCCTAATGGTGGCGTAAAAGAGCAGGTCGCTGGGTTGTATGCCCAGCGTCTCGCCGAACAGGGCTACATCACGATTACCGCCGATGCGGCTTATCAGGGCGCTAGCGGTGGGATGCCTCGCAGCGTGGATAAACCCGCTAATCGTATTGAGGATATCCACGGCATGGCTGACTACATCAGCCAGTATCCTGGTGTAGATACCGCCCGCCTTGGTCTGCTGGGTATTTGCGGAGGCGGCGGGTATTCACTGGTTGCCGCCGAAACAGACAAACGGTTCAAATCGATTGCAACCATCAGTATGTTTAACTCCGGGCTTGTACGTCGCAATGGTATGCAGGATTCACAGCTGAATACTATCCAGCAGCGTCTTCAGCAGGCTTCTGACTCCCGCGCTCAGGAAGCATCTGGAGGCGAAGTGCTTTACTCCGGTGATGCCAATCTGACTGATGAACAGATCGCTAAGCTACCTTTTGCCTTATACCGGCAGGGCTACGAGTACTACTGGAAAACCCACGCACACCCGAACTCAACGTTTAAATACACCACTAGCAGTCTGTTAGACTTGATGAACTTTGACGTGACGGACCATATCAATCTCATCAATAAACCGCTGCTGATGATTGCCGGTACAAAAGCGGATACGCGCTATATGACTGAAGATGCGTTCGCGAAAGCCACCGGTACGAAGGACAAAGAACTCTTCCTGATCGAGGGTGCCACCCATATCGAGACGTATTGGGTGCCCAAATACGTTGACAAGGCTTTGCAAAAGTTAGACGTCTTCTTCGATAAGAATATTTAGTCATCCCCGGTGATGCCCCGGCCGGGCAGGCTGGGGCACGTCCATGAGCTGTAGCCACTTTCCGCAACATTTCACAGCGCTTACTCCTGTTATAAACCCAGATTATCGAAGTTGTGGTGAAAGATAATTACGCTACTTAAATAGGCGCTATGAATGGAATTCATAGACCTGATCTGGGACAGGGAATGATAATGATAAGCCTGACGTGAGAGAAACAGAGAGCCGGGTTAATTCCTTTCCTTGATGATAGCCATCAAGGCGATTCAACCGTTGGGGTATTCATTCAAGGGGAAGGGCGGTGTAGTGTCGGACTCTGGGAAGGTTTTTCACGCTAATTCGTTGAACCTAAATCATATAAATAATCGCAACGATGCAAGAAAAGCAAAAAGCCCGCTTAAGTTTCCTTAAGCGGGCTTTTCTCAATTTGGCTCCTCTGACTGGACTCGAACCAGTGACATACGGATTAACAGTCCGCCGTTCTACCGACTGAACTACAGAGGAATTGTGGAACGAGGCGAATAGTAGCGATACGCCCTCAGACTGTCAACAGCAAAAAACATTTTAGCTTTCAACTGGCTGCGTTTGAATCAACCCGCCCGATTAGTGAACAATTCCACCCGCATTATGGTGTAACTGCTGCTGCTCCAGGCGCTGATGGGGATCCTGGCGATAAAACTGGCGGAACCGTTGATAAAGCGCCGGAAAACGGGCGATCAGCAGCTCAGGCGCACTGAAAAAATACTCTGACAATACCGCGAAGCATTCCGCGGGTTCGCTGGCGGCGTAGGCATCAATGCTGGTGGCGTTTTCACCCACCTGGTCAATTTCATCCTGTATTGCACTCATTGCCGCACGCAGATCGCGCTCCCAGCCCACCACTTCGCGCAGGGGAATGGCCGGTACACCGTTAGCTTCACCGCTGCCGCGCGCATCAAGTTTGTGCGCGACCTCATGGATCACCAGGTTATAACCGGAGAGATCGAATGAGTCCTGCACATCCAGCCAGTTCAGGACAATCGGACCCTGCTGCCAGCTTTGCCCGGCGTGCACCATTTGTTCACGATGCACCAGGCCGAACTCATCCTGCCATTCATCATCGACCATAAACGGGGAAGGATAGATCAGCACTTCATGAAAACCGTCCAGCCAGTCGTAGCCGAGGCTGAGAACCGGCAGGCAAAACAGCAGAGCCAGTCGGCAGCTTTTCACATCGTCCAGTTCGAAGCCTTGTAAAGGCACCAGACGTTTCTGGCGCAGAAAACGGGTCGCAAGCTGACAGATCGTCTGTTGTTCAGCAGCCGTTAAGCTTGCCAGCAGCGGGATCTCCAGCGCCTGTTGCCATGGCAGCCCACTTTCCACTGCGTCATCACCGCCTTTCCACGGCCATTTGATCATGCTGTTGTCACTCCTGCCTGATGATGGCGTTAATGCCGCTGAATAAGGGGAAGATTCAATCAGTTATAATGCAGATTGTCTGTGACGAAACGCAAACGGCGCTGAAAAAAGTCAGCGCCGCGTCGATTTGCGAGGGTCAGATACGCGCGAATTCAATCACCCAGACCCAGGGGTTCACTTCCCAGCTGGTGCCACCGTATTGAATGGCCCACTGCTTGCGATAAGCATCTTTAGCGGAAACGGCTTCGCTATGCAGGGTGAAAAAGTTATTGAGAAAATGAGAGTCTACCTGCACGCCTTCAGCCAGCACGTCATCGTCACTGATATCCTGGATGCGCTCGACCCGGATAGCCGTGATGGTCAGGTCGATACGGCTGGCCCAGCGCGGCATATGAATACCGGCCTGCCAGCCAAAGTTGGTCTCTTCTTCGTCAGAGGTATAGATGCTGGAGTCGGCACGGTACTGACAGTAGTCAATATTTTTAAACTGTGCAGGAGAGGTCTGATATTTCGTCATCTCTTCTGCGGGCACCACAGGGCCGCGCCAGGTTTCGCGCACCCACAAGCGATCGCCCGGCTGGCCGTAAGGGCAGTGATAACTCAGGTTTTCCATGCCCAGAACACGGTTACCTTGCAAATTGTTGCTCAGGACATCAATGCCGTAACAACCTTCATGATTGTCCTGGCCTGGCCCAAACAGTTGGGATTTCATGATGCGCCGTGTCTGTTTTTGTTGGCCTGAGAGCAGGGCGCGCACCCGTTGATCGCTAAATAGAATCGGGCGTTCTTTCATGGTTTAACCTCTAGTATGACTTTCTTGACCAGTTCCTGGTTCATAAGCAAAGTAGAAACACAATACAGATAATTCCTAACCTTAGCTCAAAAAAACGTTTCAGCACGTTTATTTTACTAAACTTCAGAAAAACCAATAAAAAAATGACTTGGGGCAAATTTGCACATCTGCCGGACGCAATCGTCTGGTGCGTCCCGCGTCGTCATCACGGGGTCGTCATGCCGTAACCAAATTGACATTTTACCATATTACAATGTGTTAGTGTGACGAATGCTTACCGACGATGCCCTCTAACCGTGGCGATCGCCTGTTCCTCATGATCACTGACAGACCGGGCATGTACAGCACCTGTGTTGTTGTTTGAGGGGCCATTACCTGCATCTGATCATAACTATTGTTTATCATTTAGATCAAAAAACAGCCAGTTAAAAGTGAGCCGGAAAAAACTGAAAATGGGAAAAATGCTGTCACCAGCGCGTAACAGCCGCTATAAGTTTGATGTGGATCTCATTTTTAAGCAGAAATGGTTAACCCGTTGCAGTGGGTGACCACCACTGACATCTCAAAAAGTTCAAACAATTAAGGAGAAGTCTATGACTCTGACTGACTGGCAATTACGTTTTGAAAAGTGGCTGCACGACACCTGGCAACATGATGATAAAGCCCATGATGTGGCGCACCTGACGCGCGTCTGGCAGTCTGCACAGCGCATTATGGTGGGCACCGGGGCCGATGAGCTGGTGGTGCTGGCCGGGTGCTACTTCCATGACATTGTCAACCTGCCTAAAAATCACCCTGAGCGCCATCTGGCTTCCGCGCAGGCAGCTGACGAGACCCGGCGCGCGTTACAACAGGTCTTTACGGATTTCCCCAGCGATAAAATTGAAGCCGTGGCCCACGCGGTTCACGCGCACAGCTTCAGTGCTGGCGTAACGGCAGAAACCCTTGAAGCTAAGATCGTGCAGGACGCCGACCGTCTGGAATCACTGGGCGCTATTGGTCTGGCGCGGGTGTTTTATGTCTCTGGCGCATTAGGGCGTTCTCTGTTTGACAGTCGCGATCCGCTGGGGCGCGAACGCCCTCTGGATGATGCTGAATGGGCGCTGGACCATTTCCAGAAAAAGTTACTGAAATTGCCTGAAACGATGCAAACGGCAGAAGGGCGACGCCTGGCTGAATTTAATGCCCGCTTTCTCGTGACCTATATGGCGAAGCTGTGCGCTGAATTGAAGGGGGATTTTTGCGCGTTGGATCAAACCGTACTGGAAGAATTCAGCCCGGGATCGTCAAATATTAAATTTTTATGACAGTATGGTTAAATCGCACGTTACAGGTTACGTTGTTGGGACAATTCTCAGGAGAATCAGGCAATGACCGACAAAGTTAGCTTAACAATAAAGATCGATCCCGCCTTAAAAGAAACGATTAAAACACTCGCTCTGGATAGTGAGATTTCCCTTAGCGAATTGGTTACCCAGCATCTGGTAAAGAGTTTTTCTGCTCAGGCACCTGATGCGGTAGATAGTACCCATACAGAAGAAGAGACGGCCGAACAATTGAGCCAGGCAGAACTGAAACAAGTTCGCGCACTGCTGAAAAAGTCGAAGAAGAAAAAGTAAGCCCGTCTTATCCAGCGTCTCTCGTTCTGAGAGACGCTTTCAACCCCTCTTACATAACAAACTGACTCACGCTGTGCGAGAGCCGTTGCGCATGATCCACCAACGCTTCCGATGTCCCTGCGCTGCGACGTGTCAGTTGCTCGCTCTCTTTGACCTGCTGATTCAGGCGAGTAATCTCCAGCGCTATCGCATTGACCCTTTTACTCTGCGCATCCGCATTGTGTTGCAACTCGCTCAGTAGGGTAACCACGCCGGATACGGCATGCGTAATTTCCCGATACAATCTCTCCAGCGTCTGTACCTGACTAAAGCCGCTATCAATATGTTGATGAGTTGAGCCGATCAGCCCGTCAATCAACCGCGTCGAGGCACTGCTCTTCTCCGACAGCAGGCCGATCTCTTTTGCCACAATGGAGAAGCTGCGCCCATAAACGCCGGCATGGGCTGATTCGATAGCGGCATTCAGTGCCACCAGCCGTGTTTGCAGCGAAATGCCCTCCAGAAGGGTAACAATCCCGGCGATCTCACCGGAAGCGTCAACAATCTGGCGCATCTGCGCATCAACAGCGGTCACCACGGTGCCGCAGCGGCGGGTCAGTTCATCGGCGGCCTGTACCTGCTGCGTCGCATGATGGGTAAACGTCACGCTGTGGCCCACTTCCTCTGCCACCCGGTTCAGACGCTGGCTGATGTGCTCAAACGCGCTGCTTTGCTGCTGATTGTGGGCACTAAACTCATCATTTTGTTGTGCCATGCGGTCTGCGCTGCCACGCACCGCACCGGAGATGGCGTTAATCTCGCCGACGATATGCCGTAAACCTTGCTGCATCCCGTCCACATTCTGTATCAGCTGGCTGATCTCCGTTGACTGGTAACGGCTCTGATACGCCTGCTGCGAGATATCGCCCGTTGCGATCTGTGCCAGCCAGCGCGACACGCGTTCCATCGGCTGGATCACCCCCATCAGCAGTAACCCGCCGCTCAGTAACAGCAGTCCGCCCAGCAGGGCAGAGATACCCAGGGAAAGATTGCGGCTGGTGGTCAGCGATGAGAGCGTAGAGAGGTTGAGATCGTCGGCCTGGTGATTGGCCTGCGTCAGCACCTGATAGTAGGTGTCATTAAACTGCTGCTGAAAGGCCTGCATTGGCACCATAAAAAAGGCATCAATATCTTTCGCATTCAGCCCTTTTAACTGCTCCTGCAATCCGTCGGCCAGCATATCGAAGTTCTGTTTCAGCGGACTGTCCTGCGCCACCGGATATTGATCAAACAGCTTTCGTGCATTATCCAGTGAGGTCTGAGCCGTTTCGGCCAGGCTTTTCCAGCTGTCGACGGAGCCGGTCTGGTTATCTTGCATCAGGTAGATCCCGGCGCGGTGGCTGTTGTCGCTGGCGGTGAGCAGTTCCATACGGGCTTTATCCAGCAGCGCCTGGCGGCCAGACAGGGTATGGATCTCGGAAATATTGTCACCCGTGCTGGAAACGAGGCGGGTCAGTAGCAGCACGCTGGCACACTGCAGCAGCGAGAAGACCAGCAGAAACAGGATGAAGCCACCCCGCAGGCTGCGTAGCCAGCCCCAACCGGTCATCAACAAGGCAAAACGTGGACGGCGCAGCAGGGCGCGTAAGGGTAAAATCGTGATCAGTGACATAAGCTTCCCTTAAAATAAAAGGGAGTATTCGCCGCTTTTATGTCACTTGTGTTACCGCGATAAAATAGAAAAAAGAAACAGGGGATTATCCGCTGATAAGGCAAATTACCCCGCTATCTTTCAGCGTTATTGTTCTTCATCACCGTAATAGAGTACGCCGAGCTTGATTAATGGTCGGCCCTGACTTTTGCGATGCAAATTGCTGTCGCGCAACGAATACACGCAGCCGCAATATTCCTGCTGATAGAAACGCTCACGTTTGCTGATCTCAATCATGCGCGCCGACCCGCCTTTTTTGCGCCAGTTATAATCCCAGTACTGGATGCCGGGGTAGGGCGCGGCCGCCCGATCGCCACAGTCGTTAATCTGCTGCATATTCTTCCAGCGCGAAATACCCAAAGAGCTGGAAATCACCGGAAAGTCATTTTCATAGGCATACAGTGCGGTGCGTTCAAAGCGCATATCAAAGCACATGGTGCAGCGCACGCCACGCTCTGGCTCCCACTCCATGCCCTTCGCGCGAGCAAACCAGTTATCGGTATCGTAGTCAGCATCGACAAACGGGATGCCGTGCTGTTCCGCAAAGCGGATATTCTCTTCTTTACGCAGCAGATACTCTTTCTGCGGGTGAATATTTGGATTGTAGAAGAAAATGGTGTAATCAATGCCTGATGCCTGCAAGGCTTCCATCACTTCGCCGGAGCAGGGGGCGCAGCAGGAGTGCAGCAGCAGTTTTTTAGCGCCATCGGGAAGGCTAAGCAGCTCGCGTTGGGGGGCGTTCATCGGTAATAGCTCCATTGTTAACAGTAAAACCGCATCAGTGTAGAGGCAGCATGACGCGCTGTCATTAATTGCCCTCGCTGCGGCCAATTTCCGCCTGGCGCTGGGTCAACTAAGTGATAGACTGACACCCGTTTATCCCCTGTTAACTGAGTAAATATGAGCGATTTTGACCGCGTGGCCGCAGAACTGGCTGAACAGGCACGAGAAGATGCCCGGCATAAAGAACAGCAGGATCGTGAGCTGCTGCTGCGGGTGCTGGAGATTTATGACCAGAAAACGGTCGCGGCGACCCTGCGAAAGGTCAGTCAGCAGGAGTGGACGCGGGAGTCTGTTAATCGCTGGGTGAAGGGCAACAGCCGCAAAACGCTGAATGAAGCCGAAGTCAGTTTGCTGCACAGTATGCTGCCTGCGCCTCCGGCACATCATCCCGATTATGCTTTTCGTTTTATTGACCTTTTTGCGGGTATTGGTGGCATACGTAGCGGCTTCGAAGCGATTGGTGGACAGTGCGTGTTTACCAGTGAGTGGAACAAACATGCGGTGCGCACCTATAAAGCCAACTGGTACTGTGATGAGCAGCAGCACCGCTTTAATCAGGATATCCGCGATGTCACGCTGAGTGGCGATCCCCTGGTGGACGAAGAGCAGGCGTATCAGCATATTCGCCAGCAGGTGCCGGACCATGATGTGCTGCTGGCGGGATTCCCTTGTCAGCCTTTCTCACTGGCGGGTGTGTCGAAGAAAAATGCCCTGGGCCGTAAACATGGTTTTGAAGATGAAGCGCAGGGGACGCTGTTCTTTGATGTGGCACGCATCATCACGGCCAAAAAACCGGCGATCTTTGTCCTCGAAAACGTCAAAAACCTGAAAAGCCACGATAAGGGCAATACTTTCCGCATTATTATGTCGACACTGGACGAGCTGGGCTATGACGTGGCGGATGCGGCGGTCACCGGTTCGCCGGACCCGAAAATTATCGACGGCAAGCATTTCCTGCCGCAGCACCGTGAACGCATTGTGCTGGTAGGGTTCCGTCGCGATCTGGCGCTGCCCGCTTTCAGCCTGAGCGCGTTATCTGCGCTCTACCCGCCGCAGCGCACGCCACTCAAAGCCTTACTCGACCCGGTCGTTGATGCGAAATATATTTTGACGCCAACGCTATGGAAGTATCTCTACCTCTATGCGAAGAAGCACCAGGCTCGCGGTAACGGCTTTGGCTACGGGCTGGTTGATCCGGCGCTTGAGCAGGGAGTAGTTCGGACGTTGTCGGCACGCTATTACAAAGATGGTTCGGAGATCCTGATCGATCGCGGCTGGGACAAAGCGCTGGGTGAGGAGGACTTCGATAACGCGGACAATCAGCAGAACCGACCGCGTCGTCTGACGCCACGCGAGTGCGCCCGACTGATGGGCTTTGAACAGCCCGGCCAGGAGGCGTTCCATATTCCGGTATCGGATACCCAGGCCTATCGCCAGTTTGGTAACTCGGTGGTGGTGCCTGCCTTCGCGGCGGTTGCCAAACTCCTGCGCCCCTGGATCCTACAGGCGGTACAACAGCGCCAGTGAAATGTGGCCCGGTGCCATCACGGCAGGGCCGCTTTTAGCTACACTTAAGGTCTTCGTTAAAGGAATATCAAGATGGCCGACGTTCACTCTTCCGACGTGCGCAGTAAGAATATGCGCGCTATTCGTACCCGCGATACGGCAATCGAAAAGCGGCTGGCAGAACTGCTGGTTGAACTGGGCCTGAGTTACCGGGTGCAGGATAAATCGTTGCCCGGTCGTCCCGACTTTGTTCTGGCAGACTATCAGGCCATTATCTTTGTTCACGGTTGTTTCTGGCATCGTCATCACTGTCATCTATTCAAGATGCCGGCGACACGCACGGCGTTCTGGCAGGGAAAAATAGACAGTAATGTGGCGCGTGATAAACGTTATGTTGAGGAGCTGACGGCCAGCGGCTGGCGTGTGTTGCTGGTATGGGAATGTGCGCTACGCGGGAAAACGCGACTGGAGGAAGAGGCATTGCGCACGCGGCTGGAGGAGTGGATTTGCGCCGCGGAAAACAACGGCGAGATCGATGAACAAGGGATTCGTGTACTACCGTAAACCCTCTGTCAGCGACGCTGGCCTGCACGATGGTCCAGGTCAACGTCAAGGGCGTTTCGCTTTCCCGCTGCGCGTGCCGAGGCACGCAGGGATGCGTCTTTTGCCGCTCCGGCGTGCTCAAACTGGCCCCGGACCTGACGCCAGACGGGAAGCCATTCATTTTTGTGGGTATACCTTAGAGGTCATGCTGCACACGCTGAGGATTTAATCAGTCGGCGAGCAGGGTTTCACCACCGGTTTTGCCGGGAAGAGGTATTTACCCAGCGTGACCAGCACCACTGCCAGCACAATAATGCCCAGCGCCAGCCATTCACGTCCTGACAGGCTTTCACCGGCAAAAGCGATGCCCAGCAGCACGGCAACCACCGGATTGACATAGGCGTAGCTGGTGGCGATAGCGGGTGTGACGTTGCGGATCAGGAACATATAGGCATTGATGGCAATCACCGAACCAAACAGGCTGAGATAACCCAGCGAGAAGAAGCCCGCCAGTGAGGGTTTCTGAACCAGATGTTCACCCGTCAACTGGCTGGCGGTCAGCAACACCACCCCGGCGGCCAGCATCTCGACAGCTCCGGCCATCATGCCGTGCGGTAGCGCAATACGTGACCCCCACACCGAGCCAAAGGCCCAGGTCAGCGATCCGCCCAAAATCATCAGGGCACCCCACGGATTCCCTGCCAGATGGCCGCCGCTGTTAAGTAAAATAATCCCCACCAGGCCGACGCCAATGCCCAGCCACTCAATCCAGCGCGTGGTAATGCCGAACATACGGCTGAAACACATGGCAAACAGGGGAACGGTCGCCACCATCACGGCAGCCAGCCCGGAAGGCACATGCTGATGTTCTGCAACGGTGACTGCGCCATTACCCATTGCCAGCAGCAGGACACCGATGATCGCCGCGTTACCGGCTTCACGCCAGGAAGGCAATTTTTCCCCTCGCATCAGGAGGAATGCCAGCAGCACCACGCCCGCGAGTAAGAAGCGCAACCCGGCCAGCATCATCGGCGGCCAGCTTTCCACACCAATACGGATCACCAGGTAGGTGGAACCCCAGATAAAGTAGAGAGAAAAGAGCGCGGCCAGCAGGGGCAGCAGGGCGGGGGCACGGCGTAACGTCATGTCAGAGACTCTTCCTAAAGTTATATCAGGTTGTGAAAATGTTATAAGGACCCGATTCTGCCACTAATTATCCCCGGCGGGCGTTATTTTTTTACAAAATTTGCACTCCATGCCCATAATTGCTTAGATCTGTTCCCTCTTTAATACAGCCAGCCAGGGGTGAGCCATGGCCAGTGTCAAACTGACGGTAAGACGTCTGTATAAACTCAGCGGCGAGCGCATGGTCAATACTCAGGCGACGGCGCGTATTTTCGTGGGCGATCGCCTGATTGCCACGGAAGAGATCAGCGGGATGACCGAAAGCCCGGTGAGTAAGTATCTGCACCATGCGGAAACGCAGGGGCAGCCAGTGCGCGTTGAGTGGGACTGTGATGGCATTGCCGATATGGCGGTGACCGAAATGGAGCTGTGCCCCTGTTGTCAACATGATGGACATGAATAAGGAATCTGATTTTGGCCGGAAGTAGTTTACTGACCTTACTGGACGATATTGCCACACTGCTGGATGACGTCGCCGTGATGGGCAAAGTGGCGGCAAAGAAAACCGCCGGTGTATTGGGCGACGATTTGTCGCTGAATGCGCAGCAGGTCAGCGGGGTAAAAGCCAACCGTGAACTGCCGGTGGTGTGGAGCGTGGCGAAAGGGTCGTTCCTTAACAAACTGATTCTGGTGCCGCTGGCGCTGCTGATCAGCGCGTTTGCCCCCTGGGCGATCACCCCGCTGCTGATGGTGGGTGGCGCATACCTGTGCTTTGAGGGCGTGGAGAAAGTACTGCACAGTCTGCATAAAGATAAAAGCCAGGAAACGCCGCAGGCTCGTGAAGCGCGTTTGCTGAAAGCGGCCGAGCAGAACCCGGCGGAGTTTGAGCAGAAAAAAGTAAAAGGGGCGGTACGCACGGACTTTATTCTCTCGGCGGAGATTGTGGCGATTACCCTGGGTATCGTGTCTGAAGCACCGCTGCTGAATCAGGTGATCGTTCTGGCTGGCGTGGCGATTGCGGTCACCGTTGGTGTGTACGGGATTGTTGCGGGTATCGTGAAGATTGACGATCTCGGCCTGTGGCTGCAGCAGAAATCTTCGGCGGCAGCGAAAGCGGTGGGCGGCGTGCTGCTGGTGGCCGCACCGTGGCTGATGAAAATCCTGACGGTGGTGGGCACCCTGGCGATGTTCCTGGTCGGCGGTGGGATTATCGTGCACGGCGTGCCATTACTGCACCATCTTATTGAAGGCGTTAGCGCAGGCCTGCATGGTCTGCTGGCGATGCTGTTGAGCAATGTTGCTAACCTCATCATCGGCTTTATTGTGGGGTCGATTGTGCTGTGCGCGGTAAATTTGATTGCCAAAATGCGCCCGTCATCAGTATAAAGACGGGCTGAAATCAGTAAATATCCAGGGGTTAATGATGAACGACGATATGTTTGAATTTGATATTGATGCTCAACTTGAGCAGGCAGAAGCCAATGCCCAGAAGAAAGCAGCCGAAGTACCGGCTGACTTAGGCGATGAAGCCGACTGCGAAGGCTGCAAAATCTAATCGCAAAATGCGACGAGTTTCACATAAAAAGCGTGTAGTAAAACTACACGCTTTTTTTATATTTAGTGTTTTTAACTGCTTATTTGAATTTAACAAATACTTTACCTGGCGTTAACAGCACGGTTTATATTCAGATGCTATAACTATTTGACGTTTCATAACCAGTGATAACCAGATAGGGAGGTA
Source organism: Erwinia sp. JH02 (assembly GCF_013074405.1). Classification (NCBI taxonomy): domain Bacteria; kingdom Pseudomonadati; phylum Pseudomonadota; class Gammaproteobacteria; order Enterobacterales; family Erwiniaceae; genus Erwinia; species Erwinia sp. JH02. Next base: position 45,060 of record NZ_JABANZ010000016.1, read on the forward strand.
CTTTGTATGAGCTTTATTGTCAGTGATGAAGTGCAACATAAGGATGGTGGCCCCGCAATGATTGTGACGGGAGTGGCCAGCGGTATGGTCGAGTGTCGTTGGTACGATGGTTTCAGTGTGAAGCGCGAGGCGTTCCGCGAAGAAGAGCTGTCATCATTATCGTCCGCAGCGCGATTAGCGGGGTAGTTCCACTGTTTTATGTGACGGGGTGGGCCGATAAAGAGGTTTGCCCTGTGCCCATGGGCCGATCATTTTTCCCGATCGGCCCGTGAATACGATTACAACTCGTTTTTAATACAAAACTCTTCCCAGCTCATCCCCAGCGCTTCGGCATGGGTGTGCAGATACGCTTCAATCGCATTCACCATCACCGCTTTATCCGGCTCAGCCAGTTGAATGGCAAACAGCATGCCGTCCAGTTTCTTTTCACGTACATACGCGGCATAGGCGCGATCTTTCTGCATGGATTGCAGCTGCTCCACCGTCATTCCGAGCGTGGCGGCCTGGTCTGCCGTCAGATTTTCAATACCGGCTTTCAGCGTCGGGTGGGCCTCAAGAAACAGATCTTTGGCGATGGCGTAATATTCTTCAACGGTTTTCATAACGATAATGCCCGGGTTGATGCAGGAAAATTCACTGGCGCTAGTGTACACGGCTGGATTGGTCGGGGAAAGCCGGGCAGCAGCGCTGCCCGCCACCCGTTTATGGAGGGGTTGTGGCGTAAATCTCGGTCACGGCCTGCTGGTTTCGCGTCAGGGTTTCGTCCAGCGTCAGTTTGCCCTGTAACAGCGCGGCGATATTCTCACCCACGGCATTGCCCATCTGGTCGAAGCCGGGAATGCTGACGTACTGCACGCCCTGATACGGCACCGGGCCGAGGGTCGGCTGTTCCACCGTGGCGCTTTCCATGGCGGCCTGTACCCGTTTTGCATAGGGTGCCAGGCGCTGATAGCTGGCCTGCTGGTAGGTTGAGTAGCGGCTGCCTGGCGGCACGGCCCCCCAGCCGACCGTTTGCGCCACCTGCTGAATGTAGGCGGGTGAGGTTGCCCAGCTGATAAATTCCTGTGCGGCCGCTTTGTTCGCCGCACTGGCGGGGACGGCCAGTGCCCAGGACCACAGCCAGTTCGAGCCATTGCGCGTCAGTTCACCGGGGGCCGGGGCAAAATCAATTTTGTCGGCCACACGGGAGATCTGCGGGTTAATCAGCAGACCGGCAGCCACGGTGCTGTCGACCCACATAGCGCACTTGCCTTCGGCAAACAGCTTAAGGATTTGACCAAAACTGTTCTCAGCGCTGTCCGGCGGGCCGTAGTCGTGCACCATCTGCACATAGTCGCTGAGCACTTCCCGCCACTCCGGGCTGTCCAGCGTGGGTTTCCAGTCGAGATCGAACCACTGTGCACCGTAGCCGTTGGCCATGGTGGTGACAAACGCCACGTTATCCCCCCAGCCCGGACGGCCGCGCAGGCACAGGCCATAAACGCCGTTCGCTTTGTCCGTTAGCTTCGCCGCCAGGCGTTTAATATCACTCCAGTTGACCTCTTCAGGCATCGTCAGGCCACGGGCAGCAAACAGATCCTTACGGTAATAGGTCATGCTGCTTTCGCCGTAAAACGGCAGGGCATAGAGCTTATCCTGCCAGGAGAGGGCTTTACGTACGGGCTTCAGCAGGTCGTCTACCTGATAGTCAGCGGGCAGGGTATCCAGCGGGGTTAACCAGCCGCGCTTGCCCCACAGCGGTGCTTCATAGGTGCCCACGGTAATCACATCAAAGGTCGGCTGGCCGCTGTTCATCGCCGCCAGCACCTGTTTACGCAGTTCTGCATCATCCATCACCTGCCAGCGCAGGTGAATGCCGGGGTGCGCCTGCTCAAAGGTGCCGGAAAGCTGCTGCATAATGGTCATGTCACCGTTGGCGATGGTGGCAATGGTGAGTGTGGTGTCAGCCCGGGCAGCGCCCGCAGCCAGCATCAGCAGCAGGGCGGCGGTCAGTTTGCTACGCATAGTCGCTCCTGATATTACAGCGAAGGGGAACGGGGGCGGTCACCGCGAAAACGGAAGAAGGCCATTTTTTCAACCAGCAACCCGGCATGCTGATTTACCGTCTGGCTGGCACTACTCGCCTGCTGGACCAGTGCGGCATTTTGTTGGGTGGCGCTGTCCATCTGGATCACCGCCAGGTTGACCTGCTCAATGCCGCTGGATTGCTGACGGCTGGCCACGGCGATTTCACCGACGATAGCCACCACTCGCGCCACGCCACCGTTGATCTCCTGCAGCATCTCGCCAGAGCGCATCACCAGCGAGCTGCCGGTATCGACTTTACTGACGCTGGCCTGGATCAGGGTTTTAATCTGCTGGGCTGCCTGCGCCGAACGCTGGGCCAGCTGACGAACTTCTGACGCCACCACCGCAAAGCCACGGCCCATTTCGCCCGCACGCGCGGCTTCCACTGCCGCATTCAGGGCCAGCAGGTTGGTCTGGAAAGCAATCTCATCGATCACCCGGTTAATATCGCCAATCTGCTTGCTGGAACTTTCGATTTCCCGCATCGCACCGACGGCATCCTCCAGCACCTTGCTGCCGCGCAGCGCCTGTTCACGCACCGTCATCGCCAGTTCGTTCGCCTGTGCGGCGTTATCCGCGTTGTGTTTTACGGTGGCGGTCATCTGTTCCATGCTGGCGGCCGTTTGCTCCAGCGAGCTGGCCTGGGCATGGGTGCGACCGGAGAGATCCTGATTGCCTTCTGCCATCTGGTGGGCGGCATCATTCAATGCCACGGCGCTGTCGCCCACTTCACGCACGATGCCGGAGAGGCGATGGTCCATACTGGCCAGCGCACGCATCAGTTCGCCCAGTTCATCAGGGGCGAAACGTTCGATATGGTGATCGAGCTTGCCGTTGGCGATCGCTTCAGCCAGCCGACGGGCTTTACCCACCGAATGGCTGATGGAGCGCACCAGCATTATCCCCGCCACCAGTGCCAGCAGCAGGCCAACCGTCAGAATGCCGATCAGGCTGTTACGTGCCAGCTGGTAAGATTGCGCACTCTGCTGGTAGTTATGTTCTGCATGTTCGCGCATCAGGCGATCAAGCTGGTCAATGCCCTGTTGCAGTGCGAGGCTGCCGGTGCGCAGGCGGGTTTCGATGATCACCAACGCCGCAGAAGGATTGCCGGTTTTCAGCAGCGCACCCGCGTCTTTCAACGCTTGCTGCCACTGAGTGAGGTCTGCGACAAATTGTTTACTGAGGTTTTCGGTTCCGGGGATCTGTGCCAGGCTCTGGTACTGTCCGCGAACCTGTTCAATCTGGCTGGCATACTGTTGGATAATGGCAAGACGTTTATCCACTTCTCCGGCGTCGGTCCAGTAACGCAGCGCTTCAAACAGCGTGGCGGATTGCAGCTGGGCCAGGCGATAAAGGCGGGAAGAACTTTGTAACGGGAGCAATTCGGTTTGGTAGGTGGCGGCGGCGCGCTGGTCAGCAGCACGAAGCCCGATAATTCCCCATACTGCGGCGATAATCAGCAGTATGCACAGCAGGCCCACGATCCCGATTAAGCGGGCGCGAATGGTTAATCGCATAGCAGTTGTTTCCCCTGAATTGACAATTCAATAGTCCGGGAGGGTGGTTGTTCTCTGTGCGGCGGGTTCCCTCATTAAACTGCTATCGGCAGCACATAAGGCAAACTTTAACGATTTGCTTAATTATGCTGCAAAGTAACTATCAGAAAAGACATGAAAAATCAGAAAGCACAGCGGCAGGGCGCGCCGGGCTTGCGGCGGGGCAGGGAAAAATTATAACGTATCGCCTAATTGAGAAAATCAGGATGAGAAAAATGAAAAAGTGGATTGTTGCCGCCGCAGCGGTGGTGACCTTAAGTGGTTGTGCGCAGTTAACCGATTACGCCAGTGCGGTGAAAACGCCGCCACCGGCCGCGCTGGTAGGAAACTGGCAAACCTTCGGCCCGCAGAAAGGCCTGATTAGTAAGGAGGCTAAAGCCAGCCTGATAATCACCGCCGAAGGCGATACGCTGGACTGCCGTCAGTGGCAGCGCGTGATTGCCAAGCCGGGTAAAGTGACGCATTTTGACGGCGAGTGGGTGAATGTAAACAACGAGGTGCGCGTGATGCCGCTGGAGCTGGAAGGCACCGAGCTGCACTACGATAAACTGACGCTGCAGAAAGTGTCGCAACCCACCGTGGAGTGCCAGAAGGCGCTGGCCGATCAGGCGAAACCCCAGGAAACGAAGGGTGAACAGCCTGCCAGCGCCGCCACAGAGCAGCCCAAAAAACACAATAAGATGATCTACACCGAGAAGTAATCAGGTTGTCGTGGCCGTCGTGGCCACGATCTTCCTTAGTTCAGCACCCAGACGCTGACGCTGCCCGCCGGACAACGAAACACCGCGTTGCCCTGTTCGTCGCTCCCGACCTCTTCACTGATGTGCCCCAGCAGATCGTGCCAGCGCTTCCCGGCGTAGTTCTCCCCTAAATCCAGCGTTTTCTCACCGGCTTCACCGTTTGACATGATCACCACGCAGCCTGGCATCTCTTCCGTCCCACTGCGTGCAAAGGCAATGCAGTTAGGGTGATCAAACCACTCACGTTGTTCTCCGTGGGCGTACTGCTGGCGGGCACGTACCAGGGTTTCCAGCTCGGCGATGACCGGGATCTCAATGTCATACTGTTCGCCGTCACCGCCTTCATCTTGATAGCGCGCGCCGAACAGGTCCGGGTAGAACAGCACCGGCACGCCGTTTTCACGCAGCAGGATCAGCGCGTAGGCCAGCGGTTTGAACCAGGGTTCCACCGGGGCTTCCAGCGCTTGTAGCGGCTGTGTGTCATGGTTAGCCACAAGGGTGACCGCATGCCAGGGATCGGCAGCCACCAGGGTACCGGTGAAGATCTGGCTGAGGTCGTACCCCGCACCCTGTTTGGACGCATTGTGGAAGTTCATTTGCAGCGGGGCGTCAAACAGCAGGCTTTTGCCATCGACCTGGTGGATGTACTGTTGCAGCTTATCCACTTCGTGCGACCAGTATTCCGCCACAATAAACAGGGGTTCGGGTGCCACTTCCTGTACGTGTTCAATCCACTCTTTATAGAACCAGGCGGGAATATGCTTCACCGCATCCAGACGAAAACCGCGGCAATGCACTTCATCCATGACCCAGCGCGCCCAGTATTTCAGCTCTTCGGTCACCGCGTGGTTACGGAAATCGATATTGGCACCCATCAGATAGTCAAAATTGCCCAGCTCGTCATCCACCTGGTCGTTCCAGCCCTCCCCGGTGTAGTCGTTAACGATTTTGAATACGCCGTTTTCATCGGGATTTTCGATATGGTCGACGCCGCTGAAGCATTTGTAGTCCCAGACGAACTGCGAGTACTGCCCGGCACGCACCGGGAAGGTAAAGCGCGTCCAGGCTTCTGCGGTGAGCACTTCCGGGTCGATCTCATCGCGGTTGTCCGGATTAACGCGGTTGACCTGCACCTGTTCTTTTTCGTCGGCGCCCATTTTATGGTTGAGCACCACGTCGAGGATCACCCCCACGCCGTGCGATTTTAACGCTTCAACGGCGGCCAGCAGCTGCTCTTTGTCACCGTATTTAGTGGCACGCGAGCCTTTCTGGTCAAATTCACCGAGGTCAAACAGATCGTAGCTGTCGTAGCCAACCGAATAGCCGCCGGATTCTCCTTTATAAACCGGGGGCAGCCAGACGTCAGTAATGCCCGCCTCTGCCAGCCACTGCGCACGTTCTGCCGCTTCTGGCCAGAGTTTGCCGCCTGTGGGGTAATACCAGTGAAAAAACTGCAACAGTGTGGGATTGCGCATGTAGTGGGTCCATTTTCGCCAGACGGGAAAATGAAGTATGAGCGAGGCGGCAGAAAAAGTGCGGGCCAGAAGGGAATTATTTATTCCACTCTGGCCCACAGGAGAATGTGTGAGGGGTCATGCGAATTAACTGTCTGGTTTATCCGTTGGCTCCCGAGGGAAACAACACCACGCCGGATACTTTGGTATAGGCACTGTTGACTGATTTTTGACGCCCCGCCTGCTGGATCAGGCCAGAAATTTCATCCTGCCGAGCTTTCAGCAATTTTTTCAGTTCCGCCTCATTATCAAGGATGTGGCGCAGTATCGGACGCAACTGTTCCTGAGTATGTGTGGGAACCGGCTCGTTCTGGGTCACTTTCGCCAGTTTTTCCACGGCGCTGAGGTAATTAACTTCCATATCAATCAGTTCGTCCCACTGTCCTTCGCAAGCCAGACGCAGCATGGACTGACTGTGAGTCAAAATTTCCTGATAAATCGCGAGCAGATGTGGGGCAATGTTCATTGTCTACAGAGTCCTAAACCAGAGCGGTTGTGCCAGAAACCTCTTTCCAGGCATCGGCGATATTGCGCAACAGCGCTTCGACTTCTTCGATCCCATCAGGGTCGTTATCAATGTTAGCGCGCAGCAGACGATGCACCATATAACGATACAGCGAGGCCAGATTGCGCGTTAACTCGTCTTCACTGGTCTCATCCAGACCCAATTTCAGACCGTTTTCGATAATGTTAATAGCCTTGGAGAGCGACTCTCCTTTCTTGACCGTATTGCCATCCTGCAAAAACAGGCGTGCGCGAACCAGGGCACTGAGTGCCCCATCAAACAGTAAAGTGATCAGCTGATCATTGCTGGCACTCATCACTGCACTTTCCACGCCGACTTTTGCATAGGCTTGAGTACCGCTTGCGCTATACATTATGGCTCCTTACTTGGTAGTACTACTGGTTGATGTTTCAAACTGCGTCGTCAGATAGCTGCTGGTGTTATTCAGCTTACTGATCATCACGTCCAGCGCGGTAAACTGGGTTTTCAGGCGAGCGATAGTGGAATCGATGCGGTCGCTCACCTTGTTGTACTGGTCGGTCAGGCTGTTCAGGGTCTTACTGACACCGTCTTTTGCGGCCTGAATAACGCCGGTGGAGGATAACCAGCTGGTCAGGTTAGTGGCCAGCTTAGTGGTGATCCCGGTGGTTTTACCGTCACCCATAAACATCGCTTTAATGCCGTCAGGATCTTTCGCCAGTGCGGCATCCAGTGCAGTCTGATCGGTTTTCAACTGACCGGTGGTTGGGTCAGTGGTGATGCCAATCTGCGACAGACTCTTAAAGGTTGAGGTGCTGGCGGTGTTGGTCAGCATATTTTTCATCTGTGACTGAATGGAACGCAGGGTGCTGTCACCGAGCAGCGCGCCGTTGCTGCTGTCCTGGGAATCAGTATTGCTCTCCACAGCCGTGTATTTGGTCATCGCATTTAACGAATCTTGCAGGGTGTTATAGGCGGTGGCCCAGTCGGCAATAGTCTTAGATGCGCTGCTGGTATCTTTGGTAATGGTCAGCGTCTGGGTGCCGGTGGTTTCGGCGGTCAGATTCAGCGTGATCCCTTCCAGTGCATCACTGATGGTGTTGCTGCTGTTTTCAATATCAACGTTGTTCACTTTCAGCAGGGCATTCTGTGCGGTCACACTTTGAGTGACATTACCGCTACCGCTGCCGTCATAGGTCAGCAGACTCTGCATCGCGCTGTCGCCAGTCACGCTGATAGTGGCCGCATTATCTTCACCGGTCTCATTTGATGAGAGGGACAGACGATAGCTGCCGTCACCGGTTTTAATAATGCTGGCGGTCATACCGGTATCGGCTTTATTGATCGCATCACGAATACCGGTCAGTGAGGAGTCCGCTGCGCTGACGCTCACTTCTACCGCTTTGTCACTGCCGGCCAGTTTAATCGAAATCTTACTGTCGGCGGTGGCCAGTGCGGTGCTGTTACTGGTCTGCACGGCGGTGGTCAGGGTCTGCGCTGTTGCCAGCTGGGAAACCGCGATGGTGTATTTACCCGCCACGGCGCCGGTGCTGGTGGTCGCACTGAATGCCGTTGAGCTGCTGACGGTTTTCGTCGCGCTAAACAAGTCAGCGCTGTTCAATTTGGTATTCGCTGTCTGGAAGGTTTCCAGTGCGCTCTTCATGGTGCTGTAGGCACTAAGTTTGGCAGTGTAAGCCGTCTGCTGCGTAGAGATAGGTGTTAAGGCTGCCTTCTCTGCCGTCTGCATACTGTCAAGAATAGTACTTAAATCGAGGCCGGAGCCGATACCTAAGGTAGAGATACTAGCCATGATGTTTCCTTTATTTAATCAGGACGGAGTATGAATACCGAGGTTATCGGCGATTGATGCATAAAGTTTACGATTATTTGCGCAACAGCAATAAAACGAATAGCGGTAATAAAGAGGGGTATTTCGGCCAGTAGGGCAAAACGAAAAAAAATGGGGGAGAGGGTAAAAAAATTCTAAAGGTTATTGGGGGACAGACGATAACAACTTTGACGGCGATGAAGCCGGGGGGCAAACAAGCCCAACCACTTAACCCGAAATGATTTAACAGGAAACTTTATCATGGCACAAGTAATCAATACCAACAGCCTCTCGCTGATCACTCAGAACAACATCAACAAGAACCAGTCTGCTCTGTCTACTTCTATTGAGCGCCTGTCTTCTGGCCTGCGTATCAACAGCGCGAAAGACGATGCTGCTGGTCAGGCAATTGCCAACCGCTTCACCTCTAACATTAAAGGTCTGACTCAGGCTGCTCGTAACGCCAACGACGGCATCTCACTGGCGCAGACCACTGAAGGCGCACTGTCAGAAATCAACAACAACTTACAGCGTGTTCGTGAACTGACTGTACAGGCACAGAACGGAACTAACTCTGATTCAGACCTGACTTCAATCCAGGACGAAATCACTTCCCGTCTGTCTGAAATTGACCGTGTATCGGGTCAGACTCAGTTCAACGGCGTGAACGTGCTGTCCAGCAACAACTCCCTGAAAATTCAGGTTGGCGCTAACGATGGCCAGACTATCTCCATCGACCTGCAGAAAATTGACTCTTCTACTCTGGGCCTGGGCGGCTACTCAGTAGGCGGCAACGCAGTGAAAACCGGTGCTTCACTGACTGAAATCGGCGACGGCACTGCAGCTCCACAGACTGTTGACCTGACTGCTGCTGCAACTTCACTGAGCACCGCGACTGGCAAAACCATCAGCGCTGACAGCCTGACTTTGCACAACCTGCAGGACAGCACTGGTGCAGCAACCGCTAACTACGTTGTTAAATCTGGTAGCGACTACTATGCCGCTTCTGTAGATGCGACCACGGGTGACGTGACACTGAACACCGTAGACGTAACTTACGATGATGACGACAAAGGTGTTGCTGCTGCAACTCAGACGGGTTCACTGATCAAAGTGGGTACCACTGCAGCTGGCGTGAACACGGCTTACACTGTTGTTGACGGTAAAAACTACGAAGCCACTGGCGGCCTGGCAAACAGCGGTACTGCAACTGCAACTTCAGTGACTGCAACTGTAGAACTGAGCGGCGCTGCTGCAACAGCTACCTTCGCTGGCGCAGCTTCTGCTGACCCACTGGCGCTGCTGGACAAAGCGATTGCACAGGTTGATACCTTCCGTTCAAGCCTGGGTGCGGTACAGAACCGTCTGGATTCAGCGGTAACTAACCTGAACAACACCACCACCAACCTGTCTTCAGCACAGTCCCGTATCCAGGATGCTGACTACGCGGTTGAAGTGTCTAACCTGTCTAAAGCTCAGATCGTTCAGCAGGCAGGTAACTCAGTGTTGGCTAAAGCTAACCAGGTTCCACAGCAGGTTCTGTCTCTGCTGCAGGGCTAATCGGCGACTTAACGCCACGTTGAACCCTTTAAAACCCCGCTTTTGCGGGGTTTTTTTTCTCTGGAGTGTGCTATGCGCTTCAATTATGACTTGTTACCTGGGGAACTGCTGCCGTTTGAGGAGATAAACGACCGCTACAGCAGAAAGTACCCCGACGATAAATCGTTGACGACCAGAGGGTTGCTGAGCCCGTCAACCTCCAGCAAAAACTGGACTATTCGCGCCATCTTTGCCAGCAAAGACAGCCATATTCCGCTGGAAGATCTGCTGTTTATTACCAACGATAACGAACGTAAAAACTACCTGCAGCGCTTCGAGCATTATTTGCAGCGCCAGGAGAGTTTTCTCTATTTCCGTCGCCCGCTGGAACCCACACCGTGGAATACCTGGAAGGTGATGGGGGAGAGCAAAGTGCTGGCGATGCTGGATCCGGCATCGATCATGGCGCAAAGCCTGTTACAGCAGCGGGGTTACACCCTGACGCTGTTACGCAGCGATGAAGATGACGAATACTGGCAGCTGTATGACCGCCAGTCGCAGCCATGCTTTGAGTATTCGCGTCAGCTGCAGTTTATCGTGGTGCTGACCTCACCGCTGTTGCCGCCGCCAGCCGGTGTCATCCAGGGTACGCAGGTCGGGCGACGCGTGAAAGCCCGGCTGTGGCATCGGGCCAGCCATCATGAGTTCAGCCATGCGGTACGCGAGCGCTATGGTGCCTGTGTCATCACCGGTACGCTGCTCACCGACGAACATGCCTGGCCGTGGGTGGAGGCCTGCCACATCGATATACGTGAGAACGAACAGGGCTTCCTGCTGGATAACAGCGCAGATAACGGCCTGTTCCTGCGTAGCGATCTGCAACGTCTGTTTACCAGCCGCAGAATGACTATCGACCCGTTAAACGGCACGGTGCATTTTCGCCGCACGTTACAGGAAGATCAGACCCTGTTGCCGTTTTATCAGGAGCTGGAGGGAAAAGTGTGTGCGCTGTGGCAGCAGGTGCCGGAGAACACGCGGCAGCGTTTGCTGCGCAAAGTTTGACCCGTTCTATGCTGAGGGATCCCCGCGTCGAAAAATCGCGTCACGGGGATCGTTCAGGTCCACAAAAATGAAATAACCCGCCTTTTTAACCGCTATTCCCCCAATCAATCTGCCCTACAGAAACAGATAATCGTGCCGATAACTTAATTACAGCAGGGTAGGTCAGAGTGAACGATCTATATACCGCCGATGGCGTGATGGACAAACATTCTCTGTGGCAGCGATACATACCGCTGGTTCGCCATGAAGCGTTGCGCTTGCAGGTACGTCTGCCCGCCAGCGTTGAACTGGATGACCTGTTACAAGCGGGAGGCATCGGGCTACTGAATGCCGTAGAGCGTTACGACGCGCTACAAGGCACTGCGTTCACGACATACGCCGTACAGCGTATCCGTGGGGCGATGCTCGATGAACTTCGCAGCCGCGACTGGGCACCACGCAGCGTGCGCCGCAATGCGCGCGAAGTAGCGGGGGCCATGCATCAGGTGGAGCAGGCGTTGGGGCGCTCAGCCACCGAGCAGGAAGTGGCTTCGCAGTTGGATGTCTCGCTGGAGGAGTACCGGCAGATCCTGCTGGATACCAATAATAGCCAGTTGTTCTCCTACGATGAGTATCGTGAAGAGCACGGTGACAGCGCAGAGCTGGTGACGGACGGCCATGAAGAAGCCAATCCGCTGCACCAGTTAATGGAAGGCAGTCTGCGCGAGCGTGTCATTGAAGCAATTGAGGCTTTGCCCGATCGCGAAAAAATGGTGCTGACATTGTATTACCAGGAAGAGCTGAATTTGAAAGAGATTGGCGCAGTGCTTGAGGTGGGCGAGTCCCGTGTCAGCCAACTGCACAGTCAGGCGATAAAACGCCTGCGCGCCCGGTTAACGGGAGCGCGCTGACGAAGTCAGTTTTGCACTCTCAACACCAACCGGGGAATCTCGAATGGGATCCAAAACTAAAATGAGGCCGTTGAGCCGTTATTTGAAAGACTACAAACACAGCCAGAGCAACTGCTCACATTGCGGAAAAGTATTAGACCGCATGGCACTGGTTTTTCGTGGTCAGATCATTAACAAAGAGGCCATCGCCCGGATGGATCAGCTGATCGACGATCAGGTCTGGTTAAAATTACAGAATGAGCTTACGGCGTTGTGCCGTTTTTGTAGCGACATTTATTGCAACACACATCCGACTTACTTTGACATCATGGCGTTCAAACAGTACCTGTTCGAGCAGACTGAAATGAGCCACAGTACCATTCGCGAATATGTTGTTCGCCTGCGTCGTCTTGACGATATGCTCTCAGCACGAGGCTTCCCGGCAGAGCGCCTGAGTGGCCCAAGCTGGCATGAATGCCTCGAAAATGATTTACCGGATGCGGGAAATAACAATTACCGCATTGCATTGCGTAAGTATGATCAGTTCCTCGGCTGGCAACGTAATTAATGGCACCGATGATAAGAAGATGACCATCAGGTCATCTTCTGCAACACTGTAAGGATAACCTGAACGCCTGCTATGGAGGCCGCGTTGTCCTTACACAATATTGCTAATTTTCCCCGTTTTGAACTGCTGGGTTCGCCCACGCCTTTAGAGCATCTTCCTCGTCTGTCTGATTATCTCGGCCGCGATATTTTTATCAAACGTGACGATGTCACGCCGGTGGCCCTGGGGGGTAACAAACTCAGAAAGCTGGAGTTTCTCGCCGCTGATGCGCTGCGTGCCGGGGCTGACGTTCTGCTGACAGCGGGGGCGATTCAGTCCAATCATGTACGCCAGACGGCGGCGGTCGCCGCGAAGCTGGGCCTGAAGTGTGTGGCACTGCTGGAAAATCCAATTGGCACCACCGCTGAAAACTACCTGAGCAACGGTAACCGCCTGCTGCTGGAGTTGATGAGCACCGAGATTGTGATGGTCGATGCGCTGCACGCCCCGGATGCACAGCTTGAAGAGCAGGCCACGCTGCTGGAGGCGCAGGGTTTTCGCCCTTATATCATCCCGGTGGGCGGCTCCAATGCGCTGGGTGCGCTGGGCTACGTTGACTGCGCGCAGGAAATTGCCCACCAGAGTGAAGGCGTGGTCGACTTTGCTGCGGTGGTGGTGGCTTCGGGCAGTGCGGGTACACATGCCGGGCTGGCAGTGGGCCTGGAACATCTGCTGCCGGAGACGGAGCTGGTGGGGGTCACCGTTTCACGTAAGGTGGCCGATCAATTACCCAAGGTCGAGAAAATCCGTCAGGAACTGGCCCGGTCGCTGGAGATGGTGAGTACAGCCCCCATCACGTTATGGGATGACTACTTTGCTCCGCGCTACGGCGAGCCGAATGAAGAGGGCATGGAAGCGGTTAAACTGCTGGCACGACTGGAAGGGATCTTCCTCGATCCGGTGTATACCGGCAAGGCGATGGCGGGCCTGATCGACGGGATTACCCGGCAGCGTTTTCGTCGTGAAGGGCCGATTGTGTTTATTCACACCGGGGGTTCACCCGCGCTGTTTGCCTATCACCCCTAAACTTTAATAAGGTTATTCTTAAAGTAAAATGTTACCTGCCTGAAATCAGAGCATATTGCGGATGAGGGCAGGAAAAACATTAAGGATTTGAAAGCATTCGGAACGCTTTCAGACGATCCTCATAGTGATCCGTAGAGTATCAAGGGATACTTTCGGGATATTATGATGAGATTGGGTTTTATTATTATGTCTGTCGCTGGCAAGCAAGAAGTCCTGTGGATTAATACCCTCAAGGGCGGGTGCATATTACTGGTGGTCCTGCATCACACCATTATTACCACCTTCATTCCCTCTTTGCAGTATCTCACGGCCGGAATGATACCGGCTGACATGTGGGTTGTGTTTAATAAATACCTCTCGCCGCTGCGTATGCCGGCCTTCTTTTTCGTCTCAGGTCTGCTGGCAGCCAGTGCCATCAGTAAAAAGAGCTGGAGCGAGGTATTTACTAAGAAATTCACCAATATTCTCTACCTCTATATTCTCTGGGGTGTGATTCAGTGGGCAAGTATCTACAATATTTCCGCCAATTTGATTGGACAGAAACTCTCCACCGCCGTCAATGCCGCTTATGCCAGTTCGCCGCTGGAGTTCGTTAAGCTGCTAACGCTGTCGATGACCAGCCTGTGGTATTTGTATGCGCTGGCGGGCTATTTTATCGCGGCGAAATTGTTCCATCGTCAAAAAGTTGCGCTGCTGGTGGGCGCGGTGCTGCTGAACTATGCCACGCAATTTCATCTGGTGCCTGGCTGGGGCCCGAATGGCGTGGTGCAGAACTTTGTCTACTTTGTCCTGGGGGCCTTCTTCAGCCACACGCTGGTGGAGATCAGCCAGCTGTCGCGCCGTCATCTGGCTCTGTTAGGGGCGATGGTGCTGGTTGGCGTGGCGCATCATGCCGCGGGGATGATGAAAAATCCGTTTTACTGCATCGTCGCGATTGTCGCGGGTATTGTGCTGTGCCGGGCGCTGAATAACCGCTTCAATATGGGGTGGCTGAACTGGATTGGCCGCAACACGCTGCAAATCTACGTACTGCACCGCATCTTTATCGAACTGCTGGGCCTGACCATGCTGACGCTGGCGGTGAAATACGGTCTGTTCGACAACCAGGGCTTCTCACTGGCCTGGGCACTGCTGCTGCCGATTTTCGCGGTAAGCATCACCACCTGTATCTCGCTGATCGCCTGGAATCTGCTGAATCGCGGGCCGGGTAAAGCACTCTTTATGTACCCGAGGCTGCTGCGCAAACCGCAGCCTGCGGAGAAAGTCGTTAACAACGGCTAATTTTTTCATACCTGGCCGATAAACTCGGCCATCTTTATACCCGCCATGCAGATCAGTATGACGGGTATATTTTTATCGATACCCATAAAAAATATAAAAAGACCGTGACGGAGGATGCCTTTCCCTTTTATCAACATCAGATGCTCACAGCAGGAGTATTGTCATGAATATGACGACCAAAAAAGATATCGCCTGGGTTAATACCCTGAAAGGCGGCTGTATTTTACTTGTGGTGCTTTATCACGTGGTCCTTCCTGGTTATGCCGATATTGCCCCTTTACTGACCGCCGGGCAGTTACCGGCCAAACTCTGGCTGGCGTTTAATAACCAGCTTTCCCCGTTACGTATGCCGGCTTTCTTCTTCGTTTCTGGCCTGCTGGCGGCCAATGCTATTCTGAATCGTCCCTGGAAACAGGTATTCACCAGTCGTGTAACGAACCTGTTCTACCTCTATTTTCTCTGGGGCTTGATTCAGTGGCTGATGATTAATGGCGTGTCGGTCAGCATGATGGGTGAGCATCTCTCCGGTAATATTAATGCCGCCTGGGCCGACTCGCCGTGGCAGTTTCTCAAACTGATGTTGCTGGCGATGAGTTCCTCCTGGTATCTCTACGCACTGGCGCTGTTCTTCGTGTTTGCGCGGCTGTTTCGTCAACAGAAACCGCTGATCATGCTGCTGGCGGTGGGGCTGAACTATGCGGCGGTGACCGGCATCATCCCTGGCTGGGGGCCGGAAAGCCTGTCGCAATACTTTGTCTTCTTCCTGTTTGGTGCATTTTACAGCGAGATACTGATCCGTTGGAGCGAATGGCGACGCGATAACCTGCTGCCCTGGACGCTGCTGTTGCTGCTGACAATCGCGCACAGCCTGCTTGGCCTGGAACAGAGCCTGTTCCTGTGTGTGCTGGCGATCCTCGGCAGTATCGCGTTCTGCCGCGCACTGAACAGGATGTTTTCGATGCACTGGCTCAACTGGGTGGGGAAGAACACATTGCAGATCTACGTGCTGCACCGCATCTTTATTGAGTTCTTTGGTCTGTCAGCGATCCTGTATGCCGTGGGTCACCAGCTGTTTGCCAGCCAGGCATTTTCGCTGCTGTGGGCCGTGGGTTTCCCGCCGCTGATGGTGTTGCTGTGCGTAGGGTGTTCGGTCGGCGTGTGGACGCTGCTGAATCGCGGCTGGGGCCAGTCGCTGTTTATCTACCCGAAGCTACTGCGGATGAAGTTTGAGGGGTGAGAAGAGAGGGGAGACCTCTGAGGATCCCCACAAAACAAGACCTGCATTATTTGCAGCCACCTTCTTTTCTGGTCGGCCAGTGACGCGGGCCTGCACGATGGCCAGGTTCAGGTCAACGTCAACGTCAAGGGCGTTTCGCTTTCCCGCTGCGCGGGCTGAGCGACCCAGGGCGGCCAGTCGCCGCCGCCCTGGGGACCCGGGCTTTGCGGCAGGCGCTGCGTCCACTGCGTGGATGCCTTCGCAAGCGTCGTTCACCAACGCACTGGTCGTGACGGCACATCCCTGTGCCGGCTCTCCCTCTCACCGCCGTCCTGGCGGTTCGTCCTGGTTCACTGTGCTTCCTCAGCGCTGCTGAATGCCGCCTCAACGTCAAAATCCAGGTCAAAACCCAGATCCAAAATCCTGATTCAAATCAATCAGCAGAGGCTGTCACAAGTTGGGGGGGGGGTAATACCCACAGCGAGCAGACGTTCTGCGGGGATGGGGCCAGTTTGAGGTAAGCCGGACGTCACGCGGCAGGGACGCCGCGTGCCGAGGCCCGCAGGGATGCGGATTTTGCCGCTCCGGCGTGCTCAAACTGGCCCCGGGCCTGACGCCAGACGGGAAGCCATTCATTTTTGTGGGTATACCTCAGGGGGCGGCCATTTTTTCCGGTCGCCCCGTGTCATGAGATGAGGCGTTAACCGATGGTCATCAGGCTGGCATTCCCCCCGGCCGCTGCCGTATTCACACTCAGCGAACGCTCCAGCAGCAGGCGCTCCAGCAGCAGATTGGTTTCCCCACGGGCAAAGCCCTGTACGGTAATAATCGCACCGTCGCGGGCTGCCACGGCCTGGCACAGGTCACGTAACTGGTCGGCATCACCGTGGTAAATCACCGCATCAATGGTTTTGCTCTCCAGTGGCTGTGCTGCGAAATCAATGCGCTGCTGTACCGCGGATGGCAGCTGCTGCCACAGGCTACGATGGAGGTCATCTTCCGTCCACAGCGCACGGCTGCCCACGGCTGTCACGGCCGCCAGTTGCACCAGCGCATCTTGCTCGTTGTCTGCCAGACACAGCACCTGCTCACGCGGCAGTAACGCAAAGGTATTGCGTTCACCCGTAGGTCCTGGCAGCAGGCGGATCGTTCCGCCCTGGCCCAGCTCGGCAAAGCGTGCGCAGCAGGCCGCCAGAGGGGGGCGGTCGGCTGCCCATTCACTCAGTGCGTCATGTGCCGCAAGCAGTGCCGGACGCAGTGCGGCATCCACCGGGCGCTCTTTGTCCTGGCGATTGAGGGTGACGGACAGCGCATCATCCGGGCGCGAGGAGAGCAGACGATAAAGGTAGAGCGGACCACCGGCTTTCGGCCCGGTGCCGGACAGGCCCTCGCCACCAAAGGGTTGCACACCCACCACCGCACCGACCATATTACGGTTAACGTAGAGGTTGCCCACATGCGCCTTCTGCACCACCTGATGGATCGTCTCATCGATGCGCGTATGTACACCCAGCGTCAGCCCGTAACCCGAGGCATTGATCTGCTCAATCACCTGCGGCAGGGTGCTGCGCGCATAACGCACCACGTGCAGTACCGGACCGAAGATCTCGCGGGTCAGGTCTTCTACCTTGTTTAATTCAATCAGCGTAGGCATCACGAAGGTGCCGGTCTGCCACTCGCGGCGGCCCGGTGCCTGCGGTTGTGCCGCCTGGAACACGGTAAAGCCTTTGCTGCGCATCGCCTCAATATGTTGCTCAATGCCCGCTTTGGCATCGGCATCAATCACCGGACCAATGTCGGTGGAGAAACGTTCCGGGTTGCCCATACGGCATTCAGCCATCGCGCCCCGGAGCATGGTTAACGTATGTTCTGCTACATCGTCCTGCACGCACAGCAGGCGCAGGGCGGAGCAACGCTGTCCTGCGCTGTCGAAGGCAGAAGCGACGATATCGGTCACCACCTGCTCGGTCAGGGCTGAGGAGTCGACGATCATCGCATTCATTCCACCGGTTTCCGCCACCAGCGGCGTCGGGCGGCCCTGCGGATCCAGACGACCGGCCAGATTACGCTGAAGCAGGGTGGCAACGGCGGTTGAGCCGGTAAACATCACGCCGCGTACGCGGTCGTCCTGCACCAGCTGCGCCCCCACGGTCTCACCGCTGCCGGGCAGCAGTTGTAATGCACCCGGTGGTACGCCAGCTTCATGCAGAATGGCAACGGCCTGAGCTGCAATCAGAGGCGTCTGCTCTGCCGGTTTGGCCAGCACGCTGTTACCGGCGGCCAGTGCGGCGGCAATCTGGCCGCTGAAGATCGCCAGCGGGAAGTTCCACGGGCTGATGCAGACCACCGGGCCAAGCGGGCGGTGGGTTTCATTATCGAAATCGTCGCGGACCTGACCCGCGTAATAGTGCAGGAAGTCCACGGCTTCACGGACTTCGGCAATGGCATTATTGAAGGTTTTACCCGCTTCACGCACCAGAATGCCGATCAGGCGCTGCATCTGGCCCTCCATCATGACGGCGGCGCGCTCCAGAATGGCGGCGCGTTCCTGCGGCGGGGTGGCGAACCAGATAGGCCCAACGCGGGTGGCGGCATCCAGCGCGGCGGAAACGTCTTCCGGGGTCGCACTGCGCACATAGCCCACCACATCCAGCGGTTCTGCCGGGTTGATCACCGGAATACTGTCGCCAGCGGCCAGCGGGCCATCAATCAGCGGTTGCACCTGCCAGGTCTGGCTGGCGCTGTTCAGCAGTGCGCTCGACAGTGACGCCAGACGATGTTCGTTGGCGAGGTCCAGCCCGGATGAGTTTTGACGGTGTTCGCCATACAGCTCGCGCGGTAACGGGATTTTCGGGTGGGGCAGACCGACCGCACCTTCGCTACGTGCCAGAGTTTCCACGGCAGACACCGGGTCGGCCACCAGTTCGTCCAGCGGCAGGGTGGCATCGGCAATACGGTTAACGAAGGAGGTATTCGCGCCGTTTTCCAGCAGGCGGCGCACCAGGTAGGCGAGCAGCGTTTCGTGTGTCCCGACCGGGGCATAAATGCGGCAAGGGCGGTTGAGTTTGCCATCGGCAACTTTCCCCACGACCTGCTCGTACAGCGGTTCTCCCATGCCATGCAGACACTGGAATTCATACTGGCCGGGATAGTAGTTGTTGCCTGCCAGCTGATAGATTGCCGCCAGCGTATGGGCGTTGTGGGTGGCGAACTGCGGGTAAATCAGGTTCGGCACCGCCAGCAGTTTGCGGGCACAGGCAAGGTAGGAGATATCGGTATACACCTTGCGCGTGTAGACCGGGTAGCCTTCCAGTCCGTCCGTCTGGGCGCGTTTGATTTCGCTGTCCCAGTAGGCCCCTTTTACCAGACGGATCATCAGACGGCGACGGCTGCGTTGTGCCAGGTCGGTCAGATAGTCGATCACCATCGGGCAGCGTTTCATATAGGCCTGGATCACAAAACCAATGCCGTTCCAGCCTTCCAGCTCCGGTTCAAAGCAGAGTTTTTCCAACAGGTCGAGCGACAGCTCAAGGCGGTCGGCTTCTTCAGCATCGATATTGATACCGATATCGTAGCTGCGTGCCAGCAGCGTCAGTGATTTCAGGATCGGGTATAGCTCTTCCATTACGCGTTCATATTGCGCACGGCTGTAGCGCGGGTGCAGGGCAGAAAGCTTGATGGAGATCCCCGGGCCTTCATAAATGCCACGACCGTTAGACGCTTTGCCGATGGCATGGATCGCCTGCTGATAGGAGAGCAGATAAGCCCTGGCATCCTGCGCCGTCAGCGCCGCTTCACCCAGCATATCGTAGGAGTAGCGGAAACCGGTCTCTTCCAGCTTGCGGGCATTGGCCAGCGCTTCGGCGATGGTTTCCCCGGTGACGAACTGCTCGCCCATCAGGCGCATCGCCATATCGACCCCTTTACGGATCAAGGGCTCACCGCTTTTGCCGATAATCCGGTTGAGCGAGCGTGACAGATTGGCTTCGTTATGGGTCGAGACCAGGCGGCCCGTAAACAGTAGCCCCCAGGTGGCGGCATTGACGAACATCGACGGGCTGCGCCCCAGGTGAGAATGCCAGTTACCGTTGCTGATTTTATCGCGGATGAGGGCATCACGGGTCGGTTTGTCAGGAATACGCAGTAAGGCTTCGGCCAGGCACATCAACGCCACGCCTTCCTGGGAGGAGAGTGAGAACTCCTGGAGCAGACTTTGCACCATTCCGGCGCGCCCGCCCGCCCCTTTTTGGTGCCGGAGCTTGTCCGCCAGCTGATAAGCCAGGCGATGGGTAGACTCTGCCAGAGGCTGCGGTAAACGCGCCTGCTCCAGCAGCATGGGCACCGCTTCGGTTTCCGGGCGGCGCCAGGCGGATGTGATGGCGGCACGGGCGACCGACTGCGGCAGGATCTGCTCGGCAAAATCCAGGAAGGGCTGGTGCGTTTCTTCCGACGGGCGTACATCACTCTCTACAGCGAGGGTGCTGGTGGGGAGCTCGGCCAGCGTGGTGCCTTGTTCGATCTGTTGCAGATAGTTGAAAATGGCCTGCTTGATCAGCCAGTGCGGCGTACGGTCAATCTGCAGCGCGGCCTGTTTAATCCGGTCGCGTGTTGCATCGTCCAGTTTCACACCCATGGTAGTTGTGCCCATGCCTTACAGCTCCTGAATCAGTAGATAACAAATGATAGGGTGCAATATCACTGATGTTGCAACTTTGTGCAACCTCGTTAAATGTGACCCTCTCCTCAAACTTAAAAATGGGCTTTTTGTTAACGTAAAAAAAGCGGCATGGATATTGCTGCAAGAAACTCGCCAGGTTCGTGAAGGCGCCGTTAAGCCTGGTTTTTATGGGGTTGCTGTGCGGGTGCAACCCGGTGAAGTGTGATGGAGTGCAACCTGCTGGCATTTAATAGTAACAACCTGGTGAAATGGATGTACGAGCTGTGTTAAATCGTTTGTGCCACACAGCCGTTTACGGCAGGATACCGCCCCCCGGCTGGATGCCCCCCCGTGCGCCGGTCTGCTTCGTTCCGGCAGATGACGCATATGCAGCCTCCCGCTGTGGAAACGAATAATAAGTGGAGAACTTAAATGACTGTAAGTACACCCATGATGGTGACATTTTGTGTTTATATTCTTGGCATGGTGCTGATTGGTTTCATCGCATACCGTTCAACGAAAAACTTTGATGACTATATTCTCGGTGGTCGTAGTTTAGGTGCTGTTGTGACGGCACTCTCTGCCGGTGCGTCCGATATGAGCGGCTGGCTGCTGATGGGCCTGCCGGGCGCTATCTTCCTTGCCGGGATTTCAAAAAGCTGGATCGCCATTGGCCTGACCCTGGGGGCGTATCTGAACTGGAAAATTGTCGCGGGCCGTTTGCGCGTGCAGACTGAGCATCACGGCAATGCCCTGACGTTGCCGGACTACTTCTCCAGCCGTTTTGAAGACACCAGCAAGCTATTGCGCGTGATCTCCGCCGTGGTCATCCTGATCTTCTTCACCATCTACTGCGCTTCTGGCGTGGTGGCGGGTGCGCGACTGTTCGAAAGTACCTTCGGTATGAGTTACCAGACAGCCCTGTGGGCCGGTGCCGCTGCCACTATCGTTTATACGTTCGTTGGCGGTTTCCTCGCAGTCAGCTGGACCGACACGGTGCAGGCCAGCCTGATGATTTTTGCCCTGATCCTGACGCCGGTGATGGTCATTCTTGCGGTCGGTGGTCTGGACGATGCGATGGTCGTGATCAAAGCCAAGAGCCTTGCCAATGTCGATATGCTGAAAAATCTCAACTTTGTGGCGATTATCTCCCTGCTGGGCTGGGGGCTGGGCTACTTCGGCCAGCCGCATATTCTGGCGCGTTTTATGGCGGCGGATTCTCACCGTTCTATTCGTACCGCACGTCGTATCGGGATGATCTGGATGATTCTGTGCCTGGCGGGTGCTGTCGCCGTGGGCTTCTTTGGTATCGCCTACTTCCAGAACAACCCTGCACTGGCGGGCGAGGTTTCGCAGAATAGTGAGCGTATCTTTATTGAACTGGCGCGCATCTTGTTTAACCCATGGATTGCCGGGATCCTGCTGTCCGCGATTCTGGCGGCGGTGATGTCAACGCTCAGTTGCCAGCTGCTGGTGTGCTCCAGCGCACTGACGGAAGATCTGTATAAGAACTTCCTGCGTAAAGGGGCCAGCCAGCGTGAGCTGGTGTGGGTGGGGCGCTTGATGGTGCTGCTGGTGGCGGCAATTGCTATTGCGCTGGCCGCGAATCCGGACAACCGTGTACTGGGTCTGGTGAGCTATGCCTGGGCTGGCTTCGGTGCGGCATTTGGTCCGGTGGTTCTGCTCTCTCTTGTCTGGAGACGTATGACGCGTAACGGTGCACTGGCCGGGATGATCGTCGGTGCGGCGACCGTGCTGGTATGGAAACAATACGAATGGTTTGACCTCTATGAGATTATTCCAGGCTTCCTGTTCGGCAGTATCGCGATTGTGGTCTTCAGCCTGCTGGGCAAAGGGCCATCTGCCGCTGCTGAGCAGCGTTTTGATGCCGCTGAAGCCGAATATCAGGCCGACTAAGCTCTCCTCTTCGCTGGTGCCGCCCGGTACCAGCGAATCTTCCCCCTCTGCAATTCAGCTCGCTTTCCCGTTTTATGCCCTCGCTCCTGTCTGTCCGTCGGGAACGAGCGGGAGAAAGCCCTGTCGTCATCGTTACATTTGCTTAATTTTTCCCATCTCGCAAAACACGAAAATATCGTTCCGCCATCTTGTAATTAGTCGCCCGATAATGATAATCAATATCGTTTTTATTTTACTTATCTTTACTGGTTTTGACCTAATTTCACGCTTTGAGGTGTATGGCATGTTTGTCCCGTTTCTTATTATGTTACGCGAAGGATTGGAAGCGGCGCTGATTGTCAGCCTGATCGCCAGTTACCTGAAACGCACCCAGCGCAGTCAGTGGTTTGGTGCCATGTGGATTGGGGTGTTTGTTGCTGCCGCGCTGTGCCTTGCACTCGGCTGGTTTATCAATGAAACCACGGGCGAGTTCCCGCAGAAAGAGCAGGAGCTGTTTGAAGGCCTGGTTGCCGCCGTTGCCGTGGTGATCCTCACCTGGATGGTGTTCTGGATGCGTAAAGTCTCACGTAACGTAAAGGCACAGCTGGAAGAGGCTGTTGATAGCGCGTTACAGAAGGGCAACAGCAGCGGCTGGGCGCTGATCATGATGGTGTTCCTTGCCGTGGCGCGTGAAGGGCTGGAATCCGTCTTTTTCCTGCTGGCCGCGTTCCAGCAGGATGTGGGCTATGCGCCACCGCTGGGTGCGATGCTCGGCCTTGGCACTGCGGTAGTGCTGGGTATGCTGATTTACTGGGGTGGGGTGCGCCTTAACCTGGCCAGCTTCTTTAAATGGACCAGCCTGTTCATTATTTTCGTCGCTGCCGGACTGGCCGCAGGGGCGATCCGCGCCTTTCATGAAGCCGGGTTATGGAATCACTTCCAGGACGTGGCGTTTGATTTGAGTAACACCCTGACCACCCACAGCGTTGTTGGCACCTTACTGGAGGGCCTGCTGGGCTATCAGGAAGCGCCAAGCGTCAGTGAAGTCGCGGTGTGGTTTATCTATCTGATTCCTGCGTTGCTGCTGTTTGCACTGCCTGCGCGCTCTGTATCGACCTCTGCGCGTACCACGCGCTGAATCTGTCTGGCAGGCTGATGGTCTGCCGTTAACAACACTTTGACTGGGATGACTCAATGACCACACACTTTCGCCGCCACGCACTGAATGCTGCCCTGCTGGCCGCCCTGACTTCATCCGGCGCAGCGCTGGCTGCCGATATCCCACAGGTTAACGTCAGCGTGACCGATAAACAGTGTGAACCGATGACACTGACCGTGGATGCAGGCAAAACGCAGTTCATCATTAAGAACAACAGCCAGAAAGCGCTGGAGTGGGAGATTCTGAAAGGCGTAATGGTGGTGGAAGAGCGTGAAAATATCGCGCCATCCTTCACCCAGAAGCTGACCGCGAATCTGGAAGCGGGTGAGTACGATATTACCTGCGGCCTGCTGAGCAACCCGAAAGGCAAGCTGATCGTGAAAGCGAACGGCAGTAAAGTGAACGACGGCAAGCCGGATGTACTGCAACTGGTTGGGCCGATTGCTGATTATAAGCTGTATGTCACTCAGGAAGTGGCCCAGCTGGTCACCGGCACCAAAGCCTTCACAGATGCCGTGAAAGCGGGCGATCTGGCGAAAGCGAAAGCCCTGTTTGCGCCAACCCGTCAGCACTACGAGCGTATTGAGCCGATTGCTGAGCTGTTCTCCGATCTCGATGGTCAGATTGATGCTCGTGAAGATGATTTCGAGAAGAAAGCAGAGGATCCTAACTTCACCGGCTTCCACCGTCTGGAAAAAGTGTTATTTGCCGATAACACCACCAAAGGTATGGATAAATTCGCCGACCAGCTGTACAAAGATGTGCTGGATCTGCAGACCCGTATCAGTGAACTGGCTTTCCCTCCGGGCAAAGTGGTTGGCGGTGCTGCGGGTCTGATTGAGGAAGTCGCTTCCAGCAAAATTTCGGGTGAAGAAGACCGCTACAGCCGTACTGACCTGTGGGATTTCCAGGCCAACGTTGATGGCGCGCAGAAGATCGTCAACCTGCTGCGTCCGCTGGTGCAGAAATCTGACCCTGAACTGCTGGCGAAAGTGGACGGTAACTTCAAAAAAGTCGATACCATTCTGGCGAAGTACCGTACCAAAGACGGCTATGAATCTTACGAGAAATTGACTGATGCTGATCGCACGGCACTGAAAGGTCCTATTACGGCGCTGGCCGAAGACCTTTCCCTGCTGCGTGGTACGCTCGGTCTGGATTAATCAGAAATGGCAAAACCTGTTGACGGTGTGGCGTTAGCGTCACGTCGTCGTTTACTGAAAGGAATGGGCATCCTCAGTGGTGCCCTGGTAGTGGCGGGCGGTTGTCCGGTTCATGCGGCCAGTGACGAGAAAACCTCATCACCCGGAACGCTGTCACCTGGCGCCCGCCAGGAACGTCAGCCGTTCTATGGTGCGCATCAGGCGGGGATCACCACGCCGCAGCAGGCGGCGATGATGCTGGTGGCGTTTGATGTACTGGCCACGGACAAAGCCGATCTGGTGCGTCTGTTCAGGCTGTTAACCGACCGTATTGCGTTTCTGACCACCGGCGGTAAAGCCCCGCTGGTGACCAACCCGCAGCTGCCACCGATGGACTCCGGCATTCTGGGGGAGGATATCTACCCGGATAACCTCACCATTACCGTTTCTGTTGGCACATCCCTGTTTGACGAGCGTTTTGGCCTGCAAGCGTTAAAACCGCTGAAATTACAGCGGATGACGCGCTTCCCTAACGATTCGCTTGATGCCAGCCTGTGCCACGGCGATGTGCTGCTGCAGATTTGCGCCAATACCAATGATACGGTCATCCACGCGCTGCGCGATATTATCAAGCATTCGCCGGATCTGCTGAGCGTACGCTGGCGGCGTGAAGGGTTTATCTCCGACCACGCAGCGCGCAGCAAAGGCAAAGAGACGCCGATTAATCTGCTGGGCTTCAAGGACGGTACGGCTAACCCGGACAGCACCGATAACAGTCTGATGGATAATATTCTGTGGGTCAGCAAAGCGCAGGGCGAACCGGCGTGGACGCTGGGCGGCAGCTATCAGGCGGCACGTATCATTCAGTTCCATGTGGAGTTCTGGGACCGTACGCCGTTACGTGAACAGCAAACCATCTTTGGTCGTGAAAAGCACAGCGGTGCGCCACTGGGTATGCACAAAGAGCACGATGTGCCGGATTATGCGAGCGATCCCAACGGGGATGTCATCCCGATGGACGCGCATATCCGTCTGGCGAACCCGCGTACGCCGGAAACGCAAAGCAGCCTGATGCTGCGTCGTGGTTACAGCTATTCTCTGGGTGTCTCTAACGCCGGACAGTTGGAAATGGGGCTGTTATTTGTTTGTTATCAGCACGATTTAGAAAAAGGTTTTCTGGCCGTGCAAAAACGACTTAATGGCGAAGCGCTGGAAGAATATATAAAACCGATCGGCGGGGGGTATTTCTTCGTTCTTCCCGGCGTTGCCGATGCCCAGCACTATCTGGCACAGGGATTGCTGGAGGCTTAATCTTAATTAGCGGATTAATCTTAATCCGCTAATTCTAAGCTCGTTATGCTGGGATGATTCTTAGCATCAATAAAGTCAAACTGATTAAAAATCACACAGCCCATCTTCGCCACCTCGCCATTGTTAATAAACATATAATTATAACTTCATGATTTTAAATGCATTCATCTGAATGTCATAATAACGTTAAAAAAAGTGTTGCATTTCTTCGCTAATATGAAGAATATGAAATTGCTGTTGATTTTCGCATATAGTTTTCCACTCTGGAGATAGCGAATGCAGAAGTCCTTTACCGGGCCAGTCGTCAAAAAGTCTCATATCGCGAATATTTGCGAGGAAAACATTTCCTCTTCAGCTTTCTCTTCTTTCACAACTCAACGGCTACTCAATTCCTTTAACCCTTACCGGTGCATGGCGGGCATGATTTCTGCTGTGCATTTGTTTCAACGGCCAGACAAGGCTTAAAAGGAAGCCACGACCTCTAAAGCGTTCACGTAATCGCATCGATATACCGATGCGGGAAATGAAACCAACTGTAAGGTGCCACTATGGGAAGACAGAAAGCAGTGATCAAAGCGCGTCGTGAAGCAAAACGTGTGCTTCGTAGCGATTCACGCAGTCATCGTCAGCGTGAAGAAGAATCGGTCACCTCGCTGGTGCAGATGGGTGGGCTGGATTCCATTGGTATGGCTCGCGATACCCGCGATCATTCACCGATTGAAGCCAGAAATGAAGCTCAGGCGCACTATCTCCACGCCATAGAAAACAAAAAGCTGATCTTTGCCACCGGTGAAGCCGGATGCGGTAAAACCTGGATCAGCGCTGCGAAAGCAGCCGAGGCCCTGATACATAAGGATGTCGACAGGATCATAGTGACTCGTCCGGTCCTTCAGGCAGATGAGGATTTGGGATTCCTGCCCGGAGATATCTCCGAGAAATTTGCCCCGTACTTCCGGCCAGTATATGACGTTCTGGTTAAACGTCTGGGATCGTCCTTTATGCAGTACTGCCTGCGCCCCGAAATAGGCAAAGTGGAAATTGCGCCTTTTGCCTATATGCGCGGTCGTACCTTCGAGAACGCGGTGGTTATTTTGGATGAGGCGCAGAATGTCACCGCAGCCCAAATGAAAATGTTCTTAACTCGCCTTGGAGAAAACGTCACGGTCATCGTTAACGGTGATATCACCCAGTGTGACTTGCCGGCTCATGTGAAGTCTGGCCTCAGCGACGCGATGGCGCGCTTCGAGGAAGACGAGATGATTGGCGTGGTACGTTTTGATAAAGAGGACTGTGTGCGTTCAGAGCTTTGCCAACGAGCACTGCTTGCTTACAGTTAATCAGAGATGAAAGCGGGGCGGTCTGCGATCGCCCTGTACGAATCAAAGCCCGGCAGTGCCGGGCTTTTTTTGTTTATTTATTGATGCCGAAACCCTGTTTCAGGATAGCCGGCTGAACGTTCGGGAAATAGATATTCTGATAATAGCTGGCGGTGTTGTTGCCCCAGTTATCACCATCGGTACGCCCGGTACTGTTCCAGTGTGCCACCAGAACTTCGTTGTAAGCTTTAATCACGTCTGGCAATGAGGTGCTGTCATAACGTTCTTCGTGACGGAAGCCTGCCAGCGACATGCGGGGCTTCTGCACGGCGGGTTCATCGACATAGCCCAGCACCACGCCCGCCACCGGGAAGGTCAGTTCAGGCAGATTCAGCAGCTCAATCATGGCTTCTGGTTCACGGCGGATCCCGCCAATCGGCACGACGCCCAGCCCGTGTGAACGGGCCGCCGTCATCACCGCACCCAGCGCGATACCAATATCAGTCGATCCAGAGATCAGGCTTTCCAGGCTTTCATGCGCAATCTGCGTTTTACCTTCTGCGGCAATACCCTGCTGGCTTTTGTACATATCCAGCACGAAGGTGATAAATACCGGTGCTTTTGCGATCCACGGTTGGCCACCGGCGATTTCGGCAATGCGGGCGCGGGTAGCGGCATCGCGTACAACAACCAGTGATACCTGCTGCGAGTTGACGGAGGTCGGTGCAAGCCACGCTGCTTCAACAATGTCATCAATAATGCTGTCGGCGACAGGTTTATCAAGGTAGCTACGATCGCTGCGATGGCTTTTCAGCAGTTGGGTAATATCATTCATGGGATACCTGGCTGTTATAAGAGGTGAGAATAAAGGGGGTCAAGATAATAAATGTGGAGGATATTCGAGTAGTCCGTTTGTGCGGCAGATCACATTTATTGTTTTGACGGGGTCATCCCTGATACCTCGTCCCGGGTCGGGCATGCCCGACCCCTACGTACAGGCATTATTCTTGAATAGGGCGAGACTCGTACCTTCCCTGATGTAGGGGCGAGGCATGCCTCGTCCAGGTCGGGCATGCCCGACCCCTACGTACAGGCAAAAAAAATGCCTGAACTTTCGTTCAGGCATTCTCTTAGAATATGGTGGTGAGAGAGGGGGATCACTCGCGCCATCCCTGGCGCTCGCCCTGCGGGCAGCCTGCGGCTGTGCAAAACG